>NZ_JAKKFI010000054.1 GCF_022230955.1 Micromonospora cabrerizensis
GTTGGGTGGGGGTGGTGGGGATGGTGGGGGGTGGTGGTGGGGGGGGGTGAAGGCGAAGATGGGGGACGCGGGTGGGGGTGCTGGTGTTGCTGGGATCATCAAGATGGTTGAGGCGATGCGGCATCAGGTGTTGCCGCGTACGTTGCATGTGGATGCGCCGACGTCGCAGGTGGACTGGTCGGCGGGTGCGGTTCAGCTGTTGACCGAGGCCCGGCCGTGGTCGGTTGGTGGGCGTCCGCGTCGGGCCGGGGTGTC
Organism: Micromonospora cabrerizensis; assembly: GCF_022230955.1. GTDB lineage: Bacteria > Actinomycetota > Actinomycetes > Mycobacteriales > Micromonosporaceae > Micromonospora > Micromonospora cabrerizensis. The sequence continues at coordinate 256 of NZ_JAKKFI010000054.1, forward strand.
GTCGTTCGGGATCTCCGGCACCAACGCCCACGTCATCCTGGAGGAACCCCCCTCGGCGGCGGTACCGGCCCAGGAGAGGCCCCCGGTCGGCGAGCTGGTGCCGTGGGTGTTGTCGGCGCGGTCGCCGGAGGCGTTGCGTGGGCAGGCAGCCCGGCTGGTCCCGGTCGAGGCGGACCGGGTGGATGTCGGGTTCTCGCTGGTGTCGGCGCGGTCGTTGCACGCGCACCGGGCGGTGGTGTTCGGTCCGGAGGAGCTGGCGGCGTTGGCCGCTGGTGAGCCGGGTCCGGTCACCGGGTCGGTGGTACGCGGGAAGACGGCGTTCGTGTTCTCCGGTCAGGGGTCGCAGCGGCCGGGCATGGGTCTGGGGTTGGCGTCGTCGTTCCCGGTGTTCGCCGAGGCGTTCGACGCGGCGTGCGCGGAGCTGGACCTCCACCTGGACCGCCCGTTGCGCGAGGTGATCGCCGACGGCGACGACCTGGACCAGACGGTCTACACGCAGACGGCGTTGTTCGCGGTCGAGGTGGCCCTGTTCCGGCTGGTCGAGTCGTTCGGTGTCATGCCGGACTACCTGGTCGGACACTCGATCGGTGAGATCGCCGCCGCGCACGTTTCCGGGGTGCTGTCCCTGCCCGACGCGGCGAAGCTGGTCGCGGCCCGAGGCCGCCTGATGCAGGCGTTGCCGACCGGTGGGGTCATGGTGGCGGTACCGGCCATGGAAGCGGAGGTGCTGCCGCTGCTGACCGACGGCGTGTCCGTCGCAGCGGTCAACGGCCCCCGCTCGGTGGTGCTGTCCGGCATGAAAGGCGAGGTCACGGCCGTCGCCGCCCACTTCAAGAAGTCCAAGCGACTGCGGGTCAGCCACGCGTTCCACTCGGTGCTGATGGAGCCGATGCTGGCCGAGTTCGCGCAGGTCGCGCAGACGTTGACCTACGCCGAACCGCGGATCCCGATTGTGTCCAACGTGAGTGGGCAGGTCGCCGAGACGCAGGACGCCGGTTACTGGGTGCGGCACGTGCGGGAGGCCGTGCGCTTCGCCGACGGCATCGCCACCCTGGAAGCCGCGGGCGTCAGCACGTTCGTGGAGATCGGCCCCGACGGGGTGCTCTCCGCGATGGGTGCCGACTGCGTCGCGGACGCGGTGTTCGTACCCGTGCAACGCTCTGACCGCGACCAGCCGACCACGCTGCTCACCGCCCTCGCCCAGGTCTTCGTGCGCGGCGTCGCGGTCGACTGGACGCCGTGCCTGACCGGCGGACGCCTCATCGACCTGCCCACCTACGCCTTCCAGCACCAGCGCTACTGGCCGAGGCCCGGCTCCCGGGCGACGAACCCCACCGACGCCGCCTTCTGGGACGCCGTCGAACGTGCGGACCTCGACGCCCTCACCCAGACCCTGAAACTGGACGACAGCGCCGCCCTCACCCCACTGCTGCCGGCCCTGGCCTCCTGGCGACGGGACCACGCCGCCGGGCCGCTCGGGCGCTACGGCATCGACTGGGCTCCCCTGCCGTCGGCCGCCGCACCCGCCGGGACCTGGCTGATCGTCGAACCGGCCGGTGACACCCGCGTCTCGGCCGCCCTGGCCGCCGCCGACCTGGACCTGCGACGCGGCACCCCGGACGAGGCCACGATGCGGGACGTCACCGGCGTGGCCGCCGTGGTGGACGACCCCGCGCAGGCTCTGCAGGCCGTACAGACCCACCAGTCCCTGGGCACCGACATCCCGCTCTGGCTGATCACCGGTGGCGCCGTGGCCGCCGGCCCGAACGACCCCGCGCCCAACCCGCCCGCCGCGGCCGTCTGGGGCCTCGGCCGGGTCGCCGCCCTGGAACTCCGCAACGGTTGGGGCGGCGTCGTCGACCTGCCCAGCGGCCCGGTCGACGGACGGTTGCTGGCCGCCGCGCTGACCGGCGCCGGGGGCGAGGACCAGATCGCCGTCCGCGCCGGGCTGCTCGGCCGGCGACTCGTCCCGTCGGCCGGCACGGGTCGGCCCTGGCAGCCGCGCGGCACTGTCCTGATCACCGGCGGCACCGGCGCACTGGGCGCACACGCCGCCCGGTGGGCCGCCGGCCACGGCGCCGACCACCTGGTCCTGCTCAGCCGCCGGGGAGAGGCGGCACCCGGTGCCCTCGACCTGCGCGACGAACTGGCCGCCGCCGGGGCGCGAGTCACGATCAGCGCCGTCGACCTGGCCGACCGCGACGCCCTCGGCGCGGTCATCGCAGATCTGACCGCGGCCGGTGACACCGTCACCGCGGTGCTGCACACCGCCGGCGTCGCCACCCACGCCCCGCTTGCGGACCTGACCGCCGACGCCATCGCCGACGTCATGGCCGCCAAGGTGCTCGGCGCGACGCACCTGGACGAGCTGTTCCGCGACACACCGCTGGACGCCTTCGTGCTGTTCTCGTCCATCGCTGGCGTCTGGGGCAGCGGCGACCAGGCCGCCTACGCGGCCGCCAACGCGGCCCTGGACGCGATCGCCGACCAGCGCCGCTCCCGAGGGCTCACCGCGACCTCGATCGGCTGGGGCCCGTGGGCGGACGGCGGCATGGCCGCCGACAGCGCCGTGGACGAGCAACTGCGCCGACGCGGCCTGCGCCCGATGGCTCCCGAACGGGCCCTGCGCGGGCTGCGCTCCGCGGTCGGCGACCACCGTACGAGCGTCGTCGTCGCCGACGTCGACTGGGCGACGTTCGCACCGGCGTTCACCGCCGCCCGTCCGAGCCCGCTGCTCGACGGCGTTCCGGAGGTGCACGCCCTCACCACCGCGCCGGAACCCGAGACGGACGACGGCTGGCGGGCCGAGCTGCTGGACCTTGCTGGGACCGAGCGCGCGCACGCGGTGCTGGAGACCGTCCGGACGCACGTCGCGGAGGTGCTCCGGCTGCCGTCGGCGCACGCGGTGGACCCCGGCCGTTCGTTCACCGAGATCGGCTTCGACTCGCTGACCGGCGTCGAGCTGCGCAACCGGCTCGGAGCCACCACCGGGCTGCGGCTGCCCACCACACTGGTCTTCGACCACCCGACGCCGGAGGCGCTCGCCGCGTACCTCGAGAACGAGGTCGCCGGGGCGACCGACCCGACGCCGACCGTCGCCGTCGCGGGCCGCACCGACGAGCCGATCGCGATCGTCGCGATGTCCTGCCGCTTCCCCGGCGGCATCGGCTCACCCGAGGACCTGTGGCGGTTGCTGGCCGACGGCGGCGACGCCATCGGCGCCTTCCCCACCGACCGGGGTTGGGACCTGGACGCCCTCTACGACCCGGACCCGGACGCCGTCGGCACCACCTACGTACGCGAGGGCGGCTTCCTGGCCGGGGCCACCGAGTTCGACGCCGGGTTCTTCGGCATCTCGCCCCGGGAGGCGCTGGCCATGGACCCGCAACAGCGCCTGCTGCTGGAGACGGCGTGGGAGGCGTTCGAGCGCGGCGGTGTGCCGACCGACGGCCTGCGCGGAAGCCAGACCGGGGTCTTCGTCGGCACCAACAACCTCGACTACGGTCCGCTGCTCAGCGGTGAGCAGGAGGCCGCCGAGGGCTACGTCAGCACCGGCAACGCCGCGAGCGTCGTCTCCGGGCGGATCTCCTACACCTTCGGGCTGGAGGGCCCCGCGGTCACTGTGGACACCGCCTGCTCGTCGTCGCTGGTCGCCCTGCACTGGGCCAGCCAGGCCCTGCGGCAGGGCGAGTGCGACCTCGCCCTGGCCGGCGGTGTCACCGTGATGTCCACCCCGGGCGCGTTCATCGAGTTCAGCCGCCAGCGGGGCCTGTCCGCCACGGCCCGGTGCCGGGCCTTCTCCGCCGGCGCGGACGGGACGATCTGGGGCGAGGGCGTCGGCATGCTCCTGCTGGAACGGCTCAGCGACGCCGTCGCCAACGGTCACCCGGTGCTCGCGGTGGTCCGGGGCAGCGCGGTCAACCAGGACGGCGCGTCGAACGGGCTGACCGCCCCGAACGGGCCGTCGCAGCAACGGGTGATCCGGGCGGCACTGGCCAACGCGGGTGTGTCGGCCGCCGACGTCGACGTGGTGGAGGCCCACGGGACCGGCACGAAACTGGGCGACCCGATCGAGGCGCAGGCGCTGCTGGCGACGTACGGGCAGGGTCGGCCCGCCGACCAGCCGCTGTGGCTGGGATCGGTGAAGTCGAACATCGGTCACACCCAGGCGGCGGCCGGTGTCGCCGGCATCATCAAGATGGTCGAGGCGATGCGGCACGAGACCCTGCCGCGAACGCTGCACGCCGACCAGCCCAGCCCTCACGTGGACTGGACCGCGGGGGCGGTGGCCCTGCTCACCGAGGAGCAGCCGTGGGCGCGGACCGGCGACCGGCCGCGTCGGGCGGCGATCTCGTCGTTCGGGTTCAGCGGCACGAACGCGCACGCCGTGCTGGAGGAGCCGCCGGCACCGCAGCCGTCGGTGGGCGCCGAGCCCGAGCCGCAGCAGGCGTCGGTGATGGCGCTGCCGCTGTCGGCGCGTACCGAGCCCGCGCTGCGGGAGCAGGGTGCGCGACTGCGGCAGCGGCTCTCGGCGGGCGCTGATCCGAAGGACCTGATCCACTCCCTCGCCACCACCCGCAGTGTCCTGGAGGAGCGGGCGGTGGTGGTCGGCGCCGACACCGAGGCCCTGGTCGCGGCGCTCGACACCCTGGCCGGCGGCGGCGACCACCCTGCGCTGGTCACCGGATCGGCGGTGCGGGGGCGGACGGCCTTCGTCTTCTCCGGGCAGGGGTCGCAGCGACGGGGCATGGGTCTGGAGCTGACGGCCGCGTACCCGGTGTTCGCCGAGGCGTTCGACGCCGCCTGCGCCGAGCTGGATCGTCATCTCGACCGTCCACTGCGGGCGGTGATCGCCGACGGCGGTGAGCTGGACCAGACCGTCTACACGCAGAGCGCGCTGTTCGCCGTCGAGGTCGCGCTGTTCCGCCTCGTCGAGTCGTTCGGCGTCACCCCGGATTTCCTGGTCGGGCACTCGATCGGTGAGATCGCTGCCGCCCACGTCGCGGGGGTGCTGTCCCTGCCCGACGCGGCTGCGTTGGTCGCGGCCCGGGGTCGGTTGATGCAGGCGCTGCCGACCGGTGGGGTCATGGTGGCGGTGCGGGCCACGGAGGCCGAGGTGCTGCCGCTGCTGGTCGACGGGGTGTCGGTCGCGGCGGTCAACGGTCCGCGCTCGGTGGTGCTGTCCGGTGTGGCGGACGAGGTGGCGGCCGTCGCCGCGCGGTTCGAGAAGTCCAAGCGGCTCACGGTGAGCCACGCGTTCCACTCGGTGCTGATGGAGCCGATGCTGGCGGAGTTCGCGCAGGTCGCGCAGACGTTGACCTACGCGTCTCCGCGGATTCCGGTGGTCTCCAACGTGACCGGGCAGATCGCCGAGTCGCAGGACGCCGCGTACTGGGTGCGGCACGTCCGGGAGGCGGTGCGCTTCGCCGACGGCATCGCCACCCTGGAGAGCCTCGGTGTCGCCACGTTCCTGGAGATCGGCCCGGACGGGGTCCTGTCGGCCATGGGCGCGGACTGCGTGACCGGTGCCGTCTTCGTGCCGGTGCAGCGCGCCGACCGGGACCAGCCGACCACCTTCCTGACAGCTCTGGCCGGTGCCTTCGTCCGCGGGGTGGCCGTCGACTGGGACCGGTGCCGGCCCGGCGGTCGGCGTGTCGACCTGCCCACCTACCCCTTCCAGCGTGTCCGCTTCTGGCCGTCCCCGGTCGAGCGGGTCACCGTCGACCCGCTGGACGTCGAGTTCTGGCAGGCCGTCGAGGACGGCGACCTGAGCCCACTGGGTATCACCGGAGACGGCACCGACCTGCTGCCCGCCCTGACCGCCTGGCGTCAGGAACGGCGGGCCACCCGAGCCCGCGACTCCTGGCGCTACGAGGAGGCGTGGACCTCGACCACCCCGACCGCCACGACGGTCAGCGGGACGTGGCTGGTGCTCGGCGACGATGCGTACCCGACTGCCGCCAACGAGGCCCTCACCGCGTCCGGTGCCGAGGTGCGCGGCGTCCCGGTCCTCGGCCTGGACAGGGCCGCCGTGGCCGACCAGCTCCGCCTGGCCGCCACCGGGGGCCCGATCGCCGGGGCCGTCGCGTCCGCCGGCACCCCCGAGGCGGCGCTCGCCCTCGTCCAGGCGTACGCCGACGCCGCTGTCGACGCGCCGCTCTGGATGGTGACCACCGCGGCCGTCGCCGCCGACCCCGGTGACCCGGTCGACCCGTCCGCCGCGGCGGTGTGGGGCCTGGGCCGGGTCGCCGCCCTGGAACTGCCGCACCGCTGGGGTGGTCTCCTGGACGTTCCCGTCGACTGGACCGGCGGCCACCTCGCCGCCGCGCTCGGCAGCGGCGAGGACCAGCTCGCCGTTCGCGGCGACCGGGTTCTCGCCCGGCGACTGCGGCACGCTCCCGCGCCCGTCGGTCGCTGGCGTCCGCGCGGCACGGTCCTGGTCGTCGGTGACACCAGCGGCGAGATCGCCCGCTGGGCGGCGGCCGAGGGCGCCGACCGGGTGATCGTCACCGAGAGCATCCCGGAGGTGGACGACGGCGTCGTCATCCTGGAGACCTGCGCCGGAGACGACCGGGACGACCTGGCCGACCTGCTGACCCGCGTCCGGGCCGCCGGGGTCGCGCCGACGGCTGTCGTTCTCGCCGACCGCTCCGAGCCCGCACCCGCGCCCCTGACCGACACCGACGCCGAGGCCTGGGACACCCCGGCGGTACGTCGGGCCCGGCACCTGACCGACCTGATCCACGAGGACCTGGACGCGTTCGTCGTCTTCACCTCGGTCGTCGGCACCTGGGGCGGCGGTCTCCAGGCCGCCGCGGCCGTGGCCGCCACCACCCTGGAGGCGCTCGCCCACCGGGCCGGCGGCACCGCGATCGCCTGGGGACCGTGGACCGGGAGCGACGAACGCCTGCGCCGTCGCGGCCTGACCGCCCTCGCACCGGCCGTCGCCCTCGACGCGATGGCGGCCGCGGCAGCCACGGCCGGCCACGTCGTCCTCGCCGACGTCGACTGGCCCCGGTTCGCGCTCGCCTTCACCGGCACCCGACCCAGCCGGCTGCTCACCGACCTGCCCGAGGTGCCCGTCTCGGCGGAGGAGCAGGCCCCGGCCGGGGACGCCGGAGCCACCGCCGCGCTACGTGACCAGTGGCGCGCCCTGACCGAACCGGAACAGGATCGGGCGGCCCTCGACCTGGTACGCGGCACCGTCGCCGCCGTCCTGGGGCACGGCACCCTGGACGCCGTCCCGCCCACCCGGGCCTTCACCGAACTCGGCTTCGACTCGCTCACCGCGGTCGAGCTGCGCAACCGGCTCGGCCGGGTCACCGGCCTCAACCTGCCGCCCACGGCCGCGTTCGACCACCCCACCGCGCTGGCCCTCGCCGGGCACATCCGGCACACCGTCATCGGCGACGACCTGGACCTGACCGGTGGGCTCTTCGCCGAACTGGACCGTCTCGAAGCGGGCCTCGCGGTGTCCACACCGGACAGCACCACCCGCAGCCGGACGGTCCTGCGACTCCAGGCCTTCATCAACCGCCTCAACGACGTCGTCGAGCCGGTCACCGAGGAGGCACCACCGATCGAAGAAGCCAGCGACGAGGAACTGTTCGCCTTCATCCGCAGTGAGCTCGGCCGCGCCTGAACGCGCCGGGACAAGGAGGAACACACTCATGACACGCGACTTCCCGGTGCCCGCCATCGAGGACTGGCAGCGGCTCACCCTCGGCGTGCTGCGCAGATCCGGAAGAGCGGACGAGAACACCACCGCGGGTGACGCCGCGGACCTGCTGGCCACCACCACGTACGACGGATTCCCACTGGCGCCGCTCTACACCTCGCGCGACACCCCGGTGCCGGACGGGCTGCCCGGACAGGCGCCGTTCACCCGGGGCGGCGGTGTCGGCGGCCGGTGGGACGTGCGGACCGTGCACACCGACCCCGACCCGGTACGCACCGCTGCGGCTGCCCGTGCCGACCTGCACGGCGGGGCGACCTCGCTGTGGCTGCGGGCGGCCGCCCCCGAGCAGTTGGGCGAGCTGCTCACCGGAATCCCGCTGGAGCGCACCGGCATCGTGCTCGACGCCGGCACCGAGACCGACAAGGCCACCGCCGCCCTGCTGGACGTGGCCGCGCGGCAGAACATCGCGCCTCGCGTCCTGCGGGGAAACCTCGGCGCCGACCCGTACGGCGCGTTCGCGGCGACCGGCGTCGAGCCGGAACTCGGTGTTGCCGCGGATCTGGCGGCCCAGTCGGTGACGGCGCACCCCGAGCTGCGGGCGCTGACCGTCGACGTGACCATGTATCACGACGCGGGCGGCAGTGACGCCGAGGAGTTGGGCTGCGCGCTGGCCACCGGTGTCGCGTACCTGCGGGCGATGAGCGACCGGGGCATTCCGCTCACCAGGTCGCTCGGCCAACTCGAGTTCCGGTACGCCGCGACCGCCGACCAGTTCGCCACGATCGCCAAGCTCCGGGCGGCCCGCCGACTCTGGCACCGGGTCACCGAGGTGGCCGGCGCGCACCGGCCGTCGGCGCAGCGGCAGCACGCCGTGACCTCGGGCGCGATGATGACCGCCCGGGACCCGTGGAGCAACCTGCTGCGGACCACGCTCGCCTGCTTCGGCGCGGGCGTCGGCGGCGCCGGGGCGATCACCGTGCAGCCGTTCGACGTGGCGCTGGGCCGGCCCGACGAGACGGCCCAACGGATCGCGCGCAACACCCAGCTGATCCTGCTGGACGAGGCGCACCTGCACCGGGTCACCGATCCGGCCGGCGGGTCCTGGTACGTCGAGTCGCGTACCGACGAGCTGGCCCGGGCGGCGTGGGACTGGTTCACCACGATCGAACGGGCGGGCGGCATCGGGACGGCGCTGCGCAGCGGGCTGGTCGCCGACCGGCTGGCCGCCACCTGGGAGCGCCGGGCGACGCGGGTGGCCCGCCGCCAGGACGCCATCACCGGGGTCAGCGAGTTCCCCGATCTGGACGAGCAGGTCCCGGCCCGCCATGCCGCGCCACCCGCCCCGGTGGGCGGTCTGCCCCGCCACCGTTACGCGGAGCGTTTCGAGGAGCTGCGTCGACGGGCCGACGGTGCGGAGACGACGCCGGTGGTGCACCTGGTCACGATCGGACGGGTGTCCGAGCACAGCGCTCGGGTCACCTTCGCCGCGAACCTGTTCGCCGCCGGCGGCATCCGTACCGTGACGACCGCCGCCGGCGAGCCGGTCCCGCCCGGTGCCGTGGTGTGCGTCTGCTCGTCCGACCGCGTCTACGCCGAGCAGGCCGCGCCGGTCGCGGCCGCGCTCCGACAGACCGGCGCCACGAAGATCTGGCTGGCCGGACGGTCGGGCGGCCAGGCGGGCGTCGACGACCACCTGTACGCCGGGTGCGACGCCGCCCGCGTGCTGGAGACCACCCTCGACGACCTCGGAGTCCCCCGATGATCCCCTCGTACGCCGACGTCGAGCTCGGCACCCCACCCGCGCCCAGCGGCGACGCCCCGCTGCCGACCGACGTGTGGCAGACCCCGGAGGGCATCGGCGTCAAACGGTTCTACACCGCCGACGACCTGGCCGGTGTGGACTTCCTCGACTCGTTGCCGGGCATCGCCCCGTTCGTCCGTGGCCCCTACCCGACCATGTACGCGACCCGCCCGTGGACGGTCCGCCAGTACGCGGGCTTCTCCACCGCGCAGGAGTCCAACGCCTTCTACCGGCGCAACCTGGCCGGCGGGCAGAAGGGCCTGTCGGTCGCGTTCGACCTGGCCACCCACCGTGGGTACGACTCCGACCACCCCCGGGTGGCCGGTGACGTGGGCATGGCCGGCGTGGCGATCGACTCGATCCTCGACATGCGGGAGCTGTTCGCCGGCATCCCGCTCGACCGGATCAGCGTGTCGATGACCATGAACGGCGCGGTGCTGCCGATCCTCGCCCTCTACATCGTCGCCGCCGAGGAGCAGGGGGTCACGCCCGAGCAACTGGCGGGCACCATCCAGAACGACATCCTCAAGGAGTTCATGGTCCGCAACACGTACATCTATCCGCCGGACCCGTCGATGCGGATCGTGGCGGACATCTTCGCCTACATCTCGCAGCGGATGCCGCGGTTCAACTCGATCTCGATCTCCGGCTACCACATGCACGAGGCCGGGGCGACCGCCGACCTGGAGTTGGCGTACACCCTGGCGGACGGCGCCGAGTACGTGCGTGCCGGCAAGACCGCCGGGCTCGACGTCGACGCGTTCGCGCCCCGGCTGTCGTTCTTCTGGGCGGTCGGTATGCACTTCTTCATGGAGGTGGCGAAGCTGCGGGCCGGCCGCCTGCTGTGGGCACGGCTGCTGCGCGACGCCGGCGCGACCGACCCGAAGTCGCTGTCGCTGCGCACCCACTGCCAGACGTCCGGCTGGTCGTTGACCGCGCAGGACCCGTACAACAACGTGGTGCGCACCTGCGTCGAGGCGATGGCGGCGACCCAGGGCCACACGCAGTCGCTGCACACGAACGCGCTGGACGAGGCGTTGGCGCTGCCGACCGACTTCTCCGCCCGGATCGCCCGCAACACCCAACTGCTGCTCCAGCAGGAGTCGGGCACCACGCAGGTGATCGACCCGTGGGGCGGCAGCGCCTACCTGGAGCGGCTCACCCACGACCTGGCCCAGCGCGCGTGGGGCCACATCCGGGAGGTCGAGCAGGCCGGCGGCATGGCCCGCGCCATCGAGCAGGGGCTGCCCAAGTTGCGGATCGAGGAGGCCGCGGCGCGTACCCAGGCGCGGATCGACTCCGGCCGGCAGCCGGTGATCGGTGTGAACCGGCACCGACCGGTGGTCGAGGACCCGATCGAGGTACGCAAGGTGGACAACACGGCGGTACGCGCCGAGCAGGTCGCCAAGCTGCGCCGGCTGCGGGCCGAACGCGACCAGGCGGCCTGCGACGCGGCTCTGGCCGCGCTCACCCGGGGCGCCACCGACCCGGCGGCCAACCTGCTCGACCTGGCCGTCACCGCCGCCCGGGCGCACGCCACCGTCGGGGAGATCTCCGCGGCCCTGGAGACGGCGTTCGGCCGGCACGTCGCGCAGATCCGGACGACCAGGGGGGTGTACCGCGACGAGGCGGGCACCGACCCGGGGGTCGCACGGGCCCGCGCCGCCGCCGACGCGTTCGCCGACCGACGCGGGGCCCGTCCCCGCATCCTGGTCGCCAAGATGGGCCAGGACGGTCACGACCGCGGTCAGAAGGTGGTCGCCACGGCGTTCGCCGACCTGGGGTTCGACGTCGAGGTGGGTCCGCTGTTCCAGACCCCGGACGAGGTCGCCCGGCAGGCGGCCGACGCGGACGTCCACGTCGTCGGCGTCAACTCGCTCGCCGCCGGCCACCTCACCCTGGTGCCCGCGCTGCGTGAGGCGCTGACCGCCCTGGGCCGCGCGGACATCATGATCGTGGTCGGTGGGGTGGTGCCGCCCGGTGACATCGCCGCGCTGCGCCGCGCCGGCGCCTCGGCGGTGTTCCCGCCCGGCACGGTCCTCGCCGAGGCCGCGGTGGACCTGTTGGAACGGCTCCTGCGATGAGTACGGCGGTCGCGGGCTGACCCTGGACGACACGGTGGCCGCCTCCCATTCGGGGGGCGGCCATCGTGCTGTGTGCGGGGGCTCAGCGGTGCGCGGCGAGGCGGCCGGTGGGCCGGGTCTTCGGGACCACCGGCGCGAGGACGGTGATGGCGGTGACGATGAGGCCCTGCTGGACGAGCCAGCGGCCGCTGAAGCCGCTCAGGCGTCGCCCGTGCACCCACGGCCCGGTCACCAGCAGCGTGGCGTTGAAGGTGCCGTTCAGCGGGTCGATGACGATGTTCGCGTCCTCGAAGTCGAGCCACCGTGCGGTCAGCGGGAACCAGGCCTTGTAGACCGATTCCTTCGCGCTGAACAGCATCCGGTCCCAGGCGACACCGGGGTGGTCGCGACGCAGGACGGCGATGCGGTCCCGTTCCTCGGCCAGGGAGACGGCTTCGAGCACGCCGTTGGCGAGAGCATCGTTGGGCTCGGCGTCGATGCCGACGGTGGTGACCTTCTCCTGCTCGGCGAGGACGGCGGCGCGGTAGCCGGCGCAGTGGGTGATGCTGCCGACCATCCCGAAGGGCCACTGGGGCTCACCGCGGGTGCCGGGCAGGACCGGCGCGGGAGCGATCCCGATCTGGCGCATCGCCTGACGTGCGCACCAGCGGGCGGTGGTGAACTCGCGGCGGCGTTTGTCCACGGCCTTGCGGACGACGGCCTCCTCCTCGGGGAAGAGGTCGGCGCCGGGCGGGTCCACGAAGGTGTCGACGGCCGTCACGGCGCCGGGAAGGATGGACTCGATCATGGCTTCCTCCGCGCCGGAGAAACGGTTCCGGAGTCAGCGGTGGCCGACCTGACGCCCTCGGGCGGCAGTGCACGGGCACGGCTGGCATTGGTCACGCTTCAACAGTATCGACGCTGGTAGCCGTAGGGAACGGACGCTGCGGCTTTCACGGGCCGCGCCCGCGCAGCTAAGGGAGTGCCCTTCCCGGCTAGGGGCCCGGGAGGTCGGTGGGCGTTCGATCGCGGGCCGCGGCCTCGGGCCGGTGCCCAGGGTGCGACCCGCGATCCGGCCCGGGTCATTCCGCGATCTTGGTCCGGGCGGTCCACGTGAACAACAGCGGGGAGCCGTCGCCGAAGTGGCGCTCGAAGTGCTCGTAACCGGCCAGGTAGGGAACTTTGATCTTCCCGTAGACCAGCTGCTCGACGCTGGCCACCATCGTGCGCGGGATGTCGGCCGGTCCGCCCTGGAGGAAGACCAGGACGGGCTCGGACGGTGCCAGGGCCGGCGGGTCGAGCGTCAGGTACTGAGGCATCGGATCGGTCCTCTCTGCCGCGGAGCCTCGTCGCTCCGAATTCAGCATGAGGGCGTCTCCGGCGCCGACACAGACCCCTAGCACCCCGACGCCGGGGTGGGGAGGGCGTCACCTCTTCAGGCCGTGCTCGATCGCCTCGATGATGCGGGGCCGCAGCTCGGCCGTGCTGACGATGGCGTCGACCGAGCCGACCTGGACGGCTCGCTGGATGCTGTGCACCCGGTCGAACTCCGCGGCCACCTCGCCCAGCTTCTCCGCGCGGACCGACGAGCGCACCTCGGCAAGCAGGACGGTGAGGGCCGCGCGCTCCGCGCCGGTCGCGCCCGCGACCTGCGCGTGCAGCTCCGCGACGCGGGGGTCCTTCGCGGTGCGGTTGGTGACCTCACCGGAGAAGACGACGGCCGCGGCCGGGGCACCCCCGAGCACCGAGGCGAACGACCCCTCCAGCGCGAGCACGGACATGTTCGGGTTGAGGGCCTTGGAGAAGACCACGAACGCGCCGCCGTGATAGCGGGAGATCACCGTGAAGACGATCGGACCCTCGAAGTTGACGATCGCCCGGCCGATCTCGGCGCCGTACTCCAGCTGGAGGTGGCGCATCGACTCGGGGGAGCCGTCGAAGCCGGACAGGTTCGCCAGGACGACGAGCGGCCGGTTGCCGGAGGCCGCGTTGATCGCCCGTGCCGTCTTCTTCGACGAGCGGGGGAACAGGGTGCCCGCCGTGTAGGTGTCCGGCCCGTCGGTGGGTGGGAACCCGCGCCGGGGGACCGGGCGCGACTCGATGCCGATCAGGCAGACCGGATAGCCGCCGACGTGGGCGTCCTGGACCACCGACGTGTCGGCGTCGGCCATCCCGGCCCAGCGTTCGAGCACCGGGTGGTCCTGGTCGGACAGGGCGCGCATGACCGTACGGATGTCGAAGGCCTTCTTGCGGTCCGGGTTGTGGCTCGCCGAGAAGATCTGCCCGACGGTCGTGAAGTCGCTGCCGTCGACCAGGTGCGGGTAGTCGGAGACGTCCCGGTCGACCGGGTCGTCGGTGTCGGCCCGCCGAGGTCCGGTCTCCCCGGGTACGACGTAGGTGTGGTCGTAGTGGGCCATCAGCACGTCCCGTGCCGCCGGCAGGCTGGGTGCCCAGTACTGTGCCTGCCCGTTGGGCCCCATGACCCGGTCGTAGCCGCCGATGCCGAAGTTGTCCTCGGCCGACACGCCACCGGAGAAGTCCAACGAGTGCTTGCCGGTGAGCACCATCGCCGAGTCCGGCGTCATCACCAGGATGCCCCTGGTGTGCATGAGCATCGTGGCCTCGGCGTTCCAGTACGGCTGCGCGCCCACGTTGATGCCGGCCACCACGATGTTGATCTCACCGCCGGCCTGGGTGAACGTCACGACGCGCTTGAGGGCCGCGGCGACCCAGTCCATGTTCTCGGTCCCGGAACTCATCGAGATGCGGGCGCCCGCCGACAGCGCGAACCACTCCAGCGGCACCCGCATGGTCTCGGCCAGGTCGAGGGCGGCGATGACGCGCGCGCACTCGGGTTCGGAGAGCGCGCCCAGCGCCTTGGTCGGGTCGCCGAGCAGCACCACCCGGGTGACGCCCTCCGGGTAACGCTCGGTCGGCATGGTCACCACGCCGGCCACGATGGCCGCCGAGTTCTGCCCCTTCGGCCGTTCGACTGGCACGAGCGTCCCGGACGGGTCGAGGTCGTACTCGGTGAAGCGGCCCAGCAGCCCGGTCAGCTCGTACGGGTAGGTGGTGCCCCGACGCGCGGCACGCAGCACCTTCTGCCGGTAGTCGTCGAGTGGTCGTACCAGCTCGGTGGACGGCGCGCCCACGTTCAGGCGGGCGTCGTTGCCCGGGTCCAGGCTGATCGTCACCGCCACGTCCCCGGCCGAGTGCGGCTGCCGGGCGATGAACTGCACCTCTTCCAGGCCCGCGCCGGCCGAGGTGGGCAGGATCCTCTGGACCAGCGCGTTCAGCTCGTCGAGCGACAGGTTGGTGGGCGGCCAGACGTACATCAGGATCCGGTTGGTGTCGAACCGCTTGTCCTGCGGTCGCCGGGCCTGGATGTCGCGGATCGCGTCCAGGGCCAGGGTGGTGGCCTCCTCCAGGGCGGGCAGCGCGACCAGTCGCCCGTCGGTCTCCCGCAGCGGGGTCAGGTCGCGGATCTGGCCCATGGCGATGAGCCGCTCGTCGGCGGGGTTGCTGCGCGCCACGGCCTTGAAGAGGTAGATCTCCTCGTCGGCCGAGGCCAGCCGGGTCAGGTCGAACTCGCGTAGGCGTTCCAGTTGCAGGCGCTGGGCGATCTGCGGGTGCAGCCCACGGATCAGCCGGTCCTCGGTGAAGCCCGCCTCGCCGGGCCGGAAGGTGAAGTAGTGGTGCATGACCCCGCCGCTGGAGCTGGCGACGGTCGCGGTGACCCGCTGGACGGTCGACGGCAGCGGGTGTGCCGCGAACAGCTCACCGAGCCGTTCCGCGACGGCGTCGTCGTCGGGCTGGTCCTGCACGGCGACGTAGAGGTCGGCGACCAGCGGGGCCGGGGCGTCGGCGGCCAGCTCCGCGAGCGCGGTGAGGGTGCCGGCGAGTCGGACGATGTCGGTGGCGCCCGCCACGATGTGGGTCGTGCCGTGCTCGGCGGTGACGAACCCGTCCCGTGCGGTCACCGCGGTCAGGCCCCGGTTGCCGTAGTAGCGGCGGGTGAGCACCTCCAGCAGGGGCCCGTGCTCGGTGTGGCCGGGGCGTCGGATGCGCTGGCCGATGATCCGCACGAGGGGTTGTCGGCAGGAGACCATGCGCTGGATGCGGTCGGCCCGGTCCGGGGCGTCCGGGTGCGCATCGAGGTGGCGCAGGTCGGCGCGGACCTCGGCGTAGACCTCGGCGCGGGTGCGGCGCAGCAGGGGTTGGGCGTACCAGCGGAAGACCAGGCCGCGCGCCAGATCGGCGATCACCGGGAAGCGGACCTGGGTCGCCTCGATCAGGCGCTCCAGGACGACACCGGCGGGTTCGCGCAGGTCGCCGACGGGTGCCGGCCCGGCGAGCAGTTGGCGCAGCACCTCGGAGACGACCGGCGTCGCGGCGGCCATCCGTTGCTGGGCCAGGAAGATCCGGAAGACGGCGTCCTCCAGGTGCGGTGTGCGGTCGAGCCCGGTCACGCCGTAGTGGGCGAGGACCCGTTCCAGGCGTGCCACGAACCCGGGGGAGACGCCGGCCCGTTCGGCGTCGAGGCTCTGCAGGTAGCTGTGGAGGAACTCGCGCGGTGTGTGCACGGCGCTGCCCGGCTGGGCGTCGGCGGTCCGACGCGGCTTGTTGCGGGCCAGCTCCGCCAGGTTCGCGAAGATCGTCAGAAGGTCGAGGTGACCGGCGGGCGACCCGGTACGCACGGCTGGGCAGCGCCCGACTTCGCCCGGGGCGACGTCGTAGCCGAGCAGCAGCGCGCGCAGATCGTCCAGGGCCTGCTCCGCCGACGGCCCGGCCGGTGCCACCGGCAGGTCGATCTCGACGCCCTCGGTCGAACTCGGCGTCTCCTCGGCGGTGGTGTCGGCCAGGGGCTCGAGGCGCATCAGGGGGCTGCCGGTCTCGACCTGGCTGCCGACCGCGACGGGGCACTCGCGCACGCGGGCTCGGAACGGGGCCCGGAGCACGTTCTCCATCTTCATGCTCTCCAGCACCAGGATCGGCGCGCCGGCCTCGACCTCGTCGCCGACGGCGAGGGGAGTCGCGACGACGAGGGCCGGCGCGGGGGAGCGGACCACGCCGCCCTCGTCCCGGCTGACCCGGTGGGTGACGCCGTCGACCTCGATCGTGTGGATCGGACCGTGGGTCGCGGTCACCAACCGGAAGCGGTGCCCGTTGACCAGCATCTGCCCGCGGTGCGCGTCGAACCGTTCCATCTCCACGTCCACGCGGTGGACGTCGCCACCGGCCGACAGGCCGATCCGGAAACACCGGCGGCTCACGCGGGACACGGCCACCCGGTAGGAGACGCCGCGCAGTTTCAGGTCGAGCGGGCGGCCGGTCTCGTGGCGCACCTGGGGGCGGCCGCCGTGCGCGGTGGTGAACAGGCGCTGCCGGCTGATCTCCTCCTCGTCCTGGTAGGCCTCGATGGCGGCCGCGGCGAGGGCGATCGCGGAGTGCCGGTGGGTGACGAGGCGACCCTCGGAGCGAACCCGGTCGATCCAGCCGGTGTCGGCGGAGCCGTCGATCACCTCGGACTGGTCGAGCAGGTCCAGCACGAAGCTCTTGTTGGTGGTGCCACCCTCGATGATGACCGTGGTCTCGGCCATGGCCCGACGCAGGCGACCGAGCGCCTCGTCGCGGTCCCGACCGTAGGCGATGATCTTGGCGATCATCGAGTCGAAGGCCGCCGGGATGCTGTCGCCCTCACTGACACCGGTGTCGACCCGGATGCCCGGGCCGGCCGGCAGCGCGAGCCGGACGATCCGGCCGGGGGAGGGCGCGAAGTCGCGGTCCGGGTCCTCGGCGTTGAGTCGGGCCTCCACCGCGTGACCCGCCTCCACCGGCGCGGGGCCGTCGAGGCGGCCACCGCCGGCCACGTGCAGTTGGAGTTTGACCAGGTCGGTGCCGGTGGTGATCTCGGTGATCGGGTGCTCGACCTGGAGCCGCGTGTTGACCTCCAGGAACGCGAACAGCTTCTGGGCCGGGTGGTACAGGAACTCGACAGTGCCGGCGCCCCGGTAACCGACCGCCAGTGCGAGTCGCACCGCGGCGCCCTTCACCTCGGCGACCTGTTCCGCCGTCAGCACCGGCGACGCGGACTCCTCGATGATCTTCTGGTTGCGGCGCTGGACCGAGCAGTCCCGCACCCCGAGCGCCCAGGCGCCACCCTGCCCGTCGGCGATCATCTGCACCTCGACGTGCCGGGCGCCGGTCACCAGGCGTTCCAGGAAGACGACGCCGGAGCCGAAGGCGCGCAGCGCCTCCTGGCTGGTGCGCTCGTAGGCGTCGGTGAGGTCCGCCGGCGAGTCGACCCGCCGGATGCCACGCCCACCACCGCCGGCGGTCGCCTTGAGCATCAGCGGGTAGCCGATCTGGTCGCCGGCGCGGAGAGCGTCCGGAAGGGTTGCCACCTCGCCCCGGCTCCACGGGGCGACCGGGACACCGACCTCCTCGGCGATCAGCTTCGAGCCGATCTTGTCGCCGAGCTGGCGCATGGCCTCCGCGCTCGGCCCCACGAACGCGACCCCGATCCGCTCGCACAGCTCGGCGAACGCCGGATCCTCGGCGACGAATCCCCAGCCGACCCAGGCCGCGTCGGCGCCGGTCTCGACAAGGGCGCGTTCCAGCAGCTCGTGGTTGAGGTAGGGGCGGGTGGCCGCGGCGCCCAGTGGATACGTCAGGTCGGCCGCCCGGACGAATGTCGCCGTCCGGTCCTCGTCGGTGAACAGGGCGACCGTCTCGACGTGGTCACCCGACTCCGCCGACAGATCCCGTACGGCATGGATCAGCCGCATCGCGGCTTCTCCCCGATTGATGATCGCGATACGCCTGAACACCGGTCGACCCCTCCCCCGACGCCTGACGCTTCGACAGACGACGATTCTCAAGTGACCCGCGCGCGCATCGCGGTACGGGCACGGCCGGACCGTAACGCGCCCGTGGGAGCAGCCGACACCCCTAGCTTGGCCTGGGACGCGAGCCCGCCCAGGGTGACGCCGCCGGCACGACAGGGGTCACCGGACGCGCTCACCGTCCACCGCGGACCCCCGTGCCGCTCGGTTCGGCCGTCGGAGTCACCCGGAGGGCTCTGGGCCCGGTGCGGCCCATCGTCTCCCGGTACGCCCCGGCGATCCCGGCCAGTGCGCGGCCCAGCTCGGTGCCGCGCAACCCGGCGTAGCCGACGACCAGTGCCGGCGGTCGGTCGTCGGCTCGCAGGGCGTAGAAGCGGCCACCCCGGACCAGGACCGAGCGGCGTCGGGCGGCCTGCACCAGCGCCTCCTCGGCGCACCGCGCGGGTAGTTCCAGGTACGCCTGCAACCCGCCGTGCCCGCTCAGCAGGGTGGCGCCGGGCAGCTCGCGGGCGGCGAACTGGTGGACCACCTGACGGCGTTTCTGGATGTCGGCGGTGAGTCGCCGCAGGTGCCGGTCGAACGCCCCGGTGTCGATGAGCCGGGCGAAGGCGAGCTGCTCCAGGCCGGAGCAGCCGAGGTCCCAGCCGGCGCGCAGGCGCTCGATCGGCGCGGTCAGTGTGGGCGGGGTGGCCAGCCACCCGAGGCGGAGCGCCGGGGCGAGCACCTTGCTGGCGCTGCCGGCGTAGATCACCCGGTTCGGGGCGAGGCTCTGCAACGCCGGCATCCGCTGCGCCGGGGCGACGAAGGCGGCGTCGAAGTCGTCCTCGACGATGTAGCCGTCGACCGACTCGGCCCAGGCGACGAGCTGCTCCCGGCGTTGCGCGCTGAGTGGGGCCCCGGTCGGGAACTGGCTGGCCGGGGTGACGAGCACGGCACGGACCCCGCTCGCGGCCAGCGCGTCGACCCGGATGCCGTCGGCGTCGACCGGGAGGCCCACCGGACGCAGGCCGGCGTCCGCGATGAACTCCCACTCGCCCGGGTGACCCGGGTCCTCCACGCCGACCGTGTCGTGGCCCCGGTCGCGCAGCTCCCGGCAGAGCAGCGCGAGCCCCTGGGCGAAGCCGGACGTGATCATGAGGTGGTCGGGTCGGGTGCGCACGCCGCGCACCCGGCCGAGGTAGCCGGCGAGGGTGTGCCGGACGACCGGCAGGCCGGACGGCGGGGCGTAGCCCAGCTCGCGGAGGCCGGCCGAGGTGACCACCGCGCTGACCGCCCGGATCCAGTCCTGGCCGGGAAAGGTGGAGGCGTGCAGGCCGCCGGTGCGCAGGTCCCAGAGCGCCGCCGTCGGTGCGCGGTCGCCCGGCGTGAGCGCCGAGCCGATGTCGTCGCGTGCCGCCGCCGCCACCGAGGTGCCCGAGCCGTGCTGGGAGACGAAGTAGCCCTCGGCGCAGAGCTGCTCGTACGCCTCGACGACCACACTGCGGGACACGCCGAGGTCGGCGGCGAGCTGCCGGCTCGACGGCAGCCGGGTGCCGGGACGCAGTGCGCCCTCCTCGATCTGCGTACGAAATGCGTTACGGAGCTGCACCGCCAGCGTTTCCCGCGACTCACCATCTATTGACAGGTTTAGATTCAACAACAAGTGGTCCGCTCCGGCGTAGTCGAAGTGGTATGGACAGCGCGATCTGTGCTTGAGGAAAGTGTTGGCCGGGCGCGCAACCGCCCAGCGGTCGGCAAATCAGGGTGTACGTTCCGAGTTGTCCAATATGGACCTCACTAACGTCCCTGGTGCCGGCGCGAGGGCGGTCGTGTGAGTCCTTTTGTGCGGGGGGGAAAGTCCGATCTGCCGTGTCACGCGGTGGGGTCAGCGCCAACGGTGGCGCGGAAATCGGGCTGCTCAGAGGGGGTTTCGCAGTGTCCTCATTGTCAACCAAGACCGCCACGTGGCCCATTCGGTCGCATTCTGTGGCGATGCGACCTACGCCACTGGCCAACTCAATTCCAATAGAAGTGACGTCCGTCACACTGTCGGCAATCGATCCGTTGTCGCTCTACACGGCACTCTCCGAATGTCGTCCGCACGACGATCTGTATCTCTTCGAAAGCCTAGACGGCCCGGCTCAGGACCGCTATGCGGCGGCAGTCGGCTGGGACGCCCTCGCCGAGTTGCGGTTCATCGCCGACCGGCTTGAGGTGATCTGCGACGGTCCGCTGGGCGACGCCCTGGCGGCCGTGCTCACCGCGGTCCTGGGCGAACCGGTCCGGCACCGCGCGCCGGAGCGGGTCTGGACGGTCTCCGGGCCACCCGAGGTGTGGTCGGCGGTCCGGGCCGTGCAGCGGGCGTTCGCGGTGCGGACCACCGCCCCCGCCGACAGCTTCGCCTTCGGCTTCCTCACCACCCTGGCGTACGAGGCCGCGCGGGACATGGACGAGCTCTCCGTCGACCGGGTGGTCGACGACATCCCGCGCTGCACCCTCGTGCTGTTCCGGCACACCGTCTGGTGGGACCTGCGCGCCGGCACCGTGCGGCAGCTGACCGCCGGCGGCCCGCACCTGCCTCCGGACAGCGGCGCGCCCCGGCTGCCGGAGCTTCTCGCCGGCCTGCCCGACGACCACGCCGCGGTGCCGGTCGCCCCACCGCCCAGCCTGGTGCGGGACAACGTCGACGAGGAGACGTTCGCCGCCCGGGTCAAGCAGTGCCTGCGGCACATCGAGGTGGGGGACAGCTACCAGATCCAGATCGGCCACCGGATCGACGTGGAGACGGCTCTCACCCCGCTGGAGGTCTACCGGCGGCTGCGGCACCGCAACCCGTCGCCGTACATGTACCTGACGCCCTGGGCCGGCGGCACCGTCATCGGGGCGAGCCCCGAGCTGTTCCTCCGCGTCGAGCAGGGCCGGCTGTCCATGCGCCCCATCGCGGGCACCGCCGCCCGCAGCGCCGACCCGGAGACCGACCGCCGGCTGGTGGCCGAGCTGACGGCCAGCGAGAAGGAACGGGCCGAGCACGTCATGCTGGTCGACCTCTGCCGCAACGACATCGGTCGGGTCTGCGTGCCGGGCACGCTCAGCGTGGACGCGATGTTCGACGTCGAGCCGTTCGCGTACGTGCACCACCTGGTGTCCACCGTCTCCGGGCAGCTCGCCGACGACGCCGACGTCTGGGCGGCGATCTGCGCCGCCTTCCCGGCCGGCACCATGACCGGCGCGCCGAAGCTGCGGTCCATGGAGATCATCGACGGGTTGGAGGACGAGCCCCGGGGCGTCTACGCCGGCTCGATCGGCCTGGTCGACGTCCGCGGGTACGCGGTGCTGGCGCTCTGCATCCGCACCGCCGTGCACGACGGTCGCCGCTACCGCACCCAGGCCTCCGCCGGGGTCGTGGCCGACTCCACACCCGGCGCCGAGTGGCGGGAGACGCTGGCCAAGATGAGCGCCACCTTCTGGGCCCTGACCGGTACGGAGCTGCTGCCGTGAAGGTCCTGCTCGTCGACGCGTACGACAGTTTCACCCACATCATCGACCAGTACCTGCGGACCCTCGGCGCGCGGACCGTGGTGGTCCGTTCCCGGTCGCGGTCCAGCCAGCAGCTCGCCGCCCTGCGGCCCGACGCGGTGGTGCTCGGCCCCGGGCCGGGGCACCCCGCCGAGTCCGGGCACGTGGAGCTGGTGCACGCCTTCGCCGGCCAGGTGCCGCTGCTCGGCGTCTGCCTCGGCCACCAGGCGATCGGCCTCGCCTACGGCGGCACGATCGCCGTCGCCCGGCACCTGATGCACGGCAAGACCAGCGTGGTCACCCACGACGGCCGAGGTGTCTTCGCCGGCGCGCCCGCCCCGCTCACCGTCACCCGCTACCACTCGCTCATCGTCGCCGAGCCGGCCCCGCCGGCTCTGGAGATCACCGCGCGCTCGTCCGACGACGGCTACGTGATGGGGGTACGACACCTCACCCTGCCGGTGGAGGGGGTGCAGTTCCACCCGGAGAGCGTCCTCACCGAGGACGGGCTGCGCCTGTTCGACAACTTCCTGGGCCGCGCGTCGGTGGCACTGCCGACCGCCGGTGCCGGGGCGGTGGGATCGCCATGACCGACCAGTCCATCCCGCTCGCCGTGGTCACCGGCGCGGCGGGCGGCATCGGCCGGGCCGTGACCGTCGCGCTGACCGCGTCCGGGCACCGGGTGCTCGGCGTCGACGTCGACCCGGCCGGCGACCCGGCGGCGTACGCCTCGCTGGTCGCCGACGTGGCCGTGCCGGAGCAGGTGGAGCAGCTCTTCGCGCGGATCCACGAGCGACACGGGCTGCCCACGGTGCTGGTGAACAACGCCGGCGTCTACCACGCCCGGGACTTCCTCGACTACGACCCGAAGACGTACGCGCAGGTGCTCGACGTCAACCTGGGCGCCGCGTTCTTCTGCACCCAGGCGTTCGCCCGTGCCCTGGTCGACGCCGGCCGGCCCGGCACGGTGGTCAACGTGGCCTCGATCAGCGGGCAGTCCGGCAGCCCGGACGCGGCGTACGGGGCGTCGAAGGGTGCGTGCATCGCGCTCACCCGCAGCCTCGGCCGGGCGCTCGCCGAGCACCGCATCCGGGTCAACGCGGTCGCTCCCGGCCTGGTCGACACCCCGATGGCCGCCCGGATCCCGGTCGAGCGCCGGGACGACTACCGGGCCCGGATCCCGGTCGGCCGGTTCGGCTCGCCGGCCGAGATCGCCGCGGCCGTCGCCTGGTTGGCGGGCCCGGAGAGCAGCTACGTCACCGCCTCGGTACTGGACGTCAACGGTGGCCTGCACTGACCTGCGCCACGGCCGACCGCGACAGCACCGCAGCCGGCTCACCCCTGGAGAGGATCCGACCATGTGGCTTCCGACCACCGGCCCGGCGGCGGACTTCGCCGCCGACTACCTGGCCCTGCACCAGGCCTTCTACGACCGCACCCTCGATCACGCCGACCTGGAGGCCTGGCGGGCACGACAGTTGCGCACGGTGCTCGACCAGGTGTCCACCGGCTCGCCGTTCTACGCCCGTCACCTGGCCGACGTCGACCTCGCCACGATCACCCCGGCGACCCTCGACCGGCTGCCCTTCACCACGAAGACGCACCTGCGCCAGGAGATGCTCGACGTGCTGAGCCGGCCGCTGACCGAGGGGGTCTTCTTCTACGAGACGACCGGCACGACCGGCCGGGCGACCCCGTGCCCCCGCGACGGCCGGGAGGTGGTGGCCAGCAACGCCCACGTCACCGAGTCCTGGGCGTCGATCTTCCGGCACCACTTCGGCGACCACGCGCCCCGGATCGGTCTGATGGGGCCGACCGAGGTGCACTCCTTCGGCGACACCCTCGGTGACGTCGCGCGCAACGTCGGCTCGCTGAACGCGAAGATCTGGCCGTACTCGCCGGTGATCGGGTTCGCCAAGGCGTTGCAACTCATGAAGGACCTTGAGCTGGAGGTCGTCTGCTGCACGCCGGGCGTGGCCATGATGCTCGCCAAGGCGGCCGAGCACTACGGCTACCGGCTGCGCGAGGACTTCGCCGTCAAGCTGCTCTTCGTCACCGGCGAGATGTGCACCCCGGCGCTGGCCCGAAACCTGGAGTCCGTCTGGGGCGCGGACGTCTACAACATCCTGTACGGCTCGCAGGAGGCGTTCGTCATCGCCACCGCCTGCCGCAACAAGCGGATGCACCTCTCCCAGACCAACTACCTCGTCGAGGTGGTGGACCCGGAGACCGGGGTGTCACACGGCTCGCGCGGCAGCGGGGAACTCACCGTCACCATGCTGGTCGACGGGGTGAAGCCGCTGGTCCGTTACCGCACGGGCGA
Source organism: Micromonospora cabrerizensis (assembly GCF_022230955.1). Taxonomy (GTDB): domain Bacteria; phylum Actinomycetota; class Actinomycetes; order Mycobacteriales; family Micromonosporaceae; genus Micromonospora; species Micromonospora cabrerizensis. Next base: position 24,461 of record NZ_JAKKFI010000054.1, read on the forward strand.
CGCGGTGATCATCGAGTCGTCGGACTGCGACTGCGAGATGCCCGGCGACCTGGTGCAGATCGTCGGCCGCACCCTGGACCGGATCGAGCTGGGCGGTCGACGCCTCACCGCCGGGCAGATCGAGATGGCCGTCCTGGCCGGGGTCGTCGGCTCGGGCGGGTACCAGGTGGTGATCGACCACGACCCGGGCAGCGGCGGCGACCGGCTGACGGTCCGCCTGGAACTGCTCAAGGACCTCGTCGACGACCCCGCCGGGGTTGCCGACGGGGTCCGGCAACGGGCCGCCGCCGCGCTCGGCGTACCGGTCGAGGTGGAGCTGACCGACGGGCTCGACCCGATCGTGAGCACCGGCGCCTTCGTGAGTTGGAAGGCCGCCCGGATCGTCGACCGGCGGGTCGAGGTCGACCACGAGACCCGGGTGGCGCAGCGGATGGCGGGCAACCGTGGCTACACCACCTGAGACGGCCGCCGACGAGTGGGTGCCGGCGCTGCCCGGCCCGCTCGCCGAGGCGTACGGGCAGCGGTGGCGCGCCGTGGTGGACCGGTGGGCGAGCCGGCCCGGCACCACGTTGGCCACCCTCGGCCCGGCCGGGACGTCCAGCCACCTGACGGCGGCCTTCCTCGCCGAGCGGCACGGGCTGCGCGTGGAGCTGTCCGACACCTTCGACGCGGTGCTCGCGGCGTTGGTGGACCGCCGGGTCGACCAGGCCCTCGTGCCGAGCGCCTACCAGGGGCTCACGCGCTTCCACTGGCACCGCGACCTGCGGCTGGACGCGTACTTCGCGCAGGCCACCCCGGAGTACGGCATCGCGGCCGACCCGGACCGCGAGCCGGCCGCCGGTCAGCTCGCGGTGGCCGCGCTCTGGGAGGTCCGGCGGCTCTTCGCCGACCTGGCGCCACCCGCCCTGCGGGACCGCCCGATGCGGTGGGTCGACGCCGACTCCACCCAGCACGCCGCCGAGATCGTCGCCGCCGGCGGCGCCGACCTGGCGGTGACCAACGCGCCCGGGGTCCACCGCCACGCGTTGCGGTGGGTGGCCCGCCGCCCGGGCGCCGAGATCGTGTGGACCCTGTTCGGCCGCCGCTGAGCCACCGTCGGCTCTCCTGCCCCGACACCGAGAGAACCGGAGTGATCGTCGTGTCCCGACGAACGTTGCTGCACCGCGCCACGGTCCAGGAAGGACTGGGGGTGGCCTCCCGAGCGCGCCACAGCGTCCTGCTCGACGGCGAGCGGATCGTCGCGGTCCTGCCCGAGGCGCAGGCCCCGCTGCACGACCCGGACGTGGACGTCCTCGACCTCGACGGCCGGACGGTCATGCCGGGCATGACGCTGGGCCACACCCACATCGCGTACCTGAACGTGCTCGACGGTCGGGAGATGCTCTTCAAGTACACGATCCCGGAGGTCACCCTCGGCGCCGCCGCCAACGCCGCCGACATGCTCCGGCTGGGCTACACCGCCTTCGTCGGGGCCGGCTCGGTCTCCGGCATCGACATGGCCCTGCGCCGGGCGATCGACGCCGGTCGGCTGCCCGGCCCCCGGATCACCCCGTGCAGCCGGGACCTGATGGTGTCCGGCCCGCCGGAGCGCCGCAACCCGGCCGTCAAGCAACGCATCCCGAGCGACCTGATGCGGCTGGCCGACACCCCGGAAGAGCTGATCGAGTACGTCGACACCGAGGTCGCGCAGGGCGCGGAGATCATCAAGGTCTTCTCCACCGGCGATGACACCTTCCCCAACGGTCGATCGCACGAGCTGCTCTTCACCGCCGAGGAGCTGGTGATCGCGGCCCGGGCGGCGCACGAGCGGGGCGTCCGGATCCGGGCGCACTCGCGGGGGCTGGGCGGCATCCGCAACGCCATCGCCGCCGGCGTCGACGTGATCGACCACGCCACGTACGCCGACGACGCGGCCCTGGAGGCGATCGCCGAGCGGGGCATCTTCGTGGTGCCGAGCCTGCACCAGCCGCACCGGCTGCTGACCACCGGCACCCGGTACGGCAAGACCCCGGAATACCTGGAGACCCTCGAATTCCAGGCCGAGGTCGAGAACACCCTGCGCATCCTGCCGCTGATGGTGCAGATGGGCATCCCGATCGTTGCCGGCGACGACTTCGGCTTCGCGTGGACCCCGCACGGCCGCTACGCCGAGGAGCTGGAGACGTACGTGACCATGGCCGGCATTCCCGCCCCGGTGGTGCTGACCTGGGCCACCGCCAACGGCGCGCGGTTGGCCGGTCGGGGCGACGACGCGGGCACGGTGCAGCCGGGGCGGCTGGCCGACCTGGTGGTCACCGACGGGGACCCGGCCGAGGACATCACCGTGCTGGGCCGACCGGAGGCGATCGAGCTGGTGCTGCTCGGCGGTCGGGTGGTCGCCGGGGACGCCAGCCGTTACCGTGCCGGGCAGCCGGCGGGAGTGGCGTGATGCGCCGCAGCGTGCCGGTCGTCCCGCTGCTGGCCGTGGGCGCCTTCGCCATCGGCACCGACACCTTCGTCGTTGCCGGTGTGCTCCCCGAGGTGGCCCGTACGCTGCGCGTCAGCGTCGCCTCCGCCGGCTGGGTGAGCGCCGTCTTCGCCCTGGCGTACGCGGTGGCCGCCCCGGTGCTCGGCGCCCTGACCGGCCGGCTGGAGCGGCGTACCGTGCTGGTGGTCTCGCTGGTTGGGTTCACCGTGGGCAACGTCGCCTCCGCGCTGGCGCCCGACCTGCCGCTGCTGCTGGCGGCCCGTGTCCTCACGGCGGTCAGCGCCGCGCTCTACATCCCCGCCGCCACCGCCTCGGCGGCCGCCATGGCCCCGCCGGAACGACGCGGCCGGGCCATGGCGGTCGTGCTCGGCGGCCTCTCCGCGGCCACCGTGGCCGGGGTGCCGTTCGGCACCTGGCTCGCCGCCGACCTCCAGTGGCGCGCCACCTTCTGGCTGCTGGCCGCCATCGGCGCCGCCTGCGCGGTCGCGGTGACCGTCGGCCTGCCGAGGCTGGCCCTGCCGCCCGGCCCGTCGCTGGCCATCCGGCTCGCCCCGGCACGTGACCGCCGGGTCGGGTTGGCCGTGCTCACCACCGCGCTCTTCATGACCGGCGGCTACCTCGCGCTGACGTACGTCGGGGCGCTGCTCGCCCCGGCCACCGAGGGCGACGGAACCCTGCTGGCGGTGCTGTTGCTGGTCTTCGGTGTGCCGGCGGTCGCCGGCACCGTGCTCGGCGGACGGGCCACCGACCGGTGGGGCGGCGTGCCGGTGCTGCTGGTCTCGGTCACCGGGCTGGCCCTGGTGCTGGTCACGCTGCCGCTGACCCGGCAGGCGCTGCTGCCGGCCGCGCTGGCCATGGCCGCCTGGGGCGTCACCGCGATGGCCACCCAGCCCGCCCAGCAGCACCGGCTCTTCACGGTCGCGCCCAGTTCCGGGCCGTTGCTGCTCTCCCTCAACTCGTCGGCCACGTTCGTGGGCATCGCCCTCGGCGGCTTCCTCGGCAACCGGCTGCTGCGACACGGCGGCACGGACGCCCTCGACCTGCTCGGGCCGGTCGGCGCGGCACTCTGCCTGCTGGCCCTGGGCACCACGCTGCTCGGTGCCCGGGATCGTGCCGAGCGTCGCGCCGACCAGGCACCGAGCGCCGGATTGGCCTCACCGGATCACCCCGGATTGGCCACACCCGGTGGTCGTGAGGCTGCGTACGGTCGGTCCGACAATCGGACCCGAACCACGCGAGGATCACGATGACCCAGCTCAGCGACGGTGTGGACACCCTCACCGTACGCATCGACGACCGGGTGCTGACCGCAGTGCCGAACTACGTGCTCGGCGTGATCGCCATACCGGCGGTCGAGGTCGCCCCGGCGCCGCCCGCCGTGTCGGCGCTGCTGACCGCCGCCGAGGACGCGCTGCACGAGGCAGCCCTGGACAAGGCAGCGGTGGCGGAACTGCCGGGCATCGCCGCGTGGCGGGAGGCGTACCGCGCGGTGGGGGTCAACCCCAACCGGTTCCCGTGCGCCGCCGAGTCCATCGCCCGGCGGGTCGCCAAGGGTGACCGACTGCCCCGGATCAACGCCCTGGTGGACCTCTGCAACGCGGTGTCGCTCGGTGCGGCGCTGCCGGTGGCCTCGTGCGCGGTCGACGGCCTCGCCGACCTCGTCGTCCGGCCGGCCGACGGCACCGAGATCTACCTGCCGCTCGGCGCGCCCGAGGCGCCGGAACAGCCCGAGCCGGGCGAGGTCGTCTACGCCGACGCCGACGGGCGGGCCCACTCGCGGCGCTGGAACTGGCGGCAGGGCCACCTGGTCCGCACCGATTTGGGCCGGCACCGCCTGCTGCTCACCGTCGAGTCGGCCCACCCCGGCGGCCGGGTCGACGTGACGGCCGCGCTGGCCCGGCTCGCCGCCGCCCTCGACGAGCTGTCCGCCGCCCCGCGGCAGGAGGCGGTGCTCGACGCCACGACGACCAGCGCCGTCCTGCGTGTTGCGGGCCCGGTCGGCAGCGACCATGGGAGCCGCTCGTGAACCGCGCGATCCTGGTGATCTACCGACCGGCGGCCGGCCGGTACGCGGCCCAGTTCCGCAGCGTGCTCGCCGCCGCCACCGAGCTGGGCGTGGCCACCGTCGTGCTGCTGCCGACCGGGCAACCGGCCGCCGAAGCCGCCGGTCTGCCCTGCTACCACGCCGACCTCGACGACTCCGAGGCCGTCCGCTCGGCGGTCACGACGATCCTCGCCGCGCACCCGGTGCAGCGCATCTTCCCGCTCTTCGAGGGCGACGTGCTCACCGCCGCGCGCTGCCGCCGCGACCACGGCATCGCAGGGCTGGACCCGGAGGAGGCGCTGGCCTTCCGGGACAAGAACGTGATGCACCGCCGGGCCGTCGAGCTGGGCGTGCCGGTGGCCCGCTCGTGCCGCCCCGAGACGGTGGGCGCGGTCGCCGAGTTCGCCGCCGAGGTGGGCTGGCCGGTGGTCGTCAAGCCGTACGCCGGCTGGGCCTGCGGCGACACCCACCGGGTGGACTCCGCCGAGGACCTGACCCGGGTCTGGCCGCTGATCGCCGACGACCGGCACGACTACCGGGTGGAGGAGTACGTCCGGGGCGCCGAGTACCACGTCGACTCGCTGCTGCGCGACGGCGAGGTGGTCTTCGAGCAGCTGTCCCGCTACACGTACTCGGTGCTGGAGTTCCGCGACGAGCCCGGCGGGACGGTCTCCCGCAAGCACGACCTGACCCCGGCGGAGCGGCGCATCCTGACCGCCAGCGCCACCGTGCTGCGCGGCTTCGGGATGCGTACCGGGGTGGCGCACGTGGAGTTCTTCCTCCGCGACGACGGCGAGCTGATCTTCGGCGAGGCGGCCGCCCGGGCCGGCGGCGGCTCGATCGTCCCCGCCATCCAGGCCGGGCGGGGCATCAACCTGGCGGGGGAGTGGTGCCGGCTGGAGCTGGACCCGGGGCACGTCCCGGCGGCCAGCCTCGGCCCGGAAATCGGCACCGAGTACCTGTGCTCCGACCGGTACGGCCGGATCACCGCGATCACCACCGCCCAGGAGCTGCGGGCGCTCGACTCGGTGCTCGACGCGGACGTGTGGAAGACCGTGGGGGACGTGCTCGCCGAGCCGACCGCCTCCAACGACGTGCTCGGCTGGTACGTCTGCGAGGGCCGCGACTTCGACGACGTCCGCGCCCGGTTCAAGGTCATCCGGGACGCCTTCGAGGTGCTCACCGAGCCAGCCGGTGACCCGTCATGTGGCTGAGCCGGTTCCGGGCCCTGCCGCGACCCCTGCGGATGCTGGTCTACGCCTCCTTCATCAACCGGGCCGGGATGTTCGTCTTCCCGCTGCTCGCGGTCTACCTGGTGCAGAGCCGGCACCTCAGCACCGGCGAGGCGGGTGTGCTGATCTCGGTGGGCAGCACCGGCCTGCTGGCCGGCAGCCTGCTCAGCGGCCCGGTCTGCGCCCGGGCCGGCCGGCGCGCCGCGCTGGTGACGAGCCTGCTGCTCAACGCGGTCGGCTACCTGGGCCTCGCCCTGCTCAACGGCCCGACCTGGACGTACGCGGTGCTGCTCTTCGTCGCGCTGGTCGGGATGGGGATGTTCGCCCCGGCGGCGAACACGCTGATCGCCGACCTGACCCAACCCGAGCAGCGCCCCTTCGCGTACACGGTCAGCTACCTCGCCAACAATCTCGGCATGGGCGTCGGCCCGCTGCTCGGCGGGTTCGCGGCGGCCTACTCCTACCAGCTGATGTTCGCCGGCAACATCCTGCTCGGTCTGCTGGCGGCGGCCACCATCTGGCTCTTCGTGCCGGCGGACACCCGGCGGGTGCCGGCGGCCCGGCCGGCCGGCACCACCCGTCGGGCCAGCCTGCTGCGGGACCTCGACGTGGCGGTGCTGGTGGTGGTCTCGATCTGTTTCGTCGCGCCGCTGATCGGCCTGGAATACACGCTGCCCCTCGCGGTCACCACGGTGCTGCACTCGTCGGTGGCGGTGGTCGGTGCCGTCTACACCATCAACAGCGTGGTCGTGGTCAGTGCCAGCCTGCTGATCGAGAAGCGGATGAAGGCGTACTCGACCCGGGCCCTGCTGATCACGGCGGGCCTGCTCTGGTCGACCGGGATGGCCATCCTGGTGTTCGCGTTCTCGCTGCCCGCCGTGCTGCTCTCCACAGTGGTCTGGACCCTCGGGGAGATCATCGCCTCGGTGGTGATTCCGACCTACATCGCCGACCACGTCCAGGAGCACCGGGTCGGCAGCTTCATGGCGCTGAACGGTTTCGTGCTCAGCTCCGCCCGCCTGGTCGTGCCGATGGGTCTCGGCTTCGTCTGGCAGGCCGGTGGGCACCGCCCCGTCCTCCTCCTGCTCCTTCTGACCCCGGTGGTCGGCGTGGTCGCGTTCGCAGTGTTGCGGATCCGACCGGCTGCCCGGCCCGTGCCGACACCCGCCGAGCCGGCCACCGCCAGTCCCTGACACCCACCCCTGGAAGAGGCCATGACCGCCACGAAGTTCGTGCTGCCCGACAGTGAGATCCCGACGACCTGGTACAACGTGGTCCCCGATCTGCCCAAGGGCCTGCCCCCGATGCTCCACCCCGGCACCCGCGAACCGATCACGCCAGCCGACCTCGAACCGCTCTTCGCCAGCGGCATGATCGAGCAGGAGTTCTCCACCGAGCGGGAGGTGGACATCCCCGGGCCGGTGCTCGACATCTACCGGCAGTGGCGGCCCAGCCCGCTCGTGCGGGCCCGCCGCCTGGAGCAGGCCCTCGGCACGCCGGCCCGGATCTACTTCAAGTACGAGGGGGTCAGCCCGGCCGGCAGCCACAAACCGAACACCGCCGTTCCGCAGGCGTACTACAGCAAGCAGGACGGCGTGCGGCGGCTGACCACGGAGACCGGCGCCGGCCAGTGGGGCAGCTCGCTGTCGATGGCCTGCGCATACTTCGGCCTCGACTGTGAGGTCTTCATGGTGCGGGTCAGCTACGACCAGAAGCCGTACCGGCGGGGTCTGATGGAGACGTTCGGGGCGTCGGTCACCGCGAGCCCGAGCGACCGCACCGGGGCGGGACGGGCGGCCCTCGCCGCCGACCCGGAGTCCAGCGGCAGCCTCGGCCTGGCCATCTCCGAGGCGGTGGAGGCGGCCATGCACAGCGGCGGCGCCGCCAAGTACGCCCTCGGTTCGGTGCTCAACCTGGTGCTGATGCACCAGACGATCATCGGCCAGGAGGCGCTGCTCCAGTTGGCGATGGCCGACGACTACCCGGACATCGTCATCGGCGCGGCCGGCGGCGGGTCCAACTTCGCCGGGCTGGCCCTGCCGATCCTGCGCCGACAGTGGGGCGGCGGCCCGACGGTGCGGTTCATCGCGGCGGAGCCGGCCTCCTGCCCGTCGCTGACCCAGGGCAGTTACGACTACGACTTCGGCGACACCGCCGGGCTGACCCCACTGACCAAGATGCACACCCTGGGCCACGACTTCCACCCGCCGGCGATCCACGCCGGCGGGCTGCGCTACCACGGCATGGCGCCGATCGTGAGCGCGCTGCGGGAGATCGACCTGATCGAGGCACGGGCGGTGCCACAGACCGCCTGCTTCGAGGCGGGCGTGCTGTTCGCCCGCAGCGAGGGGATCGTGCCGGCGCCGGAGTCCACCCACGCGGTCCGGGTGGCGGTGGACGAGGCGATCCACTGCCGGGAGACGGGCGAGTCGAAGGCGATCGTCTTCTCCCTGTCCGGGCACGGCCACTTCGACATGCAGGCCTACATCGACTACTTCGCCGGCAAGCTGACGGACTGACCTCGCAGGGGGTGGGCGTCGTGCGGCGCCCACCCCCTGCCTCGCACCCGGGGGTGAAAGTGCACAGCGAAGCAGGGACCATCCTCGCCATCAACGGATCGGAACGGGTCGGTGGCAACACCGACCACGCCATCGCGTACGCGGGTCGGCTGATCGCCGAGCGGGGGGCGGTCCTGCGCACCATCCAACTACGTGAGCACCGCATCTCGCCGTGCAGCCCGTGCGGCGACTGCAACAGCCGTACGGTGCCCTGCCAGCTGGACGACGACGTCCCCGCCCTGGTGGAGCAGATGACCAACGCCGACGGGCTGATCTACGCGGCCCCGGTGCACGGCTTCGGCCTGGCCCACCTCATGCAGGTCTTCATCGAGCGCGCCGGCGTCGGCTACCTGCGGTTCACCCGTCCTCTGGCGGACAAGGTGGGCGGCATCATCGTCACCGGGCGGCGCTACAGCGACTCCTCCGTCCACAACCAGATCGTCAACAATCTGCTGCTCAACCGGATGATCCTGGTGGGCAGCGGGTTCCCCGTCCTGCTGCGCAACACCACCGGCACGCCCGGCCTGACCGACCCCGAGGGCATCGACGCGTTGGAGCGGATGGTGCACCGGATGCTCGACATGGTGCAGCTGCTCAAGCAACACCAGCGGGTCGACGGCGACCCGGTGCTTCCGCGCCGGGACCGTAACGAACGCGTTCCGCGGCCCCGCCGCACCGAATCCGCCCAGACCAGAGGAGATATCGAGAATGTCCACTGAGCAGGTTGCCGCGCCGGTCGGCATCGACTTCCCGGCCACCGAGTGGGAGAGGTGGGACAAGCCGGGGGCCGAGGGGCGCGTCAAGATCTCGTACGTCGGTGGGCAGCGTCTGCGCCTGCTGGAGCTGCCGCCCGGCTTCGACGAGCATCACTGGTGCCTGCGGGGGCACACCGGCTACGTCCTGCGGGGCGAGTTCACCATCCACTTCCGGGACCGGTCGGTGCCGTGCCGCCCCGGCATGGGTTTCGTCATCCCCGACGACGAGGAGCACCGGTCGCAGGGCAGCGACGCCGAGCCCACCGTCGTCTTCGTGGTCGACCAGGTTCCGCAGCCGTGAGCGACCAGCACCGGCTTCCCGCGCCGGCCGGCTCCCCGCCGGCCGGCGCCGCCGACGGCCCGGCCCGGATCGCCGAGCTGCGCGGTGCCATCGACGGGCTCGACCAGCGGATCATCGCCCTGCTGGCCGAGCGCACCCGGGTGGTGCAGGAACTGACCGCGCACAAGACCGACGAGGCGACCGTCCGCTCACCCGACCGGGTGCGGCAGGTGCTCGGCCGGGTGCACGACCTGGCCAGCCGACACGGCATGCCGCCCGAGGTGGCGGTCGGCACCTACCGCGCCCTCATCGACGAGCTGACCCGGATGCAGCTCGACATGCTGGCCGCCCGCCGTGCCGCAGCGCCGCTGGTGGACGAGCGATGAGCCGCCCGCCGGTCGACCTGCGGCACGCGCTGGCCACTCTCGACCCGCTGCCCGGCGAGCTGGTCCGGGTCGCCACGGAGCTGCCGGCCCGCTACGGCGTCTCCGCTCACTACGCCCGGTGGGCCGGTGCGCCCGCCGCCCCGCCCACCGGCGCCGGCCCGGCGGTGCTCTTCGACCGGGTACGCCCCGACCACGGCCCGACCCGAGCGGTGCTGATGGGCCTGTACGGCACCCGTCGACGCGCCGCCGGCCTGCTCGGCTGCACCCCGGCCGAGTTGCCGCACCGGCTGCTCGACGCGGTGGCCGCGCCCCGCCCGCCGGTGCCCGCACCCGACCCGGCCCGCTGGCCTCGCGAGACGCTGCCGCTGGACCTGACCGCGCTGCCGGTGCCGGTGCTCACCGACGAGGACGCCGGCCCCTACCTGACCCTCGGCGCGGTGCTCGCCACCGACCCGGACACCGGGGTCCGCAACCTGTCCGTGCACCGGATGTGCGTGCAGGGCCCGGACACGCTGACCATCTGGATGGTGCCCGGCCGGGATCTGGAGCTCGCGCACCAGGCCGCGCTGCGTCGGGGGAACCCGTTGCCGGTGGCCATCCACCTCGGCCTGTGCCCGGCGGTGCTCCTCTCCTCCTGCTGCCCGACGTCGCTGGTGCCACCCGACGTCGACGAGCTGGCGGTGGCCGGTGCCCTCGCCGGGCAGCCGGTGGAGCTGCTGCCCTGCCGCACGGTGGACACCGAGTTCATCGCGCACGCCGAGTACGTCATCGAGGGGGAGCTGCTGGCCGACCGGGCCCCGGAGAGCCGGCACGGCACGGTCGCCACACCCGAGTTCCTCGGCTACCAGGGCCGCGCGCACCCCTCGTTGCCGCTGATCCGGGTCACCGCGATCACCGCCCGGGAGAGCCCGATCCTGCAGTCGGTGTCCGGCCCCGGGCACGAGCAGTCGGTGCTGCTCGGCTTCGGGATGGAGGCCGCGGTGCTGGACCTGCTGCGCCGTCGGGGCACGCCGGCGCTGGCCGCGCACTGTCACACCGCGGGTGGCGGTCAGCTCATGGTGGTGCTCCAGTGGCCGCCGAAGCGCGGCCCGGAGGACGACGTGGCGGTACGCGTCGCCGCCGAGGCGGTGCTGGAGCAGTTCCGGATGGCCAAGCTGGTGCTGTGCGTGGGCGACGACGTCGACATCGAGTCCGACCAGGACCTGTGGTGGGCGATGGTCACCCGCTTCCAGGCCGACCAGGACCTGCACGTGCTGCCGGACCGGGAGGGTTTTCCCCTCGACCCGAGCCAGCACACCGGCTACTCCCCGTCGCTCTCGGCCGACGGGCGCACGGCGAAGGCGGTCTTCGACTGCACCGTGCCGTACGCCCAGAGCGCCCGGTTCCAGCGGCCCCGCTTCACCGAGCCGTCACATCCCGCACCGCGGCGGCCAGCAGCGCCACGCCCTCGGTGATCCGGGCGGTGGGCAACGCCGCGTACCCGATCAGGAAGGTCGGCTCGGTTGGTGGCCGGCTGACGAAGTAGCCCGACGCCGGGTAGACCCGGACGTCCCGGGCGGCGGCGGCGCGCACGATCGCCGCCTCGTCGGCGTCGGGCGCGCCGCCCAGGGTCACCAGCACGTGCAGTCCGGCCGCCGTGCCGGAGATCCGCACCCCCGCGCCGAAGTGTTCGTAGAGCGCCTCCAGCAGCCGGGCGCGTCGCTGCCGGTAGAGGCGGTCCATCCGGCCGATGTGCCGGGCGTACGCGCCGGAGGAGATGAACTCGGCCAGTGCCTCCTGGGTCAGCGTCGGGGTCAGCCGGTCGGTGATCCACTTGACGCCGAGGAAGGGTCGGACGAGGTGCGGCGGCAGCACCGCGTACCCGATGCGCAGCGAGGGGAAGAGGGTCTTGCTGAAGCTGCCGACGTAGACCACGTCCGCGTCCTGCGGGTCGGCGGCCAGCGACGCAAGCCGCTCCTCGGCGAAGGTGAACTCGTTGTGGTAGTCGTCCTCCAGCACCGTGGCCCCGTGTGCGCGGGCCCAGCGCAGCAGCGCTCGTCGCCGCCGCTCGGACATGATGAACCCGGTCGGGAACTGGTGCGACGGGGTGACGTAGATCAGGCGTACCCGGGCCGGGTCGAGGCCGTGTGCGCGGACCTGGGGGTCGATCTCGTCGACCCGTAGGCCCTCCTCGTCGACACCGACCGGCACCACCGCGGCCCGCGAGTAGCCGAAGATCTGCCGCAGCACGGTGTGGCTCGGATCCTCGATGATCACCACGTCGTCGGGGCCGACGAGCAACCGGACCAGGATGTCCATGGCCTGGGTGGCGCCGCTGGTCACCACCGTGTGTTCGCGGGGGGCGTCGAGTGCCCGGCTGCGCCGCAGCAGCGCGCTGATCTGGGTACGCAGCGACGGGGAGCCCTCGGCCGGGCCGTAGCCCAGCGCCACCGCGTCGGCCCGGCTCACCGCCTCGGTGAGCGACTGTCGCCACCGGGTCACCGGAAAGCTGGCCAACGCCGGGGTGCCGTGCCGGAAGTCGTACGTGCCGTCCGGACGGTGCATCGGCGCTGGTTCCCAGGGCTTCCACAGCGGGCTGCCGGCGTCGGTGGGCAGCGGTGGCTCGGGCCACAGGTGCGCGCGGGCGGCCCGCCGGGCGGGCGGCGGCATGTCGGTCGGCGCGCCACTGACCCGCGTGCCGGATCCGCGCCGTGAGGTGAGCACTCCGTTGGCTCGCAGCAGCTCGTACGCCCGGGTCACCACGGTCCGGGAGACCCTGAGCTGGTGCGCCAGCTCACGGCTCGGCGGCACCGGGTCGCCGGGACGCAGCCGACCGGTCCGGACGGACCCGCTGATCTGGTCGCAGAGCTGCTGCTGCAACGGCACCGAACTGTCGCGGTCCAACGCGACGAGAAGCTGGGACGAACTCACCTGCGCACGCTCCCCCGATCGACGCCGGTGCCGAGTCTAGTCGCGCCGCCTCGGGCCATCTCCGGTTCGCGCGGCGCGTCGGACCGGCCTGACGCTCACCGGTCCCGGCAGCCGAGCTGGTCGCCGAGCTCGGTCGGGATGCCGAACGGGCTGCATTCGAGGGCGCTGCCCTCGCCCAGCTTCTTCCACCCACCGTTCGAGTACTCGAACACCAGCACGCCGTCGCCCTGCATGGCCGGGTAGACAGCGATCACTCCGGCCGTCGCCCAGCGACGTGCGCAGTTGATGTGCTTCGGGTCGATGCGGTGGGTGTCGCGGGGGACGCGCTGCCGGTCGGCGCACCGCCGCCGGTCGGCGACGCGGCGGCGGAGGTGGGCACGGGCGGTGCCGAGCAGGCGTGCCCGGCACCCGGTCGGCCCGATGGTCACGGGTAGCGGGAGGTGTGGCGGAACAGGCCGAGTCGGTCCAGACCCAGCAGGGCCAGGACGATGCCGGCCAGCAGCACCAACCACTGCTCGACCAACGGGTAGAGCCGGACGACCCACCCCTGCGTCACCGTCACGTCGTCGGTGCAGGCCACCTGGGCCGGCCCGGAGAACCACGGGTCGAGCCGGCGTCCGTCGACGTGGGGGCCCCGGCTGGGCCAGGACGGGACGTCGACAGCCCGCTCCTCGCCGCTCTCCGGAGTGACGGTGCAGGTGTGCGTGCCGCCGCGGACGGCGCTGGTGAGGTAGGCGGGGCCGGTGCCGGCCCAGGTGTGGCCCGCCTCGACGGGACCGGTGCGGGCGTAGCCCATCAGCGCCAGGCACAGCGTGGCGACCACGCAGCCGAGTGCGACGAGCCCTCGGCCCAGCAGGGTGTTGGCCCGCTTCGACAGCGACCTCACTGCCATGAGCGCTCCCCGGACGACTCGTCGCCGTAGCCGGCCCAACCTCGGTCGACGTCGAGCCGCTCGTCGTCGGAGTCGGACGGGAGGTCGTCGGCCGCGGCGCGACGCGCGGCGGCGGCCAGGTCGGCCAGGTCGAGGCGCTCGGCCTGGGCGCGGGCCCGGCTGAGGAAGGGCTGGTAGTCGCCGACGGTGAGCAGCTCGCGCGGGCTGAGGTTGCCGTCGCGCAACTGCTGGCCGATCTCCCGGCCGACCGGGTCGGGGCCGGAGATCAACGATTCGTAGACCATCTGCCGTCGTCGGGCCTCGTCGCGCACGACAGCACCGTACGGGGTGCGGTCGACGGCGGCGAGGACGTCCTCCGGGCGGGTGCTGGGGGTGTCGTTCACGTGGACCATCCTTTCCGACGTGGGCTCAGCGGGGCAGCTCGTTGGGCGGCGGTGCGAGCACGGGCATCTCCTGCACGGTGGCCGCCATCCCGAAGTTGCCGACGGTGGCGGTGAAGGCACTGGTCAGCGAGTCGGCGCGGCCCACCAGGTCAAGCGCCTCCTTCAGGATGTCCCACATCTTGTAGCCCTCGTAGAGCGCCGCCGCGCCGATCACGATGCCACCGATGACGGTCGGTGAGGTGGCGGCGGCCGAGCTGGCGGCCACCGTGAAGATCATGGCCGCGTCGGCGAGGTCGGACAGCAGCGAGCCGAGCAGCTTGCCGATCTCGAACATCGCCTCGGCCGTCCTGCGGTATTCGACGCCGAGCGCGAGCAGCGGCCCGCCGGCGATGTCGAGTTTTCTCGCCGAGTCGAGCAGGTGTGACTGGAAGGCGGTGGCGGCCTTGCCCTGCCAGTGCTGCTCGGAGCCGAGGGCACCCCACCGGAGGTTGTCGGCCATGCCGGCCAGCGCGGTGGCGAGGCTGTCGAAGACGTCCGCGCAGCCCCGCACCCCGGCCCAGTCGCCGGCGACCGGTTTGATCAACGACTCGTACGGGTCGTAGGCGCGCTCGCAGATGCCCAGCTGGGCGGCGAGCCAGGTGGCACCCCAGATCGCGTCCCGGGTCAGCGACGTGGGGCTGGCCAGGTCCCACATCTGCGGCTCGAACTGGAACGCGTCGTCCTTGTTGTAGTCGGGCACCGGGCGCAGGAGCTGCTGCGGGTCGGCCCGGTCGGCGAACGGCGCCGGCAGGCCGGTTTCCCGATAGAGGCCCGCGAACTCGGAACGGTCCAGCATCCAGGTGCGCTGGAACGCCTGGTCCAGTTTCTCGGCCGCCGCGGCGTCGGTGCGTTCGTAGTAGTCGAGGGACTGCCGCAACGCGTTCCCGGTGCCGGCCGCCGTGTACCTGGCGATGTCCTCGACGAGGTCGCGGATGGCCAGCATGGCCTCCTCGTGCTTGCCGTTGATCCGGTTGATGAAACCGGGCCCGTACTCCAGTGCGGTGTTGGCGTGGAAGTAGGTCAGCCCGGAGCGGGCGTCCTCCAAGAGACGGTCGAACAGCGGTGGAAGGCCGCGCAGCGCGGCCACGTCGACGTCGAAACCCATGACCAGAAGCCCCCGTGTACGTCGACCGGCGGCCCCCGCCGCCGGTCCTCGACTGTCTACATCCTGCGGTAGCCGGCGACTTCCGTGGGGGCGCGGTGCCGGAGGTCGGGGTGACCTCCTCAGCGCGTGGCGCTCGTCCTGCCCATCGTGAATTCGTGCCGCGCGCTGGTCGTACATCTGATGTATGTGTCTCTGAAGTGGTCTTTCCTGGCGGATCGCCCCTGCCGCGCGGGGCGGGCCGCTCTGCCCGGCCTGCGGGGCCGCCACTCCGATAGGTGCAGAAGCTGCGGTTCCACCTATCGATCGACCATTGCCTATTCAGTTGCCCCGGAGTAACCTTCCCGAAACACATCGGATGTCTGACTGTCTCAGGGGTTGACTTCGGCCTGCTCAGCGGGTCGCGGTCGGCGCCACCGAGCGGATCCCGAGTCGGCTCTCACAGTTGTCACGCTTCGGGTGGCCGGGCTGGTCACCGTTTGGAGGATCGATGTCCGACCTGACCCGACGGCAGGCCCTCAAAGTCGGCGCAGCCGGCGCGGGTGGCGCTCTCCTGCCGTTGCCCTGGACCGCCGTGGCCCGAGCAGACTCGGCCGCGCCGCCGCAGGTCCTGGCCGCCGGGGACCTCGCGCTCTGGTACGACGAGGGTGCCGGCACCGACTGGCTCCGGGCGCTGCCGATCGGCAACGGGCGGCTCGGCGCCATGGTCTTCGGCAACGTCGACACGGAACGACTCCAGCTCAACGAGGACACCGTCTGGGCCGGTGGGCCCCACGACCCCAGCAACCCCAGGGGCGCGGGGGCGCTGGCGGAGATCCGGCGGCTGGTCAACGCGAACCAGTGGACCCAGGCCCAGGATCTGATCAACCAGACCATGATGGGCAACCCCGGCGGTCAGTTGGCCTACCAGACCGTCGGCAACCTCCGGCTCGCCTTCGGATCCGCCACCGGGGCGTCGCAGTACGACCGCACGCTCGACCTCACCACGGCCACCGTCACCACGACGTACGTGCTGAACGGCATCCGATACCAGCGCGAGGTCTTCGCCAGCGCACCGGACCAGGTCATCGCGATGCGGCTGACCGCCGATCGCAGCGGCTCGATCAGCTTCACCGCCACCTTCGACAGCCCGCAGCGCACGACGGTGTCCAGCCCGGACGGCGCCACGATCGGTCTCGACGGTGTCTCCGGCACCATGGAGGGCATCACCGGCGCGGTCCGCTTCCTCGCCCTGGCCAACGCCACCGTCACCGGCGGCTCGGTGTCCAGCTCCGGCGGCACCCTGCGGGTCACGAACGCCACCAGCGTGGTCCTGCTGCTCTCCATCGGTTCCAGCTACGTCAACTACCGCAACGTCGGTGGCGACTACGGGGGCATCGCACGGCAGCGCCTCAGCGCCGCGCGGGCCAACAGCTACGACCAGCTGCGCAGCCGGCACGTGGCCGACTACCAGGCGCTGTTCAACCGGGTCAGCCTGGACCTGGGGCGCACGTCCGCCGCCGACCAGACGACCGACGTCCGGATCGCCCAGCACAACAGCGTCAACGACCCGCAGTTCTCCACGCTGCTGTTCCAGTACGGCCGCTACCTGCTGATCTCGTCGTCGCGGCCCGGCACCCAGCCGGCCAACCTCCAGGGCATCTGGAACGACTCGCTGGCCCCGGCATGGGACTCGAAGTACACGATCAACGCCAACCTGCCGATGAACTACTGGCCGGCCAACACCACCAACCTGGCCGAGTGCCACGGTCCGGTCTTCGACATGGTCAGGGATCTCGCCGTGGCCGGGGCGCGGACCGCCCAGGTGCAGTACGGAGCCGCCAGTGGTTGGGTCACCCACCACAACACCGACGCGTGGCGGGCCACCGCCGTGGTGGACGGCGCGTTCTGGGGCATGTGGCAGACCGGCGGCGCGTGGCTGTCCACGTTGATCTGGGACCACTACCTGTTCAACGGCGACATCGAGTTCCTGCGGGCGAACTACCCGGCCATGAAGGGCGCGGCCCAGTTCTTCCTCAACACCCTGGTGACCGAGCCGACCCTCGGTTACCTGGTGACCAACCCGTCGAACTCGCCGGAGCTCAGCCACCACGCGAACGCCAGCGTGTGCGCCGGCCCCACCATGGACAACCAGATCCTGCGGGACCTCTTCGACGGGTGCGCGCGGGCCAGCGAGATCCTCAACGTGGACAGCACCTTCCGGGCGCAGGTCCGGGCCACCCGCGACCGGCTCCCACCAATGAAGGTCGGCTCGCGCGGCAACATCATGGAGTGGCTCTACGACTGGGTGGAGACCGAGCCCAACCACCGGCACATCTCGCACCTGTACGGGTTGGCCCCCAGCAACCAGATCACCAGGCGGGGCACACCACAGTTGTTCGAGGCGGCCCGTCGGACTCTGGCCCTGCGCGGCGACGACGGCACGGGCTGGTCGCTGGCCTGGAAAATCAACTTCTGGGCGCGGATGGAGGAGGGCAAGCGGGCCCACGACCTGATCCGCTACCTCGCCACCACCGCCCGGCTCGCCCCCAACATGTTCGACCTGCACCCGCCGTTCCAGATCGACGGCAACTTCGGCGCCACCGCCGGCATCGCCGAGATGCTGTTGCAGAGCCACGTCGGGGAGTTGCACATCCTGCCCGCACTGCCGCCGGCCTGGCCGAGCGGGCGGGTCTCCGGCCTGCGGGGTCGGGGCGGGCACACGGTCGGCATCACGTGGAGCAGCGGTCAGGCAACCGAGATCCTCGTCCGACCGGACCGCGCCGGCACCGTCCGACTGCGCGCCCGGATCCTCACCGGCACCGTCACCGTGGTCGACACCGCCGACGGTACGGCGGCCCGCGTCACCCGGATCGAGTCCGACCTGGTCGAGGTCACCGTGCAGGCGGGGCGCACCTACCGGGTCACCAGTTCCGGCGTCGCCACGCCCACGCTGGAGCAGAGCTTCAGCAACGTCGGCATCACCAGCGACAGCAACACGAACGTCGGGAACTTCGACGGCGGCGGGGCATCGCTCTCCGCGCAGGCCCTGGCGCAGGCCGGTGCCAGCCCGGGTGGCACGGTGAGCCGCAACGGGGTCACCTTCCGCTGGCCCAACGTCAGCTCCGGGGCCGCCGACAACGCCATCGCCTCGGGTCAGACCATCGGCGTGACCGGCACCGGCAGCACCCTCGGCTTCCTGCTGACCGGCACGTACGGCGCGGTGTCGGGGACCGGCACGGTGGTCTACGCCGACGGCACCCGTCAGACGTTCACCCTGAGCACGCCCGACTGGTACGGCGGGCCGCACTCCGGAGGAACAGCGGCGATCGTGTCCGCGTACCAGAACCGGCCCAACAACGGCCGCCAAGCCACGGCGGCCTGCATCTACTACGTGGGGGTGACGGTGCAGAACAAGGCGGTGGCCTCGGTCGTGTTGCCCAACATCAGCGCCCGAGCGGCGGTCAACGTCCCGACCATGCACGTCTTCGCCATCGCGATCGGCGGCTGACGGCAACGGATCCTGCTCGGGGGAGCGTGACCGGGCCCGTCCCACCGTGGGACGGGCCCGGTCGTGGCTTCCGATGCTGCGGTGTACCCCGAACGCCGGCCGGCGCGCACCCGGCCGGCGACCCTCGGCCGCCTCCGTCGGGGCAGACGCGGCGTCGATCGGTATACCTCAGAGGTATGAATATGACTCTGAGGTATACCGTCCAACAGCACATCGACGTGGCGGGCCAGGACCTGAGCGTTAGCGGATGCGCTCGCCGCGGCTCTCGATCCGGAAGTGGTCGAAGGCGACGTCGAGGTCGGTGGAGGTGCCGGCCCGGTTGAAGGCCAGCAGCCCGGCCCTCGTCGGCTCGACGTTCAGCGTCTGGGAGCCGAGGTAGCGGTAGACGCCCCCGTCGCTGGAGTAGTAGGCGCGGTAGCGGTCGCCGGTCTTGGTCAGTCGCAGCCAGATGGCGCCGTCGGTCCCGACGATCCGCTGGGCGTCGGCACCGGTGATCTCCAGGGTCGACGCCGTGCCGTTCTGCTCGCGCAGGAACACGATCCGGGCCTTGTTGACGGCCGCGGTCGCGTTGCCCATCTCCCAGGCGAGCTTCACATAGTTGTCGTCGTCCGCGTACGCGAGCACACCACCCTGTTCGTTGTTCGCGGCGAGTGGACGGGAGAAGACGATCCGGGACTCCGCTGTCCAGTCGCCGTCGACGGCCTGGAGGGCCAGGTTCCTCGCCGTGTTGGTGTTGCCCTGGAGGTCGCCCTGCTGAGCGGTGACGACCAGCGCGCCGTCGGCCAGACGCCACCTGCTGTCGTCCGGCCGGACCCACTGCCACTGCGGGCCGAGCGGGGTCGAGTCGAACTCGTCGCTGCCGGTGACGGTGGTGTTGAAGTCCACGGTGTAGACCGACGAGGCTCCGCCGTTGGTGACGGTGACCCGGGCCTGCCCGGTGGCGCTGGTCGCCTGCTCGACGGCGACCGAGGCGGCAGGGTCGGCGGCACCGGCGCTGACCGTCGGCACGGTCGTGGTGCCGGCCGGCGTGAGGACGTTGTAGTGGAGCACCGTCGGCGCGAAGGACGCCAGGCGCTCGCCGTCGACGCGCAGGCTGGTCACCGTCGTGTCGGGGACGAGGTTGAAGACGTAGTTCTTCACCAGGGGGCCGAAGAAGCTCTCCGTCGTGACCTTGACGACCGCCTGACCGGGTACGCCGGCCGCCTGGGAGATGATCTCGTGGCGAGCCTTCCGGTCGGCGGTGCGCACCTTCGTGATGGTCGGCGACGCCCCGGCCGGCAGCGGGATGGTGTACGAGGTGTCCGACAGGTTGAAGCCGCCGAACTCCGTGCCGTTGACGACGATCTTCGCGGACAGCGGCGCGTCGTCGACCGGGACGTCGCGCCCGCTGAACTCCTTCCAGTAGTTCACCGAGGTGTCCCGCCAGTCGGCGGCGTCCGCCTCGTGGACGGCCAGCTTGGCGCGTACCTCGGTGAAGCGGCGCGCGTCGATGTCGGGCTGGAGCGCGTCCCAGGACTCCCGCATCCAGGTCACGTACTGGACGCCCATCTGGTAGCGGTGGACCAGCTCGGCCCAGAACGTCCGCCCGCTGTCCATGCGATGGCCCCACGGCACATGGTGGAACCACATCATCAGGTTCTCCGGGACCGAGTCGATGTCCCCGTAGCGCTGCTCCAGTCGGGGGAAGTACTGGGCGGCCAGGTTGCTGCCGGTGGGGGAGCGGTCGAAGCCGAGCCCGACGGTGTCGGCCTTGTTGTAGTAGACCGGGCTCCAGTCGTCCCGCCCCGCCCAGTCGGCCGGGTCGGGACGGTAGTGGGCGCCCTCGGCGAACTGGTGGCCGATGCCCAGCGGCGTCTGATAGCTGACCAGGGACTCCCAGGAGCCCATCATCATCTTCCGGATGGTGTCGACGACGCGCCTGTCGTTGCTCCAGGTCATCCGCACCCAGTCGGTCGCGATGTCCGTGGAGTCGAGGGTCCAGTCCCAGGCCTGGCGGCCGAAGGCGAACAGGTTCGCCTGGGAGAAGTGGTGCCCGGTCAGGTTGTCGGCGTTGCCGAGGTTGGCGACACCGACGATGGCGGTGTCCGGGTGGTGCTGGGCGGACCCGTCGACGATGTTGCCGACCAGGCGCTTCCTCAGCAGCTTCCCGTTCTCGTCGGTCGCGTACGTGTCGGTCTTGAGGATCTCCTCGTACATCGGGCCGAGGTAGGCCAGCATCCAGTTCTGGCCGGTGTATTCCTGCGTGACCTGGAGCTCCAGGGCCTGGTTGGTGTTCTCCATCCGACCGAACATCGGGTGGATGGGCTCCCGGGCCTGGAAGTCCAGCGGCCCGTTCTTGGTCTGGAGGAACACGTTGTCGGCGAAACGCCCCCGGGTGCCGTCCGGCTGGACCTCGTCGTCGATCGGGCCGAACTCCAGGTAGGCCCGCTTGAGTCGGTCGTTGTCGACCTCGGCGTTGTAGACGAACGTCCGCCAGTGCACGGTCATGCCCAGCGGCGCCACCGCGGCGGCGATCGCGTTGGCACCGTCACCGTGGTCGTACCCGAAATCCTGTGGCCCCGGCTGGCCCTCCGAGTTGGCCTTCACGGTGAGCCCCATGAAGTCGGGAATGGCGGCCTGGATCTGCTGGGCGCGCCGGTTCCACCAACCCCGGAAGTCGGCGCCGTACGGGTCGAGCTGGCTGTTGGTCAGCGTGTCCGGCGCGAACCGGCTGTCCGTGGGCGCGGTGTAGCGGATCGACAGACCCAGCTTGATGCCGTACGGGCGCAGCGCGTCGGCGAGGGCCGCCTCCTGGGCGATGCGGGCGCTGGTCAGGTACGCGTTGTCGGCGTTGACGTTGTTGATGGTGATGCCGTTGATCCCCAGGGACGCCAGCGCGCGGGCCATCACGATGTAGCGGTCGAGGATGACGGGCAGGTTCCGGCCGGCGCTGGCCCCGGTCGCGGCAAAGTTGAAGATCGCACCGTTCTCACCGTTCAACCCGCCCAGGCCGGAGGCGTTGTTGCCGGCGTAGAGCCGCTCGGTCTCCCAGTTGTTCAGCAGCCGATGCCTGATCTTCGGCGACTCGGCGACGCGGAGGTGGTCGATGGGCTTCTGCGTCTGCAGGAGCCGAAGGAAGGCGTAGGTCCCGTACAGCGCGCCCAGGTCGGTGTTGCCGGCGATGACGGTGAACCGCGTCTTTCCGGTGGACACCGAGCGCACGAGGTAGCCCTCGTCGCCGACCCGGGCCAGGTCGCGGCTCGGGATGGCCCGGCCCACCAGGGGTGAGCTCGCCGGTGTGCCGACCACGACCGCGCCGTCCGGGACCTGGTCGCCGTCGATCGCCGTCACGGGTGTCGGCCGGCCGAGCAACCCACCCAGCCCGCGTACCAGCTCGTCCCGGGCGGCGCCGAGCGTGGTGTCGACCAGCTTCTCGCCGGAGCCCGGTGCCATGGCGAGGTCGGCCGTGTGCCGGTGCACCGGCGCGGCGTCGGCGTTCTCGACCACGATCGCCGTGGCCGTGCGGCGGTAGTCGCGCAGCAGCTTCGAGTCGCTGACCGGCACGTACCGCAGCCACAGGTCGGAGCCGCTGTAGTCGTCCGGCGACTGGGCCGCGGCGACGGGTGTCGTGGCGACCGCGAGGGTGGCCGCCACCGTGGTGAGCGCGGTTCCCAGCACGAGGAGAACCCGCCGTAGCCCGGGAGCCGGCTTTCGGATCGTCGCCATCTTCTGCTCCGTCCACTGAAGACGTCGATCGGCTCGGCAGGCGAGCGCAGCGACGTGGATGGCTGGGGACCCGCCGATCCTGTCCGGCCGCTCCGCACCGCGGCAACGAGTTGTCGTTTCTTGTCGCGGGGCCACGCGGGCCGCTCAGGACAGGTGGACCGCCGGCGTCGTCGTGGGCCGCTGTCGTACCCCTGGCGGTCGGGCCCGACCAGGGCGCAGGTTGCGGACGGCCGTCGAGTGGCGGACCACGAGCCGTACCGGCAGGACCATCGGCCGACCGGTGTGCCCGGGAGCGCCCTCGATCATCGAGAGCAGGTGCCGGGTCGCCGCCGAGCCCTCCGCGTAGAGCGGCGCCGCGACCGTGGTCAGCCCGGGTGTGACGATGTCGGCGGCGAGGATGTTGTCGAAGCCGACGATGCTCACGTCGCCCGGTACGTCGACGCCCATCCGGGTGAGGCCGCGGATGAGACCGATCGCCATCTGGTCGTTGAAGGCGAGCACGGCCGTCGCGGGACGGGACCGCAGCTCCTCGGCGGCCCGCTCACCGCCCTCGATGGTCGGGCTGAACGGGCCGATCTGACGTACCTTGATCTCCAGCTCCATGCCCGCCTCGAGCAGTGACCGCCAGCGGATGCCGTTGGGCCAGGACGCCTGCGGACCCGCGACGTAGGTGATGTGGTCGTGCCCCAGCTCCCCGAGGTGCTCGGCGGCCCGCCGGACCCCACGGGGGTTGTCCGTCACGACGCAGGGCACGTCGGCGATGGCGCGGTTGAGGACCACCACCGGCCGCTGCTTGGCGAACATCCGGATGGCCGAGTCCGAGATCCGGCTGCTGGCCAGCACGATGCCGTCGACTGTCGGCATCGTGCGTTCGATCGCCGTCCGCTCCAGTCGGTCGGACTCCTGCGCGTCGATCAGCAGTGTGGTGTATTCGTCGTTCATCGCCGTCGCCTGCGCCCCACGGACGATCTCGGCGTACACCGGATTGGTGATGTCGGCGATGACCAGCGCGATCATGTGCGTCCGGGACGTGGTGAGGGCACGGGCGAGCGGGTTGGTCCGGTAGCCCAGCCGCTCGGCGACCCGCCGGATCCGTTCGGCGGTCTCCGAGTTGACGCGGCTCGGTCGGGAGAAGGCCCGGGACACCGTGGACGGTGAGACGTCGGCTTCGGCCGCGACGTCGTAGATCGTGGCCCTCTTGTCTGGCGGCCTGGTGTGGTCGGGCATTGGCATGCTCCCCCCGGCTACGCGCCGTGATCATGCTATGACGCCGGCGTCTGCCCGGCAATGCTCCGGCACCATTCCGTTCGCCCGAACACATTCGCGCGAGGCAATACATGGCAACCCGTTGCCGTTGCGGCACGGCGGCTGCCTGAATGCTTCACGGGCGGCCCCACGGGCGACCCCACCGGAGCAGAGCGTGCACCTACCTGGGCAGCCGGGTAGCCGACGAAGGGAACGGCTCATGGGTATGACGCGGCGCGGCGCCCTCATGGTCACGGCATCGTCGCTTCTGGTGGGCGCGGTCGGGTGTGGTGCGCCCGAGGCTCCCGGCGGCACCAAGGGTGACTCCACGGGTGAGGTGCCCCAGCGGCCCGCTAAGCCCGTCACCCTCAACGTCCTCGACGTGGCGGGTAACCTCCAACTGACCCAGGCGATGATCGACGAGTTCGTCGCGAAGAACCCCGATGTGATCTCCCGGGTGACCTATTCGAAGGCGCCGGCGCCCGAGCTGGCCGGGAAGATCAAGGCCCAGCAGGGCGCTGACCGGGTGGACATCGGCCTCGTGTTGACCGGCGTCGAC
Source organism: Micromonospora cabrerizensis (assembly GCF_022230955.1). GTDB lineage: Bacteria > Actinomycetota > Actinomycetes > Mycobacteriales > Micromonosporaceae > Micromonospora > Micromonospora cabrerizensis. The sequence continues at coordinate 48,508 of NZ_JAKKFI010000054.1, forward strand.
GGCCTGGCCGCCGGGATCGAGCAGGGGCTCTGGCTCGACGTGCTGCCGACGTTCCAGGACCGCCTCGGCGGTATGCGCACCTATCTGGAGCCGGCCGCCGCGATGCAGCAGCTCGCCGGCAACGCGGGCGTGACCGTCACCTACTACCCGTCCGGGCCGCTGCTCGAATATCTGCCGTCCCGGCTTGCGACGCCGCCGACCAACGCGCAGGCCCTGCTCGCCTGGGCCAGGGCCAACCCCAGGAAATTCCAGTACGCGCGGCCGGCCAACTCCGGGCCGGGCCGCACGTTCCTGATGGGTCTGCCCTACGTCCTGGGCGACGCGAACCCCAAGGACCCCACCGCGGGGTGGGACCGGACGTGGGCCTTCCTGAAGGAGTTGGGCCAGTACGTCGACTACTACCCGTCCGGCACCACCGAGACGATGAAGAACCTCGCCAACGGCACCGCCCACCTGATCGTCAGCACCACCGGCTGGGACATCAACCCCCGGGTGCTGGGCACGGTGCCCAAGGAGGCCAGGATCGCCACGATCGACGGCTTCCACTGGGTCACCGACGCGCACTACGCCGTCCTGCCCAAGGGCGTGTCCACGGACACCCAGGCCGCCGTGCTGGCCCTGCTCGCGTTCATGCTCACCCCGCAACAGCAGGCGAAGGCGTACGACGAGGGGTACTTCTACCCGGGGCCGGCGGTGAAGGACGTCCAGCTCGCCTCGGCGCCACAGAAGAGCCAGGACGCGATCCGCGAGTTCGGCCGCCCCGAGTACGACGCGCTCATCGCCGGGAACCCGACCGAGGTCCCACTGGACGCGAAGAGTCTGGTGGCGGCGTTCAGCCGCTGGGATCGCGAGATCGGCGGCGGGAAGGTCAAGCAGGGATGAGCGCCTTCTCCCGGCTCCGGTTGGACGGGGTGTCCCGCCGGTTCGGCGGGCAGGCCGCGCTCACCGAGCTGGACCTGACGATCGAGTCGGGCGAGTTCATCGCGCTGCTCGGCCCGTCCGGCTGCGGCAAGTCCACGGCGTTGAACTGCCTGGCCGGGCTTCTGCCGTTGACGCAGGGCAGCATCTGGCAGGACGAGCGCCGGATCGACACTCTGCCACCGGAACGTCGCGGCTTCGGGATGGTGTTCCAGAGCTACGCGCTCTTTCCGCACCTGACGGTCCGGGCGAACATCGCCTTCGGACTGCGCATGCGGCGCCTGCCGAGGGAGGAGACCCGCCGGCGTACGGAGGAGGCGGTGCGGCTGGTACGACTGGAGGACCACGTCGACAAGCTGCCCGGCCAGCTCTCGGGTGGTCAACAGCAGCGCGTGGCCATCGCCCGCGCCGTCGTGTTCGAGCCGTCCCTCGTCCTGATGGACGAGCCGCTGAGCAACCTCGACGCCAAACTGCGCCTGGAGATGCGTACCGAGATCCGTCGGTTGCACCAGTCGCTGGGGCTCACCACCGTCTACGTCACCCACGACCAGGAGGAGGCGCTCTCCCTGGCCGACCGGCTGGTGGTGCTGCGGGAGGGGCGGGTGCAGCAGATCGGGTCACCGCGCGAGCTGCACAACCGACCGGCGAACTGGCACGTCGCCGACTTCATGGGCTACCGCAACCTGTGGCGGGGCCGGGTCGACCGGCTCGACGGCAACAGGGCCACCATCGAGTCGTCCGGTCAACGACTTCTCGGCGAGGCGGTGGGCGACCTCCGGACCGGCGCGGACACGATGGTCGCCGTACGCCCCGAGGACATCCGTGTCGACGGGCCCGGCGAGACCCCCAACGCCATGTCGGCGATCATCGAGGTGGTCGAGTACCAGGGTCGCGAGTTGGCGGCCGAGGCCCGTACCGACACCGGGATGCTGCTGCACCTGCGGACCGAGCAGCGCATCGCGCCGGGCGACCAGGTCAAGCTCGCCATCGACCCGCAGCGGCTCCTGGTCTATCCCGCCGACGCGGCGCGGCGGACCGACCTCCCTGCCAGCGGGTCGGAGGCGGCGCGGTGAGCGACGCCGGGCCCGGTCGGCCGCTGGCGCACTGGCAGCACCGTCTCGCCGAACGGGGCGTCGATCGTCAGCTCTGGTTGCTGGTCCCGGCCCTGATCTTCGTCGTCGCCCTGTTCCTCTACCCGTTCTTCTACGGGCTGACGCTCTCGTTCCAGCCGACCAACGGCGGGCCGTTCAGCGACTACGCCCGGTTCTTCTCCGACGCCTACGAGCGCGGCACGATCTGGATCACGCTGCGGATCGCCCTGCCCGCGGCCCTGCTGAACGTCCTCGCCGCCGTGCCGATCGCCTACCGGATGCGCGGCCGGTTCCGGGGCAAGCGGCTGGTCACCACACTGCTGGTCGTGCCGATCACGCTCGGCACGGTGCTCACCGCCCAGGGGCTGCTGAACTTCCTCGGCCCGACCGGTTGGTTCAACCGGATCCTGCTGGCCACGAGCCTCGTCGACGAGCCGGTGCGGCTGACCCACAACTACTGGGGTGTCTTCTTCTCGTTGGTGATCACCGGTTTCCCGTTCGCGTTCCTGCTGGTGCTCTCCTATCTGTCCGGCATCGACCCCACCCTGGAGCGGGCGGCCGCGACGCTGGGGGCGGACTGGCGTCGCCGGTTCACCCAGATCACCCTCCCGCTGCTGATGCCCGGTCTGGCCACGACCTTCTGCCTGACGTTCGTGCTGGCGTTCAGCGTGTTCCCGTCGGCCGTCCTGGTCGGCAACCCGGCTGGGGAGACCCGGGTCATCTCCCTCGCCGCGTACCAGGCCGCGTACGAGCAGTACGACTACCCGTACGCCTCGGCCATTGCGATGATCATGGGTTTCGTCGAGCTGGTCATCATCGCGGTGGTGCTGGCCGCTCGCAGCCGTTTCTACACCGGCTCCACCGGAGGCAAGGGCTGATGGCAACGACCACCGAGGCACCACCGACCCGGCCCTCCACCACCACCGAGCGGCGGCGGCGCATCACCGCGCGGCCGGCCGCCTGGATCGTGTGGGGCGTCGTCATCTTCTTCTTCCTCAACCTGCTGGGCGTCGTGGCGTCCGTGCTGGTCAGCTCGTTCGGTCAGCGATGGTTCGACACCTGGCTCCCGGACGGCTACACCACGAGGTGGTACGGGCGGGCCTGGGACGAGTTCGCGCTCCTACAGGTCATCACCGTGACACTGCAGGTCTCCGTACTCGTGGTGGGCCTGTCGTTGCTGATCGGCGTGCCGGCGGCCTACGTCCTCGCGCGGCGGTCGTTTCCCGGCAAACGGGTGATCTTCCTCGTGTTCCTGCTGCCCATCCTCATGCCCCCGATCACGTACGGCATCCCGCTGGCGACCGTCCTCTACAAGTTCGGCCTGGCCGGGAACATGTCCGGGGTGGTGCTCGCCAACCTCGTACCATCGGTGCCCTTCGTCATCCTGACCATGACCCCGTTCATCGAGCAGATCGACCCGCGGATGGAGAGTGCCGCGCGCATGTGCGGCGCCGGCCTGCGCACGGTGTTCCTCCGGGTCCTCACGCCGTTGCTCGTGCCGGGCATTCTCGCCTCCGCGATCCTCGTCCTGGTGCGGACCGTGGGCATGTTCGAGCTCACCTTCCTGACCGCCGGCCCGGACTCGCAGACCCTCGTGGTGGCGCTCTACTACTCGATGTCCGCGTCCGGGATCAGGGCCCAGCAGTCGGTCGACGCCATGGCGGTCATCTACACCTCGATGATGCTCGTCCTGCTCGTCGTCGCACTGCGCTACGTCAACCCGACCCAGTTGGTGGCACGGGTCAAGGACGAGCCGGAGCACTGAGGCCGCCACCGTGTCGCGACCGGTCCGGTCACCGGCCCACGGCACCCCGAGGCATCGCGTCGGCCGGCCAGTGGACGCGCGGGCCGGCGGCCACCTCGTCGAGGATCTCACCGATCCGGCCCACGACCGCGACGAGTGCGGGCAGCTTCGTCCGCAGGCCCCGGTACGCCGCGGCGAGGGCTGGGTCGACCGCGATCGGCTCGGCGCGGGCGCTCCCGGGGTCGAGCTGGGTGATGGCCCCCCGCAGATCGGGGGCCAGGCCGATCGCGAAGAGCCCGAGCGCGGCCGCGCCGAGGGCGGCGTCGTCGTCGGCCGCATCCGACACCCGCACCGGGCAGTCCAGGATGGCGGCCATCACCGCACGCCACAGCGGAGATCGGAACGCCCCGCCGGCCAGGCGAACGCTGCTGACCGGTGTCAGCCGCGCCAGGCGGTCACGGACGTCGCCGAGCTGGAGGCAGACACCCTCCACGGCGGCCCGTACCAGGTGGCCGCGAGAGTGCTCGCCGCGCAGGCCCAGGTACGCGCCCGGGGGACCGGACTCCCCCTCCGGGGCCCGCTCGGCCAGCAGATAGGGCAGCATCACCAGGCCGTCGCTTCCCGGCGCGACCCGTTCGGCGAGACCCAGGAACGCGGGTACGGCCCGCTCGTCACCGGACGCCGGGCGAAGGTCGGGCGCGAGGGCGTGACCGGCCCACCCCACCACGTTGCCGCCGTTGCCGACCGTCGCGCCGACAACCCACGCGTCCTCGGTCAACGCGGCGCAGGAGAAGGTCTCCGCCGGGTCGACGAGCGGGGCCGCGACGACCGTCCGCAGGGCCCCGGTGGCCGCGAGCGTCAGACCACCGACCGTGCCGTCGATCGCCGCCATGCCCAGGCTGCTCGACGGGCCGTCGCCCGCGCCCACGACGACCGGCGTGCCGGACGGCAGCCCGACCGACCGGCCGGCCGCCGCCGAGAGTCGCAACACACCCGTCGTGGGTAGGACCGGGGGAAGCTGACCGTCGGACACCCCGACGAGGTCGAGGACGCCCGCGCTCCACACCCGTCGGTGCACGTCGAACATCCCGGTGCCGGACGCCGAGGACAGCTCGGTCACCAACGTCCCGGTCAGCCGATGGACCACGTAGTCCTTGAGGCCGATCCACCACCGCGTCGTGGCGCAGAGGTACGGCTCGTGGCGGGCGAACCAGATGAGCTTGCAGAGCGGGCTTCCCGGGTGCACGGGCGTACCGCTCATGCGGTGCAGCTCCCGGCTCTGGCCGGAGACCCGCAGGTCGCGGGCCACCTCGGCGGAGCGCGTGTCGCGCCGGGTCAGCAGCGGCGTCACCGGCCTCAGCGTCGCGTCCAGCCCGATCAGGCCGTACCTGGCGGAACTGACCGCGAGGGCGACGACCTCCGCGCCGGCGGTGTCGGCGACACACGCGGACATCACCGCCAGGGTGGCCGCCACGAGCACGTCCGGGTCCTGCACCTGCCAGCCGGGCACCGGCTGGAGCAGCGGGTACTCCCGCGCCCGCACGTGCCGTGCGGTGCCGTCCAGCGCGAACGCGCCCGCCCGCACGGCAGTGGTGCCCACGTCGACCCCGAGGATGACACGACGCTCCGGCCCCATCAGCACATGGTCGAGCGGTGTGCGGCGGGTGGGCAAGCGGTTGCGCGCAGTTGTCGTCACCCGGCGCGCCGCAGCGCGCTGCCGACCAGTTTGGGCGCAGAAGATCGAGCATCGCCGACGCGAGTCGTGACAGGATTGTCGGCATGTCTGCTCGCGCACTGAGCTTCGGGATGGTGGCGGAACAATACGAGCGGTACCGACCGGGTTACCCCGTCGAGCTTCTCGACCTGGTGCTCACGTATTCGGGTCGACCGATTCGAACAGCCCTGGAGATCGGCGCCGGGACAGGCAAGGCGACTCGTCTGTTCACCGGGCGGGAGGTCACGGTCACCGCGACCGAACCGGACGGGGCCATGCTCGCCGAGCTGCGCAAGCATGTGCCAGCAGACGTCCGCACCAGGCAGGCCGCATTCGAGGACCTGCGGCCGGGCGAGACCTACGACCTGGTGTACGCGGCGGCGGCACTGCACTGGACGAAACCGGAGGGTCGATGGTCGAGCATGGCCGCGCTGCTGGAACCAGGCGGCGTGTTCGCCTCGTTCGGCGGGCCGACCCAACTGGCCGACCCGGCGGTGGCCGATGCGGTCCGTGCCGCCCGGGCACCCTTCCTGGAGAGCGACGAGGTGCCGTCGCCCGATGGCACGCCCCCGGGGCGTGGGATGCAGTGGCCGGGCACTGAACTCCAACGGTCCGAGTGGTTCGTCGACGTCCGGCAGACCGTGCTCGAGCGTCGTCTGACGATGAGCGCGCGCGACTACGTCGGGCACCTGTCGACGATCTCGGCGTATCTGGAGCTGCCGACCTCGGAGCAGGAGCAGGTCTTCGGCCAGATCATGCAGATCCTGCCCGGGACGGTCGAGCTCTCCGCCGACATCGTCGTGCACCTCGCGCGTCGGCGCACCGAGCGGTAGCGTCCACGGGCGTTCAGACCAGGAAGTTCTCTCGCATCCTCGCGCCCAGGTTGATGCCACCCACCGCGCGGGGACCGGCCGGGTCGTGCACGCTGACGGTGTTGTTGCGCCGCATCAGCTCACGGACCGCGGGCGGCAGCCGGGGCGGGTCGTCCATGGCCGCGATGACCTGCCCGGCGCTCAGGATCAGTCGGTCGGCCAGGGCCGCCGCGTCGGTGTCCACCCGCACCCTTCCGTACTCCCAGGCCGCCGTGGTGAGGTCGAGCACCTCGAACACCCGGGTCAGCAGCGGGTTCGGGTCGGTCACCCGGTCCAGGCGGGGCGCCCGGCTGCCGACCACCGCGACAGCGGCGGCCACCTGCGCGTACGGGTGGAACCCGCACGGCAAGGCGAACAGCGGCCACCGCAGGGCGTGTCCGGCCTCCATCCACAGCGGACGGTAGTTGCGGCGGTGCACCAGCAGTCGCCGGCCCGTCCGGCGGTGGATCTCCTGGGCCTGGGCCTGGAGGTCCACGTGGGCCTCGTCGGCGACCTGACTGACGATCCGGGCCGCCACCACCAGGCCGTCGTCGCTGTCGAGCGCCGCGGTCAGCGCCTCGACCTGCTCGGGGAACCGGACCTGTGCGTGCGTGCCGTACCGGGACTGGACGTCGCGGAGCAGCGCCTGCTGTCGTCCCGGATCAAGCTGGACCCGCCTACCGCCCAGCAACAGCCGGAGCCAACGCATGTCGCCTCGTTTCAGCAGAGCCGTCGTGGACGGCGGCAATGCTAGTGCGTCGGGACTGTGCCGTGTGCGGACGGGGTGGCTGACCGAGCCCTCGGGTCGTGTCGGCGATGACCGGCGACGCGGCGGCGTGCCACAGTGGTCCATGCCCCTGAGCAGGTATCACCTCCGAGCCTCGATCGCCGTCTCGGACATCGAGCGTGCCGTCGGGTTCCACGAAGGCGCACTCGTTGCCTCCGGTGTCGATTTCATCCGCTACGAGCGGGTGGAACACGACCCCAGGGGGATCACGCCTCGGGCCGGTGGTGGCCGCATCGCCTGGTTCCAGGATCCGGACGGCAACACCCTCGCCCTCGAAGCCGACGCCTGATCCGGCCACTCGGGGACCGGGACGAACGCGCCCTACCGCGCGCGCAGCGGGCGGAAGAACGCTCGCAGCTCCTCGGCGAGCAGCCGCGGCTCCTCGATGGCCGGGAAATGTCCGCCGCGCGGCAGCTCGGTCCAGCGTTCGACCTGGTAGAAACGCTCGGCCAGCTCACGCGGCGGCGTAGGCAGCGGTACGAACTCGTTGGGGAAGAGCGCGAAGCCGGCCGGCACCGGGATTCGCTCGGTCACCGGCGTGGAGTGCCGGCGGTGCTCGTAGTACATCCGGATCGACGGCGTCATGGTCCCCGTGACCCAGTAGAGCGTGAGCGTCGCGAGGAGGTGCGCACGGCCGATCCGTGCGTCGACGTCGCCGTGACTGTCCGACCAGTCGCGGTACTTCTCGACGATCCAGCCGGCCAGCCCGGCCGGGGAGTCGGTCAACCCGTACCCCAGGGTCTGGGGTTTCGTCGCGTGTTGGTGTGCATAAGCGCCCTCGGCGGCTTGCCACTCGTCCATCCATGCGAGGTACCGCTGCTCCGCGTCGCTCCACGGCTGCTGCGGCCGCGGCATCGCCGTGGCGCTCAGGAGGATGCCGGTGACGCTCCTCGGATGCAGCTTGGCGAGCTGCGTGGTGACGCCCGCGCCGAGGTCGCTGCCGTGGGCGGCGAACGTGCGGTAGCCGAGCCCCTCGGTCATCAGCCGATGCCAGCGGTCCGCGACGACGGCGTTGACCACGCCCGGGGATGCCGGCCAGTCGGAGAACCCGAACCCCGGCAGTGACGGCACCACCACGTCGAAAGCGTCGGCCGGGTCGTCGGGCTCGGTGAGCAGCGGGATGAGGTCGCGGTATTCCAGGAAACTGCCGGGCCAGCCGTGGGTGAGCACGATAGGTAGCGGGTCTGGCCCCCGGCCGCGGACGTGGACGAAATGCGTACCCTCGAACCGGTAGTGCGGCAGCTCGTTGAGCGTCTTCTCGAAGGCCGGCCAATCGAAATCCTGCCACTGGCTCAGCAGCTCGCGCAGGTAACCCGGCTCGGTGCCGGACTCCCATCCCGGCTCCAGCGGTGCCTGCGGCCAACGCGTGCGACCGATGCGCTCACGCAGGTCAACAAGCACTTCGGTTGCGACGGAGATGCGATACGGCTCGATCGTCGACACCTGCGAACGATAGCCGATGCACAGTTGGCGGCCGGGTGGCATCGCCGCACCGACCGGGCGGCCGTCTCAGCGTCGATCCGGATCCGGTGTACGCCCCCGGGAAGGCCTGGGTAGTTTTCCTGTCATGAGTGAGGACAGCTTCCGCTCGGTGCAGATCGAGCGCACCAGCGTGGGAAACTACGTCGCGCGCAACGTCCGCGGGGGGTCGATGGCGTTGGGCACGGGCGAGGACACCAGCTTCACGCCGGTGGAGTTGCTGCTGGCCGCCATCGCCGGCTGCACCGCGGTCGACGTGGATTACATCACCAGCCGCCGCGCCGAGCCGACCCAGTTCTCCGTCGAGGTCACCGGCGACAAGATCCGGGACGAGACCGGAGGCAACCGGATGCAGAACATCCGAGTCGAGTTCACCGTGACGTTCCCGGAGGGCGCGGACGGCGACCGGGCACGCGAGGCGCTGCCCCGCTCGCTGCAACAGTCGCACGATCGACTCTGCACGGTCTCCCGTACCGTCGAGCTGGGCTCTCCGGTCACGACCGTCGAGACCGCCGGGTCCCGCGGAGACTGACCCGCTCTGAGCATGGCTACTCACGCGCGGTGCGGTCGGTCGTGTGAGGGTGGCGACATGCGTCGACTGCTGGTGCCACTGCTGCTCGTGCTCGCCGTCGCCGCGGCCTGCGCCGGGCCGGACGCCCAACCCGGCGCTCCGGGGCGGGCAGCCGCGGAGTCGGCACCCACCTCGCTGCTTGCCGACGGCAGCGTGCCGTGGGCCGATCTGAGGATCACCGCCGAGGACCTCAACGGTCGCCCCGCCGGGCCGCGGCTGCCGTCCGCCGAGAGCAAGCCGTGCCGAGCGGATCAACTGTCCGGCCGGCTCGTGCGCTGGACGCGGCCCGGAGCCGGCGGCGAGACACCCCGCGGCCTGGACGCCGCCATCGGCAAGCTCGTCGGTGTGGTGGACGTGCGCAACTCGTCGGAGGCCGAGTGCACCGTGCAGGGTGAGGTGCCCACCACCATGTACGCCGGCGGTCGCGAGATCGCCATGCTCTACACGCACGGCATGGACGACGAGGCCCGCGCCCGGGTGGTCGTCGTGCCAGCCGGTGGTCAGGTGAGCCTGCGCCTGGACTGGTCCGGGCCGTTCTGCCAGCCGACCGAGGGGGCGTTGGAGCTTGCGATCGAGGTGCCGCACGGCGGTGGCACGTTGCGCGCACCGATCACCGCCGGCGACCGTCCGGGCTGCCCGCAGGGTGAGGGGGTGAATCCCCGCGCGCGGGCCACGCTCTACGCCAGCGGGTTCACCGAGCCCGACACGACGTCGGCGCCCCCGACCTCGCCGCTCGACCAGCTCACCGTCAGTGTCGCGGGGCCGCCCACCACCACGGCCGGGTCGCGGTCCACCCTCCGCGTGACGCTCGGCAACCCGACCGACACATTCCTCGCGCTGGACCCGTGCCCGGGCTATCTGATGGAACTCTTCTCCCTCGGCGACGCGACCGACGAGGCGGTGAACACGGCTCAGTTGTACCGGCTCAACTGTGCCCCGGTCCCGCAGATCCCCGCGGGTGGTGCCGCAGTCTTCGAGATGGTCGTCGAGATGCCGGCACCGATGCGCGCGGGGCGCGAGCTGACGGTCACGTGGAAGCTCTACCTGCCGCATTACGTCCAGCGTGGCAACCAGTTCGGTGCTGTCGTCCTACCGGTCGTCTGAGGCGCACCCGAGTTGGGCTTGAGGGTGTGGGAGCGCTCCCGTAATATCCCTGACGCGGCCTGTTAACGCTCACAACAGTTTCGTCCGCAGTGACCACCACCAATGCATGGGCCGCCATCCGTCAGGAGGGTGCTTTATGACCAGATCCACAGCCACCAATGTCGGCCTGGTGTCGGCCGGCGTCGCCTTACTGGTGTCGTCGACGGTTGTCGCTGCCTTGCCGGCCGGCGCCGCGGCTGCGGGCTGTTCGGTGACCTACGCCGTGTCGTCGCAGTGGCAGGGCGGCTTCGGTGCCAACGTGTCGGTCACGAACCTGGGTGACCCGCTGACCAGTTGGGCGTTGACCTGGTCGTACGGCGCCGGGCAGACGGTGACGCAGGCCTGGAACACGTCGTTGACGCAGAGCGGTGCGGCGGTGACGGCCACGAACGTGAGCTACAACGGAGCGGTCGCGACCAACGGCACGGTGTCGTTCGGCTTCAACGGCTCGTGGACGGGCAGCAACCCGGCTCCGACGAGTTTCGCCCTGAACGGGGTGACGTGCACCGGCGGCACGACGTCGCCTCCCACCACACCGCCTCCCACCACCCCGCCACCGACGACCCCGCCGCCGGGCGGCACCTGCGACCTTCCGTCGACGTACCGCTGGTCATCGACAGGCGTGCTGGCGACCCCGAGGTCGGGTTGGGTGTCGCTGAAGGACTTCACCGTTGCCCCGTACAACGGCCAGCAGTTGGTCTACGCCACCACGCACGACTTCGGGACCAGATGGGGTTCGATGAACTTCAGCCTGTTCACGAACTACTCGCAGATGGGCTCGGCCAGCCAGAACGCGATGAACTCGGCGACGGTGGCGCCGTCGTTGTTCTACTTCGCGCCGAAGAACATCTGGGTGCTCGCCTACCAGTGGGGTGGCACGGCATTCTCGTACCGGACCTCCAGCGACCCGACCAACCCGAACGGGTGGTCGTCGCCGCAGACGCTGTTCACCGGAAGCATCACCGGTTCCGGCACCGGGCCGATCGACCAGGCTCTGATCGGTGACGGTACGAACATGTACCTGTTCTTCGCCGGTGACAACGGCAAGATCTACCGGGCCAGCATGCCGATCGGGAACTTCCCCGGCAACTTCGGCAGCAGCTACACGACCATCATGAGCGACACCACGAACAACCTGTTCGAGGCCCCGCAGGTCTACAAGCTCCAGGGCCTGAACAAGTACCTCATGATCGTCGAGGCGATCGGTTCGACGGGCCGCTACTTCCGCTCGTTCACGGCCACCAGCCTGGGTGGTTCGTGGACGCCGCAGGCCGCGACCCAGAGCAACCCGTTCGCGGGCAAGGTCAACAGCGGTGCGACCTGGACCAACGACATCAGCCACGGTGAGCTTCTGCGTACCAACGCCGACCAGACCATGACTGTCGACGCCTGCAACCTGCAACTGCTCTACCAGGGCCGTTCCCCCAGCTCCGACGGCGTGGACTATGGCCTGCTGCCGTACCGGCCGGGTCTGCTGACCCTCCAGCGCTGAGGCGCGCCGAGCAGGATCGGGCAGGACCGGACGGGCGGGCTCGGCGCAGACGCCGAGCCCGCCCGAGCCCATGCCACGACACTCGTCACCGGTGCCGGTCGGCGGCTGACGAGTTTGGGATGATGCGCCGGTCGATCCACCCGAAATCACCTGACTCGAAGGGGCCCTCGCGATGGCAAAGGTCATCTCCACGCTGTTCATCTCGGCCGACGGTGTGGCCGAGATCGACCCGGCCTGGCACTTCCCGTACTTCGACGAGAACATGGGTCGCGCCGTCAGCGAGGACTACGACACCGCCGACGTGCTGCTCATCGGCCGCGAGACCTATGACAGTTTCGCCGGAGCGTGGCCCGACCGTGAGGCCGCCGGTGGCGACGACGCCTCGTTCGCCAAGCAACTCGGTGACGTCCGCAAGGTCGTCGTCTCACGTCAGTCGCTCGACCTGCCCTGGCGCAACTCGGAGCTGATCCAGGGTGACCTCCTCGATGCCGTCGCCTCGCTCAAGGCCGACGCGGGTGTCCGAGGCATCCTCATCCCCGGGTCGATCTCGGTGGTGCAGCAACTGCTCGCCGCGGGGCTGGTCGACGAGCTGCGGCTGCTGGTGCATCCGGTCGCGGCCCGCAAGGGCCGCAGACTGTTCGACGAGGGCGATGCGGCGTACCACCTGCGACTGGTGGCGACGGAGGCCTTTCCGACGGGAGTGCTCCGGGTGATCTACGCGCCGGGCGCGGCCCCCGACGCGGTCGGCTACGACGACGCCCTGGGTGAGGTGCCGGCCGGGAACTAGTGCGCTGAGGGTGCCCGCCGGCCGTGCGCCGGGTCCAGGTCGTCGTAGGCCCGTGTGAAAATTCCGCCGTGACTGGATGGACCTACAACGATCGCCCCGACGGCGTCCGCTTCCTGACCGACCGCATCCACGAGCCGGGCCGCAGCGCGATCGAGGACGAGCTGTGGTCCTGGATCGTGCGTGGGGAGGACGACGCCGACGAGTTCGTTGACTTCTTCGACGACGACGACGAGCGCTGCGGTGTCACGGACGACGAGCTCAGGGCGGCGTACGAGAAGGCATCGGATGCCCGGCGGGCGCAGCAGCGCGAGTGGGGCGAGGTGCGTGGCAACATCACCCGCGCCTTCACCGAGCTCACCGAATTGGGCGTGTTGGCCAGGGCGGACTTCACCTGCTGCGGCACCTGCGCGAACGCCGAGATTCACGACGAGCGCGACGACTCCCGGCACTGGCAGGGCTTTCTCTGGTTCCACCAGCAGGACACCGAGTCACTGCTCGCGAGCGAGGACGGCGAGGTCTACCTCGGCTACGGCGTCTACCCGCCGACCGCCTTCGACGAGAGCGCCTACGAGGGCCTCTCGGAGGCGGAACAGCAGGCCGCCTATCAGGCCGACCTGGAGCGACTGCTGGACGAGATCGCGTTCCCGGTGCTGCGTCGGCACGGGATGCGGGTGGAGTGGAACCGCAAGCAGTCCAGGCGGATCCGGGTCATTGGCGCCCAGTGGTACGCGCCGTTGCGGTGAGCACCACCGAGCCGTCCCACATCTTGACCCACCATTTAGTGAGGCCCATCTATATTGACGTTTGACGTTGACGGCGACAGGATCTTGGCACCACCACCCCACCGTTATCCCGTCTGGGAGGCGCCATGACCCGTCCCCGCCTGCCCCTCCTGCGGGCAGCCACCCGGCTGGCCGCACTCGCCCTGGCCACCGCCGGCGTGCTGTTCACCGTCGCCACACCCGCCAGCGCGGCCGTGCCCACCGGCCGCTACGTCGCGCTGGGTGACTCGTACACCTCAGGGCCCCTGATTCCCTCCCAGGTCGACCTGAACTGTCTGCGGTCCAGCCGTAACTATCCGTCGCTGGTGGCCGCAGCCGCCGGCTCGTCGTCGTTCGCCGACGTGAGCTGTTCCGGGGCCACCACGGAGGACATCCTCGTCGGCGGCAGCGGCGCGTTGGGCACCGCACTGCCCCCACAACTGAGCGCGGTGACGTCCAGCACCGCACTTGTGACGGTGCAGATCGGCGGCAACGACATCGGCTTCTCCGGCATCATCACCGACTGTGCGGAGGCGAGCCTCAGCAGCCCGCTCGGCTCACCGTGCAAGAACCGTTTCACCGCCGGAGGCGTCGACCAGTTGCAGGCGAGGATCGTCGCCGCGACGCCGAAGGTGACCGCTGTGCTCCAGGCGGTCCGCCAGGCCGCGCCGGGCGCGCGGGTCGTGGTGCTGGGATATCCGGCGATCCTGCCGGACACCGGGTACGGGTGCTGGCCGGTCGTTCCGATCGCCTACCAGGACGTGCCGTACCTGCGTGGCGTCGAGAAGTCGCTCAACGCCATGCTGGCCAGCGCCGCGAGCGCCAACGGTGCCACCTACGCCGACGTGTACACCCCGTCGATCGGCCGCGACGCGTGCAAGAGCAGCGGCACCCGGTGGGTCGAGGGGCTGGTGCCGCAGAACTCGGCCGCCCCGTTCCACCCGAACGCCCGTGGTGAGCAGGGCATGGCCACCGCCCTGCTGGCCAGGCTGAACAGCTGACCCCGACCGCGATCGGTTGAGCCTGCCCCGTCGCCAGCGGCGGGGCAGGCTCACGGCTGCCCTCGTCACGGTCTGACCCGCGCCTTCGCCCTGGTCTCGGCCCTGGGGCGCTCAGGAGGCGACCGGTTGCGCGCACCGACGAGATCGGTCGAACGACCGGGCGGTGCTTGAGATCGGGAAGTCCGGGGTATCGGAAGCTTTATGCCGAGTGTGGGGCAAGTCGTCGGAGACCGTTACCGTCTGGTCGAAAGCATCGCCAGTGGCGGTATGGGTGACGTGTGGCGGGCCGTCGACGAAACCCTGGACCGCTGCGTGGCGGTCAAGATGCTGCAACCCCGGCTGGTCACCGACGCCGGCTTCGGCGAGCGGTTCCGCCGCGAGGCCCGGGCGATGGCGGCCCTGCGTCACCCGGGTGTCGCCCAGGTCTACGACTACGGTGAGGTGTCCCGTTCCGGAGCGCCGGTCCTCGCCTACATCGTGATGGAATGCGTGCAGGGGCAGCCCCTGTCGCAGCGGATCGCCGAGGTTGGTCGGCTGGAGGTCGCCGAGGCGATGTCGATCGCCGCGCAGACCGCCCGTGCCCTCCAGGCGGCGCACGACGCCGGGGTCATCCACCGGGACGTCAAGCCCAGCAACTTGGTCATCGAGCCGGACGGGCACGTCGTCCTCGTCGATTTCGGCGTCGCGGTGACGCAGGAGGCGGTGAGCCTGACCGGCACGAACCAGGTCGTCGGCACCGCCCTGTACATGGCTCCGGAGCAGATCGCGAAGAACGAGATCTCCCCGGCGATCGACATCTACGCGCTCGGCGCCGTCGTCTACCACTGCCTCGCCGGCCGTCCGCCGCACCAGGGCGAGACCGCCCTCGCGGTGGCGCTGCGGCACCTCGAAGAGGAACCGTCGCCGCTGCCCGAGGACGTTCCGGAGGCGGTCCGGAGGCTGGTCGCCACCGCGATGGCCAAGGAGCCCGCCCACCGCTTTCCGACGGCGGCGGCCATGGCCACGGCGGCGCAGGCAATCGCCGACCCGTCCGACCTGCTGCGGACCGCCACCGGGGCGACCGCGATCGGGGCGCCGGTCGCGCACCCGGTTGCCCGGCGTTCCATTCCCGGCGGCGCGACGCGTCGGGCGGGCAGTCCCGGGTCCACCGGGCTCGCGGTGCTCCTCGGGTCGCTGGCAGCCGCGGCTGCCGTCCTGGTGCTCGCCGATCCCACCGGGATGATGCCGGGCCCGACCGGGCAGCCGACGACGCCGCCCACGACACCACCGGCGGTGTCGCCGACGGTGCCGGCGCAGGGGGAGCCCGGCCCCGGTGTCGGCGGCGGCGAACCGGCCACCCGCGACTCGGCGGGTCTGCCGGTACGGGCGCCCGGATCCCCGACCCCGGCGGCCACCGCTTCGGCCACCGGAGGCCCGTCGGCGTCGCCCGGGGAGAGCGCTGTGGGAACGCCCGAGCCCAGCACGTCCGAGAGTGCCCCTGCGGGACCGACGGCAGCCCCGACCGGTGGGACGACGGAGGAACCGACCGAGGAACCGACGGACGAACCGGTTTCGGACCCGACCGACGAGCCGTCGAGTGAGGAGTCGGCGTCGACCGAGGAATCGGCGGCGGGGCGGCCCGCGGCGCCGCAGGTCTAGCGGACGACGGGGCGTACCCCTGGCACGGCTCTGGCGCGGCGGCCGGAGCCGCCACGCCAGAGGGTGTGGTGTCAGGAGCTGACCAGGTCAGCCCGTGCGGCAGGTGACCGTCGGCCAGTTCCAGTTGCCGTTGGCCATGATCGTGAGCCCGAAGTTGTTGCCGTTGCCGTTCGGTCTCGCGGTGACCGTGCCGCTCGTGCCGCTGACGGAGGCGTTCCAGCTGTTCTGCACGCTCTGGCCGCCGCCGAGGCCGAGGCTGACGACCCAACTGTTGGTGCCGCTGACCGCGACGTTGAGGTTGAACCGGTCACCCCACTGCTGCCCGGCGGAGATCGTCGCGTTGCAGTTGCCGTTGCCGGGCGGGTTGGTGGGGGTGGTCGGGTCCGGGTTGCTGCCACCGCCCTCCCGGACGGTGATGTCGGAGCTGCCGCTGCTCTGGTAGCCCTCGGTGGCCATGACCTGGTAGCTGTGGTTGGTGCCGAGGTTCAGGCCGGCGCGGGCCCAGGCGTCGAAGTGGTTGGCGGTGGTGATGGTGCCACTCGAGCGCTTCTGCTGGCGGACGCTCCAGAACTGGTAGAACGTCTGGTTGCCGTCGATCGACGGGGCGTTGACCCGCTGGCTGCGGAGGATGTCGTACGTGCCGCCGTCAGTGGTGACCGTGCCCATCCGGGTGGCGCCGCTGCTCGGGTTGTAGGTGCCGAAGTTCTCCACCACGTAGTACTCGATCAGCGGGTTGCGCGTCCACCCGTACAGGGCGAGGTAGGTGTTGTTGTTGCCCGGGTTGTAGCTGCCCGAGTAGGTCACCGTGCGCCGGTTGCCGGTGGCCCAACCCTTGCCGCCGACCCAGTTGTTGGTGCTCCTGTCCCAACTGCTGGTGTACCGGCCGTCGGCGCGCAGCGTCATGCTGGCGTTGCCGCTGTCCTTCCAGAACGAGAAGTAGTAGCCGTTGTGCGTGCCGGTGAGGTTCGAGGTGAGGGTCCGGTCGGCCTCGGCGTACGCGTTGGTGGCGGTCATCGTGCCGGTGACGGCCAGGACGGCGGCGCAGGCGGCGCCGAGGAGCAGCCGGATACGGCCACGCCGTCTGGGTCTGGTGGGGATCTCGCCGGTGTCGATCATTAACGTGTTCCTCCTTGTGGCGGCTGGCGGGGGCCAGCGGTGCGATACGGCCCGCGGGCTGCCGGTGGCCCGGGACGGCCATCGGCGTCGTACCGCGTGGTGGTGGCCGGTCGTCCTGCGCGACGACCGGAGGAGTGGGTCGCGGTGACTGGTGCTGACCGCGATTGAGCACCGTCGATGGCGACCGTATTAACCCGGCCGTCGACTTGTCAACAATTTTCGGAAACACGCCAGCAACGTCGCGGAGATCTGCCGTCTGGCGTGGGAGCGATATCTGTCCAGGTCAGTAGTCGATCAGAAACCGGGACTCCCTCCGGAGACCCGCAGTGGTCGCCGTGGGAGCGCGAAGAAGACTCCGAAAACTTCCGGAGACTTTCCGGACCCGCAGGCCCCTAGTGGTGGAGGGGGTGGGAGGCAGGTGGGCGCCCGGTCAGCGTCGGAGGGCGTTGAGCCGTCCGGCCTGGCGGGTCAGGTGGTCGCGCTCGGCGAGGTTGGCGGCCTTCCGGGCCGCCTCGGCGTACAGCCGCGCCGCCGTCACCACACTGCCGTCGCGCTCGTGGAGGTATGCCGCGACCGCCGTGTAGCGGGGCAGTGCGTCGTCCAGCGCCGCGAGCGCCGCGAGACCGGCGCGCGGGCCATCGGCCTCACCGACGGCGACCGCGCGATTGAGCCGGACGATGGGGCTGTCGGTCAGCCGCGCGAGTTCGTCGTACCACTCGACGATCTGCACCCAGTCGGTCTCGTCGGCGGTGGGCGCGTCGGCGTGCAGTGCCGCGATGGCGGCCTGGGCCTGGAACTCGCCCAGCCGGTCCCGGGCGAGGGCTGCCTGGAGGATCTGGACGCCCTCGGCGATCAACCCGGTGTCCCATCGCCCGCGGTCCTGTTCCGCCAGCGGCACCAGGCTGCCGTCGGCCGCCCCCCGGGCGGCTCGCCGGGCGTGGTGCAGCAGCATGAGGGCGAGCAGACCCGCCACCTCGGGGTGGTCGATCGCGGCCGTGAGCTGCCGGGTGAGCCGGATGGCCTCGGCGGCGAGGTCGACGTCGCCGGAGTAGCCCTCGTTGAAGACCAGGTAGAGGACGCGCAGCACGGTGGCGACGTCGCCGGGCTGGTCGAACCGCACTCCGGAGACCGTGCGCTTGGCCCGGCTGATGCGCTGCGCCATGGTGGCCTCGGGCACCAGGTAGGCCTGGGCGATCTGGCGGGTGGTCAGCCCGCCGACGGCGCGCAGCGTGAGCGCGACCGCCGACGAGGGCGTCAGCGACGGGTGGGCGCACAGGAAGTAGAGCTGGAGCGTGTCGTCCACCGCCGAGGTGGGGCCGGGCGGGGGTTCCTCCTCGACGAGGTCCTCACGCCGACGACGGGCCGCGTCCGCCCGGGTCCCGTCGAGGAACCGGCGCCAGGCCACGGTGACCAGCCAGCCCTTCGGGTCCCGTGGCGGGTCGGCCGACCAGACGCGGACCGCCTCGACCAGCGCGTCCTGTACGGCGTCCTCGGCCGCCGCGAAGTCGGCTCCGCGGCGGACGAGGACCCCGAGCACACCCGGTGTGAGGCTCCGGATCAGCGCGTCGTTCACTCCGTGATGGTGGGCGGCTCGGTCAGGAACGGGCGCAGTTCGAGCCACTCGTGGATCGGCTTGCCGTCCTTTCCGGGGGCGGCGGACAGCTCCCCGGCCAGCTCGACGGCGCGCTCGTAGCTGTCGACGTCGATCACCATCCAGCCGGCGATGAGGTCCTTGGTCTCGGCGAACGGGCCGTCGGTGACCGGCGGGCGACCCTCACCGTCGTACCGGACGAACACCCCGTCGGGGGCCAGTGCCTGACCGTCGACGAACTCGCCGGTCTGCTCGAGCCGTGCCGCGAAGTCGTTCATGTACGCGATGTGCGCCGAGATCTCCTGCGGCGTCCACTGGTCCATGGGTACGTCGTTGACCGCGCTCGGGGCGCCGCGGTAGTGCTTGAGCAGCAGGTACTTCGCCATCGTCTTCTCCTCGGTGCGGGTGAGGCGCCCTTCGTGGCCGCCTTCACCCCGGGGACGGAGCTGGCCGCCGGTTCTCGACATGCCGTCCGGATTATTTCTACTCCGGCTCAGGAGCGCTGGCGGAACCGGTCGGACACGGCGGCTCGCGACCGGCGTGAAACTTGATTCGTTCCAAAATAGTGAGCTAGTGTTCGTCGGGTGATGTCCGACTTCGAGGCGCAACTGCGGGCCGCCTCGCTGCGGGTGACCCGGCCTCGACTGGCGGTGCTCGCCGCGCTGCGCGACCACCCGCACGTCGGCACCGACGCCGTGATCGCGCTGGTCCGGGCGGATCATCCCACGGTGTCCCACCAGGCGGTGTACGACGTGCTGCGGGTGCTCACCGACGCTGGTCTGGTGCGGCGCATCCAGCCTGCCGGGGCGACCGCCCGCTACGAGTCCCGGGTCGCGGACAACCACCACCACATCGTGTGCCGCTCCTGCGGCGCGATCGCCGACGTCGACTGCGCCGTCGGCCACGCTCCCTGTCTCACCGCCTCCGACGACCATGGTTTCGTGGTCGACGAGGCGGAGGTCGTCTACTGGGGCACCTGTCCCGACTGCGCGACCGAACGCACGCCCCAGAGATCCGCAAGCTCGGAAGGAAGTACATGAGCGACACCCAGGACAACGGCCCCATCAGTGCGCAGGGCGTGGACCAGAAGGCAGCGGCCGGCTGCCCGGTCGCGCACGACTCGGTGACCGCGCACGGCAGCGAGAGTGAGAACCCGGCGATCGACTCGCCGACTCCGAAGACCGGCGGTCGCCCGCGCACCAACCGGGACTGGTGGCCCAACCAGCTCGACCTCTCGGTGTTGCACGCCCACTCGTCCAAGGGCAACCCGTTGGGTGCGAACTTCAGCTACGCCAAGGAGTTCGCCAAGCTCGACGTCGAGGCCCTCAAGCGGGACATCGCCGAGACGCTCACCACCTCGCAGGACTGGTGGCCGGCCGACTTCGGCCACTACGGCGGCCTGATGATCCGGATGAGCTGGCACGCCGCCGGCACGTACCGCATCGAGGACGGTCGCGGTGGAGCCGGCGACGGCGGTCAGCGTTTCGCTCCGCTGAACAGCTGGCCGGACAACGCCAACCTGGACAAGGCCCGTCGGCTGCTCTGGCCGGTGAAGCAGAAGTACGGCCAGAAGATCTCCTGGGCCGACCTGCTGGTCCTGGCCGGCAACGTCTCCCTGGAGTCGATGGGCTTCAAGACCTTCGGCTTCGGCTTCGGTCGTGAGGACGTGTGGGAGCCCGAGGAGATCTTCTGGGGCCCGGAGGACACCTGGCTCGGCGACGAGCGCTACGCCTCCGAGAAGGAGATGGCGGCCGGCGTCGGGGCGACCGAGATGGGCCTCATCTACGTCAACCCGGAGGGCCCGCGCGGCAACGCCGACCCGCTGGCGGCGGCGCACTTCATCCGCGAGACCTTCGGCCGGATGGCGATGAACGACGAGGAGACCGTCGCCCTCATCGCCGGTGGTCACACCTTCGGCAAGACCCACGGTGCCGGTGTCGCCGACAACCACGTGGGCCCGGAGCCCGAGGGCGCCCCGCTGGAGGCACAGGGCCTGGGTTGGTTGAGCACCCACGGCAGCGGCAAGGGCGGTGACACGATCACCAGCGGCCTGGAGGTGACGTGGACCGACGTGCCGACGCAGTGGAGCAACCGCTTCTTCGAGATCCTCTTCGGCTACGAGTGGGAGCTCACCACGAGCCCCGGTGGCGCCAAGCAGTGGGTCGCCAAGGACGCCGAGGCGATCATCCCGGACGCCCACGACCCGTCGAAGAAGCACAAGCCGACGATGCTCACGACCGACCTGTCGCTGCGCGTCGACCCGGCGTACGAGAAGATCTCGCGCCGCTTCCTGGAGAACCCCGACCAGTTCGCGCTGGCGTTCGCCAAGGCCTGGTACAAGCTGCTGCACCGCGACATGGGCCCGATCGAGCGTTTCCTCGGGCCGTGGGTGGCGGAGCCGCAGCTCTGGCAGGACCCGGTGCCGGCCGTCGACCACGAGCTCGTGGGTGACGCCGACATCGCCACGCTCAAGGCGAAGATCCTGGACTCCGGTCTGACGACCGCCCAGCTGGTCTCCACCGCCTGGGCGTCCGCCGCCAGCTTCCGCTACACCGACAAGCGCGGTGGCGCCAACGGCGCGCGGATCCGTCTCGAGCCGCAGCGCAACTGGGAGGTCAACCAGCCGGAGCAGCTCGCGACCGTCCTGACCGCCCTCGAGGGCATCCAGCGGGAGTTCAACGAGGCCGGCGGTGCGAAGATCTCGCTCGCCGACCTGATCGTGCTGGCCGGTTCGGCCGCCGTCGAGAAGGCGGCGCGTGACGCCGGCGTCGAGGTGACCGTGCCGTTCCGGCCGGGCCGCACCGACGCCACGCAGGAGCAGACCGACGTCGAGTCGTTCCGGGTCCTGGAGCCGCGCGCCGACGGTTTCCGCAACTACCTGCGCCCCGGTGAGAAGACCCAGCCGGAGGTTCTGCTGGTCGACCGCGCCTACATGCTCAACCTGACCGCGCCCGAGATGACCGTCCTGGTCGGCGGCCTGCGGTCCCTCGGCGCCAACACCGGTGATGCCCAGCACGGTGTCCTCACCGACCGGCCGGGCGTGCTCACCAACGACTTCTTCGCCAACCTGCTGTCCCCGGGCACCCGGTGGAGCGCGTCGAAGTCCGACGAGCACGTGTACGAGATCCGCGATCTGGCCACCGACGAGGTGAAGTGGACCGCCACCGCGGTCGACCTCATCTTCGGTTCCAACTCGCAGCTGCGGGCTCTCGCCGAGGTCTACGCCAGCCAGGACGCCCGCGACAAGTTCGTGGCCGACTTCGTGGCGGCCTGGACCAAGGTCATGGAGCTCGACCGGTTCGACATCGCCTGATCGCCTCACACTGACGAGCCCCGGCCGATCGGCCGGGGCTCGTCGGCGTTCGTGCCAGCGTGGTGCGCTGCGACTAGGGCACGCTGCAGAAGTAGAGCACCGCCGTCAGCATGCCGACCGAGCCGGTGACCTGTGTCGACGTCCAGCCGCCGGGGCCGTTGGCGGACAGGCGGAAGGTGCCGCTGCCGATGCCCAGCAGAGCGCCGGGGATGGTGACCGTGGTGGCGGTGGGGCCGAGAGTTCCGCCGCCGGAGAAGCCGCCCGTAAGGGACCAGGTAAAGCCGCTGCGGGTCAGACCGCCGACCGGCAGGGTCCAGGTGAAGGTCGGTGGGGTGAGCAGGCCCGCGCTGCACCCCAGGTTGGTCGGCGGGTTGACCGTGCCGGCCTGGAGCGAGCCGGTGCCGTACTCGGAGTCGGTCCAGGAGGCCAGCGTCGACGGTGGCCGTGGAAGCCCGACGAGGGTGCCGGCGAGCACCAGGGCGAGGGCGCTCGCGATCCAGCGTCGCCGACCGTGGCCGGTCTGCTCCCGGGCTGACGGAGCGGGGAGCCCCGGACGCCTCACGTCTGCGTCACCCGGATCCGGTGCCGGCGGGTGGTGAGGATGAGCAGCAGGCCGCAGACCAGTGCTCCGGCACCGGCGAGCGCCGGGGTCCGCAGGTTGGCCCCGGTGCGCGGGAGCGGGCCGACCTCACCGTCGGCCGATGCCCGGTCGCCGAACCCGGTCGCCGTGACGACCACGTCCGCTGACTCCGAGGCGGTGGAGTTGGCCAGCAGGCTCGCGGTGACGAGCACCCAACGCTGCTGGTCGGCGGGCATCGAGGCGATGGTGACCGGGTGTGCTGCCAGCCTGGTGGCGGGACCGTCGGCGAGAACCTGCTCTGCCTGGCCGTCCGGGCAGGCACCCCGCACCCAGCGCCTGGCGCAGACGGCGGCCATCACCTGGAGTCCGTTCGGATCGACCGCGAGGGGGCCCCGCGCCGACAGCGAGATGGTCACCGTGCCGGGCTGCTCGGCCTGTGCCGAAACCCCCACCTGCCAGGGCACCGGCTCGTTCGGTGCCAGATTCGTCATGCGATCCTTGTCGCCGACCGAGATCAGGGTGAGGTGTCGACTGCGGGTGACGTCCTCGGTGGTGTCCGCGCGTGCCTGGCCGGGCGTCGCCAGCATCGCGGCCGTGACGCCCGGCAGCACGGCCACCAGGACGAACATTCGCCCTACGGTCGACCCGTCACGCCGTGTCTCGTCCCCGGAGGGGGTGCCGACCTCGTGACCTGTTCCTGCGTGGTCGGGCCCCGACGAGCCCGGTCCCCGGTCGGGCAACGCCCTGCGCCGCCGTCTCCGCGGTGCGGTGTCCCGCGGCCAGAACGCCCAGGTCACGATCGCGGCGGTCCCGATCGTGATCGCACTCATCGCGTACACGTTCGACACGGTCCGGACCGCGTACCCGAGCCTGGGCGCCGACCACTCGACGAGCCGTACCTTGGTCACCGCATGGGGTGCGGCGTCGTTGGACTCGTTCGCGTCCCCGCGCAGGGTGAGCAGGCGGGTGGACCCGCCGCCGTCGTCGATGCCGACGACCCGGTGGGTGATCGGTGGCAGCGGCGTGCGGTCGACGGTGACGACGTCTCCCACCCGAACCTCGGACGCGGGAATCTCGCGCACCACCGCCAGTGACCCGGCGGGGATGGTCGGGCTCATCGACCCGGTCTTGAACAGGATGAGCGAGACGTGGAAGAAGAACGCCAGCGGGACGAGGACGACGCACACCGTCCCGCCGACGGCGAGCACGGTCAGCGCCAGGTCGCCGACCCGGGCAAGGACGCCTTGCCGTCGACGCGTTCGGCCCACCATCTGAAGATCCTTTACGTAGACGTGGCAGTGAATGCCCAGGTGACGACGCCGCTGGTGCCTTGGTACGAGTTGGCGGCACCGGACTGGATCCGCACCTCGAAGCAGAACCGCACCTGTGGCGTCGCCCCGCTCGGAGCGGTGATGGTGGACGACACCGGGGATCCAGGAACCGACGTGACGGCCAGGTAACTGGGCCCGACGATCCACGTCGGCGTGCCGGTGAAGGCGGCGGCAGCGCAGGTGGTGCTGGTGCTGGCGGTACGCACCGTCCGGTATTCGAGGGCGGGGAGCAGGGCGCCGGCGTTGTTCGACGAACTCGTCAGCGCGACAGCGCCACCGACATTCGTCGTCGATGTCGTCCGGATGTCGATCCAGGCGTAGAACGAGACCGTGGGGGACATCGCCGTCGCGTTGAACGCCAGCGTCGCGGCGTTCCCGACCGGGGTGTGGCTCGCCCAACCACTGGACGCGGTCTGCGATTCGGTGCCGAAGATGCTTGCGCCGAACGACCCGGTGCCGTACTCGCCGTCGGTCCACGCGGCGAGCGTGGACGTCGTTCCCAGGCCGAGAACGAGGGCGCCGGCGAGTACGGCACGGGTCCGACGAAGCCGTGGTGATCCGGCCGGTGTCCGACGGTTGACCACGGCCGCCACCTACACGGACTCAGCCAGGAGTTGCCAGGTTTCCGTGACCGACGTGCCCTGCACCAGGGTGGGCCCCGCGGTGACGACGAAGCACAGGAACACCGGAGCGCCGGGCGTCGTGGGGGGAGTGCCCTGGGTCAGGTTGAACGGCACCGCGCCGGTCACCGAGTTGAGCGCGGTGCCCTGGGGCACGATCCAGGTCGGGGTCGTGGGTGTCGCGCTGCAGTTCGCGAAGGCCGGCACGGTCGCGATTCCGTAGGTGAGGCCGACGAAGGCGGGCGGTGCGGGGGTCGCCGACGCCACCTCGACGGTCGCGTCGTACGTCGTGGTCGCGGTCAGGCGTACGGCGAACGGTGCCGCGACCACGTCGCCGGGGCTGATGTCGCCGAAGCCGGTGCTGAAGGTCAACGCGGCCGCCGTGCCGGCCGTCGGGTGCTCGGCGTAGGTGGTGCCGTTGGTGCTGCCCTCCATGCTGAACGTGCCTGCGGTGAACGTGCCCGTGGCGTACTCCGAGTCGTTCCAGGCAGCGAGGGTGATCGTCGCGCCGAGGCCGAGGGCGAGCCCTCCAGCCAGAATGGCCTTGAGCTTGCGCCGGCCTCCCTGGCGGGTCGCTTCATCCATTGTCATCCCTGTCGGTTCACTCAACTTGTCCTCCTCGGTGCAACAACGCGGTGGGTTGTCCTGGGCCGGTGACAGCGGTGCAGCGGTGATCTGACCGGCTGCCGCTGGTGGGGAACCGACGACCAGACGGAGGTGACAGGGCAGAAACTGTCACGCAAGGAAGACGATAGGTACAGGAACCGGACAAATAACCCGCAAGTTCGTAAATCACCCACACGAAGCGGGATTCCTCGGCGCTGGTGGGCCTGCACTGTCGACGGGCGTCCGGAAGGGCAGCTACCCTTTGGCCCCCGAACCATCGATGTGAGGAGATGCGATGGCGCGTCGCACCGGCCGGCCTTCCTACCTGTCGGACAAGGCCGATGGGCGTCATCGCCGCACGACACGCGTCGTGGCGGTCGCGGGCGCGGTCGCGCTGGTCACCGCCCTGCTGGGTGGGCTGGTCGGCTACCAGGTGGGTCGCCCGGACGCCACCGAGGCGGCCATCGCGACCATCCAGCAGGCCGAGGCGAAGCGGGACGCTCAGCAGATCCTGGAGCTGACCGAGACGTCCCGACGTGTCCGCGACCAGATCGCCCCCGTCCTGGCCGCCCTCAAGGAGGAGACGTCAGCCGGGCGTGCACCGGATGCGAACCAGGCGCGCCAGTGGCAGGAAGTCATGCGTCAGGCAGCCGAGCCGTTCGCCGACCCACCGTCGGGCAGCACCGCCACCAACGTGGCGCGGGGAGGGCTGCGCGCGGCGATCCAGCAGGCGTCGCTGGCCGTCGACGCGTACGCGCTGGCCGCAGGTGTCCCGGCGGCGCAGCGTGCGGCCCTGCTGGACGTCACGGCGCGACAGGCGACCCAGGCCGTGACGATCTGGTCGGTCGCGGCGACCCAGCTCGACCAGGTCAGCGTCGACGCCGGGCACGGCCATCAGCACGTGTTCCTCGACACAGACCCGCACGAAGGGGCCCTCACGCCGGACGGGGCGCCCGAGGGAACCGGCGGCTGAGGGGCGCTTTGCTGCTCGAATGTCGGGTTCACCGACGGGCGCTGCCGCCGTGCCGGCCGTGCGGCCGGAAACGATCTGGGAGTGGCCCGCCGGATCGGGTACGGTCGCTTATCGCAAAGTCTATGAACCAGATTGGCTTTCTATGCAATGGAAGCCGAATCGGAGGGACACAGCCGTGAGGTTCCCAACTGCCGTCCGTCGGGCCGGTCTCGTCGGGGCGATCGCCGCCCTCGCGCTGAGCGCGGGTTGCGCCAAGAAGGACGACAGCGAGGTCCAGGCGAGCGGGGTCAAGCTGGTCCAGGCGGGCAAGCTGACCGTCTGCACCCACCTGCCGTACCCGCCGTTCCAGTCGAAGGACGCCAGCGGCAAGGTCACCGGCTTCGACGTCGAGATCATGGACCTGGTGGCCAAGGAGCTGGGTGTCGAGCAGACGATCATCGACACCCCGTTCGAGGGGATCAAGTCCGGTCAGGACCTGAACACCGGCAAGTGCGACGCGGCCGCCGCCGGCATGACGATCACCGAGGAACGGCAGAAGGTGATGAACTTCTCCGACCCGTACTTCGACGCCACCCAGGCGCTGCTGGTGAAGACCGGTAAGCCGTACAAGTCGCTCGACGACCTCAAGGGTAAGAAGTTCGGCGTCCAGGCGGCCACCACGGGCCGTGACTACGCCAAGAAGTTCGAGGCGGAGAAGGGCCTTCAGCTCGTCGAGTTCGAGGACCTCGCCGCCCTGCAGCAGGCCGTCGCCAACGGTCAGGTCGAGGCCGCCATCAACGACCTGCCGGTCTGGTCCGAGTACCTCAAGAAGAACCCGGGCGGGTTCGAGGTGGCCGCCGAGTTCGACACCGGCGAGCAGTACGGCTTCCCCGTGAAGAAGGACGCCAACCCGGAGCTGCTCAAGAAGATCAACGACGTGCTGGCCAAGGCCAAGCAGGACGGCACGTACAACACGATCTACGAGAAGTGGATCGGCAAGCGGCCGAGCGCCTGAGCCGCACAGCGGCCGAGTGGCTGAGTGGCTGAGCAGCACAGCGGCCGAGCGGCTGATCGTCGCGTGGTAACGGAGGGCGTGCGCCCCGCGCGCCCTCCGTGTCGGTAACCTCCGGGAAGGCAACGAGCGAACGTGAAGCTGCGACGCCGCCAGCGGGAGCGGTTGTCCCTCGGGCTCCAGTACCTGGTCTTCATCGCCGTCATCGCCGCGGTGCTCTTCGCCGCGGACTGGGACAGGCTGGCCGACGCGTTCTTCCGCGTCGACATCATCAAGTCCATGTTCCCGACGATCATCACCGTCGCGCTGCGCAACACCGTCCTCTACACGCTGGGCGCGTTCGCCTTCGGCCTCGTGTTCGGGACCATCCTGGCGCTGATGCGGCTGTCCCGGGTCGCGCCGTACCGCTGGGTGGCCACGGCGTACATCGAGCTGTTCCGGGGCCTGCCGGCCCTGCTGGTGCTCTTCCTCGTCGGGTACGGCATCCCGATCGCCTTCCCGGAGCGCGAGATCCCGGGCGGTGTGTTCGGTTCGATCGCGATCGGGCTCGGGTTGACCGCCGCCGCCTACATGGCCGAGACCATCCGGGCCGGCATCCAGGCCGTCCCCAAGGGACAGATGGAGGCGGCGCGCACCCTCGGCATGTCGCACTTCACCGCCATGCGCACGATCGTCATCCCACAGGCGTTCCGGATCGTGATCCCGCCGCTGACGAACGAGCTCATCCTGCTCACCAAGGACTCGTCGCTGGCCTACGTGCTGGGCGTGACGGCGCAGACCATCGAGATCACCAAGTTCGGTCGGGACATGCTCAACGACCGGGTGAACGCCACCCCGCTCCTGGTGGCCGGCCTCGCGTACCTGATCATCACTCTGCCCCTGTCCCAGGTGGTACGTCGCCTCGAACTCCGCTACGCCAAGGCCCGGTGACCGCATGACGACGACCGCATCCCGCCCCGCCATCGAGATCCGCGACCTGCACAAGTCCTTCGGGCCGCTCCAGGTGCTCAAGGGCATCGACTTCGAGGTCGGCCAGGGCGAGGTGGTCTGCGTGATCGGGCCGTCCGGGTCCGGCAAGTCGACGCTGCTGCGCTGCGTCGACCTGCTGGAGGAGCCGACCGCCGGCAGGATCTGGGTGAACGGCGTCGAGATGACCGACCCGGACGTCGAGGTCGACGCGGTCCGACGCGGCATCGGCATGGTCTTCCAGTCGTTCAACCTGTTCCCGCACCTGACCGTGCTGAACAACCTCACCATCGCCCAGCGCCGGGTGCTCCGGCGCGGCCGGGCCGAGGCCGAGCGCGTCGCCCGGGCCAACCTGGAACGCGTCGGGCTGACCGACAAGGCCGACGTGTTCCCGGCGCAACTCTCCGGCGGTCAGCAGCAGCGGGCGGCCATCGCCCGGTCGCTGTCGATGGAGCCGAAGGTGATGCTCTTCGACGAGCCGACCTCCGCGCTGGACCCGGAGCTGGTCGGGGACGTGCTCACCGTCATGCGCAAACTGGCCGAGGACGGCATGACGATGATGGTGGTCACCCACGAGATGGCCTTCGCCCGCGACGTCGCCGACCGGGTCGTGTTCATGGACGGTGGGGTGGTGGTCGAGCAGGGGCCACCGCAGGAGGTGCTCGGCGCTCCGAAGCACGAACGGACCCGTTCGTTCCTCTCCCGGGTCCTCGACCCGACCCGGGTCGCCCAGCTCGGTCAGACCGATCAGGCACCCGAGGCGCCGGAGGCCCCCGGCCTGCCGGCGGACGACCGCCACCGCCTCTGACAACCGATCCCGTACGTCTGCGCGCCGGGTTGCCCGATCGAGGGCAACCCGGCGCGGTCGTGTCGGCGGTGTCCGCCAGCGACTGACTGACCAGGCGCTGGACGTCCGCGACCGCCGTGTGTCAGGTTCATGTCAATCGACGGCCGTCGTGATGTCAAGGTAATCTTTTTGCAATCAGACCTGTACTTTCATCGATGGATTACATAAGTTGCTGTCATCCACCGAAAGTCTTGAGTCTTCCGAGCAAAGTTCGCGACGAGCCTCACCCTCAGTCGTGCTACCGCCCCCGTGCTCGGGTCGATGCACCCTGTCCTCGTCGCGTCTTCGCCCGGTTGGGAACGGAGACCCATGGACGACGATCACGCTGGTGGCCCTCGCCGCCACCTGTCCCGCCGATCGCTGATCGCCAGCGGCGCGCTCGCCGCCGGAGCGTTGGGCGCGTCCGCCCCGACGATCGGCACCGCGTTCGGAGGCAGCCCCGCCCGGGCCGCCGCCGGTGTCACCAAGAAGATCACCATCTACGCCGAGCAGCTGCCCGGCAACCTGTTCGGGTACGGTCTCGCGCCCGGTCAGGCCACCGTGCCGGGCCCACTGCTGGAGATGTACGAGGGTGACACCCTGGAGATCACCCTGGTCAACACCACCAACCAGCGGCTGTCCATCCATCCGCACGGGGTGGACTACAGCACCGAGTCCGACGGCAGCCCGTTCAACGCCTCGTTCAACAATCCCGGTGAGACACGGACGTACGTCTGGCGCTCCCACGAGATGGTGGCCGCGGCGGGCCGGCGCTACATGCCGGGCAGCGCCGGCTACTGGCACTACCACGACCACGCGATGGGCACCGACCACGGCAGCGGCGGTGTCGCGAAGGGACTGTACGGGGCGCTGATCGTCCGACGCCGTGGCGACATCCTGCCGGACAAGCAGTTCACGGTCGTGTTCCACGACATGACGATCAACAACAGGATGGCGCCGGCCACGCCCATGTTCGAGGCCAACCTGGGCCAGCGGGTGGAGTGGATCGCCATCGGTCACGGCAACCTGTTCCACACCTTCCACCTGCACGCCCACCGCTGGGCCGACAACCGCACCGGAATGCTGGAGGGCCCGAGCGACCCGAGCCTGGTCGTCGACAACAAGGACCTCAACCCGGGCAGCTCGTTCGGCTTTCAGGTGCTGGCCGGGGAGGGCGTCGGACCCGGGGCGTGGATGTACCACTGCCACGTGCAGACCCACTCCGACGGCGGCATGGCCGGGATCTTCCTGGTGCGCAACGCCGACGGCAGCATGCCACCGGGCGCCGAGGAGGCGATCCACCGGTTCCAGGGCCACACCCACACGCACGGAAGTTAACCGAAAGTGGGGACGGGGATGACCAGAAAACTACGACGAACCCTTGCCGCGGTAGCGGCCTTCGCGACACTGCTTCCCGCGACGGCGGCGGCAGCCGCGCCGCGACCGGCCGCCACCCCGCAGGCAGCGCAGCCGCAGCGGACCGCCGTCCTCGTGTTCCACGGGCCGGTGGCCGAGCAGCAGGACCCGGTGTCCCGCGCGGTGGACACCATCAAACAGCTTGGTGCCGGTCATGACATCGATGTCACGGCCACCACGGACCCCGGCGTCTTCACCACGGCCGGGCTGTCCGCGTACCGCAGCGTGGTGTTTCTCTCCGCGACGGGCGCCGCGCTCAACCGCGACCAGGAGTCGGCGCTGCAGAGCTACATGAAGGCCGGCGGCGGTTTCGTCGGCATCGCCGACGCCGCCCGCGCCCAGGTCGACTCCACCTGGTTCACCGGCCTGATCGGCACCCGCCCGGCGGGCGCCATCCCGGTGGCCGAGCCGGTGGCCCGGGTGACCGCCAGCGGCGAGAACCCACCCAACGAGACCAAGGAGAAGCTGACCGACGGCGACGCCAACACGAAGTGGCTCGTCCGTACCCCGACCGCCTGGGTGGCCTACGAGCTGAGCGCCGCCAAGCGGATCACCGGTTACGCGTTGACGTCGGCCAACGACTCCTCCGGCCGGGACCCGAAGGACTGGACCCTCCAGGGCTCCACGGACGGCCAGACCTGGTCCGACCTGGACCGGCGCACCGGCCAGAGCTTCCCGGACCGGTACCAGACCCGGCGGTTCGACATCGCCACACCGCAGGAGTTCACGCGCTACCGGCTGAACGTCACCGCGAACAGCGGCGAACCGCTGGTCCAACTCGCCGACCTGCGCCTGTTCACCGGCAGCACCACCGCCCCGGAACCGCCCGCGGTGAACCGCGCGGTGGTGAACATCCTGGACCGGAAACACCCGGCCACGGCGTCGCTGCCGCTGACCATCACCCGCTCCGACCGCTGGGAGAACTGGGACCCGAACCCCATCGGCACGGTGCACACCCTCGCCCAGGTCGAGGAGCGGCACTACAACCCGGGACCGGCCGCCAACGGCGCCTTCCACCCGGTGTCCTGGTGCCGGGACTACGACGGCGGCCGGTCGTTCTACACCGGCATGGGCCGCACCGAGGGCAGTTACGGCGAGGAGGCGTTCCGCACGCACCTCACCGGGGCTCTCAACTGGACCACCGGCCGCGTACGCGGTGACTGCCAGGCCACGATCGCCGCGAACTACAAGGTGGAGCGGCTCACCGCGGCCAACCAGACCGGGCAACTGGACCAGATCGGCGAGCCGCACGGGCTCACCATCGCCCCCGACGGCACGGCCTTCTACGTCGGCAAGGCGGCCTGCCCGAGCGGCCCGATCGCGGACTGGAACAACCCGAAGGTCGGTCTGGGCTGCGGCACCATCCACTCCTGGGACCCACGGACCAAGCAGGCCAAGCTGCTCACGACCCTGGAGGTGATGGGCAACCGGGGCAGCGGCTCCGAGCTGGTGAAGAACGAGGAGGGTCTGCTGGGCATCGTGCCCGACCCCGCGTTCGCCGAGAACGGCTGGCTCTACGTCTACTGGATGCCGCACGACTCGGTCGACCGGGTGAAGCGGGTCGGGCAGCGCACCGTCTCCCGGTTCACCTACGACCGCCAGGCGCAGAGCATCGACCAGACCACCCGCAAGGACCTGTTGCAGTTCCCGGTGCAGATCCACAGCTGCTGCCACTCCGGCGGCGGCATGGCGTTCGACGCCAAGGGCAACCTCTACGTCGGCTCCGGCGACAACAACTCCTCCGAGGGGTCGCAGGGCTACGCCGGCAACAACTGGACCGAGGAGTACGAGGGGATCTCGTTCCAGGACGCCCGCCGCACCTCGGGCAACACCAACGACCTCGCCGGCAAGATCATCCGGATCCACCCGGAGGCCGACGGGACGTACACCATCCCGGAGGGCAACCTCTTCCCACCGGGCACCGAGAAGACCCGGCCGGAGATCTACGTGATGGGCGTACGCAACATCGCCCGCCTCCAGATCGACCCGAAGCACCAGTGGCTGACCGCGGGCTGGGTCGGCCCGGACGCCTCGTCGCCCAGCCCCACCCTGGGCCCGGCCAAGTACGAGACCGCCACCATCATCACCTCCGCCGGTAACCAGGGCTGGCCGTACTGCATGGGCAACCGGCAGCCGTACCGGGACCGCAGCAACACCGACGCGACAGTGCTGACCGGCTGGTACGACTGCGACAACCTGAAGAACACCTCGCCGCGCAACACCGGTCTGGTGGACATCCCGGCCGCCCGGGACAACATGATCTGGTACTCGCCCGACGGCGGCGGCCCGGTCTTCCCGAAGCGGACCGACGGCAGCGGCCTGCCGACCTACGTCGCGGCCGACGCCACCTACACCCAGCCGTACCTGCGCGGCGGCGGGCAGGCCATCATGTCCGGCCCGACGTACCACCGGGACCTCGTCGACACCACCAGCGGTGTGGCATGGCCGGAGCACTGGGACGGCAAGTGGTTCATCGGCGACCAGTCCAACGCCGCCAACCGGGTCGCGGTCACCGTCGACCCGGCCGGCGTGCCGCAGGCCGCCCCACCGGTGTACGCCGAGTCGCTGCGCGCCATCATCCCGGGCGGCAACGGCGACGCCCGGCTGCAGAGCTGGATGGACGCCAAGTTCGGCCCGGACGGCGCGCTCTACCTGCTGGACTACGGCGGCGGGTTCTTCAGCCTGCACCCCAACCAGAAGCTGATCCGGATCACCTACACCGGTGGCGCGCCCACCCCGGTGCCCGCGGCGCACTCGGTCGCCGTGCAGAACAAGCCCCTGACCATCGCCTTCGACGGCGCCCGCTCCGGCGGCGTCAGCCACCGGTGGGAGTTCGGCGACGGCGCCACGTCCACCGAGGCGAATCCCCGGCACACGTACGCCAGGGTCGGCACCTACACCGCGAAGCTGACCGTCACGTACGCCGACGGTGAGACCGCGACGGTGCAGAGCACGGTCACGGTGGGCTGCGCGGTGCCCGACAGCCGGCAGAACGTGTGGCTCTACGACACCGACACCGGCGTGCCCAGTCGTACGGTCGGGCAGGGCTGCACGATCAACGACCTGATCGACGACGAGAGCACCTGGGCCGACCACGACGCCTTCGTCCGACACGTGACCGCGGTGACCCGCGCGTTGCAGGCCGACGACCTGCTCACCGCCCGGGAGGCCGGCACCCTCACCCGCCTGGCTGCCGCGTCGGCGGTCGGACGGAACGGGCGCACCGGGTACGAGCCGCTCTTCGACGGCACCGCCGAGTCGTTGCGCGGCTGGCAGCAGGCGCCGACGGGCTCGTTCGCCATCCAGCCGGACGGGTCGCTGCGATCCAGCGGCGGCCTCGGCATGCTCTGGCACACGAAGGAACTCGGCGACTTCTCGCTGAAGCTCCAGTTCCGCGACATCGCACCGGGCACCGGCCGGGCCAACACCGGCGTCTTCACCCGGTTCCCGGACCCGCGGATCCCCCTGGAGCAGCGCCCGCCGGGCAGCTGCGGCACGGTCGGATCGGCCCGGACCTCGCAGGCCTGGGTGGCGATCTACTGCGGACACGAGATCCAGATCTACGACGGTGAGACCGGTGAGCCGCAGAAGACCGGTTCGGTCTACAACTTCGACCCGGTGCCGCTCGCCCAGGCCGGCGTCACCCCGAAGGAGCAGTGGAACGACTACGAGATCCGTGTCGTCGGGCAGCACTACACGATGGTCCGCAACGGTGTGGTGATCAACGAATTCGACAACACGCCGGGCAAGCAGTCCTCCCGTGCCGGCGACCCGCCGACGGACCTGCGGCAGTTCCTGCGCGGCTTCATCGGCCTGCAGAACCACGGTGACAACGACCTGACCGAGTTCCGCAACGTGCGCGTGCGCGAGCTCTAGGAGAGACGATGACCCGACGACTCACGGCCGCGCTGGCGGCGTTGCTGCTCACGGTGATCCCGTGGGCGGCGACGCCCGCCTCCGCCGCCCCGCGCGTCGCGGAACAGGTGCTGACCTGGACCGCCGACGGCGACATCACCCGCTACAAGTCCGCACCCGCCCAGGCGGTGGCCGGCGAGACCACCATCATCTGGGAGAACAGCGAGGCCACCGGCAACACCATCGGGATGCCGCACACGCTGACCTTCGACACCAGCACCGAGGGCTACAACCACGACGTCACGCTGAACATCCTGGCCAGCCCGTTCGACGCCAACAGCGGCCGCCACCAGGCGACCGTGAGGCTCACCCCGGGCCGCTACCGCTACTTCTGCTCGATCCCCGGGCACAGCCAGATGGTCGGTGAGCTGGTCGTCACCGAGGGCGGCGGAGGCGGCGACACCACGCCGCCGACGGTGACCGCCGCCGTGGCCGGCGACCGCGACAGCGACGGCAACTACGTCGGCGCGGCCACGGTGACCGTGACGGCCACCGACACCGGGTCGGGGGTGGAGACCGTCGAGTACCAGGTCGACGACAGCAGCTTCCTGCCGTACACCGAGCCGGTGCGCGTGACCGCGATCGGTGACCACTCAGTGCAGTTCCGGGCCACCGACCAGGACGGCAACGTCAGCGCGGTCGGCTCGGTGTCGTTCCGGATCGTCGAGCCGGGGGAGGACGACACCACCGCGCCGGTGGTCACGGCCGCACTGGCCGGCCAGCAGGACGGCGACGGCAACTACATCGGTACGGCCACCGCCACGCTGACCGCCACCGACAGCGGATCCGGTGTCGCCACCATCGAGTACGCGTTGGACGGGGCAGCCTTCACCGCGTACACGAATCCGATCGTCGTGAACGCGGCCGGGATGCACATGCTGCACTTCCGGGCCACCGACGTCGCCGGTAACACGTCGGCGGAGCAGATGTCCCACTTCACCGTCGTCGCCGCTCCGGAGGAGGACGAGACCCCGCCCGCCGTGACCGCCGCGGTGACCGGCGAGCGCAACGGCGACGGCGCGTACGTCGGTGCCGCGACCGTCGCCGTCACCGCGACCGACGCCGGTTCCGGTGTGGCCTCGGTCGAGTACGCGCTCGACACCAGCGGCTGGACCGCGTACGCCTCGCCGGTCACGGTCCGCGCCACCGGCGCGCACACCCTGCGGTACCGGGCAACCGACGCCGCGGGGAACGTGTCCACCGAGCAGTCGACGACGTTCACGGTGGTGGCCGACGGCACTGACGCCTGCCCCGGGTCCGACACCCGGGCCACCGTGGTCATCGACGGTGACGACACCGGAGTCGGCAACGTCGACACCGGCAACGGCTGCACGATCAACGATCTGATCGACGAAAACGCCGACTACCCCGGCCACGCCCACTTCGTCCGGCACGTCGAGACGGTCACCGGCGCGCTGGTGACCGGCGGAACGCTCGACCGGCGGCAGCAGGGCGCCATCGTCCGGGCCGCGGCCCGATCGGACGTCGGCGCATGAGTCCTCGAATCTCATCGACAGGGAGTACAACGATGCCCGGACGTACCGTCGCCAAGCTGGCCACCGTGAGTGCCGTCGTCGCCGCCTCGGTGCTGGCCGTGGCACCCACCGCCCACGCCGACCTGGTTACCCACTGCATCGGCACCGGTGGTGCGGTGACTGTGCCCAACGACCTGTACGTGCCAGCGGGCGAGTCCTGCGCACTCACCGGCACCACGATCACCGGCAACGTCACCGTCGCCGCCGGCGGCAACCTGGTGGTGACCGGTGGGCGGGTCAGCGGCGAGGTACGCGTCTCCGCGGACGGTTACCTCGACGCCACCGACACCACAGTCGACGGCCAGGTGGTGCTCGCCGCCGGTGGCTACGGCATCTTCCTCTCCAACGCCCAGACCGGCACCGTGACCGTGCGGCCCAAGGGCAGCGCGACCATCGACAGCTTCCTGTTCGCCGAGGAGTCGACAGTCGCCGGGAACGTCACGGTCGGCGCCGGTGAGGTCCGGCTCGACCGGGGCACCCAGGTGCAGCGCAATCTCAGCAGCACCGGCACCTACTACACCGACCTGCACGACTCGTTCGTCGACGGCACGCTGTCGGTGCTCAACAGCGCCACCGGCAGTGTCGTGTGCGGCAGCGCGGTGCGCGGCAGGGCCACCTTCGCCGGCAACCTGGGCGGCGTGCAGGTCGGCCCGAACGGCACGCTCGACAGCTGCGCCTCCGGTGGCTACTGGGGCGGGGACGTCAGCATCACCAGCACCACCGGTGGCGTCACCGTCGACGACAACATCATCAACGGTCAGCTGACGGTTACCGGCAACAACCCGGCGGCCCAGGTGGCCGCCAACAACCGGATCCGTGGCGGCGTGACCGGCGACCAGGCGGCCACGACCACCAACCGGGCAGCCCGGGTGGCCACCGCGGACCGGGTGGACGCCGCTGACCAGCGGGCCGAGGTCCGTCGGACCTCGGCGGTGCAGGAGGCTGCAGAGGCGGGCGCGGCGAAACTCTAGACGGTTGGACCCTGACCGGTCTGGGGCTGCGGCGTGGCCCTCGGCCGTTGGTGACCGTCGGTCACCTCCGTCGGGGCGGATGCGGTAGTAGGCGGTATACCTCAGAGGCATAAATATGCCTCTGAGGTATACCGCTCAACAAGACATCACGAGGGCACGGCGCACAGCGGGGTCGCGCTCGTGCAGCGGCCGGTCACCCCGAACGGGGGTGACCGGCCGCTGCCGTGGTGCCGCGTCGGCCCTAGAAGTTACCGGCCGAGTTGCACTTCACGCCCTGGTCGAGGCAGTTGCGCACCCGTGCGGCCAGTGCCTCGTCCTTCCACGCGTTGAAGAAGTCCGCGTGCATGGAGAACGACGTGCCGGACGCGAGGGTGATGCCGTCCGTGTTCGCGCTCAACGGGTACGAGATCACGAACGACACCGAGGGGACCGGCACCGGGTGGCTCTTCGGGCAGGCCCCGGTGTGGTCACCGTTGGCCATGTGCGCCTTGTGGTCCGGGCTGTCCAGGTGCTTGCCGTCCCAGCAGTCCGGGAAGGTGATCTGCCGGACGATGTTCGCGGTCTTGGCGCAGACCGGGAAGGTCTTGTCGGCGCTGCGGCCGATCTCGCCGCCGATGCCGGCGCACCAGAAGTGGTTGCCCTGCTTGTCCGGGGTGTCGACCTGGTTCTTCGCGTTCCCGGTGATCATGCGCAGGCCGAACGGGAACGGCTGGGTCCTGCTCGGGTCCTTCAGCCGGGAACCGTAGTAGACCGTCACCTCCGTCGGGTCCACGACCTTGCCGTTCTGGTACATCGTCGGCACCCAGTAGGCGGACTGGTCGTCCGGCGAGTTGCAGGTGGTGGCCTTCGACGCCCGCAGCGATTCGGCGGTCGAGTTGGCGTCGGTCGACCGGTTGCCCCAGAACGTGTGGTTGTGTGAGCCGCCGACCAGCTTGGGCAGCACGATCGGGTCGTCGCTGTTGTGGTGGCTGGTCTTGCAGCCGACGTTGAACTCGGGGACCTTGACCGGGTTGCCGGTCACCGGCTTGGGCTTGCGCGCGAAGAACGCCTTCGTCGCCGCTGCCTGCGCGGCGGCGTCGATGGTGATCCAGCCCCCGGACGCGGTGGGCGGGGCGGTGCTGGTCGACGGGGTGGCCGGCTTGCCCGGGGTGGACGGCGTCGCGGACGTGCCCGGGGCGCTCGGCGTGGCCGACGGGTCGGCCCCGGCGGTGCCCGTCGGCGCCTCAGGGCCGGACGAGCCGATGCCGGTGTCGGCGGATGGGCCGGACGCGCCGGGAGTGCCCGGAGCCTCCTTGCATCCGCCGGCGAACGCCAGGCCCACCACCAGCAGGGCGGTGACGGAACGACGGTGTAGAGGGGTGGATCGCAGATTTATCAAGGGGGGCGCACCTTTCTTCCGAGAACGAAGAGTACGAGTCGCCCACCTCTTGGTTCACAACTGCAACGATTAATTCTCCCTTAAATATCGCTCAGCAGTTGCCTTGATCTCAATTCCTAAATTTTTTTCAAAAAACTGTAATCGGCGACTGTGGCGCGACTCCACTCTCTTCAGTGGCCTGCCGAGCGAGGCGCCGCGACGTCTCGCTGGCTGGACAGCCCGTCCACCGGTGGCCCGGGTTCCGGACGGGACATGCCACCGCGGCGACGAACGGCTCCTCCCACGTTTGCCTCGTGATTCAGCGAAACAGCGCAGGGCGCGTGCCGGCGCGGAGAGAATTGCGGCTACGCAAAAAACGAGAGCCGGGGGACGTTCGATGGGGTTACGAAGGCGAATGGCGCTCGTGGTGGTGACCGTCGCGGCGGCACCCCTGGCCGTCGGCGGCTGCACCGCCGAGCGGGAGCCCGCCGCCCGGCCCGCCGTGCGTGAGGTGGCAGCGCCGGAGCTGACCCTCACGCCCGCCGACCGATCCCGGAACGTGCCGGTCAGCGCCGAGGTCGCGGCGCTCGTCAGAGGCGGGACGATCACCGCCGTGCGCATCGCCGACGACAAGGGCACGCCGGTCAGGGCGGTGCCACGGGAGGACGGCTCGACCTGGGTGCCGAGCGTCCCGTTGCAACCGCAGCGCACCTACACGGCCGAGGTGACCGCCACCGGCGACTCCGGCCGGACCACCACCGGCACGACGACCTTCACCACCATGCCGGCGTCGACGAAACCGCAGGTGACCAGCACGCTGTATTTCGCCGACAAACGGACCT
Organism: Micromonospora cabrerizensis; assembly: GCF_022230955.1. GTDB lineage: Bacteria > Actinomycetota > Actinomycetes > Mycobacteriales > Micromonosporaceae > Micromonospora > Micromonospora cabrerizensis. The sequence continues at coordinate 87,434 of NZ_JAKKFI010000054.1, forward strand.
ACGGCACGGCCATGCCGGTCACCCTCGCATTCGATCCGCCCATTTCCAGAGCGGACCGTGCTGATGTGCAACGTCGCTTGTTCGTCACCACGAGCCCACCGCAGCCGGGTGTCTGGTCCTGGTTGGACGACGGCAGTCAGGTCTACTACCGAGCCCCGGACTTCTGGCGGCCGGGCACGACCATCAGCGTCCGGGCCGGCTTGCAGGGTCTGCCGATCGGCCGGAACCGGGTCGGAGACGTCGACCGCACCGCGACGTCCAGGATCGGGCGGCAGGTGGCGATCGAGGTCGACAACGCCACCAAGCAGATGCGTGTCCTGCGCGACGGCAAGCTGATCCGCAGGATCCCGGTCAGCCTCGGCAAGCCGAGCACACCGACCTCCAGCGGCAAGATGGTGATCATGGAGAAGCACCAGCGCACGACCTTCGACACCCGCGGTGAGCCGAACGGTGGTTACGTGGTGAACGTCCAGGACGCGCAGCGGCTGACCTGGGGCGGCGAGTTCATCCACGGAGCGCCCTGGTCGGTGTCGGATCAGGGACACCGCAACGTGTCGCACGGCTGCACCAACGTCTCCGCGGCCGCCGCCGACTGGCTGATGGGCGTCACCCAGGTCGGTGATCTGGTCACCTTCACCGGCACCGAGGTCCGGCTGCAACCGGGCAACGGCTGGACGGCCTGGAACACCAGTTGGGAGCAGTTCGTCCAGGGCAGCGCCCTGCCGATACCCGCAAGTCTTCGACCGGCGCCGCACGCGGACACGGTCAGCGGCGGCTCGCCGACGCCGGGCCCCTCCGCCTCCGGCGGCTGACCCGCCAGGGTCCCGACCGGCTCAACGCGCTTGTCTCACGTCCCTACCCTCCGGGGCATGACGTACGAGCCGATGATGGTTCCCAGCCCGAAGCCCAACCGCACGACTCGTACCGTCCTGATCGTCGTCGCCGTGCTGCTGACGGTGTGCTGCGTGGTCGGCGTCTGCGGCGGGTTCTGGTTCTACCGCAGCGTCAAGGACGCCGTCGAACCGGCCCGGACGGCGACGGCGGCGTACATCGACGACGTGCGGGCCGGCAACTACCCTGGCGCGTACGCGCGGTTGTGCGGGGAGTTGCGCGAGACCATGACGCAGGCCGATTTCGCCCGGATCCAGGCAGCCCAGTTGACGATCGGCAGTTACGAGATCGTCGGTGTGTACGTCAACAACTCCAACGGGCGGGTCACCGGGACCGCGACGGTCGAGATGGTCCAGCAGGCCACCGGTGCGCGGATGACGCAGACCATGTTCCTGGTCAAGGAGGACGGCGAGTGGCGCGTCTGCCAGTGAGCGGCGCGACGACCCGGCCGCGGGGCGGGACGCGTCGTGCTGGAGCCGGCCCTCCGGGTCGGGCTGAAGTGACCTGCCATCGGCCCGCCGAGTCGGTCAGGCCGGGGCGAGTTCCGGAACGCCGTAGTGCTGGTCGAGGACCTGCATGGCGGCGCCCGCGGCGATGACGTCCGCGCCGAGGCTGGACAGGGCCACCTTCGTGGTGAGCCAGTCCGCGCGTCGGGCGTCGGCCTGGACGGCCTCGACGACCGCCGCGAGATAGGCCTGCGGGTTCCGGAGGAGATCCGCGCCCGCCAGCACCACGTGGGCGAGGTCGAGTGTCTGGAGCAGGTTGACCACGCCCACCGCCACGACGCGGGCGGCCCGGTCGATGTCTCCGGCGTCGGCGGCCTGGTTGTGCACGATCTCCAGGCATCCGTGGCGACCGCAGACGCAGCGGGGCCCGTTCAGGTCGACGACCGTGTGGCCGAATTCGCCCGCGTTGGTGTGCGCGCCCCGGTGTGCCGTGCCGCCCAGCCAGAAGCCGCCACCGATGCCGGACTCGATCATGATGAGTGCCGCGTCGCCGAACGTGGCCCCGTGCCGCCAGGCCTCGGCCGTGATCCCCGCGGTGACGTCCTTGTCGAGGTGGACGGGCAGGCCGAGGTGTTTCTCGGCGATCTCGCGCAGCGGTACGTCGTGCCAGTGCCGCAGGCCGTGGGCGTCCCGGACCAGGCCGTGGGCGTGGTCCAGTGGGCCGATCATGCCGATGCCCACCCCGGTGAGCCGGCCCCGGACGTCGCTGCTGCTCGTCATCGCGTCGATGCCGACAGCCAGGGCGTCGAGGAGTTGCTCCGGGGTGAAGTCGCCGGGTAGGGGGCTGACCGCCGAGTGGTGCACGGTGCCGGCCAGGTCGACCAGGACCAGCCGCAGGGTGCGCCGGGCCACGTGCGCGCCGATCGCGTACCGGCTGTCGGGGACGAGTTCGTAGACGACCGCGGGTTTGCCGATGCCCGTACGACGCACTCCGGCGGGACGGATCAGGCCGTCGGCGGTCAGGCGGGCGACGACCTTGGAGACCGCCTGCGGTGTCAGGCCGGTGGCCTCGACCACGGTCGAGCGCTCGAACGTCCGCGCGGTGCGCCCCAGTGCCATGACCCGGGCCTGATTGTAGCCACGCAGGAACCTCACGTCCGCCGTGATGCGAGTCATCTCACCACCCTATTACGCAACGCTGTTGCTAAATTTTCTCGGTGATCGAGTTGAGCAGAGGTCGACGGGTGGCGGCGTTGGTCGCGCTGGCACTGGGTGGCGTCGCGATCGGCCTGACCGAGTTCGCGGCGATGGGCCTGCTGCCCGACATCGCGCGCGGCCTGCTCCCGCAGGAGTACGCCCGGTCGTCCTCGGACGCCGTCGCTCGCGCCGGCTGGACGATCACCGCCTACGCCCTCGGCGTGGTCGTGGGCGCGCCCCTGATCGCCGCGCTGAGTGCCCGCCTGCCCCGCAAGAAGCTCGTGCTCGGGCTGCTGGCGCTCTTCGCCGTCGGCACGGTCGCCTCCGCGGTCGCCCCCACCTTCGACCTGGTGCTGGTGGCCCGGTTCGCGGCGGCGTTGCCGCACGGCGCGTACTTCGGAGCGGCCGGCCTGCTCGCGGCGACCCTGATGGGCCCCGGCAACGAGGCCCGCGGCTTCGCCATCGTGCTCAGCGGCCTGACCGTGAGCAACGTGGTCGGCGTACCCCTCATCACGCGGCTCGGGCAGGTGGCCGACTGGCGCGTCGCGTACCTGGTCATCGCCGGTGTCTTCCTGCTCACGCTGCTGGCGGTGCTGGCGGTCGTGCCGGAGGTCACCGCGGCGGTCGACGGCTCGCCGGCCGCCCAGCTCAGGGCCCTGCGGACCTCGCAGGTCTGGCTCGTCGCCGCGACGGGGGCGGTCGGGTTCGCCGGGTTCTTCGCGGTCAACACCTACATCGCCCCCGTCACCACCGACGTGGCCGGCCTCTCGACCACGACGGTGCCGTGGGTCCTGGTCGCGGTGGGGCTCGGCATGACCGTGGGAAACGCTCTGGGTGGCTGGTTCGCCGACCGCGACCTGAAGCGGAGCATGATCATCGGCTTCGTCGCGATGACCGTGAGCATCGCCGCGTTCAGCCTCGTCGCGTCGACCCGCGTCGGCCTGTTCGTCGGCGCGTTCCTGGTCGGCGCCACCAGCCTCTATCTCGGGCCGGTCCTCCAGGCACGCCTGATTACGGTCGCCCCCCGAGCGCAGATGATGGGCGCGGCGCTCAACCAGTCCGCCATGAACATCGCGAACAGTCTGGGCGCGGCCCTGGGCAGCGTCGCCATCGCCGCCGGGCTCGGTTACCTCGCGCCGGCCCGGGTGGGCGTCGTCCTGGCCATCGTCGGGCTGGCCCTGGGGATGATCAGTTTCGCCGTCGGACGCCGTACGCGTGAGCGGGTCCCGGCCACCGTCGGGAGCTGACGGGGCCGGGCCGCCCGCGGTCGGGGTCAGAAGTCGTCGACGCTGACCGTCACGCGATGGGCACTCGATCTCCAGTTCGGCAGGTTGATCACGTCGTACCCGCCGCCGCGTTGACCCACGGTGATCCGCACCAGGCCGAGGTGCGCCGGTGTTGACGGGATGAACAGGTCCACGCCCGTGATGAAGGTCTGGCTGAAGAACTCCGGCAGGGGCGCGGTCAGATCGGTCACGCCGTCGCTGGCGTCGTCGAACGCGAAGATCGCGATCGTCCGCTTGGTCCGTGGCGTGTTCGCCGCGTTCAGGACGTCCCTGCCGTTGATCCAGAGGTGGTCGCCGGCTTCGCCCTGGTCGCCCCACCACTCCTTCTGGCGTTGGATCGTCAGCGCCGTGTGCCGGTCGCTGGTGTCCACCAGCGCGCCCAGCCCCTCGCCCGGCACGCTGGTCGCCAGTCGGACGAACGAGTCCGAGCGGAGGAACGGCTGGGAGTAGAAGTGGTGCGTCGGCGCGCCGGGGCGCACGATCGCGAACTCGTAGCGGGCCGTGGCGAGCACCGGGACGGGACCGAACGCGCCGTCGCCACTCAGGGGCAGCCGATGTGTGGGTCGGTCGGACAGTCGACCGCCGGTCAGGGAGTTGACCGGGTAGACCTCCAGGGTCGCGTCGGTGACGCCGACGTTGCTCGGGAAGAGCACCGCGCGACCGGAGACCCGGGCCGTGCCGAAGAGCTGCGGCACGATCCGCGTCGTGTGTGGCACGCGACCCTGGAGGAATCGGAAGATCTCGCCGAACGACTCCGGTGACGACACGGTCTGCGTGTGGGACTGGTCGGGGAGGTGGACGTTCGTGGCACCGACCACGGCACGGGCCGGGTCGCCCTCACCCCAGATGGCGAGCGTGGGCACACCGCCCGGCGGGGACGTCGCGGTGCGCCCGTCCAGGTTGACGTAGTGCGCGACCCGGGCGGCACGCGCCGGTGAGCTGTTGAGGTAACCCTGCATGACGAAGGTGCCCAGGGAGTGCGCGAGCAGGTCGACCCGGTCCGCGCCGGTCGTCGCCAGCAGGCGGGAGATCCGCGTGTCGAGCCCCGCGTACACCTGGGGCAGGATCGTCGCGATGTTCGGTGAGTCGTACTCGTGGGCCTCGATGATGTCGATCGGGTAGCCGTTGCTGGCGAGACGTTTGGCCTGGGTCTGGAACTGCGAGGCCGACCCGGCGCTGCCGTGCACGAAGATCACTGGGCGGTACGTCGGCGTGGCGGCGGCGTGGGCGGCGCGCGGTACGGGGGCGACGGACAGGCCGGCGGCGAGCGCGACCCCGGCCACCATGGAGAGCAGTCTCCGGTGAGACATCTGCATTGGACCTCCACCGTGAGGGACGAAGTATTTGCACTGCGAGCGCAAGTATCGTGTCAGGGTGAGGCGTGCGGGTCTACACCCTCGGCTCAGCCGACCTCTCTGGCCAGCAGATCGCCGACGGCGGCGCGGACCGGGTCCGGGTTCGCCCAGCTCCAGTTGGGATGCGCGCGGTTGGTGAGCAGGGCCAGGACGAGTCTGCGGCCCGGGTCGACCAGGAGCGAGGGGCCGGCGAAGCCGGTGTGGCCGAACGTCCGGGCCGAGGCGAGCCCGCCCATGAACCAGCTCTGGTTGAGCACGACCCCGAGACCGTGGGCGGCGGTCCGGTTGGGCCGCTCCGGGTCCACGGCGGGCTTCCCGGCGTTCTGGTTGGTGAGCATCCGGCGCACGGTCGCCGCCGCGAGGATGCGCCTGCCCTGGTGGGTGCCCCCGTCGAGGAGCATCTGACCGATCGCCGCCAGGTCGGTGGCGGTGGCGAAGATGCCGGCGTGACCGGCCACACCGCCGAGGTGGTTGGCGACGTCGTCGTGCACGGTGCCCCGCAGCAGACCCCGCGACGAGCGGGCGTCGGTGGCGACGAGGCGGCTGGCCTTCGCGCTGCCCGACAGCCAGGTGTTCGGGTTGAAGCCGGTGTCGCGCAGGCCGAGCGGGCCGGTGAGGCCGCTCTTGAGCGCCTGGTCGAGACGCTGGCCAGTGACCTTCTCCACGATCCTGCCGGCGATCATCAGCCCGACGCTGGAATAGCGGAACGTCCTGCCGGGCACGGCGCCGGAGACCAGCCCGGTGGTGAGCACGGCGTTCCAGCGGGCCGCGTTGTCGGCGAGCCCGGTGACCTTGGCGCCGACGGGCAGGCCGCTGGTGTGGGCGAGCAGCATCTCGACGGTGACCCGCTCGGTGCCCGCCCCGGTGAAGCCGGGCAGGTAGTCGCGGACCGGTGCGCCCAGGTCGACGCGTCCCCTGTCGACCTGCTGCAACAGCAGGATGGCCGTGTACACCTTCGTGACCGAGGCGAGGTCGAAGACGGAATCGGGGCGCATCTCGACGCGCTGGCCCGCCGCGAGCAGTTTGGGCCCCGCGCCGTAGCGCAGCGCCTCCCCGACCGCGGTGTGCACAGTCGTTTTACCATCCACCAGAACGACGGCGACCGCGCCGGGAAAACCCTTGTGCTGCACGGTCTGCGCGGTGGCGGGCAGATGCCGCCGGAGCAGCGCGGTCACGTCCTGCGCGTAGCGGGCCTGGCCGGCTGCGGCAGTGCCGCTCGGGGACGCGGTGGCGCTCGGTGAGCCCGACGGCGGCGTGGTGGTGCCGGCCGAGCCGAAACCCACCCTGTTGCCGGCGGCGTCGGTCGCGGTCACCGCGTCACCGGGACCGGCCACACCCGCATCCGGCGGGCCACCGTCGCCGCAACCCGCGAGGGCGGAGGTGGCAGCGGCCAGACCGGCCCCCAGCAGAGTGCGACGCGCGACGGGCATGCCGGAGATCGTGACAGTCGACACGGACGCGCGCCAACCGGGCCGCCCGAACGGCGACGGCGTCCATCCCATCGGCCAACAAGTGGTCACCTGCCGGACACGTTCGGTCGACGTCCGACGGGTTGTGCGACGATCGGCGAGCGTCACGCCGATCGACCGTCCACCGGTCCGCCCGTGCACCGAACGCTGGCGGGCACGGGGAGGGCACCACACCTCGTACCCCTTGGAGAGCACGATGTCCCTCTCCCCATCCCGGGTCTTCGCAGAGCTGAACACGGCTCGACCCCCTGACCAGCCCAACCCGATGATGGGTACGGCCGTCGTGGTCGGTGGCAGCGTCGCCGGCCTGCTGGCCGCCCGGGTGCTGTCCGATCACGCCGACAGCGTCGTCATCATCGACCGGGACGACCCCCAGGTGGCCGGCGCGCGGCCCGGCGTACCCCAGGGGACGCAGCTGCACGCGCTGCTGCCCGGCGGTCTCCTCCAGCTGGAGCGCCTGTTTCCGGGATTCCGCGAGGCGGCCCTGGCGCGCGGGGCGGTCGAAGCGCCACCGGAGGCCCGCCGCAACTACCTCGACGGCCGTCCGAAGGTCGTCGTTCCCGACGACGCCGACACCCTGGCGGGCAGCCGGCCGCTGCTGGAGGGGCTGATCCGCGAGCAGGTGCTCCGGCTGCCCAACGTCAAGACGGTCACCGCCCGAGCCGCCGGCCTCGTGTTCGACGGCACCGCGGTCACCGGGGTCCGCTGCGACGTCGGTGGGGTCGCCGGCGTCGAGCGGGCCGAACTCGTGGTGGACGCCATGGGGCGGTCGAGCAGACTCTCGGACTGGCTGGAGCAGGCCGGCTGGGACCGCCCGGTCACCCGGCGGATGACCGTGCACCTCAACTACGCGACGGCCGTGTTCCGACGCCCGGACGTCACCCCTCCCTCGACGGTCGTGCTGGCGCTGAACACGTCGAAGACGGAGGTGGACGTGGCCGGGGCCGCGTTCTTCGCCATCGAGGACGGCCGGTGGATGGCCATGATGGCCGGTTACGGCAACGACCGCCCCGGGCGTACCCCGGAGGACTTCGTCCGCCGCCTGCGCGAGCAGTTCCCACCCGAGTTCGGCGAGGTCGCCGACCAGGAGATGCTCGGCGACGTCCAGACCTACCACCACGCCGACAGCCGGCGACGGGACTTCCACGCCCTGAAGCGGTTTCCGGCCGGCCTCATCAGCGTCGGCGACGCCGTCGCGTCGTTCAACCCGGTGTACGGGCAGGGGATGACGTCGGCGGCCCTGCACGCGGCCTGCCTGTCGACGTATCTGCGGTCCGACCCGGATCTGCGGGCGCCCGCACACCACTTCCTCGCGCTGCAACGGGTCGTGGTCGACGCCGCCTGGTCGATCTCGACCTCCGCCGACCTGGGGTTGCCCCACGTCGACGGGCCCTACCCGCGCGGCTACCGGATCTCCAGCTGGGCGAGCCGGCAGATCATCGCCGCGACCGTCACGGACGTGACCACGGCGCGCCGGTTCAACGACGTCGTTTCCATGCGCGAGCACCCGAGCGCGCTGGCCCGGCCCGGTGTGCTCCTCGGCGCGCTGCGCGCCAACCGGCGCGCGCACTGACGCCCCCGCCCAGGAGGTGACGACCCGGCGGCCTCGTACGAGGCCGCCGGGTCCGATCATCTAGCGGTTGAGCTTGCGCAGGACGTCGACGACGAACCGGTGGTCGTCGAGCTGCGGTAGCCCGGAGACCCCCACCCAGCCCACCACACCGGTGCCCCGGACGCGCAGCGGCACCGCGCCACCGGCCGCCGCGTACCGCGAGGCCGGCAGGCCGAACCTCTCGGCCAGCGTCACCTGCTTGTCCTGACACAACCGGGCCATGTACAGCGACGAGTGCTCGAACCGCATCACGACCCGACCCTTGCGGCGCAGCCACGCGTCGTTGTCGGCCGTCGACCCGGGCAGGCCACAGTGGAACAGCTGACGCCCGGCCCGCCACACCCCGACCGACACCGGCAGGCCCTGCTCGGTCGCGGCGGTGACGGCGAGCATCCCCAGCTCGTACGCGTCCGTCTCGGACAGGCCCGCGAGTTCCAACTCGCTCTCCTCGCGCAGCAGCTCGTCCAGCGTCGGCCACGGCTCACGGTCAGCTGACATGTTTCTTCTCCTCGTCACACGGGGTGGGTCACCAGGCGCAGGGCGCGTAGTCCTTCAGGAAACAGCCGTACAGGTCCTCGCCCAGCTCGCCGCGGACGATCGGGTCGTACACCCGGGCCGCGCCGTCGACCAGGTCCAGTGGGGCGTGGAAGCCCTCGTCGGCCAGTCGCATCTTCGTCGGGTGGGGGCGTTCGTCGGTGATCCAGCCGGTGTCGACGCTGGTCATCAGGATGCCGTCGGTCAGCATCTCCTCGGCGCTGGTGCGGGTCAGCATGTTCAGCGCGGCCTTGGCCATGTTGGTGTGCGGGTGCCCCGGCCCCTTGTAGCCCCGGCCGAACTGGCCCTCCATCGCCGACACGTTCACCACGTACTTGCGGCGCGCCGACGCGGCGGCCATCACCGGGCGCAGCCGGCTGACCAGCACGAACGGCGCGGTGACGTTGCACAGTTGCACTTCGAGCAGCTCGACCGGGTCCACCTCCTGCACCCGCTGGACCCAGCTGTTGACCGAGTCGAGGTCCGGGACGAGGCCACCGGCGTCGATGGCCGTGGACGCCGCGATGCGCTCCGGCGAGGCGGAACCGCTGGTGAGCGCCAGTGCGGTGAGCGCGTGCGGGGTGAGAGCAGTCGACTGCGGCGCGGCGGTCAGGCTGCCCACCGGGCCGCCCTGGCCGTCCGGCTTGGCGAACGTGATCAGCTCCGGCAGTGGGCCGTCCGGCAGGGCCGCGGCCTCCGCGGCGACGAGCTGCGCGTACGCCCCGGGGGAGCGGCGGACGGTCTGCGCCGCGTTGTTGATCAGGATGTCGAGGGGGCCCTGGCTGCTGACCGAGTCGGCGAGGGCGATCACCTGGGCGGGGTCGCGCAGGTCGATCCCGACGATGCGCAGGCGGTGCAGCCAGTCCCCGCTGTCGGGCATCGCGGCGAACCGGCGGACCGCGTCGTGCGGGAACCGCGTGGTCACCGTCGTGTGGGCGCCGTCGCGCAGCAGCCGCAGCGCGATGTACATGCCGATCTTGGCCCGGCCGCCGGTGAGCAGGGCGCGTCGGCCGGTCAGGTCGGTACGGGCGTCGCGGCGCTCCCGGTTGAGCGCGGCGCAGGACGGGCAGAGCTGGTGGTAGAAGGCGTCCACCTCGCGGTAGCGCTGCTTGCAGACATAGCAGCCGCGCGGGTTGTGCAGGAAGCCCGCCGTCTCGCCCGCGACGGAGGTCGCCAGCGGGATGCCCTGCGTCTCGTCGTCGATGCGCCCGGGAGCGCCGGTGGCGGTGGCCTCCGTCACCGCCCGGTCGGCCGCGAGGATGGCGTCGCGCCGTTCCTCACGTCGCCTCTGCTTGATCACCTTGTAGAGCCGCGCGGTGGCCCGCTGCACCCGCACCACGTCGGGATGGTCGGAGGGCAGCGCCTCCAACGCCTCGAAGACGCTGAGGCAGGCCTCCAGCCGGCTTCGGTCAATACCGTCTTGACCGTTTTCGGTAATGTTGTCCACCGTCATGCGTCGTTGTCTCGTCCCGTTTCCTGTGCCGGATCCAACCGGCTCGCCCCAAGTCCGATCCGAAACTGTACGCACCGCGCGGCCCGACACGCACCTCGCTGTCAGTCGGCGTCGGCGTGACCGAGGCGCCAGTAGCCCATGAAGGCCACCGCCCGCCGGTCCAGACCCCGCTCGGCGACCAGGTGCCGGCGCAGCGCGCGGATGACACCGGCCTCCCCGGCCAGCCACGCGTACAACGGTGCCGTGGCCACCTCCTCGGGTACCTCCCAGAGGATCTCGGTGTCCACGTCCACGTCTCCGACGGGCTGCGTGGTCGCCGACGCGCCGGGCACCAGCAGGTCGTCGACCGCGGCGGCGACGGCGGGAACCAGCCGGCTGCCGTACCCGTCGACGCCCCGGGGCATCCAGCGGACCTCGACGCCGGGGGGAGCCACCAGCGGCAGCACGTCGTCGGCGTCGGGCACCTCCAGCAGCACCACACCCCGGGTGTCGAGGGGAAGGCGCTCGCAGATGCTGCCGATCGCCGGCACCGCGGTCTCGTCCCCGGCCAGCAGCAGGCAGCTACCGGTCGACGGCCGGAACTCGACGCCGCCGTGGTTCCCGTCGTAGCCGGAGTCCGGCCCGACGATGGCGATCTGGTCGCCGGCGCTCACCCGACGAGCCCAGCGGGTCGCCGGGCCGCCGTCACCGTGCAGCACCAGGTCGACGTCGACCTCGGCGAGGTGCGGTCGGACCGCCCGGACGGTGTAGGTACGGATCGGGTTGCGCCGGTGCTCGGGCAGCGCCCGCCACCGCGGATACCAGTCCGCGCCCTCCGGAAGATCCACCCCGCGCTGGTCGGGCAGCGGCAGCGCCAGCTTGATGCGCTGGTCGTAACCGTTGTCGGCGAAGCGGTCGAGGTCCGCCCCGGTGAAGGTCACCCGGACGAAGGACGGGCTGAGTCGGCGTACCGCACGGACGGTGACGGTGAACACGCGCCACGGGGCGATGGGCAGGGTTTCGGTCATGGGTGCCTCTCCGGGTTGGGCCGGCGTCTACCGGGGGTTGTTCGTCGTTGCGCGCGACCGCCACAGCAGCCAGACGAAGTACGGGGCGCCGATCATGGCGGTGACCAGGCCGGCGGGAATCTGGGCCGGGGCGATGAGCGTCCGTCCGACGGTGTCGGCGATGCTGACCAGCGCCGCGCCGAGCAGGGCGGCCACCGGGAGCACCCGGGAGTGTCGGCCACCGACGAGCGCCCGGGCGGCGTGCGGGGCGACCAGCCCGACGAAGCCGATGACCCCGACGGCCGAGACGGCGGTGGAGGTGAGCAGCGCCGCCGCGCCGAGCGCGACCAGCCGGGTGCGTTCCAGGCGGACGCCCAGCACCCGGGGAGTGTCGTCGTCCAGCGCCATCAGGTCGAGTTCGCGACGGGCGGCGACCACGGCCGGGGTGAGCACCAGCAGGGCGATCAGCACCGGCAGCACCTGGGTGGGCATCCGGCCGTAGGTGGAGCCGGACAGCCAGGTCAACGCCTTGCCGGTGTTCCACGGGTCGAAGGCGACGACCAGGTAGGTGATGACCGCCATGCCGCCCTGCCAGGCCCCGAAGCCGATCAGCACCAGCCGGTCGGAGCTGAGCCCGCCGCGCCAGGCCAGGCCGTACACCAGGGCGAAGGCCAGCATCGCGCCGAGCCCGGCGACCCCGGAGACGGCCCACACCCCGGCCAGCGGCACGAAGGTGAGCAGTGAGACGGCCCCCAACCCGGCGCCGGCGGTGATGCCGAGGATGCCGGGCTCGGCCAGCGGGTTGCGGCAGACCGCCTGCACGGTGGTGCCGGCCACCGCCAGCGCCGCGCCGGCCAGGACCGCCGCGGCGACGCGCGGCCACCGCTGGTCCAGCACAAAGGTGTACGCGGGCCCGGTGCTCCCGTTGAGCCAGTTCAGCACGTCGCCGAGCAGCACCCAGGTGTCACCGGCGAGCATGCCGACCGCCACGGCGCCGACGGTCAGTACGGCGGTGACGGTGAGGACGATGCGGTGGAAGCCGGCGGAGCGGACGGCCGCGTGCCCGCCGGGCGGGCGGCGGGTGGGGCCCGCGTCGCGGTGCCGGCGGGCCAGCCAGATGAGGATCGCCGCGCCGAACAGGGTGGTGACCACGCCGGTGGGAATGTCGACGCCGGCCTGCCCGCCCATCACGGCGCGCAGCAGCACGTCGGAGCCGAGGACGATGATGACCCCGGCGATGCCGGACAACGGCAGCAGGATGCGGTGCCGGTGCACCCCGGGCACCACGGGGGCGAGCAGCCGGACGATCACCGGGGCGCACAGGCCGACGAAGCCGACCGGGCCGGTGAGGGTGACGGCCGCGGCGGACAGCAGCACGGCCAGCACCATGACGGTGAGCCGGGTGCGCCGCACGTCGAGACCGAGCACGGTGGCGGTGTCGTCGCCGAGGGCGAGGATGTCGAGGCGGTGCCCGAGCAGCATCAGCACGACGACGGCGCCGACGATCACCGGGGCCAGCTGGGTCAGCGCGGTCAGGTCGCTCTGCACCAGCGAGCCGTTGCCCCAGGCGAACAGACCGATGGTGGCCTGCTCGAACAGGAGCAGCAGCAGCGTCGTCACCGACCCCAGCGCCAGCGCGGTCGCCGAGCCGGCGAGGATGAGTCGGGTGGTGCCGGCCTGCCCACCGGAGGACATCGCCATCACCAGGCCGGCGGCGGCCAGCCCTCCGCAGAAGGCAAGACCACCGGCGGGCAGCGCGGGCAGCGAGACGCCGAACGCGGCCACGGCGACGATCGCCAGGTGGGCGCCCGCGTTGACCGCGAGGGTGTCCGGAGACGCGAGGGGGTTGCGGGCGATCGACTGCAACGCGGCGCCGGCGAACCCGAGCGCGACGCCGATGGCCAACCCGGCGAGCAGCCGGGGCAACCGGGAGGCGATCAGGACGCGGGCCGCCTCGTCGTCGGCGCCCGTCAGGAGCCGCAGCAGGTCGAGGGCGCCGACCGACGAGGTGCCCTGGGTGAGGTGCACCGCGCCGACCACCAGCAGCAGCAGGATCGCGGCGACGAAGACACCGACCACGCGGGGCACGGCCAGGCGTCCGCCCGGAGCCGGCCGGGTGGCCGGCTCCGGGCGTGGGGGTGCGCTCAGCACGCTCACACCGCGTACGTCTTGACGAGTTCGTCGATGTACTGCTTGCCGGAGAGCGGACCGCCGAAGGTCCACATGCCGTTGGGCATCTTGCGCACGTTGCCCTTCTGCACGAAGGGCAGCGACTTCCAGATGGCGTTGCCGGCGAGACCGTCGGTGAACACGTCGTCGCCGTCGGAGGCGTTGTAGAAGAAGCGCAGGTTCGGGTCCTTGAGGACGGTCATGCCCTCGACGTCGGTCTGGCCGAGACCCCACGCCTCGTCGACCTTGCCGGTCCAGGCGTTGGTGAGGCCGAGCTGGGTGCCGATCTCGGAGACGAGAGAGCCCTTGCCGAACATCCGGATGCTGACGGTGCTGCCCTCCTTCCAGCCGTCGGCGAAGGCGAACGGCCGGCCGGCGGCCCCGGCGTCGGCGATCTTCTTCTTGCCGTCGGCGATGGCCGCGTCGAAGTCGGTGAGCAGCTTCTCCGCCTCGGTGGTCTTGCCGACAGCCTTCGCGATCATGTTGAGGTCCGCGCGCATCCGGCCGAGGTTGTCGGTGGCGTCACTGCCCTTGGCGACCACGACGGGGGCGTACTTCTCCAGCTGACTGACCATGTTGGCCCCCCGGTCGTCCTCCATGACGATGAGGTCGGGCTGGAGGGCGACGATCGAGTCGACGCTGGGCTCGCCGCGCGTACCGACGTCCTTGACACCCGGGTCGAGCTTCGCGGAGGTGACCCAGGTGCCGTAGCCCTTGGGGTCGGCGACACCGACGGGCATGACGCCCAGGCTGACCAGCATCTCGACCTCGCCCCACTCGAGCCCGACGACCTTGGTCGCCGGGGCCTTGAGGGTGATCTCCTTGCCGCGGCTGTCGGTGAGGGTGACCGGCCCGCCGGCCGCCGAGGAGGAGGTCTCGGGGGATGCGGCGTTCTCGGTGGTGCCGCAGGCGCCGAGCGTCAACGCGGCGACGACGGCGAGGAGGGCGGTGAAACGGGTACGGGTCATGACGGTCTTTCTCTGCTGGGGATGAGGGGTGTTCAGACCAGGGCGCGGATCGCGTGCCGCCCGACCGGGCGGGTGGTGACCAGTCCGCTGAGCGGATCGGTGGTCACCTCGATGCGGATCCCGTAGGTCTCGGTGAGGGCGTCCTCGGTGAAGACCGCGGCGGGGGTGCCGGTGGCGCGCACCCGGCCCTGGTGCAACAGGACCACCTCGTCGGCCACGGCGGCTGCCTGGTTGAGGTCGTGCAGCACGACGCCGACGGCGACGTCGTGGTCGTCCGCGAGGTCACGGACCAGGTCGAGGATCTCCACCTGGTAGCGCAGGTCGAGGAACGTGGTGGGCTCGTCGAGCAGCAGCACCGGGGTGTCCTGGGCCAGACAGGTGGCCAGCCACACCCGCTGCAACTCGCCGCCGGACAGCTCGTCGACGGGTCGATCGGCCATCGCGGCGACGCCGGTGACGTCCATGGCGCGGGCGATGGCCGCGGGACCGTTCGGATCCTCCGCGCGCCAGCGCCCCCGGTAGGGGTGGCGGCCGTATCCCACGACGTCGTGGACGGTGACGCCGCTGGGCACCGGCCGGCTCTGGGCCAGCAGCGTGACCCGACGGGCGAACTCCCGGGACGGGAGGCTGGCGGCGGTGGTGCCGTCGGCGAGGTGGACCGTGCCGGCCTCGATCGGGTGCAGCCGGGCCAGGGCCCGCAACAGGGTGGACTTGCCGCTGCCGTTGGGGCCCACCAACGCGGTCACGGCGCCCGCACGAAGGCTGATCATGGCACCGTGCACCACCGGCACACCGTGGTAGCCCAGACGGAGGTCGACGCCGGACAGGCTGCGCTCCCCGTTGGCCGACGCCAACTCGCTCTGCATTAGGTGAGGCTAACCTAAGGAAACGCCCGGGTGTCAAGCCGGTCCCGACGTCGTGGTCCGCGGGCAGACCGTCAGTGGTCGGGTCCGTGCACGCGTGGGGGATGCTGGGTCGGTGCAGATCACGACCCTCGGCCCGTTCGCCGTCGACGGCCAGCCCGTTCGGGGTGAACGGCTCGCGGCGGTGGTCCGCGCGCTCGTCGACGCCCGTGGACGGGCGGTCTCGACGAGCCTTCTGGTGGACGCCGTGTGGGACGGCGCCTCACCCGACGACGCGACCGGCGCCGTCCAGGCGCTCGTGTCCCGGGTACGTCGTCTCGGTCTGCCCGTGGTCGCGGTGCCGGGTGGATACCGGCTGCCCGCCGAGCAGGTCACCGTCGACGCCGTCGAGGCGAGGATGCTCGCCGACCAGGCGCGGACCCTGCTCCGGGCCGGTGACGCCGGTGCCGCCCGCGGCGCGGCCGACCAGGCCCGCGCCCTGTTCCCCGAGGTCCCGGAACTCGTCACCGTCGAGGACACCCGCCTGTTCGCGGACGTCGCCGCGCTGCGAGCACAGGCGGCACTCGCCGGCGCGGGCCCGTTCGACGAGGTCGACCTGGGTCGGCTCGTCGCGCGGACACCGCCGGACGAGCCGTCCGCCGCCCTGCTCGTCCGGGTCCTCGCCGCTCAGGGGCGGGAGGCGGAGGCGCTGGAGGTGGTCCAGAGACTCCGGGCCGACCTGGCCGACCGGTACGGCACCGACCCGTCGCCCGTGATCACACAGGTGCACCTCGCGCTGCTGCGCGGCGAGCTGACCACACCGGTCGTCGAGGTGTCGCCCCGGCAGCCGATGCGGATCGCCCTTCCCGCCGCCTGGCGTCGGCCGATGACGGCCCTCGTCGGCAGGGAACGCGATGTCGCGGCCGTGGTGGAGGGGCTCGCCGATGCGGCTCTCGTGACGATCGTGGCGGCCGGCGGCGCGGGCAAGACCCGTCTTGCCGCCGAGGTGACGCGCCGCGCGGCGGCGGCCGGGCAGTCGGTACGCGTGATCGAACTCGCCGGCCTGCGCTCGTCCGACGAGGTGCTGCCCACGGTGCTCGCCGCCCTCGGGGGTGCGGACACCTCGGCGACCGGCGGCAACCTGGGCCTGGAGCGGCGGGTGCTCAGCCCCGCGGAACGGCTTCGTGCCGTGGCGCCCGACCTCGACGGGTTGGTCGTGCTGGACAACTGCGAACACGTCCTCGACGCGGTGGCCACCGTCGTCGCGGACCTGGTCGCGGTGACCTCGTCCGAGGTCACCGTGCTCGCGACGAGCCGGGCCCCGCTGGGTCTGGCCGGCGAACTGGTCCACCGGCTGACCGCCCTGCCGGACAGCGACGCGCTCGCCCTCATCGAGTCCCGGGCGAGGGCTGGTGGCGCGGTGCCCACCTGGGACACGGCGCGGGCACTCGCCCTGTGCCACCGGCTCGACAACCTGCCACTGGCACTCGAACTCGCCGCCGCACGACTGCGCAGTATGCCGATCGACGACGTCCTCGCCGGGCTGAGCGACCGCTTCGCGCTGCTCGACGACGCCCTGCGCGGCCTGCCGGAACGGCACGCGAGCCTGTGGGCGATGGTCGACTGGAGCAGGGAGCTGCTGGCCGAGGACGACCGTGACCTGCTCCAGCGGGTCGCGGTCGTTCCCGCGCCGTTCACCGCGGACCTCGCCGCCGCGGTCGCCCAGACCCCGGACGTCCGCCGTGGCCTGGCGACACTCGTGGAACAGTCCCTGTTGACCCTGGTCGAGGGGGACGGCCCGCCGCGCTACCGCATGCTCGAAACGGTCCGTGAGTACGGCGAAGCCCGCCTGGACGCGACCGGTGCCCGCGGTCTGGCCATGGCCGGCCTGGTCGCGTGGGCGCGGGAGCTGGCGGTCGGGCTCGCCGACCAGTTCGTCGGCCCCGGGCAGATCGACGCCCTCGCCCGCTGTGCCGACGAGCAGGACAACCTGGTCGCGGGTCTGCGCTGGGCACTCGGGCAGGACGACGAGCCGGCCGCCGTCGAGATCGCCACCGCGCTGTTCCACCTCTGGGCGGTTCGTGGACTGCACCTCGAGGTGTCCGGGTGGGCGGCGGGTCTGCTGCACGTCGAGGACCCGCAGCGACGGCTGCGCTCCGCGATCCTGCGCGGCCGCCGCAGCGGCAGACCGCTGCCCGACGCCGACCGGATGGCCTGGATGTGCCTGTTGATCGGGGTCAACGCCGGCATCAGCGGGGACCTCCGGCTCGCCGTGCTCGCCCGCCGGGGACTTCGGACAGTCCTCGCCGAGCGACCGGACGAGGTGTCGTCCCGGCTGACCGTGCTGGCGTCCGCGCTGCCCCTGTTCGACGCCGCCGACCCGGAGGAGAGCATGAAGGGCACCGTCGAGCTGGTCGAGCACCCCGACCCGTACGTGCAGGGGCTCGGCCTGTTCGCCCGCGCCGCCGTCCGGGAGAACGGTGGCATGCACGCGGCGTCGATCGTGGACGCCGAGCAGGCCTACCGTCGTTTCGAGATGGCCGGTGACCAGTGGGGCATGGCGATGGCGGCGGGTGCCGTCGGGCAGTTCCTGGTGCCGGGCGAGGGTACGCGGTCCGCCGAGTGGCTGGCGCGCAGCGTCCGCCACATGGAGCTGATCGGCGCCACTCAGGACGCCCGGTCGATCCGGGTACGGCTGGACGTGCAGCTCGCCCTGGCCGGCGACCGGGACGCCGAGCGGCGACTGGCCGAGACGGCGACGCCGGGCGAGGCCGAGGCGGTGGACGCCGCCGTGGCGTGCCTCGGGCTGGCCCACGTGGCGTGGCAACGCGAGCGCTACGACGAGGCCCGGGCATACGGCGACGAGGTGATCCGGATCCTGGCCGGCTGGACCGGCCCGCCGCCACAGCCGCGCGCCATGCTCCGGGTCGCGGTGGCGGTCCTGCACCTGCGGGCGGCGCAGGTGCGGCCGGTGCCGGGAGAGAACGCCGACGCCCGCGCGGTCGCCGCGCTGGTCCTCGCCAGCGACGAGGCGCTCTCCTCACGGGATCTGCCCGTCATCGGTGCGTGGGCGCAGGGCGGCGCCGAACTCGCCGCGCACCGGGGCGACGTGGCGGCGGCTCGCGAGCTGTTCGCGCTCGCGACGCGCATCGGCGCCCACGCCGGGGCGTTCTTCCCACCCGGCGACGCCGAACGGCTCAACGTCGCCCTCGGAGACGAGGAGCAGCGTGAGCCGTTGGTGGCCGCGTTGCGCGGGCGGTCCGTCGCCGCGATCGTCGTCCGGGTCCGCGAGCTGATGGACGACCTGCTCGCCTAGCGCTCCACTCGGCCGACGTGCCCGCTACGCCGCCAGCGCCGCGCTGATCGCGTTGATGAGGATCTGTTCCGCCCCGTCCGGAGAGGCGGCGGTCGGTTTCCCCCTGAGGTGCCCCAACCAGCCGTAGACCGTCATCGAGCCGCCGGCGATGCCCGGGAAGTCGGTGTCGATCCCGCCGGCGTACGTCGCGGGCCTGCGCAGCAGTTCGTCGCTGGGCAGGTACGCGGGCACCTCGTTCGCGTAGCCGGCGAACATCAGCTGGCTCGACGTGCCGTATCGCGCCCGGAAGTAGACGGCGTATCCGGACACGATCTCGCCGCCGGCCAGCAGCAGCCGAAGGTCCGGGCTGCCGGAGAATCTCCAGGACTGCAGGGGCACCGGAATCGACGTCGCGAACGTGCCGGCGTCGATCTGCGCGATCATCTCTCGCGCGTGCCGCCGGTAGTAACCCGGCAGGGAGAGATCGTGATACCGCACGGCGTAGGCCGCGGACACGTCCCGAAGGTTGCCCACGGTCAGCGTCACGTCCAGCGGCAGGCTCACCTCCCGGTAGTGGGTCGTCGTCGGGCCGGCGACCGGCCGACCTGGGCTCAGCAGCGCCGTCGTGACGGCCTGCGCGAGTTCGGCGCCGCGCAGGCTGCGCTGGGCCCAACCCCGCGCGCCGGTGGGGTTCTGGTCACCGGCCGGCCCGAGGAGGAACTGGGCGAAGGCGCCGGTGGCCTGCTCGATCCGGGTGACCGCGTCCCCCGGGTAGTCCGAGTCGAACAGGGTCTGCGACCCCGCCACCACCGGGTGGCACCCGTAGCTGAACAGCACGGCCAGCGGCTCACCACCCGGCGTACGAGCCGTCAGGACGGGCACGTCCGACTCGACGTACGGAAGGTTCTCCCGGTTGCGCGAGAAGTGCTGGTCGACGACCTGGTAGTCGAGGGTGCACGCCGTTCGTGGGCCGTCGAGTGTGTCCCGGACCAGCTGCACGATCGTCGTGGCCAACTGGTCGCCGTAGGCACGCACCTGCGCCTGCAGAGTGGAATTCATCGCGTACGAGATGAACGGGTCGAGTTTGTCGGGGAGCACCGGGCCGTTGTGCGTGTGCGTGGCCGTCAGGGCGAAGTTCTCCGACGCCAGCCCCAGAGCGACCACCTGGCTGCGGATCGACCGGTGCAGGCCACGCGCGAACCCGAGGACGTCGGCGGTGACGATCACGTGGGGCACGCCCGCCTGCCACAGGATCATGCACCGCGCGAACAGCGGGGCGGCGGTCCCGGTCGCCTTGCGGGGCACATCGACGCCGTACCCGGCCAGGTACGTGCCCGCCGGCGGAGTGATCTCCACCTTTCCGACTGACAGCTCGGTGCCCGCCGCACCCCGTGCGGCGCTGCCGACGAGGCTCTGCCCCACCAGAGACGCGGCGAGGATGGACCCACCGGTGAGCAGGCGGCGACGACCGACGGTCAGTCCCCGATCACTCGGTTTGTCGCCCTCGGCCGCCTGCGCCCGGAATTCCGACGTGGTGGCAGGCCTGATCCTGGACATGGTCATTCGGCAACGATCTCCCCCGTGAGACGCCGACGCGCAACCGCCGCCGCGCAGCACCACTGCACGCACAACGACGGCCGTCAGTATTGAGTTGAGGACGATCATGGCGTACACCCCGACCCCGGTCAATGGTTCGCGCGGCGTGGAGCGGCATTCGGTCACGGCGTCGGCAGGTCGAGGTGCCGACGCCGTGACCAGGTCAGATCTTCTTGCGGTACGCGCGCAGCGCCAGCGGCATGAACACCGCGACGAAGCCGGCGCACCAGGCGAGCGTCCACCAGACGTGGTTGCCGAGTGGGGTGCCGAGGAACAGTCCGCGTACCGACGCCACCAGGTGCGTCATCGGGTTGACGTCCACGAACGCCTGCATCCAGCCCGGCAGGGTGTCGGCGCCGACGAACACGTTGGACGCGAAGCTCAGCGGCATGATCAGCGCGAACATCACACCCTGCACCGCACCCGCGGTCCGCACCTTCATCGACACGAGCACCGGCAGCCAGCTCAGGCAGAGCGCGAACAGCACCGCGAGCAGACACCCGGCGATCGCCCGGAACAGGTCGGTCTCGATCCGGAAACCCATCACGTAGCCGATCGCGAGGGTCGACACGGTGACGATGACGTACCGGACGACATCGCCGAGGACCGCGCCGACCAGTGGTGCGGAGCGGGGGATCGGCAACGACCGGAACCGGTCGAAGATCCCCTTGGCGATGTCGGTGTTGAGGTTGACGCCGATCGCGATGGCGCCGGTGGCGATGGTCTGCGCCAGGATGCCGGGCAGCAGGAACTGGAGGTAGTCGTGGGTCGATCCGGCGACGGCGCCGCCGAAGACGTACACGAAGATGATGAGGAACAGCACCGGTTGCAGGGTGACGTCGATGAGCGCCTCGGGCGTACGCCAGGTCTTGATGAGGCTGCGTTTGGCGAGCGCCAACGAGTGCCGGACCAGCCGGAACGGTCGCGGGTTCGGGGTGGTGGTGGAGAGTGCGCGGCTTCTCGTGGGCGCCGCGTCGGTCAGAGTGCTCATGCCGCGACCTCCGAGGGGCGGGTGGTGTCGTCAGCGGACGCCGTACGACCGGTGAGGGTGAAGAACACCTCGTCGAGGCTCGGCAGGTGCAGGGAGAGTTCGGTGACCGCGATGCCGGCGGCGGCGAACCGCGCGACGCTCTCGGTCAGTGCCGCGTCGTCGCTGACCGGCACCGCGAGCACGCCCCTGCGGATCTCGTCGGCCTGCGCGCCGGAGCTGACCTGGGTCAGGATCGCCGCCGTGCGGGCCAGGTGCGCCGGATCGGACGGGCGTACCTCGAGGGTCTGCCCGCCGACCACCCGCTTGAGCCCGTCGGGGGTGTCGTGCGCGATGACCCGGCCGTGGTCGATCACCGTGATCTCGTCGGCGAGCGCGTCGGCCTCCTCCAGGTACTGCGTGGTGAGCAGGACCGTCGAGCCGTCGCCGACCAGGGAGCGGACCACGTTCCACATGTCCTCGCGCTTGGCCGGGTCGAGTCCGGTCGTCGGCTCGTCCAGGAAGATCACGTCGGGGGAGCCGACCAGGCTGGCGGCCAGGTCCAGCCGCCGCCGCATCCCACCGGAGTAGGTCTTGGCCTGCCGGTTCGCGGCGTCGGTCAGGTCGAACCAGTCGAGCAGTTCGGCCGCCCGCCGCCGGGCGCCGGCCCGTCCCAACTCCAGCAGGGTGCCGAACAGTTCCAGGTTCTGCCGGCCGGTGAGGTCCTCGTCGACCGAGGCGTACTGGCCGGTGAGGCCGATGCTCTGCCGCACGCGCTCGGCGTCCCGTACGACGTCGAAACCGCCGATTCGGGCGCTTCCGCCGTCCGGGGTGAGCAGGGTGGAGAGGATGCGCACGGCGGTGGTCTTGCCAGCGCCGTTGGGGCCGAGCACCCCGAGCACCGTCCCGCGGGGAACGGCGAGGTCCACGCCTTGCAGCGCCCTCGTCTTCCCGAAGTTCTTCACGAGGCCCTCGGCCTCGATCGCCAGGTCAGCTGTCATGCGTACAGCCTGCACCGGTCGGCTGACACCGCCCTGACACGCCACCGACACGGCCGCGGGCACACCGGGTGTGGTCAGACCGCCGGACCGTCCGTGTTCCGGGTCATCTGTCGGAGCACCTTCAGTGTCGTCACGTAGTCGGCGTCGTCGATCCCGTGATGGATGCGGGCGCGGATCGCCGGAGCGTGCTGCCTGAGGTCGACGCGAGCCGCCTCACCCGCCTCGGTGATCCACAGCCGCTCCTGGTCGTCCCGGGTGAGCCAACCCCGAGTAAGCAGAACGCCGGCCTCGGCCTCCAGATCGTCCTCGGACCTCAGGTAGGTGCTCATCGCCATCTCGAGCTCCGGAATGGTCATGCCGTGACCGTCGGGTGAGATGTCGTTGCCCGACAGGTTGCGGAGCAACCAGAACTGGGGCTGGGTGAAGCCGAACTCAGCGTGCCGGGCCCGCGTGAAGGCGATGAGTGCCTCATAGGCCACGCCGGTCCAGTACGCGGCGGGCTGGGTCGCGAGTTCGGCGTCGGACAGGTGCGGGGTTGCCACGGGTGCCTCCTGGGAACGTCTATTTGAGCGCGACCCTAGGACCTCAAGTCGTGTTGAGGTCAATGAGGTGACCCGGCTGTTCCCGCGCACGAGCCGTTGCGGCCCGCTCAGCATCACCTGGTGACCGACGGCGTTCGCGAGGGTCGTGGCAGGTCTTTCCGTTGGGTAGGTTGCGGAAGTGACAAGAAGTGAGCGGATCGCCGACCAGCTGGACCGGCACTGGCACAAGAACCTGCGGCCGCGGCTGCACGGTCTTGCCGATGAGGAGTACTTCTGGGAGCCGGTGCGTGGCTGCTGGAGCATCCGTCCACGCGGCACGACGGCCGCACCGATGTCGGCAGGTTCGGGGCAGTGGACGATGGACTCCGCGTCCCCCGACCCGGTGCCGGCGCCGGTGACCACGATCGCCTGGCGGCTGGCGCACATCATCGTCTCCTGCCTGGGCTATCGGGTCGGATGGCACTTCGGCGGCCAGGAGGTCGACTCCCGGAGCTTCCCCTACGCGGGGACCGCCGACGAGGCGCTGAGACAGCTCGATGAGATGTACGGGAGGTGGAACGCCGGGGTCCGCGAGCTCTCGGACGCCGACCTGGAGAGTCCGCCCGCTGTGGGCCCCGAGCGGTTTCCCATGGAGGGCATCGTCCTGCACGTCAACCGGGAGCTGATCCATCACGGCGCAGAGATCTCCCTGCTGCGCGACCTCTACGGCTGGCAGGACGGCGCTGTACCGCGCCGAACATGACGGTCCGGTAACCCGGCGACCGAGCGCGGCAGGCCGGTCGCGCGGGGGCGGGATCAGTTCCAGGATGGCGCAGCTTCGATGATGAGGAGGGCCCGATGGGCCGCACGGTGTTGAGCATGAGCGTGTCGTTGGACGGCTTCGCCGCCGGCCCTGACGTCAGCCCCGAACAACCCATGGGCAGAGGCGGCGAGCGGCTGCACGAGTGGCTGTTCCAGGCTGACGGGGATCGCGCGGTGGCGGCCGACGGGGTCACCCCGGTCGGGGTCGACGCCGCGCAGGTACGAGAGCGGCACGCGACGACCGGGGCCGTGGTGATCGGCCAGCGGACGTTCGATGTCGGCGTGGACCTGTGGCAGGACACCCCGTTCCCGGTGCCGTGCTTCGTGGTCACCCGTGAGGCGCGCGACCCGTTGACAATGAAGAGCGGCGTCTTCACGTTCGTCGACGACGGGCTGCACAGCACGCTGCGCCAGGCGCGACACGCGGCGGGCGACCAGAGCGTCCTCGTCATGGGCGGGCCCACCATCGGACGACAGTTCGTCAAGGCCGGGCTGGTGGACGAGATCCACCTCCAACTCGTACCGGTCCTCCTCGGTGCCGGCACACGCCTGTTCGACGACCTCGGCACCGACCACGTCGAACTCGAACGTACCGCGGTGATCGAGTCACCACACGTCACGCACCTGCGCTACCACGTCCCGAAGTGACAGACCGGCCGAGCTCCTCGTGAGGAGCCCGGCCGGTGCGGTCAAACGCCGTCACGGAGCTGTCCGGAGCGCAGCGGGGGGGTGCTGCGGCGGCAGAGGTGCGGACGACGCGACCGCCCTCCGCGCGGTCGTCCGCCTGCTCAGCTCGGCAGGCGACCCCGCGTGGAGACGAAGTGGTACGACATGACGGCGAACCCGGGGTCGCGGAGCAGCCGCCGGAAGGCGGTCAGCTGGTTGGGCGACAGCCCCGCCGCCAGCAGATCCGGCTCCAACTGGCGGGAGTTCGTCTCGTAGAGCGACGTTCCGGTCGAGCCGCCGGCCCAGCTCTGCGAGTGGGTGATGGTGTCCAGGTCGCTCAGACCGGCGAGGGCCATCTCGGTGTGCACGTCCTGTGCCCACCCCAGGTCGGCGCCGTGATCCTCCAGGACACCCATCATGGCGTCCATGACCTGCGCGAAGAGCTTCGCGGCGTCATCGCTGGGCGCGGTCAGCACCCGCTGTGGCGCGGTGCAGTCGAACTCCTCGACCACCAACCACCCGCCGGGGGCCAGCGCGCCGGTGAGCGTACGCAGGACCCGTCGCCGGTCGGGGAGGTGCAGCAGCACCAGCCGGGCGTGGATCAGGTCGAACGCGTCCCCGGGCGGCGCTTCGGTGCGCACGTCGTGGCGACGTACGCGTAGGTTGCCCTCCGCCGCGAGGTGCGTGGGGTCGATGTCCGTGGCCACCACGTGGCCGTCGTCGCCGACCGCGCGGGCGATCCGTCGGGCCATCGAGCCGCCGCCCGCCCCGACCTCCCAACAGGTCGCTCCCGGCCGCAGCACCGGTTGGGCCAGGCGGCGCGTCGTGATCGGGTCCAGGAAGGACTCCAGCGCGTGCATCTGGGGCACGGCGTCCGGTTGGCCGTTGTCGAACGTGTACGTGCCATCGCTCGTGGCGGTTGTCATTGGTGTCTACCTCTCCGAGGGGTCGGGTGACGTGGGGGTGTCGGCCCAGAGCCGAGGGGCCGGTCGGTTGGGTGGTGGCGGCGGCGGTGGGGCGGTGGCGACGCTCAACATCGCCGCCAGTGGGGCCGGGTCGACGCGGGCCTCCGCCGTCGGTCGGTCGTAGACCACCCGGCCGTACTCCAGCACCGCCACCCGGTCCGCGACCTCGATCGCGTGCTGGAGCTGTTGTTCCACGAGCAGCACCGTCAGGCCGTCGGCGGCGAGGCCGTTGACCAGTTCACGGACCCGCGCCGCCAGGTCGGGTGAGAGGCCCTCGCACGGTTCGTCGAGCAGCAGCACCCGTGGTTGGCCGAGGAGCGCCCGCGCTATCGCCAGCATCTGCTGCTCGCCGCCGGAGAGTTCGCAGCCGCGGTGTCGTAGCCGCACCGCCAACCGCGGCAGCAGTTCCAGGGTCCGGGCCACCGTCCAGCCCTCGCCACCGGAGGCGGGGGCCCGCCACGGCGCGGCCGCCAGGTGCAGGTGCTCGGCCACGGTCAGCCGGGAGAAGACCCGCCGGCCCTGCGGGACGAGACCGACGCCGGACTGGGCGATGCGGTGTGGTTGCCGGCCGGCCACGTGCACACCGCCGATCTCGATGCGACCGCTGGAGGCGCGCACCAGCCCGGCGATCGTGTGCACGAGGGTGCTCTTGCCCGCGCCGTTGCGACCCACCACGGCCTGGATGCTGCCCGGGCGGACCCGCAGGCTGACCTCGTGCAGCACGATCCCTCCGGCGTAGCCGGCGCACAGGCGATCAACCGACAGCATCAGGCCACCCCGTCGGCGTAGGCCTGCCGCACCAGCGGCGAGGTACGGATCTCGTCCGGTGTGCCGGCGGCCAACGTCCGACCGTCGCGCAGCACGGTGACGGTGTCGGAGAGGGCGTACACCAGGTCCAGTCGATGTTCGACCAGTAACACGGCGACCGCCCTGGGCAGCGCCTGGAGCAACTCGACGAGCCGGCCGACCTCGACGGCGGACAGCCCGGCCGCCGGTTCGTCGAGCAGCAGCAGGCGGGGGCGACCGGCGAGGGCCATGGCGATCTCCAACTGGCGTCGTTGCCCGTGTGCGAGGTGCCCGGCCGGCACCGTCGCGACGTCGGTGAGGCCCATCTGGTCCAGCAGCGGGCCCGCCCGGTGTTGTGCGATGCGCCGGCGTCCGCCCGGCCACCACCTGCGGCGGGGTGTGAGCCGGGGCAGCGCGGCGACCACCACGTTCTCCGTCGCGGTGAGCGTCGCGAAGACCGCGGGTCGTTGGTGGATGCGGTTGATGCCCCGTCGGGCCCGGGCCGCCGGGCCCAGCCGACCGACGTCGCGTCCCTCGAAGATCACCCTGCCGTGCTGCGGTTTCCTGGACCCACCGATCACGTTGAGCAGGGTCGTCTTGCCCGCTCCGTTGGGGCCGATCAGCGCGTGCCGCTGGCCGTCGTGGACGCACAGGTCCACCCCGGCCAGCGCGGCGAGCGAGCCGTAGCGCACGCTGACATCCTCGACGGTGAGCAGCCCGGTCATCGGTGCAGCTCCGGCACTGTGGCCTGGTCACGCTCGGGTGACGCGTCCGGCTGGTCCGCCGGCTCGCTCGGCAGACCCCACCTGCCCCGTGCCCGGTGCACACCGGTCGGCAGCAGGTAGACCGTCGCCACGAACAGCACGCCCAGCACCAGCGGCGCGTGGCCGGGCAGCACACCGAACAGCCAGTCCCGGACGGCGATGACCAGTGCCGCGCCCACCAGGGCCCCGCCGATCGAGGCGGTGCCACCGATGACGACACCGAGCAGCAGCAGCGCGGAGGTGTCGAAGCCGAAGTCGGCGGGGGAGATGTACTGCTGGGCGACGACCAGGAGCGATCCGGCGGCACCGGCGATCGCCCCGGCGGCGATGTGCGCGCCGGACAGGTACAGCGGCACCCGGTGACCGCTGGCCCGCAGCCGCGTCTCGTCGTCGCGGCCGGCCCGCAGCAGCAGCCCCGCCCGGGTGCGCAGCAGCAACAGCACCGCGCCGACCAGGACGGTCACGACGACCAGGGCGTACAGGTAACGGTCCTGGTCGTTGGCCAGGACCGGGAGCCCCCAGAACGGGCGGACCGCGGCGATGCCGGCCAACCCGTCCGTGCCGCCGGTCACCGACCGCCAGCGACCGAGGACCGTGACGGCGAGCTCACCGATGGCCAGCGTGATCATCAGGACGATCACCCCTCGGGCGTGGACGACGAGCGGCACGGTGAGCGCGGCCAGCACCGCACCGGCGACCGCCGCGACGGCGAGCTGCACGACGCCGACATCGGAGATCTGGCTGCCGACCACGGCGCAGGCGTAGGCGCCCGCCGCGTACGGCGCGGTCTGACCGAGGGTGGGCATGCCGGCGACGCCGGTGAGCAGGGCCACGCTCACCCCGACCAGGGCCAGCGCCAGCGTCCGGGCGAGGATCGCCGTGGTGTAGTCGTCGACCACCCAGGGCGCCACGACCAGGCCGGCCAGGGCGAGGGCCGCCACCGCGCCCCGCGCGCGCCGGATCACCTCGTCCCTCATGCCGCTCTCCATCTGCTGGCCAGGCCACGCGCCCGCACGGCCAGTACCGCCGCCATGGCGGCGAACAGCAGGAACGGCGCCGCGGACGGCAGCAGCGCCACTCCCAGCGTCTGGATCTCGCCGATCGCGAGCGCGGCCAGCAGGGTGCCACCCATCGACCCGAGCCCGCCGAGGACGACGACCACCAGGGACAGCAGGAGCACGGTGTCGGCGGTGTCCGTGCCGGGGCCGATGATCGGCGCGCCCAGCACCCCGGCCGCCCCGGCCAGCGCGCCGGCGGCGGCGAGCACGCCCGCGCGGATCCGGGCGGGACTCACGCCCAGACAGGCGACCATCTCCGGGTCGTCGACGGCCGCCCGGACCAGCATTCCGGCCCTGGTGCGTCGCATGACGAGGTAGAGCGCGGCGGCGATCACCGCCGCGACGACGATGAAGACCAACCGGTACGCGGCGTAGCGGTGGCCGGCGACCACCACCGACCCCTCCAGGGCGGCGGGCACCAGGACCTGCGGATCGTCGGGACCGAAGCCGGCGACGAGCAGGCTGCCGCCGGCCAGCGCCACACCGAACGTCAACAGCGCCTGACTCAGGTGGTTACCGGCGGCGACCGGTGCGAGCAGGCCGGCCAGGAGCACACCCGCCGCGGCGGCGGCCAGCACACCGACCGTCAGCGCCAACGCCAGACTCGCCCAGCCGCCGTCGAACAGCGCCGCGGCGGTGTAGCCGCCGATCGCGTAGAGCATCCCGTGCGCCAGGTTGAGGATGTTGGCGACGCCGAAACAGAAGACCAGGCCCGACGCGGCGACGAACACGAGCAACCCGTAGGCGATCCCGTCCAGCGCCGGTATCAGGTACGGGTCGATCCGGTTCGAGCCGGCCGCCACCACCATCATCGGCCGACGGTCGCGAGGTCACCCACGACGGTGTTGGACAGCGCCCGCCCGTCCTGGCGGACCTGCCGCAGATACCACTTCTGCACGGGGGAGTGCGTGGTGGTGGAGAACTGCCAGGTGCCGCGCGGGCTGGCGATCTGGCCGAGCTGACCGATGGCCGTGTTGATGGCCTCCGGAGTCGGGTCGCTCCCGGCGGCGCCGATCGCCCGGTCCAGCACCGACGCCGCGTCGTACGAGGCGAGCGCGTAGGTCGTCGGCGAGCCGTCGTGCTTGGCCTTCCACGCCGCGACGAAGGCGCGGTTCTCCGCGTTGTCGAGGTCGGGGGAGTAGTTGAGCACGGAGAAGATGTCCCGAGCTGCCTCGCCCTGCGCGTTGAGCACGCCGCCCTCGGTGAGGAACCCGGCCGCGTACAGCGGGACGTCCTTGATCTCGGACTGCGCGTACTGCTTGACGAAGTCGACGGCGGCGCTGCCGGCGTAGAAGGTGTAGACGGCCGCCGCGCCGGAGGCCTTGATGCGGGCGAAGTACGGGGTGAAGTTGGTGGTGGCCGGGAACGGCGTGAAGGTCGTCTTGCCGTCCGAGTTCGCGAGCTTCCCACCGATCTTGCCGAACGCGTCGGTGAACCCCCGCAGCTCGTCCCAGCCGCCCTGGTAGTCCGGGCCGATCGCGTACACGGAGCCCTTCACGTTGTCGTGGACGTGTTGGGCGATCGCGGCCCCGGGCTCGTCGGAGAGGTACGAGGTGTGCCAGACCCGGGAGACGTCCTTGAGTTCCGGTCGGCCGTTGGAACCGACCAGCGGCACCTTCATCTCGTCCAGCAGGGGGGTGACCCCGGCGACCGAGCCACCACCGACGATGCCGGTGAGCGCGGACACCCGGTCCTGCTTGAGCAGCTTGGTTGCCGCCGGGACCGCGGTCTGGGCGCCGTTGCCCTCGTCGGCGATGACGAGGTCGACCTGTCGACCGCCGAGTTTGCCGTCGTGGGTGTCCAGGTAGAGCTGGAAACCGTCGCGGATCTCCGTACCGACCGCCTGGTACGTCCCGGACAGCGAGGCGAGCAGGCCGATCTTTATCGAGCCGCTGGCGCTCGTGCCCGGCGCGTCGTTGCCGCAGGCCGCGCTGGTGGTCAGCACGACCGCGAGCAGCGTCGCGGTGAGGGCACGGCTACGCCGAGGGGTGGTGAGAGGCATGTCTTTCTCCAGGGGAAGGGAGGTGTCTCCGGCGTGGGGGCGCCGGGGTTGTCAGCGGCTGCGGGCGAGTGCCGCTCGGGCCGCGGGGGTCAGGGCGTCCCCGATGCGGTTGGCCAACTCGGTCATCTCGTAGGAGACCTTGCCCACGTCGCACTCGGGCGCGGCGAGCACCAGCAGCGAGGCACCGTCGTTGAAGGCCATCGAGAACATGAAGCCACCCTCGAGCTGGGTGACGTTGGAGATCACGGCGCCGGCGTCGAAGAAGGCCGCCGCACCCCGCAGCAGGCTGACGAGCCCGCTACCCGTCGCCGCCAACTGGTCGGCCCGGTCCGGCGGCAGATCGCGGGTGGCGGCCACCATCAGGCCGTCGCTGGAGATGGCGATCGCGTGGCTGACCTCGGTCGCGCGCGCGGCGAAGTTGTCCAGCAGCCAGCCGAGATCCTGTTGGTCGGTCACGTGCTCTCCTGTCGCGTCATTTGTTGCCGAGGTTGATCGGGGTGCGTCGGCGGTTCGCCACACCCCGCGCGTACGCGGCCATCGCCGTCGCCACCTGGGCCGGATCGCGGTACTCGGACCTCTGCTGCTGCTGGGGGACGGTCACGCCGCCGGGGACGAGATGCCGTTGCGGCTGCCGCTTGGGCAGGCCGGAGTTGGTCGTGGTGGCGACCTCGGGGCTCTGTGCCTGGGCCGCCGTCCGCCAGGCGTCGTCGGCCGGGCTGGACCATTCCTGGCCGTCGTGGGCCTCGGCGACGTCGTTCTGGAACCAGTGGTTGACCTGTTCGAAGATGAGGAGCTCCTCGGTGGGCGCGTCACCCCGGTCCGGGGGTGGAGGAGCCGGCCGGAACACCGGTGCCGCCGGCAGGGTCCGCTCGGCCGGAGGTCGCCCGGCGGTGGGCTCGGGCCTCGGCTGGTAGGGCGGCGGCGGGGGGCTGGCCGTGCGCGCAGCCCTCCGCGAGAGCCGTCCGGGCGCGAGCAGGTACTCCTCCGGTGGCAGAGACCGGATGATGGTCGCGGGCAGCGTCGCCTCGGCGAGGATGCCGCGTCGGGGGCCGCGTCGCAGTTGGACGGTGGCGCCCAGCCGAGCCGCGAGCTGACCCACGACGACCAGCCCCATCGCCCGTACGGCGGCCACGTCGATCGCCGGTGGGCGGGCCAACAGCTCGTTGAGCTGCTGCATCCGTTGCGGGGACAACCCCACGCCCTCGTCGCTGATCTGGATGATGACGCGGTCACCCAGGCTCCGGCCGCTCACCCAGGTCTCGCTGCCCGGCGGCGAGTACGTCGTCGCGTTGTCCATGAGTTCGGCGAGCAGGTGCACGACCTCGTCGACGGTCTTGGCCGCCACGGCGACGTCCCCGTCGATCATGCCGAGCCGGATCCGCGCGTAGTGCTCGATCTGGGACAGCGCCGCCTGGAGCACCTGTTGCAGGGGGACGTCGCGCTGGCGTACACGACCGACGCCGACGCCGCCGAGCACCAGCAGGCTGGCGTTGATGCGCCCCATCCGGGTCGCCAGGTTGTCCAGCGTGTACAGCTGGTGGAGCCGGTCGGGGTCGGTCTCGTCCCGTTCGACGAGGTCGACCTGGGCCAGGACGGCGTCGACGAGTCGCTGTTCGCGGCGGCTCAGGTGGATGAAGATGTCGGCGGTGTTGGCGCGCATGACGGCCTGCTCGGCGGCGGTCCGCACGGCGGCCTGGTGCACGGCGCTGAACGCCTGGCCCAGCTCGCCGATCTCGTCGCCGCTCGACGGTTCGAGGGCGGCGCTGGAGTGCTGGCGGGCCAGTTTGTCCGGGTCGACGGCGGCGCTGCCCGGCTGCTGGAGCTGGGCCACCACGGCGGGGAGCTGTTCGAACGCCACCGCGTTGGCCGCGTCCCGCAGGCGACGCAGCCGCCGGGTGATCTGCCGGGCGACGGCCCAGGTCACCAGCGCGGTGAGGATCAGTGCCAGGAGGACGCCGACCGCCTCGGCGACGGCCCGCCGGCGCTGGTCGGCGTGCGCGGCCCGGACGTCGTCGCGCACCGCGGCGTCGACCCGCCCGCGCAGCTCGGCCAGGCGGGCGGCACGCGTCTGGGTGGTGGACACCCAGCCGTCGGTCTCCAGTCGCAACCGCGACCCCGGCTGGGCCCGGGACACCTCGTCCTGCATCCGTTGCAGGGCGAGCGCCTCCTTGCCGGTGCCGGCCTGCTCCCACCAGAGGCCCCACTCGGTCGGGGCCAGGGCCACGAACGAAAGGCTCGACTCGGTGTAGCTGGTACGGGCGGCGGTGATGTCCTGCTGCATGGCCGGGGTCAGCTCGCCGCCCGCGACCGCCCGCAGCACGGCGACCTGCTGCTGACCGATCGCCTCGGCAGTCTTCGACAGCGCCGCGGAGGCCCGGATCCCGTCGGCGAGGCGGGCGTCCACCACGCCGTGCGAGACGGTTTCCCGGAAGTTGATCAGGTCGGCGATGGCGATGCGGTAGCTGAAGGTCATCGCCGACACCGAGGCGTGCGTCGCCGTGCGGACCTGGGTACGCAGCGGGGGGAGGCTGCCCAGGGCCGCGTCGATGCGGCGCAGGAGAGCCCGGTTGGCGTCGGCGTCGGCGGACAGCCGGTCTCGCTGACCCCGGTAGCGCGTGACGGCGTCGTCGGTGGCGGCCATCTCCGCGCCGAAGGCGTCCTGCTGCTCCGGCCCGCCGAAGGTGAGCAGGTCGGCGGCGGCGATGCGTTCGCGTTGCAGGCGGTAGGCGAGGTCACCGGCCTCGGCGCCGACCTGGGCGAGGACCCGCAGGTCGCTGGCCCGGACTGTCTGGCGTGCGCTCTCGGTCAGCGCGAGACCGGCGAAGCCGATCACGGCGACGAGCGGCGCCGCGACGATGAGGCGCATCCGGCCGGCTATCTTCCAACCGCGTCGGCGGCTCGGGTAGGGTCTGGCCGCGTGGGACCTGGTGCTCGACGCCAAGATTGACTCCCACGACTCGTCGATGACGGTCTATCCGCACGTTGCCGAATGCAAGTCCCATTCGGCCGGAAGCCGCGCTCGTAGACCAGACCTGGCCGTGGTACAAACTGCCCGTACCAGCATCTGTACCCAACGTCAGTGGCCGGTCACCCCCTGAGACGGAGCCGGAATCGTGGGGTCAGCGCTGGTCGTCGCGGGGGTCGACCGGCGGCTGCCGCCGCTGCGTGTCGTCCGGGTCGGACGGGCCGTTGAGCACCTGCCCGATCAGCTCACGCAACTCGTCGATCGCGTCCACCACCGCGCCCGGGTCGCGCGCGTCGCGTCGATCACGCTGACGTGGCACCGGCTGATCCAGCCGAACCGGCGGCGAGGCGCGGGGGCCCCGGCGGCCGTCGGCCGCCAACTGCTCGGCTGCCACCTGCGGCCACAGCGCCGCGAGTCGGCCGCCGGTGCCGAGCACGTCGTCGCAGCGCAGCGCGAACTCGTGACTGCCGAACCGGCGACCGGACTCGACCGCCGCGACCGTTTCCCGGCTGAACCGCACCAGATCCGCCAGCGCTCGCTGGGTCAGGCCCCGTCGGACGCGGCAGTTGCGCAGTTCCCATCGGAACCGTTCGCTGGCCGCAGAGGGAGCAGAGCTCGACGGGGACGTGTGCTCCATGCGCTCGCCTTCGTGGCTACGGGAATCAGCGGCGGAAGTCAGATCGAGATTGGCCGATGAGCTGAACATTTACCGGTGACAATTCTTAACCCAGGACACGATGGGTGTGAAGACGTTCACCGACCTGGATCGTCGGGCAAAGCGGAAAAGGTGCGGTTCGGGCCGTTGCCGGTGCCGGGCAGGCAGGGGCACCCTTCCCACCTCCGGTCCGCGCGCAGGCAGGCCCGTTGGCGCTCGACGCTGTCAGGCGGCATACGCTTCGGCGGTCGCCTGACCTCGCGCCGCCGGAACGTCGGCGGCTTCCCTGGTGTCGATTACCGCGAGCAGCGAGTGGTGGGCGCGAAACGCGACATTGGCCTTGTACGAGCGCTGTTGCCCGGTCGCCAGACGGAGCCCAGGAATGGCTTCGGTAAGTCGGGTGATGGCGATCTCGGCCTCCAGCCGCGCCAGTCCCGCGCCTATGCAGAAATGGGGGCCGTGGCCGAACGACAGGTGATTGCCCACGTCGGCCCGGCGTGGGTGAAACCGGTCCGGGTGCGCGAAGACCGCGGCGTCGCGGTTCGCCGCGCCGATCAGCAGCAGGCAGCGTGCCCCGGCGGGGATCGTCACCGTTCCCAGGGTGACGTCCCGGCTGGTCACCCGCAGCCAGCCGTCGATGGCGGGCGCGAACCGCAGGGTCTCGCCCACGAACGCGGCCACAGCCCCCGGGTCGGCAGTCAGCTCCGACCAGTGCCGCGGGCTGGACAGCGCCTGGTCGAGGGTGTGGGCGAGCAACCCGGCGGTGGTCTCGTGGCCGGCGACCAGGAGGTTGAAGGCCAGGCTCGCCACCTCGGGCACGGTCAGCACCGCGTCGTCGTCGTCGCGGTACGCCAGGGCGCGGCTGATGAAGTCGTCGCCCTGGTGTCCACTGTCCACGCGCCGGCGGACAAGCTCCTCGCAGTAGTGCCAGAACTCCAGCAGATCCTGCGCCAGGCGGACCTGCTCGGCCGGGTCGGGTTGCCCCCAGATCAGCGCGATCTGACCGTCCGCCCAGCTCCGGATCTGTCCGATGTCGGCGTCGGGGACGCCGAGGATGTCGAGGACGACCAGCAGGGGAAGTTCGGTGGCGAAGGCCGGGAGCAGGTCGACCTGCTCGCCCTGGCGGGCGACGAGCCGGGTCACCAGCTGGTCGACCCGGCACCGGATGATCGGGCCGTACTCGGCCTCGACCCGGTCGGCGGTGTTGGCGAAGGTCGCCCGTAGGGCCCGACGGGTGCGGGGGTGCACCGGCGGATCGGCGGCGGCCGTCGTGGGTGGCGCGTCGATCTGCATGATCACGCTCATCGCCTCCGGGCAGACCTCGTAGACCGGGGCGAGGGTGAGGGCGTTGCCGAACGTCGCGACGTCGGCGAGCGCGCGACGGACGTCCGCGTGCCTGCTGATCAACCACAACCCGAGATCCTCGGCGTAGTGCACGCCGTCGGGATCGTCGAGAATGCGCCGCCAGATGCTTGCCGGATCGGTGAGATAGACCCCGGTGAACGGATTCAACCGCATGGAACGCCTCCTGATGCACGCGGCGCGAAACCGGCAGCGCCTCCATTTTGCGATCCACGTCAGTTGGGGCCGATAATGGCGCGCATCTGCCTCTGGCTCTTCACGGTGCGCTGAGCGGCTGCACAAGTCAAGATTGGTCGTCGTCTATTTATTGCGCGACATAATGCGGGTTGCAACGGACGGGTGAGTTCGGCCGGATGCAACTTGCGTCTCGGTCCTTGCCGTCGGTCAGCCCAGCTGGGCGAGGCATCCAGAGGGCACGACCCGGGCGGCAGCAACCGGTCTGTCCCGGTGTGCCGACGGGATGGCCGATGTCAGCGACAACGAGACGATCAGGAAGGGTTGAGACGGACGACCGCTCATGGTGGACGGTGGAATCACGGAACCGCTCTCCCTCATGACCGGAAAAACGATCTCCGAGCCGGCAGGTGACGCCGGGCTCCGGTCACCGGCCCGGTGGTGGGAGTCCCCGCGACGACGCTGACGCGCCGCGGGGGCTCCGGCCCACGCCGGAGTCCCCGCGACGTCCTACCGTGACGACCCGGCCTGGCGAGCGGTCAGGGCGTCCAGGGGGTGGCGATGTTCCAGGTGCTGTCGGCGGCCCACAACGTCGGCGTGTTGTACGCGTCGCCGCCGGTGCCGTTGCTGAGCCAGACCTCGGAGTTGTAGTGCCGCAGGTACCTACCCCGGAAGTTGTACGACTCCAGCGACACGCCCGAGCCGGTCAGCCCGACCCGGGCGCACCAGGTGGCGTCGGCACGCAGGAGCGCCGAGCCGTCGTCTGGCGAGTTGCGGACCCGGGAGTTCTGGTGGCGCAGGTACTGCCCGGGAAAGTTGACCGACTCGAACGAGTAGCAGCCGGCGTCGGCCAGGCCGGCCCGGATGGTGTACGTGGCGTCGGCCTTGAGCTGGCTGGGGCTCGCGGCGGCGACCACCTCCGTGTAGGCCAGGCTGTCCTGGTGGCGCAGGTAGCGGTTGGTGAAGCCGGGCGTCGTCACCTGCAACGACCGCCGGGCGTTGACCGGCAGGGCCACCGGCGCCGAGCCGCCGATGGCCTTCGAGGCGTTGATCAGGGCGGTGTTGGCGGCGCGGACCCGCGCCTGGTCCATCTTGATCACCTGCCGGTCGTACGTCAGGAAGCCGTTCAGCTCCCCCTCCAGGTCGGTGATCTCGGTGTAGACCGAGGCGCTGAGCCCCTTGCCCAGCATCAGGTTCTGGCTGCCCTGCACCAGACCCACGTACCGGTCGGTGAGGGCGCTCGAACTGGTCTGCCACTCGTAGGCGAAGAAGCCGCCGCTCGGGCTGTACTCGTGGCCCGGCGTGTGCAGGCCCAGCCCGCCGAACTCACCGAGTGCCGCGATCCGGGTGCTCGACGGCGCGGGTGAGTCCGGCCCGAGGTAGACGTGCCAGTCGTCGATGTCACCGTTGCCGGGGTTGCCGAGGGACTGGCAGCAGTTGTGGCCGCTGTGCGCGTTGACCAGACGGGTCGGGTCCTGGTTCTTGATGTTCTGCGCCACCCGCCGGGTGTCGGCGAGGGACCGCTCGCCCCACCCCTCGTTGTAGGGCGTGTACGCGACGACGGCGGGCGAGCTGCGGTGCTCGTCCACGATCTCGCGCGCCTCGGTCTCGAACTGCGCCTGCTGGGCGTCGGTGGGGTTGATGTCCTGCGCGGTCAGCGACGGGATGTCCTGCCAGACCAGCAGGCCGAGCCGGTCCGCGTGGTAGAACCAGCGCTGTGGCTCGACCTTGATGTGCTTGCGCACCATGTTGAAGCCCAGGTCCTTGTGCTTCTGGAGGTCGAAGACGAGGGCGGCGTCGGTCGGCGCGGTGTAGAGGCCGTCCGGCCAGAAGCCCTGGTCGAGGGTGCCGACCTGGAACACGAACTGGCCGTTGAGCTTGGGGCGCAGAACCCCGTTCACCAGACCTGTGGTGATCTCCCGCATACCGAAGTAGTGCGCTGTCCGGTCCACCGTGGTCGTCGAGCCGTTGCGCAGGGTGACCCGGAGGTTGTAGAGGAACGGGTCGTCGGGTGACCAGCGGCGCGCGTTGGGCACCGGCACGCTGAACTCGGTGAACCCGCCGGTGGCCGAACCGACCACCGTGCTTCCGTTGAGCGCCTCGGCGAGCACGCTGTGGCCGCTCACGTCGCCCCGGGTGAAGACCCGGACCCGCAACGTGTTGTTGCTCAGGTTCGGATAGA
The DNA here is from genome assembly GCF_022230955.1 of Micromonospora cabrerizensis. Lineage (GTDB taxonomy): Bacteria > Actinomycetota > Actinomycetes > Mycobacteriales > Micromonosporaceae > Micromonospora > Micromonospora cabrerizensis. The sequence continues at coordinate 124,423 of NZ_JAKKFI010000054.1, forward strand.
CGTCGACGCTGCTGATGGAGGCGGTGGGCACCGGCTCCATCCACACCGTCTGCCAGATGCCCGAGCTGGGCGTGTAGAAGATCCCGCCAGGTGTCCTGGTCTGCTTGCCGATGACCGGCAGACTGCCGTTCTGCCGGCTGTCGGTGGGGTCCCACACCTTGACGACGATCTCGTTGGTGCCGGTGGTGAGCTGGGGTGTCACGTCGAAGGTGAAGGCGTCGTAGCCACCGGTGTGCGCGCCGACCCGCATGCCGTTGACCCAGACGGTGCTCTGCCAGTCGACGGCGCCGAAGTGCAGCAGGGTGCGCCGACCCGACCAGTTGGCCGGGACGGTGACGGTGCGCCGGTAGAACAGGTAGTGGCGGTTGTCGTTGGCGGCCCGCTGGATGCCGGACAGCGCGCTCTCCACCGGGAACGGCACGTTGACCCGCTCGGGCAGGTCCGTGCCGAACTGTGGGGCGTCGTCGGTGGCCGACTGGCGTAGCTGCCACTCGCCGTTGAGGTTGAGCCAGTCCGGTCGCGTCATCTGGGGGCGCGGGTACTCGGGCAGGGGTGTGCCGGCCAGCGCCTGGCTCGTCCAGGGGGTGGTCAGTGGCGGTGTCTTGGCCGGTGCGGCGGACGCCGGTGGGGTTGGCGCGGCGAGAACGCCGGCGATCAGGGTGAGGATGAGCAGCAGCGGCAGGGCGGGGCGGATGGGGACCTGACGTGTCATGCCGTCTCCGGGGGGCGAGTCGCCGCGGGCGGTGCAGCCAGGCCCGAAGCGCGTGGGTGGTGGGCGTCGGGTGGTCACTGACGAGGGACGGGCGTCATCGACGGATGCCGGTGGGATCTCCACGCGCCGGCGTAGCGGGCATATTGACATTCATCATCGCCTGTATAACGTTATAGAGCCGCGCCGGGCTCCCGTCAATCCTTGTTCGTCGATGTCTGGCCCGCCTCGGCAGACCCGATGGCGAAGGGTTGGTGGATGGGCGTCAACCTCAAGGACATCGCCCAGCGCGCGGGCGTGTCGCTGGCCACGGTCTCGAACGTGGTCAACGGGTACCGGCCGGTGGGGGAGCGGACCCGGCTGCGCGTGCAGCAGGCGATCGACGAACTCGGCTACAGCCCCAACCTGGGCGCCCGGCATCTGCGTCGGGGGCGTACCGGGCTGATCGCCCTGGCTATCCCGGAACTGAACAACCCCTACTTCGCCGAGCTGGCCGAGATCGCCATCGCCGAGGCCGCCGGGCTCGGCTACACCCTGGTCATGGAGAACACCGCCGCGGACCGGGGAGCGGAGCTGGCGCTCCTGGACGGGTCCCGACGGCACATCATCGACGGCCTGATCCTCAGTCCGGTGCGGATCGGCCGGGAGGAGGTGCTGGCCCGCACCGCGCACACCCCGCTCGTGCTGATCGGGGAGGGCGTCTACGACGTGCCGCACGACCACATAGCGATCGACAACGTCGCCGCCAGCCACGCCGCGATCCAGCACCTCGTGGCGATCGGCCGCCGCCGGACGGCGTTCATCGGCGCCACGCGCGGCGGCGAACGGCAGTCCGCCCACCTGCGGGTACGCGGCTACCGGGAGGCCCTGACCGCCGCCGGCCTGCCGTACCGCTCGCGGCTGGTGGCCCACACCGACGCCTTCGGCCGGCTCGACGGCAAACGGGCGATGCGCGACCTGCTCGCGCTCGGTGACCCACCGGACGCGGTGTTCGGCTACAACGACCTGGTCGCCGTCGGTGCGCTGCGGGCCCTGGCCGAGGCCGGTCTCCGGGTGCCCGAGGACGTCGCGGTGATCGGGATCGACGACATCGAGGAGGGCCGGTTCAGCACCCCGACCCTCACCACGATCGCACCGGACAAGCGGGAGATCGGCCGTCTCGCGGTGCGCCGCCTCGTGGCCCGCATCGAGGGTGCCGAGGTCGCGGCACCGCTGACCGTGCAGACACCGTTTCGGCTCATCCGACGGGAGAGCACGGGTACGCCCGTCGGCTGAGGGCCCGTGGTGCACTGGGTGAGATCCATAGCCCCGGTGGTACGACCCAGAGAGGATGACCCACTAGATCCATGCTTCTCAATATGATGACCGCTATCTCGAACGGGGTGCGCTCACGAGGCGTGCCATCCTGATGCGGAGGAATGCATGGTTCGCTGGCGTACCCTCACTGGCCTGCTGGCCACCGCGTTGGCCGCGGTGACCGCGGCCAGCCTCACTCTCACCGCGCCGGCCGCCGCGGCCGACAACCCCGTGACGCCGAACGTCGTGGGCGGCACCCGTGCCGCGCAGGGCGAGTTCCCGTTCATGGTGCGACTCTCGATGGGGTGCGGCGGGGCGTTGTACAGCCCCCGGCTGGTGCTCACCGCGGCGCACTGCGTGGGCTCGACCGGCACCAACACCAGCATCACCGCGACGCTCGGGACGGTCGACCTCCAGTCGTCCAGCCGGATCACCGTCCGGTCGAACTACGTCTACCGGGCCCCCGGCTACAACGGCGCCGGCCGCGACTGGGCGCTGATCCGGCTGGCCAGCCCCGTGACCGGGCTGAGCACTCTGCCGATCGCCAGCACGACCGCCTACGACAGCGGGACCTTCACCGTGGCCGGTTGGGGCGCCGCCAGGGAGGGCGGCGGCCAGCAGCGGTACCTGCTCAAGGCGAACGTGCCGTTCGTGAGCGACTCCACCTGCAACGCCAACTACGGTGGTGACCTCATCCCCGCCCAGGAGATCTGCGCCGGATACGCCAGCGGCGGCACGGACACCTGCCAGGGTGACTCGGGTGGCCCGATGTTCCGCCGCGACGCCTCGAACGCCTGGATCCAGGTCGGCATCGTGAGCTGGGGCAACGGCTGCGCCCGGCCCAACTACCCGGGTGTCTACACCCAGGTGAGCTACTTCGCCTCGTCGATCGCCTCGGCCGCGGCGAGCCTCGGCGGCTGACCGTCGGACAAAGTAGGGCGGCCCGGACGGCGATGTCCGGGCCGCCCACCCGTGTCGCCACCAGGGGTACGCGGCGAGTGGGCGACCCGACAGATTCGGCGGGCCGCGCGTGCGGCGTCCGCCGGAGCGGCCATGATGAGCCGGTGAAGATCCTGTCCATCCAGTCGTCGGTCGCCTACGGTCACGTCGGCAACTCGGCGGCGGTGTTTCCCCTCCAGCGGCTCGGCCACGAGGTCTGGCCGGTCCTGACCGTGCACTTCTCCAACCACACCGGGTACGGCGCGTGGCGCGGGCCGATGCTGGCGGCGGCCGACGTGGCCGAGGTGATCGAGGGGATCGCGGACCGTGGGGCCCTCGGCGGCGCGGACGCGGTGCTGTCCGGCTACCAGGGCGACCCGGCCATGGGCGCGGTGATCCTGGACGCGGTGGCGAAGGTCAAGGCGGTCAACCCGGCCGCGGTGTACTGCTGCGACCCGGTGATGGGCGACGCCGGTCGCGGAATGTTCGTCCGCCCGGGCATCCCCGAGTACCTGCGGGACACCGTCGTGCCGCGTGCGGACATCATCACGCCCAACCACTTCGAGCTCGACTTCCTCGCCGGCCGTCCGACGAACTCGCTGGCGGAGGTGCTCGACGCGGTCGACGTCGTACGCGCGACCGGACCGCGGCACGTCCTGGTGACCAGCGTGTTGCACGGCGACCTGCCGCCGGACTCGCTGGAGGTGGTGGCCGTCTCCGACGAGGGCGCCTGGGCGGTGACCACGCCGCTGTTGCCGATCAACCCGAACGGTGGGGGCGACGTCACCGCGGCGCTGTATCTCGCGCACCTGTGGACCACCGGCTCGCCCGCGACCGCGCTGGAACGCACCATCGCCTCCGTCTACGCCGTGCTCGAAGCGACCCTCGCGGCGGGTACCCGGGAGATCCAGTTGATCGCCGCGCAGGACGTGATCGCCGACCCGCCGGCCCGGTTCACCGCCCGCCGGCTGCGCTGACGGCGGGTCGACACCGCTCGGGCGACACCGCGCGGCGCGACACCGACC
>NZ_JAKKFI010000055.1 GCF_022230955.1 Micromonospora cabrerizensis
ACGCCGACAAGCCCTCCCCGGCTGGATCCACTCCTACAATCACCACCGCGGACACACCGCACTCAACGGCCTACCACCCGCCAGCCGCGTCCCCAACCTCACGGGTCAGTACATCTAGGCGGCGACCGATCCGGGGGCCTGGCGTCGCTTGGTGAGCCACCGCATCACGTGCAGGGGGTGCGACGCCGGGTCCGGGATCGGGTGGAAGACGTGTTCGACAGCGCCGTCGGCGATGATCAGCGTCAACCGCTCGTAGAGCGTCATGTCGCTGGCCGTGCGGGTCGGCAGACGCAGCGCGTCGGCCAGCGTCAGCCTCGGGTCGGGAATCAGCGGGTAGGGCAGCCGCAGCCGGTGCGCGAGTTCCCGCTGGTACCCGGTCGACTGCGCCGAAAGCCCGTACACCCGGGCGGCGCCGGCCGCGCGGAGTTCCGCGTGGTGGTCGCGGAACCAGGCGGCCTGCTCGGTGCTGCCCCGGGCGCCATGGACCTCGAGCAGCCCGTTGGGCAGGTCGACGCCCGGCCGCCCGGTCAGGGGGTACACGAAGATGACGGTGCGTCCGTCGCCGAGCGCCCCGAGATCGACCGGGCGACCGTCGGTGCCGTAGAAGAACAGGGGTGGCAGGCGGGTGCCGACCAGCGTGGCGGGGTCGGTGCCGACCGCCGCGCTGCCGGGCACGACCTGGGTCGCGGCCGCGTCGAGGCGGGCGTCCAGGGCGTCCCGCTGGGCGGTCAGTTTGCCGATCCGCTCCTGGAGGCCGGTGATGGTGCTGCGGTACGTGGCCACCGCCGCCGCGCACACGTCGGCGTCGTCGGCGCCACCGGCGATCGACTCGACGAACGGGCGCGTCTCCTCCACGGTGAGGCCGAGCGCCATCAACTCGCGGATCTGTGCCACCAGCCGCACCGCGATCGCGTCGTACTCCCGGTAGCCGTTGCCGAGCCTCCGGGGCACGACCAGCCCGGCCGACTCGTAGTACCGCAAGGCCCGCACCGTCGTCCCGGTCCGTCGCGCCAGCTCACCCACCCGCATCCCGCGACCCTAAACCCGCACCCTGGGGTACGGGTCAACGTGTCCATCGTCGCGGTGCCAGGGCCGCCGTTTCCTGCCAGTCTGGCGGCGAAAAGGCATCGTGAGCAGGGAGTGTGTGATGACGGCAATCAGTCGGGTACGGGGTCGGCAGATTCTCGACAGCAGGGGCAACCCGACCGTGGAGGCCGACGTGGTCCTCGCGGACGGGTCGACCGGCCGGGCCGCCGTCCCGTCCGGCGCGTCGACGGGGGCGAACGAGGCTGTCGAGCTGCGCGACGGGGACCGTACGCGCTTCCACGGCAAGGGCGTCACGACGGCGGTCGGCGCGGTGAACGGTGAGATCGCCGACGCGGTGACCGGGCTCGACGCGGAGGACCAGGCCCTGATCGACGAGACGATGATCGCGCTCGACGGATCGTTGGACAAGGGTCGACTGGGCGCCAACGCGATCCTCGCGGTGTCCCTGGCGGCGGCGAAGGCGGCGGCGCTGGCGCACCGGCAGCCGCTCTACCGATACGTCGGTGGCGTCGGGGCCCGCCTGCTGCCGGTGCCGATGATGAACATCGTCAACGGCGGCGCACACGCCGACAACCCGCTCGACTTCCAGGAATTCATGATCGCTCCGGTCGGCGCGCGGACGTTCGCCGAGGCGGTCCGGATGGGCTCGGAGGTCTTCCACACCCTCCGGGCGTCCCTGGCGGCGGCCGGGCACAGCACCAACGTCGGGGACGAGGGCGGCTTCGCGCCGAACTTCACGGATGCCGACGAGGCTCTGCGTTTCGTGCTGCGCGCCATCGAGGACACCGGCTACGAGCCCGGCACCGACATCACGATGTGCCTCGATCCGGCCAGCTCGGAGTTCTTCCGCGACGGCGTCTACGACTACGCAGGGGAGGGGCGCGCACGCACGGTCGAGGAGCACGTCGACTACCTGCTCGACCTCGTCTCCCGGTACCCGATCAGCTCGGTCGAGGACCCGATGGCCGAGGACGACATCGCCGGCTGGAAGCGGCTGACCGCGTTGGCGGGGGAGCGGGTGCAGTTGGTCGGCGACGACGTCTTCTGCACCGACGTCGACCGGCTGCGCGACGGGATCGAGGGCGGTTACGCCAACGCGATCCTCGTCAAGGTCAACCAGATCGGCACGCTCACCGAGACCCTCGCGACGGTGGAGGCCGCCCACAAGGCGGGATACCGGGTGGTGATGTCACACCGCTCCGGGGAGACCGAGGACACCACCATCGCCGACCTGGCCGTGGGCGCCGGCTGCGGGCAGATCAAGACCGGTTCGCTGTCGCGCTCGGACCGCACCGCCAAGTACAACCAGCTCATCCGCATCGAGGAGGAGTTGGGCGAGCGCGCAATCTACGCCGGGAGCCGCTGACAGCACGACCTCGGCGCCCTTGTCACTCCGCGTCGATTGCATGACGACGTCCGGGTCTCTATAACTGGGGGTTCACTTCCGTCGATCTGACGGGCTTTCAACGGGGGTTCCATGAAGAGAAGGTCAGTTCTGGCTGCCTGCGTGCTCAGCGCGGCCCTGGTCGTCACCGCGTCGCCGGCGCCTGCCCAGGCAGCCGACCTCCTACGGGTCAACGGCGCCTACAGTTCGTCGGCGAGTGATCGGGGCCGGCTGTTCGTCTCCATCACCTCGACGCAGCCGGTCGCCGAGATTCGCGCCGAGCTCGTCACCGAGGACACCGGGGCTCCGGTCATCCAAACCTCGGACTTCGTACTCGACTCAGAAACGTCCGACGCCACCACGTGGGCGACCTCTACTCCCCTGATCCTCGACGAGCTCGGTGACTACGAGGTGCACGTCGAGGTCACCGACGTCGAGGGCAACCACGTACGACAGGAGCGGGCCGGGTGGCTCCAGTACCGCGTCGTCCCCTTCTTGGAGGGTGTCACCGTCGACCGCACCGCCATCGACTACGACCACCGTGAGGTGACCGTGCGCGGTGTGCTCAAGGGCCGGTGGCCCGGCACCGGCGAAGTCCGTCCGCTCGCCGACTTCCCCGTCGAGATCAACGCCGCCTACAACTTCCCCGCGGTGCAGACGACGGCCGACGGCTCGTTCACCGGGACCGTCACCCTGTACGCCTACGGCCTGGCTGAGAAGTCGGAGGTGGTGGTGCGGTACTCGCCCGACCGACTCCACTTCGAGTATTCCGACGAGGCTCGCTTCGAGCTGCCGATCAATCCCCGGCAGACGCGCGTCACCGCGGCGGTGGAACGCACCCGCGTCGTCGCGGGTGAGACCGTCCGGGTCAGCGGCCAGCTGTCCTGGCTCACTCCGTCCGGCTGGGCCCCGCTCCCCAACCAGGTTTTCGCGATCCTGTTCATCCTGTGCGACGACAACGGCTGCTACAACCAGTACGGACCCGCGAACACCGATGCCAAGGGGCGTTTCGCACTCGACCTCGCACCCTCCCAGACGGGGTACCTGCACGCCAGCTACTGGCCAAATGACCCCTTCATCGACGATAGTGCGACCCGGACAAAGGTCATCACCGTCGTGCCCGCTGAAACGCGGCGGTAGCGGAACGCACGGCGAGTGCCTCCGCGTGAAGCTGCCGGTGATCGGGGAGGAGGTCGAAACCGCCGCCTCCCGATCACCGGCGGTGCGGTCAGGCGGTGGGGCGCAGCTCGCCGAGGAGCTTCTCCACCCGGGCACGGATCTCGTCGCGAATCGGACGGACGGCCTCGACTCCCCTGCCGGCGGGGTCTTCCAGCTGCCAGTCCTCGTACCGCTTACCGGGAAAGACCGGGCAGGCGTCGCCGCAGCCCATCGTCACGATGATGTCGGAGGACTCCGCGGTCGCGTACTCCAGAATCTTGGGGGTCTGGTCGGTGATGTCGATGCCGACCTCCCGCATGGCGGCGACGGCGGCGGGGTTGACCGTCTCGGCCGGCGCGGAGCCGGCCGAGCGGACCTCGACGGTGTCGCCGGCGAGGTGGCGCAGCCAGCCGGCGGCCATCTGGGAACGGCCGGCGTTGTGGACGCAGACGAACAGGACGCTGGGCTTGTCACTCACGGTGGTGCCTCTCCATCAAGGGGCGGGGAAGAAACGGCGGCGCGCCAACAGGGACACGTAGACGAGCCCGACCAGGACGGGCACCTCGATCAGCGGGCCGACGACCCCGGCGAGAGCCTGACCGGAGGCGACGCCGAAGGTGCCGATCGCGACGGCGATGGCGAGTTCGAAGTTGTTGCCGGCCGCGGTGAAGGCCAGGGTGGTGGTGCGCTCGTAGCCGAGACCGATGGCGCGGCCGAGAGCGTAGGAGCCGGCCCACATGAGGGCGAAGTAGACCAGCAGGGGCAGCGCGATGCGGACGACGTCCAGGGGGCGGCTGGTGATCGCGTCGCCCTGTAGCGCGAACAGGATCACGATCGTGAACAGCAACCCGTAGAGCGCGGCCGGGCCGATCCTGGGCAGGAAGCGTGCCTCGTACCAGGTGCGGCCCCTGGCACGCTCGCCGAGCCGGCGGGTGAGGTAGCCGGCGAGCAGCGGGATGCCGAGGAAGATGAGCACGTTGCGGGCGATGTCCCAGGCCGAGATCGTCAACTCGGCGCCGGACAACCCCAGCCACCGGGGGAGCACCGAGAGGTAGAACCAGCCGAGCAGGCCGAAGGCGACGACCTGGAAGACGGAGTTGAGCGCGACCAGGACGGCGGCGGCCTCCCGGTCACCGCAGGCGAGGTCGTTCCAGATGATGACCATGGCGATGCAGCGGGCCAGGCCGACGATGATCAGGCCGGTGCGGTACGCGGGCTGGTCGGCCAGGAAGATCCAGGCCAGGGCGAACATCACGGCGGGGCCGACGAGCCAGTTGAGCACCAGCGAGGAGATCAGCAGTCGGCGGTCACCGGTGACGGTGTCGAGCCGGTCGTAGCGGACCTTCGCGAGCACCGGGTACATCATGATCAGCAAGCCGACCGCGATGGGTAGCGAGATTCCGCCGACCGTCACCGCTTCCAGGGCGCTGTCCAGACCGGGGACCAGGCGACCGAGGAGCAGGCCCGCGACCATCGCCAGCCCGATCCAGACCGGCAGGAACTGGTCGAGTCGGGAGAGGCGACCGGCCACGGCGCTCTCGGGCGGGTCGCTCTGGACGGTGCTGGTCACGAGCAGTCCCGCCCATCGGCCTCGGCGGGGGTGACGGTGAGCAGTGCGGCGAGCTGGCGCAGGATGGCCGGCCGGGCGCGGTAGTAGACCCAGGTGCCCCGGCGTTCGGCGTCGACGAGCCCGGCCTCCCGCAGCGTCCTGAGGTGGTGCGAGATGGTGGGCCCGGTCAGGTCGAACGCGGGGGTCAGATCGCAGACGCAGATCTCCCCGCTCTCGGCGGAGGCGATCATCGACAGCAGTTGCAGTCGTACCGGGTCGCCGAGGGCCTTGAACGCGGGCGCGAGCACCGCGGCGGCCTCGGCTGGCACGCGTCGCTCGGTCAGCGAGGGGCAGCAGACCGTCGGCGCCGCTTGATTAGACATTGCTCTAGGTTGACATCTATCTAATCAGCGTGCAACTGTCTGTTTCGACAAACGTCGAGACAGCGTCGTCGCCATCTCACTCGGGAAGGAAACCCTTGAATGGCTGACCTCACCGTGCGGCCTATGACCGAGGCCGACGCCGACCGGGTCCTGGCGATCTACCAGGCCGGCCTCGACGCCGGCAACGCCAGTTTCGAGATCACCGCCCCGACCTGGGCGGCCTTCGACGCCGCGCGGTCGACCGGGCACCGCTTCGTGGCCGTCGACCGCGACGGCACCGTCCTGGGCTGGATCGCGGTCTCGCCCACCTCGACCCGCGCGGTCTACGCCGGTGTGGTCGAACACTCCGTCTACGTGGACCCGGCCGCCCAGGGCCGTGGCATCGCCCGACTGCTGCTGGACGCTCTGATCACCTCCACCGAGGCCGCCGGCATCTGGACGATCCAGTCCGGAGTCTTCCCGGAGAACACCGCCAGCCTGGCGCTGCACTCGCGGGCCGGTTTCCGCGTCATCGGCGTACGCGAGCGGGTCGGACGCCACCACGACCGCTGGCGTGACGTCGTCCTGCTCGAACGTCGCAGCCCCACCATCACCTGACGATCCCGCGCCCTCAGGCGGGCCCTGTCATCGAGGAGTCAACGGATGAACGCTCTGGACGGCCTTCCCGTCGTCGTCATCGGCGCCGGCCCGACCGGTCTCGCCGCCGCCGCGCACCTGCACGAGCGCGGCCTGCCCTTCGTCGTCCTGGAAGCGGGCGACACCCCCGGGGCCGCCGTACGGCAGTGGGGGCATGTGCGCGTCTTCTCACCGTGGCGGTACGACATCGATCCGGCCGCCCGCCGGCTCCTCGACCAGGCCGGCTGGGTCGCCCCCGACCCGGAGGCCCTGCCCACCGGCGCGGAACTGGTCGGCGACTACCTCCAGCCCCTCACGGAGTTGCCGCAGCTCAGGCCGCACGTGCGCTACGGGGCGCGGGTCGAGGCGATCAGCCGCCTCGGCCTCGACCGGCTGCGCACCGTCGGACGCGACACCGCACCGTTCCTGCTCCGCCTCGCCGACGGCGACGAGTTGTTCGCCCGCGCCGTCATCGACGCCTCCGGCACCTGGGGTACGCCGAACGTCCTCGGCGCGTCCGGCCTGCCCGCGAGGGGAGAAACCGACTCGACCGCCCATCTGGAGCACGCGTTGCCCGACGTGCTCGGCGCCGACCGGGCCCGGTTCGTCGGCCGGCACACCCTCGTGGTCGGCGCCGGCCACTCGGCCGCGAACACCCTGCTGTCCCTGGCCGAGATGTCCGCCGTCGAGCCCGGAACCGAGGTGACCTGGGCCATCCGGACCGCCTCGCCGACACGTACCTACGGTGGCGGGGCGGCCGACGCCCTCCCGGCGCGAGGCGCGCTCGGTTCGCGCCTGCGCGCACACGTCGACGCCGGCCGGATCCGGCTGCTCACCGGGTTCTCCGTGCACGCGCTCACCGCGGAGGACGGCCGCGTGAGCGTGGTCGTGCGGGACGCCGACGGCACCACCGAGTCGATCACCGTCGACCGCGTGGTCGCCGCCACCGGCTTCCGCCCCGACCACACCATCGCCGCCGAACTGCGGCTGGACCTGGACCCGATCATGGGTGTCACCCGCGCCCTGGCCCCGCTGATCGACCCCAACGAGCACTCCTGCGGCACCGTTCCTCCGCATGGCGTGGACGAACTCGCCCACCCGGAGAGCGGCTACTACGCCGTCGGCATGAAGTCCTACGGCCGGGCTCCGACGTTCCTCATGGCCACCGGCTACGAGCAGGTCCGCTCGGTCGTGGCCGCCCTCGCCGGGGACTGGGCCGCCGCCCGCGAGGTCCAGCTCGACCTGCCCGCGACCGGCGTCTGCACCAGTAACCCCGCCGATTCGGCGAGCGGCGACACCTGCTGCGGGCCGGAGCCGACGGGGCGTGGTCTGAGCACCGGCATCGCCGGTGGGCCGCTGTCCGCGCCGCTCAGCCTCGTCGTCCTCGACGCCGCGCCCGCCGGAGGTTGTTGCGCGAGCTGATCACCGGGTACGACGGTGCCCGCAACCCTCGCGGTCGACGGGCACCGTCACCGTCTGCTGGCGCAGGCCACACAGGTACGCGCCGACGGCCGGGCGACCAGCCGCTCGGCGGGAATGGGACGGGCACACCGTTCGCACACGCCGTAACTGCCGTCGTCGACCCGCCGCAGCGCGTTGTCCAACTCGGCCAGGCGTCGGCGGGCCGCGTCCAGGACGGCGGTGAGCTGCGCGCGTTCGAAGGCGATCGTGGAGCCCTCGGGGTCGTGTTCGTCGTCGGCGTTCGACGACCGGGAGGCCTCGAAGAGGCTCCGAAGGTCAGCGTCCAGGGCAGCGACCTGCGCCTCGGTCTGCTCGCGCAACCGCAGGAGTTCCTCGCGGACCGCGCCGGAGTTGCTGTCCATGGCCACTCCACCGTACCCGGGCAACGAGCCTGGTCGCTCACATGAAGTTGCGGGTGTGCAGGGCGGACAGCGCCGCCGCCTCGTCGGGCCGGAAACCCAGGCGGACCAGTCGGCGCTGGCGGCCCTGATCCATGGCGTGTTGCAGTGCCTGCACCCGGTCGAAGCCGGCGGACACGTCGTCGGGATGCCAGCCGCCGGCCGCGAGCACCACCAGCGCGTCGAAGACGTCCGCGTTGAGGCCCGCCGTGTCGACGAGCGCGTCGTGGCGGCGGTGGATGGCCGCCCGGAGCCGGTCGCGCAGCAGCGGGTCCAGCCGCGCCTGATGCTCCAGGTGCGCCATGCCGAACACCACGTGCCGGCGCTCGTCCTGCATGGCGAGCCAGCAGATCCGGCGGGTCACCGGGTCCGGTGCGTTCTGGTGCAGGAACGAGAGCAGATCGACGAAGCTGCCCTCACCCAGCACCGAGAGCAGGAACGAGGCCAGCGCGAAGTCGGACTCCGCGACGAGCGTGAAGAGCGACTGTCGGCCGCCGGCCGACGACGTGCCCAACTCGGCGCCGCGCAGCAGCGCCCGTCGGCTGAACACCTCCATGTGCCGGGCCTCGTCGGCCATCTGCACGGCGAGGAGCTGCACCACCTCACGGAAGTGCGGGTGGATCCGCCCGACGAACCGGGCCGGCACGACGAGGGCGGCCTGCTCGTTCTCGACCAGGTACGTCATCACCTGCACCACCGCGGCCTCGACGTCCGACGGCAGCGCGAACGGGTCGTCCCACGGCACCGCGGTCTGCGGGTCCCACTGCCGCGCCGCCGCCTGCGCGTAGAGGTGGGGAGCGACATCGGCCCACACCAGGTCGCGGTCGTCCAGGTCGAACCGGGCCTCGGGGCCACCGGCCTCGAGCAGCGCGCCCCGGGCGCCGAGCCCCCAGCGCGCAGGCGGGCGGCTGCTGAGTGCCGTCGGGAGGGCGGGCCCGGCCCGCTCCGCGCCGAACCAGCGGTCGTCGTCCGCCGTGCCCCGCACCACCACCGCCACCACCCCGGTCCGGTCGCCCGGCTCCGGCGCCTCGACCCGATGGCCCCGGGCCCGACACCAGGCGGGCAGGTGTACGCGCAACGCCGGGTCGCGGCCGGAGACCGCCAACCGGCCGCCCGGCGGCAGACCGGCCAGGGCACGCTGCACCAGCAGGTGCGCGCCCCTACCGAAGCCCAGCTCAGCCAGGTCGAGTTCGGTGACAGGTGCCGCGCTCACGGCCGGTAGTCCGTGGCCGTCACCCGCCCGTCGGGGGAGTAGAAGCCGGTGGCGTCCACCGCCCCGGCCAGGGCGTCGTACCCCGTGGTGCGCCCGTCCTTCCAGGCTCTCAGGCCCTCCAGGTCGAGCAGCGGACGCACCTGCGCGTCGGCGTACGACATGCCGAGCAGCAGCGTGCCGAAGAGCTGGACCCCGGCGGACTCCGGCTCGCGGACCGTCATGTTGCAGTGGTCGTACGGTGCGGTCTGCGCGACGATCCGGGTGCCGTCGGGTGTCAGTGTGCCCTCCTGCACGAACGCCAGGTGGTTGGCGTCGATCATGCAGGCGGCGTCGACCTCCCCGGCCATCAGGGCGCGGGCCGCGTCGCGTTCACCGCCGATGTGGTCACCGTGCAGGCCGACGCCGACATCGAACCGGCGCACGTCGACCTCGACCCCGCAGACCGCGAGGTGGCCCAGCGGGATGAGCGTCGCCTGGGGGCTGTCCACCGCCCCGACCGCGACCAACTTTCCGGCCAGGTCCGTGAGCTGTCGCACCGGCGAGTCGGCCCGAACCACCACGACCGAGGTGAGGTCCTGGTCGGTGTCGCGCATGGTGAGCGCCCGGACGGTCGTGCCGTTGGCGAGGGCCAGTCGCTGCGCGCGCAGCCAGGCCAGGGGTGAGTTCCATGCCGCGTCGATCCGCCCGGCGACGAGATCCTCGACCTGCCGCTCGTAGTGCGAGTAGAGGACGAAGTCGAAGTCCAGGCCGCGCCCGCGCAGCCAGGCGCGGAAGCCCTCCCAGATGGTCACCACCTTGGGGTCGTACGCGACAGCACCCATCAGGACCGATGGCGTCGGCATCAGCGGTTGGCCTCGTCGAGCAGCGGCAGGCCGGTGGCGACCCGACCGACGAAGTCGTGCAGCGCGTCGGTGGTCGGCGCCATCACCCGGGCCGCCCGCGAGTCCCGGAAGCGGCGCTCAAGGCCCAGCTCCTTGCGGAACGCGCTGCCGCCACAGAGCTGCATCGCGCCGTCGGTCACGTCCGCGACGGTCTCACCGGCAAGCGCCTTGACCTGGAGCACCCGCAGCATCGCGTCGTCGCGGCCGGTCTCCAGAGCGGTGAGGGTGTCGCCCAGGAAGGCGTGCAGAGCGTCGGTGCGGATCATCAGTCGGGCGAGGTCGCGGCGGGTGACGGGCGCGTCGCGCAGGACGGCGCCGGTGTGCGTGAGCGTCGTCCCGGTGACATGCCGGCCCGCCTCGGCGACCGCGCTCTGGGCCAGACCGAGGCAGAACGCGGCGTTGAGCACCAGGAACCAGGGGAGGACCGCACCGAGGGCGGTGTCGAGCCCGGCGCCGTCGGTCGCCATCATCGCCGTCGACGGGACCCGGAGCCCGTCGGCGGTCATCGGCCGGGAGCCGTTGCCGCGCAGGCCGAGCCCGTCGAAGTCGCCGGTCACGCTCAGGCCGGCACTGCCGGCCGGGACGAGCCAGAGTGTCATCGGACCGGCGTCGCGGGTCAGCGCAAGGCTCGACCAGACGTAACTGTCCACCTCGCCGGCGGAGGTGACCCAGCTCTTGCGGGCGTCGAGGCGGACGCTGCCGTCGTCGGTGGCTGTCGCGGTGCCGGTCGGCGACCAGAAGTGGCTGCGGGAGCCGTACTCGGAGAACGCCAACGTGGTGAGATGCCTGCCGCTCGCGATGCCGGCCCGGACCTCGCGGGGGCCGTGCGCCTCGATGACGGCGCTCGCGGCGTAGTGCATGAGCACCACCATCGCCGTGGAGCCGCACTCGGCGGCCAGCCCCTCGATCACCTCGGCGACCACCCGCATTCCGTGGCCACCGCCACCGACCTCGGTCGAGGAGGCCAGGCCCAGCAGGCCGGCCGCGGCGAGAGCGTCGACGCCCTGGCGGGGGAAGGCGCCCTCCCGGTCGACCATCGTCGCCTGTGGGCGGATCACGTCGTCGATGACGGTGCCGAGGGTGTGCGCGACCTCGGTGGTGGGATGGGCGTTGTCGACAGTGGTCGTCATGCTGGTGCCCTTCGGCCGAAGCGGTGGGACCGCCGCCGACACTATCCGACCTGGAGGACACAGTGCGAGCGTCGGATCACCGTCTGGTACGTGTGCCGTCGCGGTGCGGCCGGCCGTGCCCGTCCTCCCGGTCGATCCGCAACTCCCGCTCCAGCTCGGCGATGACCGCCCGCAGGTCGTCCAGCCGCTGGGTCAGCGCGATGCGGTCCACCTCGTCCGGTACGCCGTCGCCGTCCTCGTCGTAGTCGGGGGCCAGTCGTTCGGTCATCTCCAGCCGGCGTGCCTCCTCCATCGAGTTGACGATGACCGCGATGAGGATGTTGAGCAGCAGGTTGACGGTGATGACCACGTAGCTGACGTAGTAGAGCAGCGTCCACGGCGAAATGGCCATGCCCTGCTCGATGAGGTCCGGCAGGGTCTCCAGTGACAGCAGCACGAACAGCGTCAGCAGCGACTTGCCGATGTCGCCGTACTGCTCCGGGTACCTGCTGCCGAAGATCAGCCAGCCGGCCATGCCGTACACGTAGAGCGTCACCACGGCCAGGGCGAGGAACCCGGTGACGCCCGGCAGGCTGCGCCACAGCGCGGAGACGATGGTCCGCAGGCCCGGCGAGAACCGCACCAGCCGGACCACGCGGGCAACCCGAACGACGCGCAGCAGTGCCGAGTCGCCGTGTAGGCCCGGTATGAAGATGGCCGCGATCACCACGAAGTCGAAGACGTTCCAGCCGTGCCGGAAGAAGTCCTGCGGACGCTTGCCGTAGGCCGCCAGCCGGACACCGATCTCGACGACGAAGACGGCGCGGAAGAGCAGCTCCAGCCAGTGCAGTGCCGTGCTGGCCCCGTTCAGGTCGTCGTACGTCTCCAGGCCGAGGACGATCCCGTTGGCGAGGATGACCACGACGATGACGATCTCGAAGGGGCGCGACCGGGCGAGCCGGGCGCAGCGGGCCGCCCAACCGGACCGGTGGTGCGGGGAGGGGGCCGGCTCACCTCGCTGTGCGGGCGCGGGTGCCCCACTCACCAGTCGGCCGGCTCGAACAGGTGCGCCGGGGCCGCGGTGCGGGCCCACCTCCGGCCGTCGTGGTGGCGGTGCGGGTGGGATGCGCGCATGCCCGTCAGCCTATCCAAGATCAATGATTCGGGGGTACGGCCGTCGTGTCCGCCGCGCGCGACGAAGACTGCGAACCGCGGCTGCTCTCTAGAGTGGGCCGGTGAGTGACGCACACCCCGTGAGCGCCGGTGACGGTGGCCCCGACCGCCCGCCCATCTGGGGCAGGCCGGAACGTGGCAGCCGTGGCCCCGCTCCCGCCCACAGCCGGGACGCCATCGTGGTGGCCGCCGTCGCCCTGGCGGACACCGAAGGGCTCGCCGCGGTGTCGATGCGCGCCGTCGCCAGCGCGCTGGGCACCGGCGCCGGCTCCCTCTACCGGTACCTGTCGTCGCGCGACGATCTGCTGGACCTGATGACCGACCGGGTCATCGGTGAGCTGCGGCCGTACCCGCAGGCGGAGGGCGACTGGTTGGACACCATGGTGCTGTTGGGTCGCCGGCAGTTGGCGCTGTTCGGCGCTCACCCGTGGCTGCTCGACGTGTTCCACCGGGCCTCCGGTGTCGGCCCCGAGAGTCTGGCCTGGTTCGACAACTGCATCCGGGTCCTGGAACCCGTGCCCTGCGCGGTCAGCGCCAAGTTCGAGGCCATCGCGATGATGACCGGCGTCGTGAGCCTCTTCGCCCGCCGCGAGGCCGGGGCCGGGGCCGGGGCCGTCACCTTCGCCGGGTTCGACCTCGCGGCGTACCCACACCTGGTCGCGGCCTTCGGTCAGCCCTCCGCGCCGACGCCCCGGACGGACCTCGTCGAGCGGACCCTGCGCAGCCTGCTGACCGGTCTGCTGCTCGCCGAGGCGGCCTGAGCGGATCGGCAGGTGGGGTCGGCCGATCCGTCGCCGGGCCGGTGCCGGCTGGTCTAGTTTTCGGTGGTGGGCGGAGCCGGCCGGCGAGTGGCGGGGTCGCACGTCAGCTGGGGAGAGGTGCGCGATGTCCGATTCTGATCTTGGCGGACTGCGGGAGCGGGCCGCGAACGGTGACCGCGACGCGGTCGATCAGCTTGTCGAACTCGCTGGCGAGCGTGGCGATCTGGGGGAGCTGCGTCAGCTCGCCGAGAACGGCAACGCCGACGCGGCGGCCCAGCTGGTCGAACTCGCCACCGAACTCGGCGACATGGTCGAGTTGCGGCGTCTCGCCGACCGGGGCGACCGGGACGCGGCTGACCAGCTCGTCGAGTTGGCCACCGAGCGGGCGGATGTCGGCGAGTTGCGGCGTCTCGCCGACGGGGGCAACCGGGACGCGGCCGACGCGTTGTCCGAGCTCACCGAGGAGCAGGACGAGAGCGAGTAGGCGGCGCGACCCCCGTCGGGCGGACGACCTGACCCCGTGGCCGCCCGCCCGCCGCCCGCCTGGGCGATGACCGGGTCAGGCGCGCGCGGCCCGGACGGCGTCGCGCAGCGGGGTGCTCGGCCGCCCGATCAGCCGGCTGAGGTCGTCGCTGTCGGTCGCCAGCTCGCCGATGGCGATCGAGTGGTCGAGCGCGGCGACGAACCCGGCGGTGCCCGCGTCGAGGCCGACGTTCTCCAGGGTCGAGGCCAGCTCGGCGGCGGACAGGTCCCGGTGGACGACGGTGGTGCCGGTGACCTCCGTGACCGTCTCGGCCAACTCGTCGAAGGTGAATGCGGTGCCGCCCAGTTCGTAGACGGCGTTGCCGTCCTCCTCGCGGGTCAGCGCCGCCACGGCGGCTGCCGCGTAGTCGGCCCGGGTCGCGGCGGAGACCTTGCTGCCGCCGGTGGCACCGAGGATCGTGCCCGACCCCAGGTACTGCGGCAGCTGGTCGGTGTAGTTCTCGGTGTACCAGCTGTTGCGCAGCACGGTGTAGGTCAGACCGGAGGCGGCGAGGACCTCCTCGGTGGCCTTGTGCTCGGGGGCGAGCGGGTTCGTGGTGGTGTCGGCCTTCAGGATGCTGGTGTAGATCAGCCGCTCGACCCCGGCGAGCGTGGCGGCCTCGATGACCGCGGTGTGCTGGGCGACGCGCTGACCGGGTGTGTCGCCGGAGATGAGCAGCAGGCGGCGTACGCCGGCCACCGCGCCGGGCAGCGTCGACGGGTCGTCGTAGGTGGCCGTGCGGATCTCGACTCCGCGCGCGGCCAGGTCGGCGGCCTTCTCCGGGCTGCGCACGATGGCGGCGATGTCGGCGGCGGGCACGCCGGTGTCGAGCAACTGCCCGATCACCAGGCGACCCAGTCGGCCGGTGGCACCGGTGACGGCGTAGGTGGGCATGGGAACCTCCGGAGAGTAGTGACGTTTCAGCAGGCACTTACGAATCTACAGCACTAACCAAGGGGCAGCGTGGGATAGGCTGGTGAGGTGAGCGACATGCCGGCCCAGGATCCGGCGGGGCCTACCCAGGAATTCGTCAGCGATGTCTTCGCCCGGGGGTGCACCTCCCGTGCGGCCTTCGAGGACGTCACCTCGAAGTGGGCCTCGCTGGCTCTGCTGGCGCTCGGTGAGGGGCGCTACCGGTTCAACGCCCTGCGTCGCCGCATCGACGGGGTCAGCGAGCGGATGCTCTCCCAGACCCTGCAGACCCTCGAACGGGACGGAATGCTCACCCGTGAGGTGCTGACCGCGATCCCACCGCGCGTCGAATACTCGCTGACGCCGCTCGGCGCCCGGGTCGCCGAGCAGCTTCGTGGCCTCGCCGATCTGCTGGAGGCGTCGGTGCCCGAGGTGCAGACCGCCCGCGACGCCCACGAGCACGGCCGGGGCTAGACCGGGCCTGGGCCGAACGGTTGCGCCTCAGGCGTGCAGCGTCTCGCGCGGCGGCACCCCGTAACTGGCGTGGTAGCGGGCCGTGAACCTGCTGTGGCTGGCGAACCCCCAGCGACTGGCGATCGCCGAGACGGTCTCCAGGCGGGGGTCGGCGCGGACCAGGTCGTGATGGGCGCGGTCGAGCCGAATCCGACGCAGGTAGGCGGTCGGGGTGGTGCCGAGATGACGGCGGAAGGCGAGTTGCACCGCCCGCAGGGAGACGCCGGCGGCACTGGCGATGTCGGCCGCGCTGATGTCCCGGTCGGCGTGCTCCTCCACGAACGCGATCGCCCGCCGCAACGTGGCGGTGCTGGCATCGTTCCGGTCCGCGGCGGTCGTCTCGGTGAACGCGGTGTTCGGGAACACCATGAGCGCCGCTGCGGCGAGCATCCGCGCGGCGTTGCCGATCACCAGCGGTTGCGCCCCGGTGGTCGGGCTGTTCAGCAGGACGTCGCTGACGAAGCTGGTGGTGTT
Source organism: Micromonospora cabrerizensis (assembly GCF_022230955.1). Classification (GTDB taxonomy): domain Bacteria; phylum Actinomycetota; class Actinomycetes; order Mycobacteriales; family Micromonosporaceae; genus Micromonospora; species Micromonospora cabrerizensis. The sequence continues at coordinate 15,555 of NZ_JAKKFI010000055.1, forward strand.
GCGCCACTGCCGGGCGAGGGCCCCACTGACGGGAGCCAGATCGGTGAACCGGATCCGACCGGGTCGCCGTGTGGGCGCGGTGGTGGCCACCTGCGTCAGCACCGACAGGTCCAGCACGCACAGCTCCACCTCACCGGGATGCCACCGTACGTGGCACGGCTCCTCCGGCCTGGTGACGAGGAAGACGTCGCCGGGCGCAAAGCGGTCAGCCGACCCGTCACAGGCACGATCGCCACGGGCGGTCCGGGCGCTGCCGACGACCAACCCGCCGAGTGTGCTGGCGTCAATCTCGAGATGCCCGTTCTGGCGGGTGGTCGCGATGCCAAGGGGGCCGGCGTCCGTGTGGTGATGGCTGAGTCGGTATTCGCTTCTGCTGTGGATGCGCAGTTTCGTGTCGTACACCGTGGACAGGAGTTGCTGGATGGCCAGCGGGTCACGGCTGTCGAACTGGTGATTGTGCACTGGTGTTGACGTCATCCGCTGTCTCCGTCCGGTGCGGGTGCCGCCGGTTGGTGAAACGGTGCCGGCGGCGAGGTCGGGACGTGCCGGAATGCTCGGCGGTGACCCGGCACGTCGTTGGCCGGCGATGCGGTGCGGTGGAACGTCGCGAGCGGGACGGCAGCGACCGGTCGAGGGCGTCGGATCTGGCCTGACCGTTGAGTGACGTGAGGATGCAATACCTGTCGATGGGAATGTCACCATACGACAATCGCGCCTCGTCGTCCCGTCAATCGTTGCGATGTGTCGGTAGGTCGACTTCGCTTTCCGACTAACGCGCCAATTGGTTCTACGCCTACTGACCTAGCCACCCCCGTGGCCGACAGCGAAATCTTGTTCATGATTTCCCCGGGAGTTGGCGGACGACCCCGGCCACCGCCGGGCGACCGGCCTGCGGAGGGAGGAACGTTGGACAGTACCGATCCTGACCGCGTCGTTCGGCTGGCCGTGGCCGAGGCGCTGGCCCGGGTGGCGGACGAGGACAGCCTGGGCCTGGGCGAGGGCGACGCGGTCGAGCGACTCGGCCGGGCTCTGCGCGAGGTGCTACGCCGCGCACTCGACGACCGGGTGCCCCTGACCACGCCGGACTTCGTCGACCTCTGCCGTGACCTGGGTCTGAACCGGGACGCCTTCGACCTGCTGGGGCACTACCTGATGACCGCGTTGCTGGCCCACCACGTCGGGCCGGACGCCCTGATCCGCGTCGGGGTGCTCTTCGGGACCGTCGGGCGCTACCTGCCCGGTGCCCGCCCGATGGGGCACCGCAACGGTGGACCCGCGCAACGGCGACGCGACGTGCGCGCGGACAACAGCGTCGTCGGCCGCTACCGCCGCACGAAGCTGCCCGAGCACCTTCCCAACCCCCCGAGCTGGACCTGCACCGGGTGTGGTCGCGAGTGGCCCTGCGCCACGAAGCAGAGCCAACTGCTCGCCGAGTTCGGTGGCGCACGCGCCGCCCTCGCCGTCTATCTCGGCTCCTGCCTCGTCGCCGCAGCCCAGGACCTGCCCACGGTGCCGCTGCCCCGGGTCCGGCTCCGATTCCTGGGCTGGCTGCCGCGCGCCCGGATCTGACCAGCACGCCCCCGGCCCGCCCGTCGTCGGAGACCCCCACGCCACCGGAACAGCGCGGGCACTAGGCAGAGGGGACATCGATGCGATGGAATGTGATCCACGCATCGCGCCCCCGGGAGGACACCGATGACGTCTGCTCCGTCGTCCGCCAGCATCCGCGCCCGCGTCGCCAGCGTCCTGGTCGGCCTGCTGGTCGCGGCACTACCGGTGACCCCGGTGACCGCCTCTCCGGTGGCCACCACCCCCACTGCGGCGGAGCCGGCGGCCGGGCATCGCCCGGTGCCCGCGCACGTCCGGGGCGACCAGACGGTCCCCGCCTACTCCTACGCCGACGCGATCCGGGAGAGCGTCTGGGTTCAGACCTCCGCCGACAGCGACGGTGACGGTGCGCCCGACCGGGTGGCCGTCGACCTCGTCCGGCCCCGGGAGGCCGCAGCCGCAGGGGTCCGCGTACCGGTCATCATGGACGCGTCGCCCTACTACCTCTGCTGTGGACGGGGCAACGAGAGTGAACTCAAGACGTACGACGCCGCCGGTGTGATCGCCAAGGCCCCGCTGTTCTACGACAACTACTTCGTCCCCCGCGGGTACGCCTTCGCCGCCGTGGACCTCGCGGGCACCGCCCGCTCCACCGGCTGCGAGGACGTCGGTGGCCCGGCCGAGGTGGGCAGTGCCAGGGCGGTGGTGGACTGGCTCAACGGGCGGGCCCGCGCGTACACCGCCGACGGGCAGCCGGTCAGCGCCACCTGGAGCACCGGCCAGGTGGGCATGATCGGCAAGTCGTGGGACGGCTCGGTCGCCAACGGGGTCGCCGCCACCGGTGTGCAGGGGCTGGCCACGATCGTCCCGATCTCGGCGATCTCCAGCTGGTACGACTACATGCGCTACCAGGGGAACCTGCGGACCACCGACTATCCCGGCTACCTGCACTCGTACGTCAGCGGCCGCACCGACGAAGCCTGCGCGGACGCTCTGGCCCGGCTGCGCGCGGACAGCGCCGAGGAGACCGGTGACCACAACGCGTTCTGGGCGAGGCGCGACTACCGGCCCTCGGCCGACCGGGTCCGGGCCAGCGTCTTCGTGGCGCACGGCGTCAACGACCTGAACGTCACGACCAACCAGTTCGCCCGCTGGTGGCAGGAGCTGGCCGACCAGGGCGTGCCCCGCAAGCTCTGGCTCTACCAGGCCGGCCACGAGGACCCGTTCGACGTCCGGCGCGCCGAGTGGGTGACCGCCCTGCACCGCTGGTTCGACTTCTGGTTGCAGGGGCTGCGCAACGGGGTGATGAACGAGCCACGGGTCGACCTGGAGACCGCTCCGGGCACCTGGACGACAGAGCGGGACTGGCCCGCCCCCGGCACCCGCGACGTCCGGGTCGCCCTCGGCGCGGGCGACGGCGTGACGGGCACGCTCGGCGGGCGCGGCGCGCGACCGGGTCGGGAGCAGGCGTACGTCGACGCGTCACTGTCCGAGGCCGAGTTGGTCGCCGAGCCGAACACCGCCACCGCCGGGCGAATGGTCTTCCTCTCCGGTGCCCTGACCGCGCCCCTGCGGATCTCCGGCAGCCCATCGGTGCGGCTGCGGGTGCGGGTGGACCGGCCCACCGCCGAGCTGACCGCCCGACTGGTCGACTACGGCACCGCCGAGCGGATCCGCTACGACAGCTCGGAGGGCGTGCGGACGCTGGCAACGGAGTCCTGCTGGGGAGCCTCCACCGACGTCGACGACGCCTGCTACCGGGACACCGAGGAGATCACCGGGGTCTCCGACCACGCGGTGCTGACCCGGGGCTGGCTCGACGCCGCGCACCACCGCTCGCTACGGTTCACCACACCACTGCGGCCGGACCGCTGGTACACGGTGACCGTGCCGCTGAACGCGTACGACGCGGTGCTGCCCGCAGGTCACGTGCTCGGCCTGGTCCTCGGGCAGAGCGACCCGGAGTTCACCGAGACCGACGACCAGGACGCCACCGTACGCGTCGATCTCGGCCGCAGTGAGCTGGTCCTTCCGGTCGCGGGCCGCGCCGGGTTGCCCGCCGTGGACGTCGCGCCGCCGGTGGTCACCGCGCCCGCCGACCCGTCGGCCGCCCGGACGGGCGGTGACAGGCGGCAGGTGCCCTGACCGGGCGGCCGGGCGGGGCCGCGATCGGGCACCACGCGCGGTCGAGGTGTCACCCCCTGCTGCCCCGGCCAGGCCGGGGGAGGGTGTTCATCGTGGGCACGCGCCGCGTACGACGGGTGTTCACCGCACTCTCCGAAGCTCCTTGATCGAAAGAGCATTCGCTTGATCGAGGAGAGGCTCTCACGTGCGAGACAGGCAACCCGAAGAGACCGAGCACGCGCAGCTGTCACGGCGCAAGCTGGTCAAGTACGCGGGCGTCGGCGCGACGCTGGCCGCGGCCAGCCCCCTGGTCGGTGCGGGCGCGGCGTGGGCCGACGAGGAGCGCCGGCCCGGTGACGACGACACGAGCGACCGGGGCGGCTCCAGGAACCGGGTGTGGCGTGCGGGCGACCACCACATCCACTCCGAGTACAGCGGCGAGTTCGACACGACGAAGTCCCCGATCGTCTTCCACAAGGGCGCGGACGCGGTCTACCCGATCGTCACCAACGCCATCATGGCGAAGAACTTCGGCCTGACCTGGGCCATGTGCACCGACCACGGTGGGCCGACCCACTCGAAGGTGAACATCGAGCAGGCGTACCCGGACCTGCTGCGTTCGCGCAAGCTGGTCCCCGAGGTGCTCCAGTTCTGGGGCATGGAGTTCGACGCGCCCTCGCTGGACCACCACACGCTGATGATCCCGCGCCACGACGACGAGGCGAAGCAGCTCTTCGAGCTGGAGAGCCGCTTCGCGAAGTACGACGCGTTCCCCACGGACCCGGCCCGGGACACCGAGGCGAAGATGGTGGAGTTCCTCAAGGTGGCCCGGGGCATGTCGCACAAGCCGCTGGTGATCGCCCACCACGCGTCCCGTTCGGCGCCCGGTCTCGGTGTCTACGGTCAGGACACCCCGCGCGAGTTCCGCAACGGCAACAACGCCGCGCCGGACGTCTACATCGGCTTCGAGGGCGCGCCCGGTCACCAGGCCGGCCCGCTCAACGGTGGCAAGCGGGGCGGGTACGGCAACCACCCCACCTACGGCGGCTTCGACCAGATGACCGCCCGGGTCGGCGGTCTGTGGGACTCGCTGCTCGGTGAGGGCCGGCGCTGGTGGATCACCGCGACCTCGGACTCGCACGTGCACTGGACCCGCGGCGGCGCGGACTTCTGGCCGGGCGAGTACAGCAAGACGTACGTGCACGCACGGCAGGACTACGGCGACATCATGGACGGTCTGCGCAACGGCCGGATCTGGGTGACCACCGGCGACCTGATCCGCAGCCTCGACGTCACCGCCACGTCCCAGGGCAGGACGGCCGAGGTGGGCGAGACCATCACGGTCAGCCGTCGCAGCCGTACCGACGTCGAGATCGAGATCACCTTCCGTCCGTTGGGTGGCCCGAACGCGAACGGTGACCGTCCCGAGGTCCGCCGGGTCGACCTGATCGTCGGCCGGATCACCGGCCCGAGCGCCAGCCTGGACGCCGACACCAACCCCACCACCACGGTGGCGGCCCGGTTCGGCCCGAGGGACTGGCGTCGCAAGGGTGACAGCTACGTCATCCGGCACACGCTGCGCAACGTCGAGGCGGACACCTACGCGCGGGTGCGGGGCACCAGCACCGACGAGGCCGAGCCGCTCGCCGACGGGCTGGAGAGCCCGTGGGACGACCTGTGGTTCTACTCGAACCCGGTGTTCGTGCACGTGCGCTGACCCGGCGCGGCACCACCACCGCGGGTCCGTCCCGCGCCGCTGGACGGTCGGGCGGTGCGGGACGGGCCCGCGTGGCGTTCCGCCCCCTGCGGGACGTCAGTCGGTGCTGCGGCGGCGGGCTCGGGGAGTGCTGCTCCGCCCGCCGCGGCCGGGCGCGGCGTCGGTCCGGCTCGTCGTCGGCGCCGGGGTGGGTTGCACCTGCGCCACCACCTCGCAGAGGTCGCGCAGCGGGTCCACCGCCTGGGCCGAGCAGGCGACCTGTTGGAGCAGCGTCCGTAGCGTCGCCGCGTCGGTTGGCGCGAGCGACCCCAGCAGGTGCGACTCGACCTGCCGCAGCGCCGAGCGCCGCTGCTCCCAGGCGGCGCGGCCGGCGTCGGTGACGTCGATGAGCCGGTTGCGCCGGTCCGCGGGGTCCGCCCGGCGGGCGACGAAACCGGGCCGTTCCAGGTCGTCGATCAGGTACGTGAGGACGGTGCGGTCGAGGCCGAGCTCCTCGGCGATGGCCCCCTGGTTGCGCGACGGCCCGTTGATCGCCGCCGTGAGCAACTGGTAACCGCGTGGGCCGCCGGGAAAGTCGGTGAGTGTGTGCTCGGCCGCCCGGACGTAGCCACGGAAGACGATCCCGAGCATCCAACCCAGGTCGTCGTCGAGCGGATCGGGCCGGTCCGGCCGGTGAGGGGCACCCGTCATCCCCCGACAGTAGCGCAGTGACGCAGACCTTGTTGGCAGAAGATGTTCTGAGTGACATAAGGTTGAGGCCATGACGCATCGCCCGAGGCGTCGTGTGAATCGGGAGGCTCACAGATGAGCGACTACGGCCACGACCTGGTCTTCGGATCCTTCGTCACCCCCAGCAACGGCGATCCGGACCGCACGGTCGGCGTCGCCGTCCTGTCCGAGCAGGTCGGGCTGGACCTGGTCACCTTCCAGGACCACCCGTACCAGCCGGCGTTCCTCGACACCTGGACGTTGCTGAGCTTCGTCGCGGCCCGGACCAGCCGAGTGCACCTGGCGGCGAACGTGACGAACCTGCCGCTGCGCCCACCGGCGGTGCTCGCCCGCAGCGTGGCCAGCCTGGACCTGCTCAGCGGCGGCCGGGTCGGCCTCGGCCTCGGCGCGGGAGCGTTCTGGGACGCCATCGAGGCGATGGGCGGCCGGCGGTTGACCCCCGGCCAGGGCGTACGCGCGTTGGAGGAGGCCATCGAGGTCATCCGTCAGCTCTGGGACGCCGAGACGCGCGGTGGTGTCCGGGTCGACGGCGAGTTCTACCGGGTGGTGGGTGCCAAGCGCGGGCCGGCCCCGGCGCACGCGGTGCCCATCTGGTTGGGCGCGTACAAGCCCCGGATGCTCCAGCTCACCGGTCGCCGGGCCGACGGTTGGCTGCCCTCGCTGAGCTACCTCGAAGCCGGTGACCTGGCCAAGGGCAACGCGATCATCGACGACGCCGCGCAGCGGGCCGGCCGGTCACCGCAGGACGTGCGCCGCCTGCTCAACATCTCCGGCCAGTTCTCGCCCGTCGGGCGCGGCCCGCTGAACGGGCCCGCCGAGCAGTGGGTGCGGGAGCTGACCGAGCTGGCGCTGGGGGAGGGCGTCAGCGCCTTCATCCTCGGCAGCGACGACCCCGACGACCTTCGCCGGTTCGCCGGCGAGGTGGCCCCCGCCGTCCGCGAGTTGGTCGCGGCCGAGCGCGAGCGGGGTGTGGCGCCGCAGCGTACGCCGGATGCGGACCGGGCGGCTGAGCCGGAGCCGGAGGCGAAGCCGGAGCCGGAGGCGAAGCCGGAGCCGGTCGCCGCCGCGCCGGTGCGGGCGAGCCGCGCGAGCGTGACCGGCGGAGCGTTCGCCGTGGTGCCGACCCCCGACGACGGTGTGCGGCGCAGCGACCAGCAGGTCTGGGACGAGTCGGCCCGGCCGACCGGGCCGGTGCCCGACCCGGAGCGCACCTACACGCCGCACGAGCAGGCCACCGGTGCGCATCTGGTGCAGGTCCACGACGGCCTGCGTGCCGAGCTGGCCCAGATCCACGACCTGATCGAGCAGGTGGCGGCCGGCGAGATCGACGCGGGTGCGGCCCGGTCGCACATCAACACGATGACCATGCGGCAGAACCGGTGGACGCTCGGCGTCTACTGCGAGTCGTACTGCCGCATCGTCACCACCCACCACACGATCGAGGACCAGTCGCTCTTTCCCCGGTTGCGGGCGCGTGACCCCCGGCTCGGCCCGGTCGTCGACCGGCTGGAGCAGGAGCACCACGTGATTCACGACGTGTTGGAGGGCGTCGACCAGGCTCTGGTCGCGTACGTCGGGTCGCCGGACGGTCTCGCCGAGCTGCGGGAAGCGGTGAACCTGCTGACCGACTCCCTGCTGTCGCACCTCAGCTACGAGGAGCGGGAGCTGGTCGAGCCGCTGGCCCGGTTGGGCATCGCCTGATCGGCGCGGCCCTCCCCGGGCGGCAGGGGTTGCCCCGGAAAACCTGAGAGACTACTTTCGAAACATGTCTCTCAAGAATCCGTACGGGGACTTCGAGATCACCGAGCCGCAGGCACTGCGGGCGCTGGCCCACCCGGTGCGGCTGGCGATCCTCGAACACCTCCAGCGGCACGGCCCGGCCACGGCGACCGGGCTCTCCCCGCACGTCGGCGCCACCCCCTCGGTGGTCAGTTGGCACCTGCGACACCTCGCGACGTTCGGGCTGGTCACCGACTGGGACGGCGCCACCAGCAAGCGGGAACGCTGGTGGCAGGCCGCTGCCCGGGGCTTCCGATTCACCGCGACCGACAGCGCCGAAGGGCAGTCCGCCAGCCAACAGCTGCGCGGCGAGATGTTCGCCCGCAACGCCGACGCGCCGCAGCAGTGGCTGCTGAGCGAGGAGCCCCGGCTGGACCCCGAGTGGCGCGCGCTGGCCGGCATCGCCGACACCCGCTTCGTGGCCACCGCCGACGAGCTTCGACAGCTCGAGGAGTCGATCGAGGAGCTGATCGCCCCGTACGTGCGGCGCAAGGAGGCGTCGGCGCCGGACGGCGCGCGGATCGTCCGGATGCTGCGCTACCTCCTGCCCGAGCCCGGCGACGACGACGCGTCGGCCGAGCCCGGCGGCGACGACGCGTCGGCCGAACCCACCGACGGCGACGTCTCGGTCGAGCCCACCGGCGACGACGCGGCCACGTCGTGACCGCCAGCGGCACCGTGAGCGCCACCGGCACCGTGCCTCCGCCGGCCCTGCACCGCGACCGACGGTTCCGCACCTTCTGGGCCGGCGAGACGATCTCCTCGTTCGGCGACCGGGTCAGCGAACTGGCCCTGCCGCTGATCGCCGTCTCCCTGCTCACCGCGACACCCGTGCAGGTCAGCGTCCTCACCGCACTGATCTGGCTGCCCAACCTGCTGGGCCTCTTTCTCGGCGCCTGGGTGGACCAGCGCACCCACAAGCGGCGACTCCTGATCATCGCGGACCTGGTCCGCGCCGCGGTGCTGCTCAGCCTGCCGGTGGCCTACCTCTTCGACGCGATCACCCTCACCCACCTCTACCTGGTGGCACTGCTCACCGGCCTCGGAGCGGTGCTGTTCGCCATGGCGCGCCAGGCCTTCTTCGTCGCCCTGGTGCCGCGATCGGCGTACGTGGACGCGAACAGCAAGCTGAGCATGAGCCGATCGCTGTCCTCCATCGCCGGCCCCGCCGTCGGCGGTGGGCTGGTCCAGGCGCTCAGCGCCCCGGGCGCGATCCTCGTCGACGCGGTGTCGTTCCTCGGCTCCGCGCTGCTGCTGCGCCGCATCCCGGTCACCGAGACGCCTCCGCCGCCGCGGCAGACGTCCACTCTCGCCCTGGTCCGCGAAGGACTCGTGCTGGTGCTGCGGCACCCGGTGCTGCGAGCCGCCCTCGGCTGCACCAGCACGGTCAACTTCTTCACCTTCATCGCCGGCGCGCTGCTGGTGCTCTACGCCAGCCGGGACCTCGGCCTGTCGGCCGGCGCGATCGGTGTCGCCCTCGGGTTCGGGGCACTCGGCGGACTCGCGGGCGCGGCGCTCGCCCCACGGATCTCCCGCGCCATCGGGTTGGGGCGTACCGCCATGATCGGCGCGGTGCTCTTTCCCGCACCGCTGGCGCTGACCGCGCTGGTGACCGGCCCCACCTGGACGAAGGTGGCCCTGCTGGCGGCCATCGAGCTGGTCTCCAGCGTCGGGGTGATGCTGATGGACGTCAACCTGAACGCCCTGCTCATCGCCGTGACACCCGCCGACGCGCTGGCACGCCGGGCCGGGGCGTACAGCGCCGTCAACTACGGCATCCGACCGATCGGCGCGCTGGTCGGCGGCGCGCTGGGCACCACCATCGGGCTGCGACCCACCCTGGCCATCGCCGGCCTCGGTGGCGTGCTCGCCGTGCTCTGGCTGGTCGCCTCGCCGGTGCGTCACATCAGAACCCTGGACGACCAGGTGGCCTGACCCCACGTCGACGCTGGAAGGGTCGGCCCGGCGGCGCTCACCCTGGCGAGCGTGATGCCTCACCGTCATCACGATGCCCCTGAGGCATCACGCTCGTCGAACCGACCCCGCGTCGCCTTACTCACCGACACCCACGCGGCCGGCGTGGGTCAGCTGGCCTCCGCCACGAGGAGGCGGGCCAGGTCGGTGGGCCGGGAGAACATCGGCCAGTGGCCGGTGTCCATCGTGACCAGTCGCCAGTGGTCGCTGGTCAGCAGCTTGGTCACCGTCTCGTTGGGTTCAGGCCCGTCGAGCAGGCACTTGACGTACGTCGCCGGAAGCTCACCCAGCGGTCGGGTCAGCACGGCCGGCTCGGTCAACGTGGCTCCCGGGTGCGGCGTGGAGCTCTCGATCAGCCGGGCGACCTGCTCGTCGGTGAGCCCCTGACCGTCGAAGTCGGGCGCACCCAGCGGCGGCCAGTAGCCGCCGTTGTCGGCGATCAACGCCTCGAAGACCGCCTGGCCCTGCCACCAGGCGGACGCGAACGACCCGCCGTCGACCGGCACCTCCGAGTCGACGAAGACCACCCTGGTCAACCGGTCGCCGATGCGCTCGGCGGCCTGGCCCACCGGGATGCCGCTGTAGCTGTGCCCGACCAGCACCACGTCGCGCAGGTCGCGACGCTCGATCTCGTCGACGATGTCCTGCACGTGGGTCTGCTGCCCGGCGGGCACGCCCCGCTTGTCGGCGAGGCCGGAGAGGGTCAACGGGTGGGTGCCGTGGCCGGCCGCCCGAAGTGGCGCCACCACCTCGTCCCACGCCGACGATCCCAGCCATGCCCCCGCCACCAGTACGAATTCAGCCATGGGCGGGACCCTAGCGGCACCCTCCGACAGCCCCGACCCGTCAGGGCCAGGTGCGGGCCTCGGCGGCGAACAGCTCCGGCGGGCTCTCCACCGGCAACACGCAGAGCAGGTGACCACCGGGTGCCCGCAGGATCCGACACTCAAGCCACCGCGACTCCTCGGTGGCCCCCAGACCGATCAACCGCGCGGTCTCGGCCGGCACGTCGTCGGTCTCGATGTCGAGGTGGAAACGCGGCGCGTCGTCGACCGCCTGAACCGCGGTGACCAGCCCCGGCAGCGCCTCGTGCAGACCGACGAACTGCGGCTCCGTCGGATGGGACCGGGTGCTGACGCCGAGCGCAGCCGACCAGAACTCCGCCGCCCGGGTGGCCTCCGCCGCGGGAGCGTCGATCAGCAGGGCGTACACGCGGCTTCGATGCATACGAGGCAGCATATCGACGCCCACCGCTCAGGTGTGGTCCAGTGGGGACGGCCCGGCCCCGACCGGCATCCGGTAGACGTGCACCGGGTAGTCGACCGCCGAGCGCCCGCCGTTGAACCCGGCGGTCAGGTGCAGCTGGGCTGCGGGCATCCACAGCCGGGCGTCGGCGTCGAGCCACATCGCGTCCACCCAGACCAGCCGGGCGTCGGTGACGAGCGTACGCACGCTGCGGTCCGGTGCGATGGCGAGGACACGCCGGTGCGCCACGTCGCTGAGGTAGATGGTGCCGTTGACGTCGATCGCCGTACCACCGGTGCTGGGTGTGTCGCACCACCGCTCGACCCGCCGGGCCAGCTCGTCGGCCGACACCGACGGGTCGTCCACCCAGCGGGTGTCGACCCGGGACATGCCACCGGAGGCCGGTTGGAAGTAGAGCCAGCGGCCGTCGGGCGACACCTCCAGTTGGTCGACGTGCAGGCGTACCTCGGCACCGTCCGGGTCGCGCAGCGCCCGCTCGTCGGCGACCATCGGCTCGCCCACGGTGCTCGGGTGACCGCTGAGCACCCGCCGGGACCGACCCGATTCGAGGTCGAGCACGATGAGGCCGGGTGATCCCGCGTCGCTGAGGTACGCGATGGCGCCGTTGAAACGGACGTCGTCCATGTAGCTGGTGGGGTGCACCGCCTCGTCGAGGTGGTAGACCCGCACCACCCGGTCGCCGTGCGGGTCGACCACGACCAGTCGGGCACCTCCCGGCACCTGCCGCGCGCCGAGCTGCGGCGCTCCCGAGTCGACGATCCACAGCCGGCCGTCCGGACCGGCACGTAACCCGTTGACGTGCACGAAAGCGCCGTCCGGAGACTGGTCTGCCCGGTTCCACCCGGCATCCGGGTACGGGTTGCGCCGACCGTCGGGCAGCGCCTCGACAACCTGGACGCCGGGCCCGTCCGCCGACGGGTAGCTCAGGAAGACCCGCCCCCGCAGGGACGTCACACCCGTGCACACCCGGTCCTCGTCGAAGACCCGGGTCAGCCGGGGATCCTCCTCGGTGGGCAGCGTGGACATCCACCCGCTCCTCACCCGCCCGACGGCGTTCTCGGTTCCACCCGGGCCGACGGATCCGGCCACCCGCCGCGGTATCCCCGGAGCGTGTCGGGCGAAACGCCGGCCGGCAGGCGTCGGTCGCGCTCAGTCGGTCGGCGGGGCCGGCGGGCCGACCAGGGCGGCGAGCCGCTTCGGGGCGAACATGCAGTAGCTCTCGGTCAGCAGCTCGGCCACCTCCGCCCAGTCGGTGTCCCCGTCCAGGACCATGCCCATCACGGTCGGCCCCCACTGGGGTTTGTAGAAGGGGTGCCCGCCGCCGAGGAGCCCGGCGATCTCGTCCAGCGGCGACCGGAACGTCAGCAGGCAGGCCGGCTGGTCCAGGTCGGCGGCCCGGGCGTGGGCCACCTGACGGTCGGGGTCGACGGTGAGGACGTGGGCGAAGGTCCGCTTGCGGATCCGCCAGCGGGTGCCCACCCACGCGGGCTCCTCGTATGTCTCCGGCAGCCCGAGGCAGATCGGCCGCAGCCGGTCGAGGACCTCGGGCGGGACGTCTCCGGGTTCGGTCACGGGCAGCGACCCTAGCCGCCCGGTGTGACAATTTCCGCTCGCGCCAGGCCACCCGCGCCGGTGGTGCGGGCCCGGTCGATCCGCCAGGATGGGGCCGGGGCGACCGTGGGCAGTCGTCCCGGCCCCACCCACCCCCGTGCCCGCTTGAGGAGTGCCGTGCCGTCCACCCTGCTCTCCCGCCGCGACCTCGACTTCCTGCTGCACGACTGGCTGCGGGTGTCCCAGCTCGTCGAGCGTCCCCGCTACGCCGAGCACTCCCGGGAGACCTTCGACGACGCCCTGGACCTCGCCGAGCGGGTGGCCACCGAGCAGTTCGCCCCACACAACCGCGCCGCCGACCTCGCCGAGCCCACTTTCGACGGGCAGCGGGTGCGGCTGATCCCGCAGGTCCGCGCCGCGCTGGACAGCTTCGCCGAGACCGGCCTGCTCAGTGCCGGGCTGGACGCCTCGGTCGGTGGCCTGCAACTGCCGCACGCCGTCGCGGCGGCCTGCTTCACCTGGTTCCAGGCGGCCAACGTGGCCACCTCGGCGTACCCGTTCCTCACCCTGGGCAACGCCAACCTGCTCCTGGCCCACGGCAGCGCCGAGCAGGTGGACACCTACGTCCGACCCATGCTGGACGGCCGGTTCTTCGGCACCATGTGCCTGTCCGAGCCACACGCCGGCAGTTCACTGGCCGACATCACCACGCGCGCCGAGCCGCAGGAGGACGGCACGTACCGGCTCTTCGGCACCAAGATGTGGATCTCCGGCGGCGACCACGAGCTGGCCGAGAACATCGTGCACCTGGTCCTCGCGCGGATTCCCGGCGGGCCGCCCGGGGTGAAGGGCATCTCGCTGTTCATCGTGCCCAAGGTGCTCATCGGCGCGGACGGGTCGCTCGGCGACCGCAACGACGTGGTGCTGGCCGGGCTCAACCACAAGATGGGGTTCCGCGGCACCACCAACACCCTGCTCAGCTTCGGCGACGGCGGGCACACCCCGGGCGGCTGCCCCGGTGCCGTCGGTCACCTGGTCGGCGCGCCGCACCACGGGCTGGCGCAGATGTTCCACATGATGAACGAGGCCCGGATCGGAGTCGGGGCGGGCGCCACCGCGCTCGGCTACACCGGCTACCTCAAGAGCCTGGAGTACGCCCGGGAGCGGCCGCAGGGCCGGCCGGTCGGCGCGAAGGACCCGGCGGCGGCGCAGGTGCCGATCATCGACCACCCCGACGTACGACGGATGCTGCTGGCGCAGAAGAGCTACGTGGAGGGGGCGCTGGCGCTGGTGCTCTACTGCGCGCGGCTGCTCGACGAGCAGGGGACGGCCCCGGCCGAGGCGGACCGCGAGCGGGCGCACCTGCTGCTGGACGTGCTCACCCCGATCACCAAGAGCTGGCCGTCGCAGTGGTGCCTCGCCGCGAACGACCTGGCGATCCAGGTGCTCGGGGGTGCCGGCTACACCCGCGATCACGACGTGGAGCAGCACTACCGGGACAACCGGCTCAACCCGATCCACGAGGGCACCCACGGCATCCAGGCGCTGGATCTGCTGGGACGCAAGATGACCATGCGGGGCGGCGAGGGCCTCACCCTGCTGACCGCGACGATCGGGGACACCGTCGAGCGGGCCCGGCAGGCCGGTGGCGAGGCGGCCGGTCTGGCGGACCGGCTGGCCGGCGCGGTGGACCGGGTGACGGCTGTCACCCGCCGACTGTGGGCCGACGGTGACCCGGTGCTCGCGCTGGCCAACGCCAGCGCGTACCTGGAGGCCGTCGGGCACGTCGTGATCGCGTGGATGTGGCTGGAGCAGGTGCTGGCACTGCCGCCGGAGGGGACCGGCGACGCGTTCCACGCCGGCAAGCGGCAGGCCGCACGCTACTTCTTCATGGTCGAGCTGCCCCGTACCGGGCCGCAGTTCGACCTGCTGGAGAGCCGGGACCGGACGAGCCTCGACATGCGCCCGGACTGGTTCTGACCGGGCCGGCCGTCATCGTCGACGGTTCTGGTGCTGCATCGCCTGCCGCCCCTTGACCACACCCAGGATGATCACGATCACCAGCGCGATCAGGCCGATGATGATCAGCCAGCGGACCGCCTCGAGAATCAACCCGAGCAGGATCAGCACGCCGGCGACCACGCCGACGACCCAGAGCAGTGCGCGCATCTCGACCTCCCGTAACCGGCCGCGCCTGGTGCGGCGGGCCCGGGTACACGTTCCCCGTCCAGCCGACACCATGCCGATCGGGACGAGCTCAGCCGGCAGCCCGCGCCACGTAGACGGTGTTGGCGGACTCGCCACCGGTCAGCGGGTTGGCGAACGGCACGACGTGCGCCCGCACGTCCACGAACACCTCGGTGAGCGCCGCGGTGAACTCGGCGTCCGGCGGGTCGTCCGACCAGAGGGCGAAGACCCCCTTCGGGCGCAGCAGGGAGGCCAGCCGGCGCAGCCCGGCCGGCGGGTAGAACGCGGCATGGCTGGGGTGCAGGACGTTGCGCGGGGAGTGGTCGACGTCGAGCAGCACCGCGTCGAACCGCCGCCCGGGCACCTCGACGTCGAAGCCGACGTCACCGGCCACCGCCGCGAAGAAGTCGGCCTGCACGAACCGGGTCCGCGGGTCCTCGGCGAGCCCCGCCGCGAAGGGCAGCAGCCCCTGCCGGTGCCAGTCGATCACGTCCTCGATGGCCTCCACCACCAGCAGTGAACGCACCCGGGGGTCGCCCAGTGCCGCGCAGGCGGTGTATCCCAGCCCGAGACCGCCAACCACCACGTCGACCGAGTCGCCGGGCACCTCGGCCAGACCGAGCCGGGCCAGCTCGATCTCCGCGACCGGGAAGAGGCTGGACATCAGGTACTCGTCGTCGAGCTTGACCTCGTACACCTCGACCTGAAGTGCCGGGTCCCGGCGTCGGCGCAGGCTGATCGCGCCGATCGGGGTCTCCCGCCAGGCCAGTTCCTCGAAACGCGCGCCCACGGGTGGCCCTCTCGCCGTCGGATTCGTCCCCGGATGGTACCGGTTGCCCCGTGCCGGCCACGCAGGGTCCACGAGACATCGACGGAACGCATATCCTGTGCCCGGCCGATCCGTCGGAAGGGACCTCATGCCGTCGCGGCAGGACCAGCTGCACTCCTACCAGTTCAGCGTCCAGCGGGCGGTCGCCGCCCTGGTCATGCGGGAGACCGACCCCGCGCAGTCACCGTTTCGGCGGTTGGCCGGCGCGGGTCTGGCCAGCGTCCTGGTCGCGGCGATCGGGCTCGGTGGCTTTGCGCTCTACGGGCTGTTCGCCGGTGGCGGCAAGGGCTGGCGCGACCCGGGCGCGGTGATCGTGGAGAAGGAGTCCGGCGCCCGGTTCGTCTATCGCGAGCAGAAGCTGCACCCGGTGCTCAACTACGCCTCCGCGCTGCTCATCGTCGGTGCGGACCGGTCGAAGACGGTGCTGGTCTCCCGACGCACGATCGACGGTGTGCCGCGCGGGCTGCCGCTGGGCATCGCGGACGCGCCGGACTCGCTGCCCGCCCCCGGCCGGCTGGCCAGCGGGGGGTGGACGGTCTGCTCGACCGTCCCGGCCGGCGAGGCCCCCCGCTCGGCCCTGCTGATCGGCAGCGAGCCCGGCGGCGGTCGGCCGCTGGGCGACGAGGCGCTGCTGCTGCGCCACCCCGACGACGGGCTGCACCTCGTCTGGCACCAACGGCGCTATTTCGTACGCGACCCGAGCAGGGTGCTCGCCGCGCTCGCCACTACCCGGGCGCAGGCGGTGCCGGTGGCGCCCGCCCTGCTCAACTCGCTGCCGGCCGGCACCGACCTCGTCCCGCTCGACCTGCCCGGGTTGGGCCGTCCCGCCACCGGCGTGCCGGGCACCACCATCGGCACGATCTACCTGGTGAGCAACTCCGGCGGCGGCCGGCAGTACGCGGTGGCGCTCGACGCCGGGTTGGCCGGCATCACCGAGTTGCAGGCGGGGTTGTTGCTGGCCCGCACCGGGCAGGGCGGGCCGGTGCCGATGACCCTGGGTCAGTTCGCCGCGTTGCCCACGGTGCCCGACCTCGCTCCGACCGGCCCGAACGCCCCGCCACCGAGCCCGCCCCGGCTCGCGGCCGGCGGCGACGGGGCCCTGTGCACCCGCGTCGCCGACGACGGTGGGGTTGGTGAGGTGCGGTGGGGCGTACCGCTGCGGGACCTGACGGCCGCTCCACGGACCGCGCCGACCGGCGGCGCGGTGCTGGCCGACCATGTGCTGGTGGAGCCGGGTCGTGGCGCGGTGGTCGAGGCCGCCGCGGCGCCCGGTGCGACCGGCGGCGCGGTTTCCGTGATCACCGACCTGGGCCGGCGGTACGTGCTGGCCGACCGGGAGGTGCTCGCGATGCTCGGCTACCGCAGTGTCCGCCCGTTGCGGTTGCCGGCCGGCCTGGTCAGCCTGGTGCCCGCAGGCGCGACCCTCGACCCGGCCGCCGCCCGGGCCGTCGCCGCCCCGGACTGATCACCCGAAGCCTGCCGGGCCGCCTGCCGGCCGCCGGCCCGGCGGTGATCAAGAGGTTTGCGTCAGGCTCGCGCCAAGTTCTGACGCAAACCTCTTGATCACCGAAAAGCAACGTGCGGCCCGACCGGTGTCAGTCGGCCGGGCGGCGCAGGATGGTGACCGCGAACGGGGCGTCGTCGCGCCACGGGCGCAGGTCCCAGGTGGCGAAGCGCTGCTCCACGCGCAGCCCGGCGGCCACCGCGTCGGCGTCGAACGCGGTCAGCGGGTAGCCGCGCTCAGTGCCGAAGCCCACGGTCAGCACACCGTCGGGGCGCAGGTGCGCGGCGACGCGGCGCAGCACCTCCGGTTCGGTGCCGACGGCGACGAAGGCGAGCACGTTGCCGGCCAGCACCGCCGCGTCGAAAGGCTCCGCCTCACCCAGCGCCGGCAGATCCAGCTCGGCGAGGTCGGCGACCAGCCACGTCGGGCCCGGGTAGTCGGCGCGGGCGGCATCCACCAGCGCGGGGTCGGCGTCCACCCCGACCACCGTGTGCCCCCGCTCGGCCAGCGCGGCACCGACGCGGCCGGTGCCGCTGCCGGCGTCGAGGATCCGGGAGCCGGGCGCGACCAGAGTGTCCACCAGGCGGGCCTCTCCGGCCAGGTCCGCGCCCTCTGCCGCGAGCTTGCGGAACCGGTCGATGTACCACTGTGAGTGCTCGGGACCGGTGTCGGTCGCCCAGCGGGTCGGGTTGGCCATGAGGCCACCGTATCCGGGCCGGTGGGGGAGCGGCCGGGGACCCGGAGGAGACGGTCATCCCTTCTCCGCGCCGCTGGTCAGGCCCTCGGTGAGGAGGCGCTCGCTGGCGAAGAAGAGGATCACGATCGGCAGGGTGAGCACGACCGACCCGGCCATCAGCACCGTCTTGGGGACCTCCACCCCGTCGGCGAGCAGGGACAACCCCAGCGACACCGTCCACCGGTTGGGCTTGTCGACCAGGAACAGCAGGGCGAAGAGGAACTCGTTCCAGGCGATCATGAAGTCGTAGAGCGCGACCGCCATCACCGACGGCATGGCCAGCGGCAGGCTGACCCGGCGGATGATCCCGAGCCGACCGGCGCCGTCGATGGCGGCGGACTCCTCCAGACTGACCGGGATGGTCTCGAAGTAGTTCCTCAGCATGTAGACCGAGACCGGCAGTGTCTGCGAGATGTAGACCAGCACCAGGCCGAACAGCGAGCCGCGCAGGTTGGCGAGGCTGAACGCCACGAACAGGGGGATCGCGATGACGATCGTCGGGAACAGGTAGACCGCCAGGAACAGGAAGTCGACCTGCCGCCGGCCGAAGAACCGCAGCCGGGCCACCGCGTACGCCCCGGGGATCGCGACGAGCAGGGTGAGCACGGTCGCCGCGACCGCGACCAGGCCGCTGTTGCGGATGAAGGTGAGGAAGCCCTGGCCGCCGTCGTCGGTGGCCTTGAGCACCTCGGCGTACGTGGCGACGGTCAGCTCACCGAAGCCGACCACCAGCGCGCCGGGGTCGAGCAGCAGCCGCTCGATCGGGCGCACCGAGAGCACCAGCATGTAGTAGAAGGGGAAGACGGTGACCACCAGGAACGCGGCGATCACCAGGCGGCGCAGCCAGCGCAGGCTCACCGTCTCGACCACGTCCCGGTCCATCAGCTCACCCTCCGTCCGAAGAAGCGCAGGTAGATCAGCACGAACACGATGAGCACCACGGCCAGCACGACCGCCTGCGCGGCCGCGGCGCCGATGTCGGTACGGGCGGTGAGGAACTCGTACACCCGCACGCTGACCACCTCGGTGCCCGCCGCACCGCCGGTGAGCAGGTAGACGTCGTCGAACTTGTTGAACGTCATGATGAAGCGCAGCACGCCCAGCAGGGCGATCACCGGCAGCAGTTGGGGCAGCAGGATGTGCCGGAAACGTTGGGTGGGGGTGGCCCCGTCGACCCGGGCGGCCTCCTCCAGCTCACCGGGCACCGCCTGGAGCCGGGCCAGCAGGAACAGGAAGGCGAACGGAAAGTAGCGCCACGCCTCGAACACGATCACCGTGGTCAGGGCGGTCGAGTCCTGCGACAGGAACGGCACCGGGGCGTCCCAGCCGAGCAGACGCTGGCCCCACGCGTTGACGATGCCGAGCTGCGGGTCGAGCATCACCTGCCAGACGAAGGTCACCGCGACCACCGGCGCCACGTACGGCAGCAGCATGGACGCCCGGACCAGGGTGCGACCCCTGAACGGCCGGCGGACCACCAGGGCGGCCACCAGCCCGAGCAGGATCGACCCGACGGTACCGCCGACGCTGTAGACCAGCGTCACCCACAGCGTCTCGGCGAAGCCGGGCGTGTGCAGCACCCGGTCGATGTTGTCCATGGTGAAGTCGCCGAACAGGCCGGTCTTGCGCAGCGTGGCGAGCCGGACCCGCTGGAAGGCGAGCACCACGGTCCACACGATCGGGATGCCGATGACCGCGATCGTGACGAGCAGGGTCGGTGCGACCAGCGCGAGCCCGGCCCGGGACTCGCGGCGGCGCAGGGTCAGTGGTCGGCGCCGGGGTGGCTCCGGCCGCTCCCGGGTGGGGGAGCGGCCGGGGCCGGGCGCGGTGGTGGTCAATTGACGCCCGCCTTGATCGCGTCGACGTCCTTCCTGGCGCGGTTGGCGGTGGCCGCCGCGTCGGCCTTGCCGGAGACGAGGTCGGCCAGCACCTTGGGCACCGGCAGCTCCCCGAGCATGGCGCCGACCAGCTTGCCCTGCCCCTGGCTGAGGCCCCACCGACCGAACGTGTCCGGGCTGCGGCGCAACGTGGCCAACACCTCGTCGCCGTACACGTCGGTCAGGGGCTTCTTCGCGTCCACGCCGGCCTGGCTGGTGTTCCACCGGGTCAGGTACGCCTCCGGCTCGGCCGGGGTGCCCTTGCGGACCGGGAAGCGGCCCTCGGGGGACATGCCGAACCAGCTCGGGTAGCCGTCGCTGAGCATGTACTCCACGAAGGACTTCGCCGGATCGGCCACCGCGCCGTCCAGCACGGCCCAGGAGCTGATCTCGCCGTACTGGGCGGGCTCGGTGCCGTTCGGGCCCTTGATGGCGGTGACGAAGCCGCTGTTCTTCGCGAGGAACGTCGGGTCGGCCTGGCACTGCGGGCAGGTCGGCTTGGCGTCGTTACGCAGACCGGCCAGCTCGTCGAGGATGAACGGCGACCAGATCACCATGGCCGCCTTGCCGGCGAAGTAGGTGGCCCGGGTGGTGTCGACGTCCTGCGCGCCCTTCACCGAGCTGGTGCGGATCAGGTCGCCGTAGAAGCGGAACGCCTCGACGCACTGGGGCGAGTCCAGGGTGACCTTTCCGGAGTCGTCGCTGAGCTGGCAGCCGTTGGCCAGTGCCAGGTGTTCGAAGGTCTGCTGGGTGAACACGTCGCTGGGGGCGGTCGCCGCGGTGATCCCGGCGACGCCGCCGGTGTTCAGTCTCGCCGCGGCGGCGGTGATCCGCTCGTACGTGTCGGGGGCGGGCAGGCCGGCCGCGGCGAACAGGTCCTTGCGGTAGACGAGCAGTTGGCCCCAGCCGTCGCTGGGCACGGAGAGCTGCTGGCCGTCGTCGGAGGTGAGCTCCAGCGCCCGCGGTGAGAACGTCTGCCTGCCCAGTTTGTCGACGACCTCCGCGTTCGCCGAGGCGTGCAGCAGCTCGTTGCCGGCGAGCGTGCGGATGCCGGCGAGGGAGACCGAACCCACCACGTCGGGCAGGTCACCGGCGGCGGCGTTGGCGGCGATGAGGGAGGGGAACTGGTCCTCGTTGACGGTCACCAGGTCGACCTGGATCCCCGTCTTCGCGGTGAAGTCGGCGACGATCGCCTTGGTGGCGGTGACCCGGTCGGCGACGTCCTCCAGGCTCCAGACGGTGATCTTCTTGCTGTTGCTGTCGGGTTCGTCGTCGCCGCAGGCCAGCAGGGTGGACGCTGTCAGTGCCATGATCAGGGTGGTGGCGAGTATCCGCCTCGGAGGTGCTGACATCGGTGGCACTCCTCTCGAAGGGTACATGCCGGATCCAACACCTTCGATTGATCAATAGCAAGACATATCGCGATTTTTTGCTATCCTGGAGCCCAGTGCTACCGGGATGTGACACATGGGCAACTGGGTGGTCTCTCTCGCCGGGCCTCGACGGATCAGCCTCGAGCCCTGCCCCCCGGATCCGCTCGGCCCCGGCCAGGTCCGGGTCCGCACCTGCTACTCGGGCATCTCCGCCGGCACCGAGCTGACCCTCTACCGGGGCAGCAATCCCCGCCTCAGCAAGGACTGGGACGACGCCGCCCGGATGTTCGTCCCCCGGCAGACCCCGGTGCCCTACCCGCTGGTCGGTTTCGGCTACGAGGAGGTCGGCGAGGTCGTCGAGGTCGCACCGGAGGTCACCGACCGCCATCCGGGGCAGCTCGTCTGGGGCATCTGGGGGCACCGGGCCGAGGCCGTCCTCGCCGCCGAGGCGGTCCGCCCACTCCCCGCCGGGCTGGACCCGCTCGCCGCGGTCTTCGCCCGGCCCGGCGCCATCGCGCTGACCGCCGTGCTCGCGGGCGACCTGCACCTCGGCGACTGGGTCGCCGTCTTCGGGCAGGGCGTCATCGGGCTGCTGGCCACCCGGCTCGCCGTGCTCTCCGGCGCCCGGGTGGTGGCGGTCGACCCGGTGCCCGACCGGTTGGCGCACGCCGCCCGGTACGGCGCCCACTCCACGGTGGACGTTCGCGCCGAGTCCGCGGCCGCCGTGCTGCGTCGGGTCACCGGCGGCCGGGGTGCGGACGTCTGCCTGGAGTTGTCCGGGGCGTACCCGGCGTTGCACGAGGCGATCCGATCCACCGCGCACGCCGGGCGGGTCGTGGCCGCCGGCTTCTACCAGGGCCAGGCCGACGCGCTCGGCCTCGGCGAGGAGTTCCACCACAACCGCATCCAGTTGGTGGCCGCCCAGGTCTCCGGGCCCACCCCCGCGCCGAGCATGGCCGGGCGGTGGACCGGGGACCGGGTCGCGCAGACCTTCATGGACCTGGTGGCCGAACGCAGCGTCGACCCGTTGCCGCTGGTCAGCCACATCGTCGACGCCAGCGCGGTCGCCGACGCCCTCGCGCTGCTCGACCGCGGCGCCGGTGACGTCCTCCAAGTGGTGCTGAGGTTCTAGATGACCACCATCGCGCTGGCCTGCCAGGAACAACTCCTGCCGGGCGCCAACCTGATCCAGAAGTACGCCCTCGCGGCCGCCCTCGGCTACCAGGGCATCGAGCTACGCGGACGCGGTGACCTCGCGTTCGCCCGTCGTCTGCCCGAGCTGCGCCGCGCCCGCGCCGCCGGGGTGGTGATGCCCACCGTCTGCGTCGAGATGGACCACTTCATCGGCGACTTCGACCCCGCCCGGTCCGCCGACGCGGTGCGCAACCTGCGCTCCCAACTGTCGGTCATCGGCGAGCTGGGCGGCCTCGGGGTGATGACACCGGCCGCCTGGGGCATGTTCTCCCGGCGGCTGCCGCCGTTCGAGCCGCCGCGCCCGCCGGCCGGGGACCGGCAGGTTCTCGTCGACGCCCTGGGTGAGCTGGGCGAGCACGCCCGGGCCGAGGGGGTCACCCTCTTCCTGGAACCCCTCAATCGGTACGAGGACCACATGGTCAACCGTCTCGACGAGGCGGTGGCGCTCTGCGCCGCGGTCGGGTTGCCGTCGGTCCGGGTCGTCGCGGACACCTTCCATATGAACATCGAGGAGGACGACCTGCACCGCGCGCTGCGCGCCGCCGCGCCGTACCTCGGTCACGTGCAGGTCAGCGACTCCAACCGCCACCAGCCGGGCGCGGGGCACCTGGACTGGCCGGCGCTGGTGCGGACCCTGCTGGAACTGGACTACCGGGGCTGGCTCGCCCTGGAGTGCCGGCTGCGCGGCGACCCGGTCCGGGCCCTGCAACAGGCGGCCACGGTGCTGCGGCACGCCCTGCCCCGGCGGGCCGCCGCGTGAGCGCCGGTGCCGGGCCGACGCGCGTCGGTGTGCCCGCCCCCCTCGACGCCGCCCGCACGGGTGGCCCGGCCGACGTGGTCGGGCTGCGCCGGCTCGCGGTCGACACGCTCGACGCCAACTGGGAACACGACCACACGGTGCCCTCGCGCACGCTCTACCCGCACCAGTGGAGCTGGGACTCCGCGTTCATCGCGATCGGGCTGGCCCACGTCCGCCCCGAGCGGGCCTGGCGGGAGCTGGCGAGCTTGTTCCGGGCCCAGTGGGCCGACGGACGGGTGCCGCACATCGTGTTCAACCCGGCGCTGCGGGTCGGCGCGTACTTCCCGGGGCCGGAGATGTGGCGCTCGGCGAACGCCCAGGGCACCCCTGACGTGGACACCTCCGGCCTGGTCCAGCCGCCGGTGCACGCACTCGCCGCGTTGCTCGCGTACCGGCGGGCACCCGACCCCACCGGGCTGGCCGCACTGCGCCAGCTCTATCCCGCACTGGTCGCCCAGCAGCGCTACCTGGCCGACCGGCGGGACGTGGCCGGCGACGGTCTGGTCTGCATCGTGCACCCGTGGGAGTCCGGGCTGGACAACAGCCCCGCCTGGGACGAGCCGATGGCCGCGGTCGGCGCCGAGGCGGCGGTGATGCGCGCGTACCGTCGGCATGACACCGCGCACGCCGACGCCGCGCACCGCCCCACGGACCTGGACTACGCGCGTTACCTGGCGATCGTCGCCGCCTACCGCGACCGCGGCTACGACGACCGGGGTCTCGCCGACGGCCACCCGTTCCTGGTGGAGTGTCCGCTGTTCAACGCGGCGTTCGGGGCGGCCGAGCACGCGCTGGCCGAGATCGCCGCGCTCACCGGCGACGATCCCGGGCCGCACCGGGTTCGCGCGGCCCAGATCACCGAAGCGCTGGTACGCCGGCTGTACGACCCGGCCACCGGCACGTTCCAGCCCCGCGACCTGCGCACCGACCGGCTGGTCAGCGCCCGTACCGTGCTCGGGCTGACACCGCTGATCCTGCCCGACCTGCCGACCCGGCAGGCCGACGCGCTGGTCGTCGAGGCCCGCTCGGCGCGCTTCGGGGTGGCTCGACACATGCAACGGCCGCTGCCCACCTACGACCGCACCGCGCCCGACGTCGAGCCGCTGCGCTACTGGCGCGGGCCGAGCTGGCTGAACACCGGCTGGCTGGTCCGGCGCGGGCTGCTGGCGCACGGGCACCCGGACCTGGCCGCCGGGCTGCGCCGCTCGATGATCGGTCTGGTCGCCGGGGCCGGCTGCCACGAGTACTTCCATCCCGACACCGGCGTCGGGCTGGGCTCACCGGCGTTCAGCTGGACCGCCGCGCTGCTGCTCGACCTGCTGGCCGAGTGAGTGTCCGGCGGGCCCGGGCTGGTAGCGTGCCCGGTCTTCGACCGGAAGGGGCGGGCGTGCCCGAGATCGACAAGGTGGCCTGGGTCCTCATCGAGGACGGGCGGGTGCTGAGCACCCGGTCCGAGGGCAAGGACGTCTGGTATCTGCCCGGCGGCAAGCGGGAGCCGGGCGAGACCGACCTGGAGACCCTGCGCCGGGAGGTCGACGAGGAGTTGAGCGTCGACGTGGACGTCCGCGACGCGGTGCACCTGGGCACGTTCACCGCCCAGGCGCACGGCCACACGGGCGGCACCACAGTGCGGATGACCTGCTACCGGGCCGGATACCAGGGGCGGTTGCGCCCGGCCAGCGAGATCGCGGAGATGGGTTGGCTGGGGTACGCCGACCGGCACCGCACCTCGCCGGTCGACCAGATCATCTTCGATCACCTGCTGGCCGAGGGCCTGCTGCGCTGACGGCGCAGTTTGCCGACGCCGGCCGGGGGTAACCGCCCGGGCGTGACCGACGGCGACGGGTTTCCGTACTTCATCGACGCGGTGTCCCGGCGGTCCGGCCTGCCGGCCGAGCAGGCCGCCGCGCTCGCTCAGGCTGTCCTGCAGACGATGGCCGAACGGGTGACCGGCGGCGCGCCCGACGACCTGGTGGGGCACCTTCCGGACGACGTCGACGGCTACCTGGCCGGCCCCGGGCCGGACGTGGACGGGCTGGACGCCGGGCTGGGGCTCGATGCCGCCGCCGTTCCACCGCCCACGGACGCCGGTCCGGCGGAGTTCCTCAGCCGGGTGGGACAGCGCGCCGGGGTGGACCCGGCGACCGCGCGGGCCGGAACGGGTGCGGTCTTCGCGACCCTTCGTGAGGCGATGACCGTCCGGGAGTTCCGGGAGATGGTGGCGCGCCTGCCGCGCGACGACGGCCCGGCCCCACCCGGGCGGTAGCTTGCGGTCGATGGGCTGCTTACCGGTCGGCGGCGTCGGCCTCGGGCAGCTCATCGGGCTCGGTGACCCAGGCGGAGAAGACCGGCACCCCGTGCCACGGCCCGGTGACACCGTCCGCCCGGGTGTCGGTGGCGACGGCCACCACGGCGTACGGGTGACCGAACCGCAGCTCGGCGGTGCGGGCGACGCCCTCGGGCGGCAGGCTGACCAACCCGAACATGGCGGTCACCGCCGCCGCCTCGAAGCCGTACCGGCCGAACCGGGCCATCGCCGCCTGCCGCGCGTCGGAGGTCTCGATCGGTTGGCCCAGTGCCCTCGCCAGCATCGTCGACGCCGCCCCGAAGCCGAGCGCCGGTGCGGTCAGGTCATGGTCGCTGCGGGCGGACCAGCAGGGAAGGACGGCGTGGTGGCGCTCCTCCCGACCGTCGCGCGCTCGGGTCCGCACCCGCTCCTCGCTCAGCGTCCACAGGGGAGTCTCGCCGAGCGGCAGGTCGAACAGGGAACGGGCCCCGGCCGGTTGCGCGCCGTCGGCCGCGCCGACACTGAGGTCGTACGCGACGGCCAGCACCTCGCTCGGCGGCACCTGTGGGTCGGCGGCCACCGAGAGGACCACCAACCCGGCGCCGTCGGTCGTCTGGGCAGGGGCGGCGTGCACGATCACGTCACCGAGCAGCTCGGTGGACACGATGGCGCAGCGGTGGCCCTGGCTCGGGCTGCGCAGCGCCCGGCGCAGCCCGCGCGCCCACGGGCTGCCGGCACCGAGCGCGCGGGCGTCGGCGACGTCGAACGGTGTCGCCCAGGACACCCGGGTGGCCAGCGCGCTGGCCAGCGCGAAGACCACGTTCGGGTTGACCTTCAGCGGGAACGTGTCGATCAGGCCGTCGGTGTGCTCGCGCGCCCAGGCGTCCAGGCCGGCCTGATCGGGCAGCTCGCCGATCTCGGTCGTCCGGGGCAGCGCCGCCCGCCACCCGGCTGAGCCGCCGTTGCCCCGCCCCGACCGCTGCCAGAGCGCGGTGGCGGACCGGACCAGCGGATGCGGCGCGTCCAGCAGCGCGCGGGCGACCTCGGCGGCGCTGGCCAGATCGGTGCCCAGGGCGTGAGCCAACTCCTCGGCGGCCGGGTTGGCGGCACCGGGGCCCTCGCCGACCGGGTCCGCGGCGGCGGGACTGGAGCCGGCCGGCGCGGTGGCGCAGACCGCGAGCAGCAGCCAGGCCCCGAGCGGGGAGGCGACGTGGTGCCGGTCGCCGATCGTGGCGTGCAGCCGTGCGGCGTACGCGGAGAGCGGCCCGTGCAGATCGGTCGTCATGCCCCCACTCTGCCCGCCGACCCGGCTCACGACCACAGCTCGAACGGCTCGTCGATCTCCTCGCCGGCGAGGAAGGCGGTGATCAGTCGCGGGAGCTGCCCTGGGTAGAACCGCTGCGGGCTGGCGACCACCTCCGGCAGTGGCCACCAGCGAAAGCCGAAGTAGTCCTCCAGCTCGTAGTCGAGCCGGTGCGCCTCGTCCACGTCGGGTCCGGCCCCGGCGAGCCGCACGGTGACGACGACCTCGTCCTGGACGTGCCGCACCTGCCGGTGCAGGAAGCTCGCCCGTCGACGCCAGGTCGGTGCCCCCACCTGGTCGGCGGTGACGAGGATGCCGGTCTCCTCGTGCAGCTCCCGCACCGCCGTGTCGAGATAGGTCTCCCCGGGGTCCATGCCGCCGCCGGGCAACTCCCACCAGGTGCCCAGCCGGGGATGGTCGGGGTCGCGGGTGTGGAACAGCAGCACCCGGTCCAGGCTGTCGGTGACCACGACCCGCACCGCGCGTCGCTCCAGGATCGGCAGGTCGCGGGGCAGCTCGTCCATCGGGCCAGTCTGTCGCACCGCCCGCCGGCGCGGCGGGTAGGCTGCCCGCCGTGGCTGGTCTGTTGAGGAATGTCGCGGCTCGCATCTCCCGGGTGGGCGCGGTGATTCCGTCGCCTCGTCGCACCGGGCCGGCCCCCGCGCAGGTGGCCCGACGCCGCCAGGTGAGCGCGTTGCAGCGTCGGGAGCTGACCTACGCTCCGGAGCGCGACGGCCAGGCCGACCCGGGCGAGATCGTCTGGACCTGGGTGCCGTACGAGGACGATCCCGGCCAGGGCAAGGACCGGCCGGTGCTGGTCGTCGGGCGGCACAGCCGGACGCTGTTCGGGCTGATGCTGTCCAGTCAGAGTGAGCGGGACGGGCAGCGGCACTGGTTCGCGCTCGGCCCGGGCGAGTGGGACCGGGACAACCGGCCGAGCTGGGTCCGGTTGGACCGGGTGCTCACCATGCGCGAGGACAGCATCCGCCGCGAGGGCGCCGTGTTGGACCGGCCCCGGTTCGACCGGGTCGGGCAGGCGCTGCGCATGGGCTACGGCTGGCGCTGACCCGTGTCGTGGCGAGGCGTGGTCAGGCCGACTCGCGGCTCGGGCCGACCGCGGCACCCTTCGCGTCCGGCGGCGGGTACGGCCGGTCGGCGAGCAGCCGCGCCAGGTGCGCGGTGTTGAGCGCGAGGGCCTTCGTGGTGCGGCCGGTGGTGTCGGGCTTGGGGCCGGCGTCGCGGTAGTCCACCGTCTGGAGCGCCTCGCCGACCCAGTAGGTCGCGGCGGCGGCGGCGAGGGTGAACCCGACCTCGTTGAGCGCCTGCTGCACCTGGCCGATGGTGTGGTGTGCGCCGTCCTCGTTGCCGACGACGGCCACCCCGGCCACCTTGCCGTAGGTGAGGAGCCGGCCCTCGTCGTCGGTTTCGGAGAGTTCGGCGTCGAGACGTTCGAGGACCATCTTGCACACGCTGGATGGCTGACCGAGCCAGATCGGCGTGGCGATGATGAGCACCTGCGCCGCCAGCAGCTTGGCGCGGATCGCCGGCCAGCCGTCACCGTTGCCCTCGTCGGTGGAGACGCCGAAGCGCACGTCGTGGTCCACCACCCGGACCAGTTCGCCCTCCACGCCCTGAGCGGCCAATTCGTCGAGCACCTCCCGACCGAGCTGCTCGGAGCTGGACGCGCCCGGTGACGGCTTGAGGGTGCAGTTGAGAACGAGGGCGCGGATGGTCGCCACGTCGAGTTCCTTTCGGCAGTCAGATGGGCTTCCTTGCCGATACCCGGAGGGTGCCCGTATATTCAACCTGTCGGTTGATTACCCAGTTGGTTGAAAGCAGCAGATGACTACAGACCCCGTCAGCGCAGTGTTCGCCGCACTCGCTGATCCCACCCGTCGGGCCATCCTGGCCCGGCTCGCGACCGGCGACGCGACGGTCAACGAGCTGGCGGCGCCGTTCCCGGTCAGCCTCCAGGCGGTCTCGAAGCACCTCGCGGTGCTGGAGCGCGCCGGGCTGATCACGCGGACCCGGGAGGCGCAGTGGCGTCGGTGCCGGCTCGACCCGGCGCCGCTGCGGACGCTCGCCGAGTGGGTCGACCAGTACCGCCGCCTCTGGGACGAGCGTTACGACACCTTGGACGACTACCTACGCGCGCAGAAGGAGACCCGTCATGAACAAGCTCCCTGACCTCACGATCGACCTGCCGTCCGACCGGGAGGTCACCCTCACCCGGTCCTTCGACGCCCCACGCGAGCTGGTCTACGCCGCGCACACCCAGGCCGAGCACCTCAAGCACTGGTGGGGGCGGGGCAACCCGCTGGACGTCGAGATCGATTTCCGGGTGGGCGGCCACTACCGCTGTGTGGAGCATGCCCAGGACGGCAACGCCTACGCCTTCCGCGGTGAATACCGGGAGATCGTCGTGCCGGAGCGGATCGTGCAGACCTTCGAGTTCGAGGGCATGCCCGGCCACGTGGCGGTGGAGACGCTGGTCTTCACCGAGCAGGACGGGCGCACGACCATCACGAGCACCACCCGCTTCGACACGACCGCGGAGCGCGACGGCATGATCGACTCCGGGATGACCCAGGGGGCGGCCGAGTCGTACGCCGCGCTGGACCGGCACCTCGCCGCACTGCGCTGACCCCGCCCACGCCACGGTCAAGCGGTGGGCGGATGGCCCGCCCGGTGGCATGGTGTCCTCGTGACCGAGGACATCGCCCGGCAGGTGGCCCAGCAGGTTCATGCGTGCTTCGGTCAGCGCCTGTCCACACTGGAGCTGGTCACCCACGGTGCGGACCAGCACGCCCGGCTGTGGCTGGCCCGCACCGCCGACGGCTCCCGGTACGCGGTCAAACTCAGCGGCGGCGGCACTGCCGCCGGCCTGGTCGTGACGGCGTACCTGGCCGGCCGGGGGGTACCGGGCATCGCCGCGCCGGTGCCGGCCCGGGACGGGCGGCTGTCCGTCGAACACGACAACCACCGTCTCTCGGTCGTGCCCTGGGTCTCCGACCAGCGGGCGCTCGACGGCCCGATGACCGACGCGCACTGGCGCGCGTACGGCGAGGTGCTGGCCGCCGTGCACGCGGTGCCGGTGACCGACGAGGTGCGACGACTGTTGCCGGCGGGCGGGGCGGCGTACCCCTCGATCGTGGCCGGGACCCGCGCGGTGGCCGAGCGGCTGCGCGACCCGGACCCGGACGGCCTCGCCGGGCCGCTGGCCACGGAGATGGCGGGCGTGTGGTCCACGGTGGCCGACCGGGTGGGCTCACTGACCCGCGAGGTCGAACGCCTCGCCGTCGACCAGCGCGCCCGGCCCGGCTCGGGCGTCGTCTGCCACGGCGATCCGCACCTGGGCAATCTGCTGCTCGGCGCCGACGGGCAGGTCTGGCTGATCGACTGGGACGACGCGGTGCTCGCGCCGCCCGAGTGTGACCTGATGTTCGTCCTGGGCGGGGTGCTCGCCTTCGCGCCGATCAGCGCCCGCCAGCAGGAGGCGGTGCTCGCCGGCTACGGCCCGCTCGACATCGACCCGGCCCGCCTGGCGTGGTTCCTCGCGGTCCGCGCGCTCGACGACCTCAGCGACTGGACCCGCCAGGCGTTGGACCCGGACGCCGAGGCGGCCGACCGGGATCGGGCGGCAGGCATCGTGCGGGGGCTGGTGTCGCCGGTGGGTCTGGTCACCCTCGCCGACGCGGCACTGCGCGATCTCGACCGGCGGCGCTGAGCGGAAAATCGTGGTTCCGCGCACCCGCGAGCTGAACGGTCAGAGCTCGGTCAACCGAGCGCTGTCGACCAGTTGCCGGGGTGACCGCGCGCCGCCGAGGCTCTTCGCCTGGTACATGGCGGCGTCGGCGCGGCTGAGCGCGTCGGTGAGCTGCGCCGGGCCGCTCACCGGGGCGAGCCCGACGGACGCGGTGACCCGGACGCTGCACCCGTTCAGCCGGATCGGCGCGGCGACGGTCTCGGCGAGTCGGCGGGTGGAGTGCTCGATCCAGCGCCGGTCGACGGTGGGGCTGGCCAGCAGCCCGGCGAACTCGTCGCCGCCCAGGCGCGCGACGAGGTTGTCCCCGGCGAAACCGGCGAGTCGGTCGGCCACACTGATCAGCACCTGGTCGCCGGCGGCGTGCCCGTAGCGGTCGTTGATCTGCTTGAAGTCGTCCAGGTCGAGCACCACCGCGATCAACGGCTGGCCGGCCGCGTCGGTGAGCAGGGTGGCCGCCAGACGGTAGAAGGCGCGCCGGTTGGGCAGCCCGGTGAGTGGGTCGTGACTCGCGGCGTGCCGCTCGGCGGCGAGCTCGGCCTGGAGGTGATCGATCTCGGCCTCGGCGCGCACCGCCCGGCGGCGTAGTTGCCAGGAGGAGAGCAGGGCGCCGGCCGCGCAGATCCCGGAGGCGACACTCATCGGATCCGGCACGAACCCTCCCATCCCCGCGACCGCCTCCAACGCTCGGTCGACGCGTCACGCCGCGTCGGGCCCACTTTTGCCTGATGGTTGCCCCTGTGGGGGTAACTCAACGTGAACGGATGGGCACCGATCATGTGCGTTATCATGCTCGCCGTCCGGTGCAGATGCAATAGCAGATGCACGTGCAGAACCGTCCGATGTCGATACCGCACCCCCTCGCCGTCACCGCTCCTCCCACGGCCACCGGCGGGCTCGTGAGCAGAAAGACGCCTTCATGCATCAGCCACCCAATGGCGTACCGATCCACCAGTTGCCCCCGCTGAGCTGGCAGAAGAGCCGCCGCAGCAACCCCAGCGGCAATTGCGTCGAACTCGCCGAGCTGCCCGAGGGAGCGGGCATCGCGGTCCGCAACTCACGGCACCCGGAGGGTCCGGCGCTGATCTACACAGTGGACGAGATCGCCGCCTTCGTGCTCGGAGCGCGCGACGGGGATTTCGACCACCTCATCAACTGACCGTCCCGAGTGGGATCGTCCCGGCGACGGGACTGAATCACCGGTGCGGAGGAGTACATCTCACTATCGGTCCATGGCATGCTTACACGTCGGCCGGGCCAGGTACCCGGTCACGGGGGTTGGTGTCCGGAGGTCCGCACGTGACGATGGTTCCCGCCGAGGGTGGCCCGACAACCGGGCCGACCGTGCTGCGTATGCTGCTCGGCGCCCAGTTGCGCCGCCTTCGGGAGTCCAGCGGGGTGACCCGGGAGGGCGCCGGCTGGGAGATCCGCTCCTCCGAATCGAAGATCAGTCGGATGGAGCTGGGTCGGGTCGGCTTCAAGGAGCGCGACGTCTCCGACCTGCTCACCCTCTACGGCGTCACCGCGGAGCACGAGCGTGACGCGCTGCTCAAGCTCGCCCGCGACGCCAACAGCCCCGGCTGGTGGCACCGCTACGGCGACGTGCTGCCGACCTGGTTCCAGTCGTACCTGGGCCTGGAGGCCGCGGCCGCGCTGATCCGCACCTACGAGGTGCAGTTCGTCCCCGGCCTGTTGCAGACCGGGGACTACGCCCGCGCTGTCGTGCTGCTCGGGCACGGCGCGGCTGGTCCGGCCGAGATCGACCGCCGCGTCGCTCTGCGGATGCAGCGTCAGCAGTTGCTCCGCCGGGAGAACCCACCGCAGCTCTGGGCCGTGGTGGACGAGGCGGCCCTGCGGCGCCCGATCGGTGGCCCCGCCGTCATGCGTGGCCAGCTCACCGCGCTCATCGAGGCGACCAAGTCGCCCAACATCCGGCTCCAGGTCATCCCGTTCGCCGCCGGTGGCCACGCCGCCGCCGGGGGCGCCTTCACCATCCTGCGCTTCGGCGACCAGGAGCTGCCCGACATCGTCTACATCGAACAGCTCACCAGTGCCATCTACCTCGACAAGCGTGACGACCTGGACTACTACGCGGTGGCCATGGAACGACTCTGCGTCGAGGCCGAGCCGCCGGAGCGTACGCCGGACATTCTCGGCCGGTTGCTGGACGACCTCTACCCGGCGTGACCGCCGCCCGGGCGGCTCGGGGCGGTGGGGCCGGGGCGGCGTGGCTCGGGGCGGTGGGGCTGGTGGCTCGGGGCGGTGCGGGGCCCTCGGGTGGCACTAGCATGGTCGACGACCGGCGACAGTGGACGGACGCCACCGCGGAGGCAGGCATGACCACCGAGACCTCGGGCACGACGGCTGGCTCGCCGAGCGACCGGATCGACACCACGGTGGCCCACCCCGCCCGCCGCTACAACTACTGGCTCGGCGGCAAGGACAACTTCCAGGCCGACCGGGATTCCGGCGACACGATGGCGGCAGCCTTCCCGACGATCCGCACGGCCGCCCTGGAGAACCGCCGTTTCCTCCAGCGGGCCGTGGGCTTCCTGACCCGCGAGGCCGGCATCCGGCAGTTCCTCGACATCGGCACCGGCATCCCGACCGCCGACAACACCCACGAGGTCGCCCAGGCCATCGCGCCGGAGTCCCGGGTGGTCTACGTCGACAACGACCCGATCGTGCTGGCCCACGCCCGCGCGCTCTTGACCAGCTCGCCGCAGGGCGCCACCGCCTACATCGACGCCGACCTGCGCGACCCGGAGCGGATCCTCGCCCACCCGGAGCTGCGGCGCACCATCGACCTGTCCCAGCCGGTCGCCCTCATGCTGGTGGCGGTCCTGCACTTCGTGCCCGACGGCGACGACCCGTACGCGTTGGTGCGACACCTCCTCGACGCGCTGCCGGCGGGCAGCTGGCTGGCTGCCTCGCACGCCACGCACGAGTACCTTCCGCCGGCGGTCGCCGAGCAGGCCCGGGCGGCGGCCAAGGGTGGCGGCCCACACGGGCTGATCAACCTGCGCACCCGGGACGAATTCACCCGCTTCTTCACCGACCTCGACGTGGTGGAGCCGGGCATCACCTCGGTCGCCGAGTGGCGGGCGGAGAACGAGCCGCAGCCGCGCCCGTCGGTGGTCGAGGTGAGCATGTACGGCGGCGTCGCCCACCTGGGCTGACCTGACCGGTCGGCGTTCCCGCCCGCGTGGGCTGACCTCACCGGTCGGCGTTCCCGCCTGGGCTGTCCTGACCGGTCGGCGTTCCCGCCCGCGTGGGCTGACCTGACCGGTCGGCGTTCCCGCCCGGTGCGCCGGGCGCGCCGTCCTTGTCGTATTGACCGACGCCGACTGGTCGGGCTAGTCTCTGTATCGATACAGACTGGATCGATGCAGAGAGGCGCCGGTGAAACCAACACTGCAAGCCGTGGCCGACGCCGTCGGCGTCTCCCGCAGCACCGTGTCCAACGCCTACAGCCGCCCCGACCAGCTCTCCGCAACCCTGCGTGAGCGGATCCTGGAGGCCGCCCGGCAACTCGGGTACCCCGGCCCCAACCCCACCGCGCGCTCCCTGCGCCGGGGCTTCGTCGGGTCGATCGGAGTGCTGTTCACCTCGCAACTGTCGTACGCCTTCACCGACCCGTTCGCGGTGCGCTTCCTCGCCGGGGTCGGTGGGGCGGCCGAGCGGCACGGCACGAGCATGCTGCTGGTGCCGCTGCCGCCGGCCGTGACCGACGCCCGACGGGCAGTGGAAAATGCCGCGGTCGACGGGTTCTGCGTCTACTGCGTCGCCGACGAGGAATGGGCGTTGGACGTCATCCGCCAACGCGGGCTGCCGTTCGTCAGCACGGCCCCCCGCGACAACGCCAGCGCCGACGAACGGTTCGTCGGCATCGACGAGCGGGCCGCCGCGCACAGTGCCGCCGCGCACGTCGCCGGGCTCGGCCACCGTCGGGTGGCGCTGCTGGCCGACTCCGTGCTGCCCGACGCGCCGGCCGGCCCCCTCACCCTGGCCGCGGTCGACCAGGTGCCACACCCGACCACCCGAGGTCGGCTCACCGGGTTCGCCGACGCCTTCGCCGAGGTCGGCGTCGGCTGGGCCGAGCTGACCCTGGTCAACGTCCCCGGCAACAGCCGCCCGGCAGCAGCCGCGGCCATCGCCGGGCTGTTCGACCAACCCGCACCGCCGACCGCCGTGCTGGCCGGCTCCGACGTCCTCGCGCTCGGTGTGCTGGACGCCCTGGCCGCGCGGCCCGCGCATGATCGTCCAACCGTCTCGGTGACCGGCTTCGACGACGTCCCCGAGGCCGCCGCGGCCGGCCTCACCACCGTCCGGCAGCCGGCCGAGGAGAAGGGCCGGATCGCCGCCGAGCTGCTGCTCGACCCGCCCGCGGACGCCGCGGCCGGTCATGTGTTGCTGCCCACCGCACTCGTCGTCCGGGCCTCCACCGGACCTGTCCCGAGGAGTTGACCATGGAACTTCCCACCGGATACGTCACCGCGCTCGACGCCATGAACCGCCACGTCAACTCGGCCCGACCGGACGCCCCGGTCCAGGTCGAACACCCCCGCCGGGCCCTGCTCACCCCGACCCGGCAGGCCACCGCCCTCGCCCTGCGCCGGCTCGCCGACCGCATCCAGCCGCGGCCGCTGCCCGCCACCCCCCGCTGTTCCTGACCCGCAGGAAACCCATTCTGGTACGCACGGGACGAACAGTGTGGGCCCGGACACGGAGGGTGGTCGAGTCGGGCGCGGCCAGGCAGACTGGTGAAGCCATGTCACCCTTCATGCCCACCCTCCGTCTCCACGACCGCTACGTACTGCACGAGCGGATCGGTCTCGGCGGCATGTCCGAGGTGTGGCGGGCCGACGACGACGTGCTCGGCCGGCCGGTCGCCATCAAGGTCCTCGCCGGGCAGCTCGCCGCCGACCCGCAACTGCGGGCCACCATCCAGCGCGAGGCCCGTGCGGCCGCCCGGTTGACCCACCCACACGTGACCCAGGTGTACGACTACGCCGAGGCGACCCTGACCGGCGGTGTCGTCGTCCCGTACCTGGTGATGGAGCTCGTCGACGGCCACAACCTGGCCGACCGACTGCGGACCGGGCCGCTGCCCTGGCCGGAGGCGGTCCGGGTGGCCGGGCAGATCGCCGCCGCGCTGGCCGCCGCGCACCGCATCGGCGTCGTGCACCGCGACGTCAAGCCCGGCAACGTCATGCTGACCGACACCGGCGCCAAGGTGCTCGACTTCGGCATCGC
>NZ_JAKKFI010000056.1 GCF_022230955.1 Micromonospora cabrerizensis
GGCAACACCCCCGGCGGGAACCTGCCCGAAGGCAACACCCCCGGCGGGAACCTGCCCGAAGGCAACACCCCCGGCGGGAACCTGCCCGAAGGCAACACCCCCGGCGGAAACCTGCCCGACGGCAACACCCCCGACGGGAACCTGCCCGACGGCAACACCCCCGACGCGAACGGGCCGGGTGGGGGAATCCCTGACCGAGGTCGGGACCTCACGCCCGCCGAGCAGCAGCGGTTCGTCGATCAGGCCGACCGGCTCGGTCCTGAGGCGCGGGCCCAGGTGGAGAACCTGCTCGCCCGTACCGATCTGCCGGACGGTGCGGCCAACCGGGCTGTACGGGACTACATGGACCTTCAGGACTCCGGGCGGCTGGCGGGAAACGTCAACCGGCAGGGGGACCTCTTCCGCGACATGCTCGACAACCTCGGCGGGGACCGCTCCGCCTTCGACGGCGCGGCGGCCGAGTTGCGCGCCGCGAACGAGGTGATCCAGAGCGGTGACCTGGCGCCGGGCAGCAAAATCGGTCTGAATGTGGTCATCGGCGAACGGGTCAACCTGGGCAACGGCACGGTCGTCGACACCGGTCGCATCCCCGAAGCCGATCTCGTCTACCAGACCGCTGACGGCAACGTCCATGTGGTCGAGGTCAA
Organism: Micromonospora cabrerizensis; assembly: GCF_022230955.1. GTDB lineage: Bacteria > Actinomycetota > Actinomycetes > Mycobacteriales > Micromonosporaceae > Micromonospora > Micromonospora cabrerizensis. The sequence continues at coordinate 648 of NZ_JAKKFI010000056.1, forward strand.
GGCCGCCGCGCAGACCGTGGCCAACAAGTTCAAGTCCCATCCCGCCCAGTTGGAACGGATGCTCGAGTGGCGTGCCGCCGCGCCGGGGCGGGAGGTCAGCGTCCGGGTCGGCACCGACGAGGGATGGACAGGGCTCTTCAGCAAAACCAGCAACGACCCGCCGCAATTGGCGATCGAACGGCTCGCCGCCCAGAACGTACCGATTACTATCGGTGGGCGCACCTTGTCGGGTGAGCAGTTGGCCGATCTGCACCAGGCGGTGGAACGGGCTGCGGTCGACCCGGCGCACCCGATGAAGAAGGCCGCTCCCTGGTTCAGCGAGCACATGCCGAACCTCGACGCGACGCGTGACTTCTTCAAGCCCAAGCCCTACGGAGTTGATTTCCTGTGACCGGTCCCTGGGTTGCCCCCGAACTGCTGGCTGCCCTGCCGCTTCCGTGGCGGCTGGCGGATCCCGTCGAGCGTGAGAAGGCGACACGAGAGCTGTTGCCCGACCCTCAGCAGCGGGCTGAAGCCGTACAGGCGTTGGAGATGTGTCTCGCCTACCTGGTGGAGGTCAGAGACCGTTACGGCGACGAGACCGACTGGGGGCTGCCCAAGGCGTTCTTCGACGACTACTGGTTCATCCTGTACGCGGGGCTCAAGCAGTCGATGCCGACCCTCGCCGACGTCACGCCCGAGAGGGTGCGCGACTGGGCCGAGGCGTACCTGGACTCGGAGGACGTTTTCGGTGCCACCTGGACGACGCCACCGGACGAGGTCGTCGACCGCATCGGTCGATCGTGGGCCTTCTTCATCGTGCAAGGGGCGACGGAGAGTCTGGTGCGATGGCTTCGCGGCATCGGGCCTGAGCATCTGGACGATTCGGAACGCGCCCGAGTGGTGGACCTGCTCAAGGAAGCCACTCCTCGTCTCCAGTGGCGTCTGACGATCATCACCATCCCGACGATTCTTGATCTCGGCGGCCCCGACGAGAAGGGCTACTTCGATAGCCTGGCCAACGAGCCGGGCCTGCACGAGCAGACCCGTGCCGAGGCGGAGAGCGTCAGCTCGTTCATCGACCGCGCACACGAGCCGATCTAGTCAGGGGGAGCAACGCGCCGTCAGGCACGGCGGGCTGCTCCCCCGGATCGACGTACCGTCGTCGGTGCGCTTGCGGGCCCCTCAGGCGGTGCCTTGACGGTCGGTACGCAGGCCGTACCTGCGGAGCACCGCCGCAAGGTTCTCGTACGGGGCGCCCGGCCCGCTGTCCACTCTGTACCACCAGGCTCGCCGTGCGCCCCGGCCGAGCGCCCGACCCGGGACCACCTCGGGCTCGGCGTCGAGCGCCTGTTCCTGACGCCCGACCAGGATGCCCCATGGCAGCGCGGGGAGACTCGGCGTGCTGGACCGCACTCCGCCGGACCGGCCCGGGTGCACAGCCACGATCATGCTGCGGACGGTCGGTGCCAGCTTCTCGGCGAGTGCCTCGATCGTCGCCTCGTCGATCGCCGACAGTGGGGGGCCGGCCAGTCGGAGTTGTTCGCGGACGCCGACGTCGACCCGCTCGACCGTGAGGACACCGAGCAGCGCCGACCGGTTCTCGCCGCCCACGATCGCCACGCTGGTCGGTGCCGGCGCGCGCGTACGACAGAACGAGGTGAGGTCGCGGCGCGACCACCCGTCGGTCACCGGCTCGGCGACGCCCCACCCGACCGGGTCGTTGCCGGTGAGGGCGCGCACGGCGACCTCGGTGCTGGCGCCGAGTTCCAAGGCCTCGGTGGCCGGGTGCAGGGTGACGATCTGGATCTCCAGGCCGCCGGTCCACGGTTCGGAGGTCGGCAGCGCGCCGCCGCCCTGGGAGCCGTTGGCGGACGAGAAGCGGTGGCCGTCCCACTGCAACGGGAGACCGGTGAGCCCGTCGCGGTACTGGTCGCCGGCCCGCACCACCCACTGCCCCTGTGCCTGCCCGAGCATCACCTCGACCGGGTACGTGATGACGCCGCCGGCCGGAGTGACGAGCTGGAGCATCAGCCCGTTGCGGACCGCGTCGACCGCGGCCTCGGCGAGCCAGGGCGACAGGCCGACCACCGTACGGTGCTGGTGCAGGACGACGGCCTTGTCGCTGATCGTGTCGGTCGTTCCCGTCATCGGTCCGCCCATGTCAGCCCTCCCGTTATCGATACCAGCGCGGCGGTGAAGCGGCGGGTCACCTCGGCGGCCTGCGGGTCGTCGTCCGGTGCCCGGCTCTCCACCCACCAGACGCGACCGCCGAAGGAGTCGTCGAGCGTGACCCCGAGCAACCGCTCCGCCTCCCCCGGCACCTGTACCACTCGCGCGGTTTCCACGGTCAGCAACAGCCGCCCGTCGCCGGGGTCGAACAACTGCACCAGCCCGGCCGAGTCGACCGTGTCCATCTTGAGGTCGGACCCGACCGCGAGCAGCGCGCCGAGCATCGCGGCAGCGTCGGGCTCGGCGCGGCACAGGGCCACCGTGTCGAACGTCATCAGTGCTCCTTCGTCTCGCCGACGTACGCGGTCTGGGTCATGCGTGGCGCGTGCCCCGGGCGGATGAGCTGCCCGCGCCCCACCGGTAGGACCATCGGCCGTACCCCCGTGAACAGTTGCCCCTCCGTCCGGTCACCGGACATGAGCAGGCCCAGACAGCCGGCCTCGCGTACGGCCAGCGGGAACGGCTCGAACAGGCCGCGCGAGGCACCGGACACCCGGCGGGTCATCACGACGTGCAGCCCGGTGTCGCGCCCGGCCGCCACGTACGGGACGAACGCGCCGAGCGGCTGGCTGGCCGACGCGGCGAGGATGTCGTAGTCGTCGATGAGCAGCACGATCCGTGGACGCGCCGCCTCGGACGGCTGCCTCTTGGCCAGCTCCTTGCACACCGCCGAGGACAACTGCTGGGCGAGTGTCGCGTTGGTGGCGTAACCACCGAGGTAGGCCTCCGGCACCACGTCGGCGAGCCCTCGACGCGGATCGAACACGGCGAACACCAGCTCGTCGGAGGTGTACTGCCCCATCAGCTCCTCGGCCACGAGCCGCAACAGGTTCGTCTTGCCGGTGCGGGGGTCGCCGAGGACGAGGAGGTGCTGGTCTCGACCGAAGAGGTCGAGCACCGCGGGGGTGAAGTCGCTCTCGAACCGACCGAACGGCACCACCCCGTGCCCGGCCGGCGTGCCGGCGAGGTCGGCCACCGGGAGCACCGCGGGCAGCACCCGGACGGGTGGCGGTACGGGCCCCGACCACGATCCCCGTACCGACTGGACGGCGGCGACCAGGCCGGCGTTCGACGGGTCGGGCTGGCCGTCGAGGCGCGGCAGGGCGACCTGGGCGAACAGCTTGCCGCTGGTCAGCGCCCGGCCGGCCTGGTCCGCCGGGATGCCTCGGGCGAGTCTGCCGTCGATGCTGGACTCGGCGGGCTCGGTGAGCCGCAGCTCGACCCGGTTGGCGAAGGCGACCTGCTGCGCGGCGCGCACCTCGTTCCAGCGTCGGGCGGTGCCGATCACGTGGATGCCGTAGCGGCCGCCCCGCGCAAGCAGGTCGTGCACCTTGGGTTCGAGGCTCTCGAACTCGGCGTTGAGTTGGCCGTACCCGTCGATCAACAGCACCACGTCGACGCAGCCGACCTCCGCGCGTACGCGCTCGTCGGCGGCACGCAGGTCGTTGATCGTGTCGAACTGGTGCTGGGTGTAGACGCGCTGACGTTGCGCGAGCATGGCGTGCACCTCATCGACGGTGCGGCGAATGCGCTCGCGGTCCTCACGACTGGCGACACCACCGACGTGGGGCAGCCCGGCCAGGCCGGACAACCCGTTACCCAGCAGGTCGATGCCGTAGATCCCGACGTCGGTCGGACGGTAGGTGGTGGCCAGACCCAGCGCCAGGGTGCGCAGTGTGGTCGTCTTGCCGGTGCCGGGCCCACCGAGTACGAGGGCGTTGCCCCCGCCCACGGCCAGGTCGATCAGCCAGGGGCCCTGCCACTGGCGGGCCGGGTCGTCGAGGCGGCCGAGCGGCACCGGCAGCCCGGTGGCGGCCTGCTCGGCGATGTCCAGGCGGAGCCCTTCGGGCGTGCTGCGGATCCCACCGGCCGCCTGGTCGAGGGTCAGCGCGGGCGGCAGCGGCGGCAACCAGATCGCCTGGACACGCTGGCCGCTCGAAGACATCTGTTCCACCACGGTCGACAGCAGCGTCGGCCCGGTGGTGCGTCTGGTCGCCTTCGGCTCCTCGGGTACGTCGTCGTCGGTGTCCCGGCGGACGGTGCCGAACACCGGCATCGGCTTCGCCAGCGGGCCGACGATCGGGGCGAGTTCGGCTTCGGCGCCATCGGTGAGCGGGCCGGACACGTAGGCGGCCTTGAACCGCTGGTAGATCGAGACGTCGACCTTCAGGTAGCCGTTGCCGGGCAGCGGCGGCAGCTGGAACGCGTCGACCGTGTCGAGAACGGTGCGCGACTCCATTTCGGTGAGCGTGCGCAGCCCGAGGCGGTAGGCCAGGTAGTTCTCCAGGCCGCGCATCTTGCCCTGCTCGACCCGCTGGCTGGACAGCAGCAGGTGCACCCCGATGGACCGGCCGATCCGCCCGATCCGGAGGAACAGGTCGATGAACTCCGACTTGGCGGCCAGCAACTCGCCGAACTCGTCGATGAGCACGAGCAGATTCGGCAGCGGAGGGAGGGTGCTGCGCTCGCCCTGGACCGCGCGGAGCAGGTGGTACTCGACGATGTCGGTGACCTTGCCCGCGTCGGCGAGCAGCTGCTGGCGGCGCTGCACCTCGCCGTCGAGGCTGGTGTACATCCGTTCCACCAGCGCGGCGTCGGCGACCAGGTTGGTGATCAGCCCGGAGACGTGCGGCATCTCGGCGAACGGTGCGAACGTCGCACCACCCTTGTAGTCGACGAGGACCATCGCCAACCGGTCGGGCGGGTGACTCGCCGCCAGGGCGAGCACGAGCGTCCGCAGCAGCTCACTCTTGCCCGACCCGGTGGCGCCGACGCACAGCCCGTGCGGACCCATCCCGAGCTGCGCGGATTCCTTCAGGTCGAGCAGCACCGGGCGTCCCACCGGGTCGACCCCGATGGGTACGCGCAGGAAGTCGCGCTCGGCCCGTGGCCGCCACAGGGTGGCGAGGTCCAGGTTCGTGGGATCGGACAGCCCCAGCAGATCCTGGAAGTCCGCCGGCGGGGTGCCCGTGCCGTCGTCGTAGGAGTCGGCCGACAGCCGCAGTGGCGCGATGCCCCGGGCGAGGCCCTCGACGAGCGGCACCGGCACCTCGTCGACGGTGCCGGTCACGGTCATCGGCGGCGACGCGGTGAGATCTTCCAGGACGAGCGAGCTGCCGTCGATGGTGATCCGCCGGGAGATGTCGCCGGGCTCGTGCAGCCGGTCGGCGAGCAGGTGCACCACTGTGACACCGAGACTCCCGAGGCCCACGAACTGGTCGGGGCTCGCCAACCCGCGTGCGACCTCGCCGTGGGCGTCGTCGATGACCAGCAGCCTCGACCGCGTACGGGCCTCGGCGCGCCCCGCGTTGTGGCGGAAGGACTTGAGCGCGCTGGTGGCCCGTGCCTCCAGGTCGGCGGCGAGCAGCTCGGCGAGCGTCCCGGGGGCGGTGACCAGCAGCGGGGTCGGGCCGCTCGGGCCGATCGAGGTCCGGTCGAGCAGGTGCGGCAGCCAGCGCGCCCACTGCCAGGTCACCGCCCGCTCCGGGGTGGTGACGATCGCTAGTGTCACGTCGTCGGGGGCGTGGAACGCGGCGACCTGGACGAGGACCGCGCTGGCGAGGGCGACCACGTCCTGGTAGTCCGGTGAGATCACGCTGACATCGCCGGCGCAGTCCAGGTCGACCCGGAGCGGCAGCCCCGGCGTCAGCTCGAACCGGCGCATCAACGACTGGGCCTCGTGGCGCATGAACGGGTCGAGCGGGTTGGTCGGCGTGCTCTGCTCGCGCAGTTGGATCGGCCGGACGGGCAGCGCGCCCATGCCGACCCGTACGCGCAGGAAGTCGATGTCGGCGCGGCGGCGCTCCCACAGCCGCGCCGGGCTGCGGACGACGTCGAGCAGTCGGCTGACCGGCGGGTCGAGCACCGTCGCCTGCTCCTGGAGGCGCTGCTCGTCCTCACGCAGCTGCTCGCGTAGCTCTTCCAGGTAGTCCTGGTACCGCTCACGCTGGACCCGGCGCTGGCGACCGGCCTTGCCGAGCTGGCTGAGGTACATCGCCCCGGCGGCGGCCAGCGCGACGACCATCACCACCGCACCCAACGCCGCGAAGCCGGAGCCGCGCATGAACATCATCATGCTCATCGCCACCCCCGCGCCGGCCATCGGCAGCAGCGCCTGGAGCCCCACCGCGGACCGACCGTCGGGCAGCTGCGGTGGGGCATCCAGCACGAGCGGATCCATGGTGGACGCCGGACGGGCCATCCGGGTGGGGCGGTGCACCATGCGCGTCGACATCGGGGCGTCCTCCGCTTACATCCGCCTGGCCGCAGCCAGGGCCAACGCGGCCGCGCGGGTCGCCTCGACGAGCGTCGCCTCGCCGACCCGCGACGGCGTGATGAGCGCGCCGGCTGCCAGGTGACGGTCGTAGGGCAGCACCACCACCGGTACGCCCGTCTGCTCGATCAGGTCGCGCGCGGCATCGTCGACGAGGGCGGCCCGACCGTCGGCGTTGTTGGCGTTCAGGACGACCACCACACGCGCCAGCCACGACCCGTACCCGCTGTCGATGATCCGGCGCAGCGCCTGGTAGGTGGCCCGCACGCCGTCCGGCGTCGCCGCGGCGACGAGCACCACCGAATGCGCGTCCGCCATGGCCGCCGCCGCGGTCCGCGACTCCAGGCCGGGTGGGCAGTCGACGACGGCGACCGCGAACAGTCGCGACAGCGACCGCGTCACCTCGCTGCACAGCGTCGGGTTCGCGGTGCCGCTCGGCAACACCCACAGGCCCGTGCCGGTGCGGGGCAGGAACGGCTCCAGCGCACGGAGGTCACCGCCCCGGGCCGCGATCAGGTCGGGCGCCAGCCGGTCCAGGGGCGGTTCGCCCGGTGCGCCGAGTCGCCAGGTCAGCGAGCCCTCGTACGGGTCGGCGTCGGCGGCGAGCACCGGATCGGACCGGCGCACCGCGAAGACCGACGCCAGCACCGCCGCCACGGTGGTCTTTCCTGCCCCACCCTGCACGGAGGCCACCGCGATGCGCCGGCCGGTGTGCACCGGCACCTGCACCTCGGCGGCGAGGTCGGCGAGCGCACGGGTCGCCCGGCTGCTGGTGAACATCCGGCTGACGCTGCGCCACAGTCGCCGCAGCGGCGGATCGCCGGCGCGGATCCGCCGGACGATCGACAGGTCGTTCGGCTCCGACCCCGCCGGCTCACCGGGTGACCGGGGCGTCGGTGCCGGTCGCGGTGCCTGCGCGGGTTGCGGCGGTGCCTGCGGCGCGGACGCCGGCTGCCGGGGAGCGGCAGCGGGGGTGGACGAGCTTTCCTGCACCCGCCGCTGTGGTGGGTACGGTCCGTGCCCGCCGGAATGGGTCGGGCCGGGCACCGGTGGAGCGCTCATGCCACCGCCTCAATCAGAATGTGTTGAGAAGTCGCGAGTAGAGCCCGAACACCCCGACCGCCACCGGCACCAGGGCCATCACGGTCAGCGCCTCGGTGCGGTCGGCGTACTGCCGGGCTCGGGCAAGCGCGTGCGGTGGTGGCCGGTACGCCAGGATCACGAGGGCCACCGCGCAGAAGGCCAGCGCCGTGAGCGCCGAACCCCACCATGCGCCGGGTGTATCCCGCACCCAGTGCATCAGCAGGCCGCCCACGATCACCAGAGCGGCGGCCACCAGCCCCACCACCTCGACGGCCAGCGGGAACGCCCGCATCCGCAGCAGCAGAGCGCTGGCCACCAGGGCCGCCAGCACCGTTGCCCACGGGCCCGCCGCGGACGCCAGGACGAAACCGCCGAGCGCCGCCGACGTCGCCGACGCCAGTGCCGCCACGGCCAGCCCGCGGTGTGCGGAGTCGACTGCGGCCTCCACCGTCACTCGACTCACCAGCTCGTCGTTGCTTCGCCGGTCGTCGAGGCGGGTGAGCCCGGACGCGATCATCGCGATCCGGGGCAGGAGCCCCAGCATTCCGACGGACACGATCGCCAGCACCGCCGCGACACGCTCGGCAGGCATGTCGAGTGCCAGCGGTACGCCCCAACCGGCCACCAGGGTCAGCACCGTCCCGCCACCGAGGACGCCGGCGCGGCGGTTGCCCGTCACCGCGCCCACCGCAAGCAGGACGCAGCCCACGCCGACAGCCCAGAGGGCCCAGCGCAACGTCTGCCCGCTGGTCAGCCCGGGAACCATGCTCATCGCCATCGCGGCACCGCTGAGCAGCACCGCCATTCCGACGGCCCGCTTGGCCACCAGCCCGACGAGGAGACCCGCCAACGCGACCACGCCGCCGATGACGCACACCAGCGCGGGGCCGAGTCGCCCAGCGGCGAGCACGGCCGCCATCGTGGCGGCGATCAGGCACACGGCGGTGGCGGTCCACCTCCGGGCGGCAACGCCCCAACGGCCGTACCGGCGGGCGAGGTCGTCGCCGACCTCGTCGGCGACGTCGTGCACGATGGCCGCCGGCGGGGCCTCGGAGATGGGGTCGACCCGGAGCATCGCGCCGTCCGGGACGGCGGCCTGTCGCAGGCTGCCGGCCGGATCGAGCACCGTGCCGTCGAGGGTGCTGATCTGGTATCCCCGGGAGTCGTCCATCGGTCGGTGGCCGATCATGGCGACGATCTCGGGCAGCAGGAGGCCGAGTGGCTCGTCGGCCGGCAGCACCAGATCGATGCGTCGACGCGCGCCGGCCAGGGTCACCCGGCTGAGCTGGCCTGCGGTGGGCGTCTGCGCCTGGGTCATCGCGTGCCCTCCGACTGGACCGTTGGAGGGTTGCGGGCCCTCTGCTGATCGGCGATGACGTCCTTGAGGAACGACCAGCCCACACACCCGGCGCAGGCCACGGCCGCCAGGACGAGCCCGATCCGCAGCCACCGGAACCCGTCACCCGTGGCACGGACCCGGCGCTGCCGGCCCCACAGCAGCAACTCCCGCATCCGGGCGCGGCGGACCGCGACCGACTCGATGAGCTGGGTGTCGTATTCACGAGCCACGGGCCGATTCTATCCACGCCCGCTAATCCGACGGGGTGACGATCCTGCGGCGACGACCCAGGTCGGGCGGTCGGTCACATCCACATGCCCACATGTCCACCTGATGTGGACGGGCCCGCGGCGGAGTTTGTCCGCCACGGGCCCTTCATCCACCACTTCGATTACCTGACCTGCCCCGACCCGCCGTGGATCGACGAACTCAGGACGCCAGCTCAGCGCTGGAGGGTCAGCAGACCCGGCCGGTACGGCAGCAGGCCGTAGTCCACGCCGTCGGAGCTGGGGGAACGGCCCTGGTAGAGCAGTTGCAGGTTGCAGGCGTCGACAGTCATGGTCTGGTCGGCGTTGGTGCGCAGCAGCTCACCGTGGCTGATGTCGTTGGTCCAGGTCGCACCGCTGTTGACCTTGCCCGCGAACGGGTTGCTCTGGGTCGCGGCCTGCGGCGTCCACGAACCACCCAGGCTGGTGGCGGTGAACGAGCGGAAGTAGCGGCCCGTCGAACCGATCGCCTCGACGATCATGAGGTACTTGTTCAGGCCCTGGAGCTTGTAGACCTGCGGGGCCTCGAACAGGTTGTTCGTGGTGTCGCTCATGATGGTCGTGTAGCTGCTGCCGAAGTTGCCGGGGAAGTTCCCGATCGGCATGCTGGCCCGGTAGATCTTGCCGTTGTCACCGGCGAAGAACAGGTACATGTTCGTACCGTCACCGATGAGAGCCTGGTCGATCGGCCCGGTGCCGGAACCGGTGATGCTTCCGGTGAACAGCGTCTGCGCCGCCGACCACCCGTTCGGGTTGGTCGGGTCGCTGGAGGTCCGGTAGGAGAACGCCGGCCCACCCCACTGGTAGGCGAGCACCCAGATGTTCTTCGGCGCGAAGTAGAACAACGACGGCGCCACGGTCCCCGAGTTCATCGCGTTCTGACTGGCCGAGCCCATCTGCGAGTAGTTCGAGAAGAGGCCGAAGTTCATCGAACCCCAGCTGGACCCGAAGTCGTGCGTGGTGGCGTAGACCAACTGCTGGCCGTTGTACGGGGCGACCGTGAAGTCCTTCAGCGACACCCAGCCCGACCTCGGGTTCGCCAGCACGCCCGACGAGGACCACCGGTACGTCGACGGAAGGTCGCACGTGCCGGTCGGCGGGGGCGTGGTGGGATCGGTCCCACCGACGCGGACGAGCTGCCACTGCTGGTTGCTGCCGTTCCAGTCGTCGTACTGCACGATGTTTCCGCCGTCGGCGGTCGAGGCGCCCTGCACCTCCATCACCTTGTTGCTGTTGCGGTTGATCAGCCGGACGTAGCCGCTGTCCGAGTCGGCCAACCGGAACTGCTGGTTGTTGCTGTTGTTGTCAGTCCACTGCACGATGCTGGCGCCGTTGGCGGTCGAGAAGCCCGAGACGTCCAGCACCTTGCCGGACAGCCGTGACTTCAACCGGTAGTTGCCACTCCCGGAGTCGACGAACTGCCACTGCTGCTGGTTGCCGTTGTTGCGGGCCCACTGGGTGATCCGGGCGCCGTCATTCGTGGCCAGGTTGTAGACGTCCAGGGCCTTGCCGCTGTTGCGGTTGACCAACACGTACCACGCGGTCGTGTCGACCGTTGCCGCGGCGGCGGGCGTCGGCACCATCGCCGCAGCGACACCACCAACCAGCACCGCCATCGCGCCAGCGGCGACAACTCGGGGCAACCACCATCGCCGACGCGCCGGCGGCGCGATCGATGGAGACCTATCAAGGGCAGACATGATCCTCCTTCAGTGACCAAGAGCCGAGCGGCCTGCCCGAAGATGGGCGCACCGCGACGCGCGGCCGGGCACAAGCGTCGTAGTAGTTAGCGCTAACAAGACTTCTGCATGGCCCGGCACACGCCTGATTCCAGGTCGACGAAGCAGGCTCGCCCGGTAAGCCAAGGGTGTCGTCGTCCTTAAGCATCGACTGTGAGCGATAACATGGCGTTCGTCAAGTCGTAACTTGCTGGGAACATCGGCCGGTGTCACACGGTGACCCTCGGGCGTGATCACCTTCCCGCAACTCGTCGCAGGCACCGCCCCTTTCTCCTGACACAGACCCCATTTGGGCCCTTGAGCGAGGCTGTTGGTGCGCGCTAACATCGACGGCTGCCCATTGTTGGGAGCGTCCTCAGAGGGCGTACGCCGGGACGACCGGACCCGAATCAGGATTCAGAAGACCACCCGAAGCGCTGGCCCGTCGGCTGCGCTCGGCTCGTGACGCCTGCCCGTACACCGGTTGCCCGCAGCGCGTCGACCGCCCACGGCCGGGCTCCAGGCAGGACGACACCTTGCCTGGTGATGCGACGTCAAATATCGTCCCGATGTATCGGCTCGATATATCAAGGCGGCGCTTTCCGGCCGCCCGCTTGATCCGGGAGGCGTGATGAGGTCGATCGACTACGACACCGAGCAGCACCAGGACTATGCGCGCGGCCGTGCGCTCGCCCAGCAACAACTGCGCGAATGGATCAGCGCCTTCGAAGCGGTGCTGCCCGATCGGCGTCCGCTCACGGGGCTCGACGTCGGGTCGGGGACCGGCAGGTTCACACCCGCGCTGGCGGAGGCGTTCGGGCCGGTCACCGGCGTCGAGCCATCGGTTCGCATGCGCGAGGTCGCGCAGGCGCAACCCCAGCACCCCGGAGTGCGGTATCTGGCCGGCGCCGCCGAGGACCTGCCGGTGCCGTCCGGCAGCGTCGACTACGCCCTCATGTTCCTGTCCTGGCACCACGTTCAGGACAAGCCCCGGGCAGCCCGGGAACTGACCAGGGTGATCAGGCCGGGCGGCCGACTGCTGCTGCGGGCCAACTTCAGCGACCACCACCCCCGGCCGTGGTGGCTGGCGCACTTCCCCAACGGGTACGCGGTGGACGCCTCGCTGTTCCAGCCACTGCACGAGGTGATCGCGATGTTCACGTCCCTCGGCTGGCGCGTCACCAGCTTCGGTACGGTCACCGAGCCGTCCACCGGCACCTACCGCCAAATGCTCGAACGGCTGCGCCTGCGTACCCTCTCGTTCTTTGCGCAGCTCAGCCCCGACGACCTGGAGGCCGGCTTCCGCCGGCTGGAGGAGGTCGTCGCCGCGGACCCCGACGCGCCGGCGCCCGTGTTCGCCGAGCCGCTGCTCACTCTCGAACGCGGCGGAAAGCCCCACGACCACTAGGGCCTCTTGTCAGGCGGGTGCGGGCGACCCACTGCGGTCCGCTGCCGCGCCGTCGGGCATGGCGACGCGGATCACGAGCGGGCCGCGACGTCCCAGCGCCCACACGGTGAGCGCGAAGCAGCAGAGTGCCGTACCCGTGATCGTGACCGCTGCCCAGCCACCCACGGACCAGAGCGTCGTCGCGGCGGCGGAGCCGGCAGCGGCGCCGATGAAGTTGCTGGTGGCCAGCGCCGTGTTGAGCCGGCTGCGGGCCTCGTGGGAGAGGGCGAACAACCGCGCCCGGTTGAGGAGGGCCTGTGTCTGGAGAGCAACGTCGATCATGACGATCACGATGACGAGAAGGACGACGGACCGGCCGGCGAACACCGCGACGACGAGGGCGCACAGGGCCAGCACCCAGGCCGCGCCGGTGGCCGGCAACGACCACCCGCGGTCGTGCAGACGCCCGCCGCGCAGGCCGGAGAGGACACCAGCGAGGCCAGCCAACCCGAACAACCCGATCACCGGCGCCGGATAGTGGAAGGGCGCGCCGCTGAGCAGGAACGTCAGCGCCGTCCAGAACAGCGAGAACACGGCGAAGCCGGTGGCGGCCAGGACCAGCGTCCACCGGGCCGCGCGCTCGCGGATGACCACCGCGCCGACCGAGGCGATGAGCTGCGGGTACGGCATACGCGTCCGCGGTGCCAGCGGTGGAATCGCTCGGTAGAGCAAGACCGCGAGCAGAACCGCGACCACCGCGGCGAGGACGAAGATCGCGCGCCACCCGGCGGCGTCGGCGACGAACCCGCTGATCGTGCGGGAGGCCAGAATGCCGGTCAAGGTGCCAGACCCGACGGTGCCGACCACCCGGCCACGGTCGGCAGCACCGGCAAGATCCCCGGCGAGCGGCGTGAGAACCTGCCCGGAAATCGTCGTCACCCCGAGCAGACCGAGTGCCAGCAGGAGTACGCCGATCGACGGCGCGAGCGCGCACAGCAGCAGGGCGGCGGCCGAGGTCAACAACAGCACCGGCACGAACCGCCGACGGTCGAGGACGTCACCGAGCGGCACGAGCAGCAGGACGCCGACGGCGTACCCGACCTGTGTCGCGGTCACGAGCCAGCCGGCCGTCGCGGTCTCGGTGCGGAGGTCGCTTGCGATGAAGCCGAGGAGCGGCTGCGTCCAGTAGAGGTTGCCGATGGCCACTCCCGCCGCCACCGCGAACAGGAACGTCAGCCGGCGGCTCATCTGCGACGGCAATGCCATGCGACGACTCCCGTCAGGGTCGGCCACGTTCTCGGCGGCGGGCGCGGCCCATGGTCGCACGACAATCCGCCCGGGGCCGGTGCGGTTTTCGGGCACCTTCCGTCGACTCGATCCACATAGGGTCGTCCGCATGGATCGTGAGGCAGACCTCGTTGCGGCCGTCCGGGCGGCCAATCCGGCGGCCGTGGCACAGGCGCTCTCCGACGGCGCCGGCCCGGACTCCGTCCTCGCCGCCCGGCGCGCCGACCACGCCGCCGTTGACGTGCTGCTCACCGCAGGCGCAGACCCGAACGCGGTCGATCGTCACGGGCACACCGCGCTGATGCATGCCATCGAGCGGAACGAGCGGGCCGTGAGCACCGCGCTGCTGCTGGCCGGCGCCGCCCGTGCGGGCGCGCTCGACATCGCGCAGGGTTGGCGGCGGCAGGGCGTTCAGTTCGACCTCGGCGAGATGAGCGTTGGCCTGGACGACGTACCGATCGGCCGTAGGGCTGTGCGACTGCATCCCACCGGGTACGAGCTGCGCGGCGATCCGGCGGAGTTCCGCCGCTGGGGGCAGCTCGTCGCGTGCGCGATGGAGGAGCTGGGCGGCGACGAGTGGGACGCGCGGACCGGCACTCCGTACGCACTGGCCCAGACCGTCGCCGACAGGCTCGTCGACGGTCCGGTCAAGTCGCCCACGGCGTCGTGGCACCGCATCGAGCTGACCAGCGCAGAGCTGGCCACCGTACGACAGGCATTTGTGGAGCTTGTCTACGGAGTGCGTGTCACACTGCCGGACGGCCTCGGGCAGGAGTACGTCCACGACGCGCTCGACGAACTTGATGCCCAGTTGCCCTGACCTTCGCCCAGCGGTCTGCTGGCAAGCCGCACGGAACCCTGAAGACGGTCGAAACCGTCTTCCAATCAGTGATGGCGCGGCGGTCCGAGCTCGCCTCTCCTCGTCTAGGGCTGGACGTCGTTGGAAAGGTTGATCCGGATCCCCGTGTTGCGGTATCCGGCGCGACCGAAAGCGGCCGCCATAGGCGCGTTGCCCATGTCGGTGGTGGCGGTGATGCGCGACTCCCCGTTGGTCACGTGAAGGCGGGTGATCTCGGCGAGCACCTCGTCCACGTAGCCGCGCCCGCGGAACTCCGGCACCACCCCGAGATAGCCAACGTTCACGTTGTACGGGGTCGCGGAGGGAATCGCCATGCCCGCCACCTCACCCTCGCGCGTGTAGGCGATCCGCCACCACTCCCGCCTGCCCGGCGCCCCGAGATAGAAGTCCATCTCCTCGCGCACGGTCGCGTCCACGCCCTTGGCGGCCAGGTTCGCACGGGTCTGGGCATCCAGGCTGCCCACGGCGACTCTCCTGAACACCGCGAGGAACTCCTCGTCCGAGGCCTCGGTGAACCGCAGCCTGCCGGCCGCAGGAGGCACCCCGTCGGCGGGTGCCCACTCGAACTGCAGCCGCTCCACCTCCCGGGTGAGGCCCGCCGCATGCGCCGCCGCCCGCCGCCACTCCACGGCCGACACGGTGGCCGGAACGTCACGCCAGCCACCGGTGACCTCGATCACGTACTGCACCGGCTCCGGGATCCCGGCCAGCGCGGCCCTGATCAGCTCGGCGGCGACGGCGGCACGGTCACCCACTGCCGGATGCACGTCGAGGCAGTCGAGCGCGACCGGATGCGGGCTGCCCTTCGGCCCCCACCACAATGCCCGTCCCACGACCTGGCCGTCGTACTCGGCGATCCAGGTCCATTCCGGCCGGTACATGCCCTCGGCCAGATCGGCCAGGTAACGGTCGGCGATGATCCAACCAACGGGCTCGGTCACGATCCACGGGGTCACGCGGTCGAGATCCGCGGCAGCGGTAGCGCGGTAGGAGATCACGTGCAGAGGCTAGCGAAGCTCAGCACCATGATTCGCGCGCATCTGACGGAGGTGGCCGCCGTTCTGCTGCTGAGGCCATATCACCCGCGGTGTCCACCCTGGTCAGACAGCTAATGGCGGCTGCCGTAGTAGCCTGCGCGCTCAGCTCGGCGTCAGGGTGTTTATGTGGTGGTCGCCCTTGGTGTAAAACTGGTCGACTTCCTTCTGCACCTGAGCCACCGACATCACCTTGTTCGCTTTCGCGTAGACCCAGTTGACTCGCATGTTGTAGGTGCGGCCGCCCTTGAAGGGCAGATCGATGAACCAGGTGTTGAACATGAGCCGCATCGGTTCGCGTGGGACGGTCTTTCCTATGCTGATGAACAGCGCGCGTCCGTCAACCGAGTAGGTAACCTGCTGGTCCGTGACGGTGATCATCAGGGTGCGCCAGCCGGCGAGGCTTCCCTTGTAGTCGTCCGTCGCCCGGTCGCCCGGCGTCGAGCTGCGCCAGCTGACCATGTCGATCTTGGACCCGACCGTACCCCAGCCTCCGTTCGGCTGGTACTCGAAGTCGAGCTCGCTGTAGTCCGCCGAGGTATGTAAGGGCGATATGGTACAGAACGCCTGGTTGAGATGGTCTCCATCGCGCCCGGTCACTGGCTTGTCGGTGAAAAACACGCGGGCCGTGACCGTCCCTCGGAAAAAGCCGCTTTCCGTGGTGAAAAGTTCGGTCTGGCGCGTGCCCGCTTTAGTACCGTCCGTCGAGGCCTGCAACTGGAGAGCCTTGCCACCCTTGGCGCTCTTGTCGACCGGAAAGCTGAGCGTGTCGGCGGTCCAGGAGTCGGCAATACCGGGACCACCGCCCTCTGTGCGAACCTGCCACCCGTTCGCGGCGAGCGCGGGGTCGTTGTGGGCGCGGTAATGGAAGTTGTCGAAGAAGGTATCGTCCGGATGCCTGGGGAGCTTCTTGTCTTTGGTTGAGCGCTGGCCGGGGAGCGGACCGTTCACGGACGCGGAATCGGGATCCGCCCCTTCGAACTCGGGGCGCACGAGGTTCCACCCGGTGAGACCTACTCCGGCTACGAGAAGAACCACGAGCAGCGCCGGCACGAACACCGACCCGCCACGTCGTCGCGTGCCGCGTCCCCGCCTAGCTTCGGAGATTCCGTCCAATCCGAGCATTCGGGTAATGCCGGACAACTCGGCGCTTTCCAAATCCTGACGGTTACGCTTGCGTGACGCAAGGTAGACGAACACCGCGGCAACCATCAGAATGGCCGTCACGATGAATACAAGGTAAGGGACGTCGGCCGCGAATTTGACCGCAACGGCAATCAAGCCGAGCACCCCGATGACACCCGCACCCTTGAGCGAATTCATCCCCGGACCGTCCTTATTTCCACGCGGGAACGGGAGTAAAATACGACTTTAGGACGGAGGAGATGGACCAGTACATGTTTAGCAGAGTGAACAGCATCCCCGGAATCAGCAACGCTTGGACGAGCATCGCTTTCCAGCCGAGCTGACGGACCGCCACTGCCGAATAAACGGCCCAGAAAGCAGTCAGGAGCAAGATGGCCGGCCAGTGCTGGAAATTACCTCCGGCGAGCGAGGTCCAGTACGCCGATCCCCAGATCAGAAAGCACGCGAAGCCGAAGAAGTTGAAGAACAGGGTGACGATGGCGCGCCGGGTGAACGCGCTCCACCCCCGCAGGCGGAGCGCGTCGACAGTGCCGCGGGTCCAGCGTTCGCGCTGGACAACCAGTTCGCGCAGGGTCGGCATGAGGTCGGTGTATGCGATGCAGAACTCGTTCGCAGTCACTTTCCAGCCGGCTTCCTTGAGCGCCAGAGTGGTCTCGTAGTCCTCGACCAGGTTGCGGTGGTCCTCCCAGAAGACCTGACCCCGCCGATCGATCACGGACTGCAAGGCGGTACCCCGGTAGAAGGACCCGGCGCCGGACATGGTGTGGACGTTGGTTCGATACCGCGCGTGCGCCGCACGGCCGTACTCAAGGATCTGCATGCCGAGCAGGTATCGCTGCCAGAGGCTGCCCCACAGGCCGGTACGGCCGAAGCAGGCGGCACTGACCCCACCGATCTTCTGGTCGGAGGCCATCACGTTGATGGCTCGCTCGAGGAAGTTGGGATGCAGTTCGGTGTCTGCGTCCATGGCGAGGACGTGCCGGACGGCGTCCAGGCGACCGCCCACTCGCACTCGCAGCCACTCCATGGCGTAGTTGAGGGCGCCGGCTTTCTTGTGCGGATTGTCGTTCAGCGTGAGAACGACTGTCGGCGGGGTCCTCGGGTCACCCGCGTACCCGGCGGCGTATTGCTCGGTGTTGTCGGTCGAGTTGTTGACCACCACGACGATGAGATCGGGCCGCCGAGTCTGCCTGTGCAGCGACTTGAGGGAGAGCAAGATTCCGGCCTCTTCATTCCGCGCCGGAACGATGACAACCGTGTTATAGCTCGGCACGGAAATGCGGTGGTTGATTCTCGGGTTCGGAGCGGGTCGCCTGGGGTATACAGGATTGCCGCGAGAGAACACACTCCCGCTGTGACGTACAGACGTGCTCACGATTTCCCCCCGTGCCATAGCCGACCACGGCCATCCCCCGTGCGCGCAAGATTGTAGCCGATGATCACAGGAAGAGAAGATCCCGGCGCAGCTCAGATATGAGTGCATCTACCTCCTTCCACGCCAATTCGGACACCTTGCATGGCATTCGAGGCATGGCGTCACCGTCGATCGTGAGATACAGCATGTCAGTCAGTGAGGTGATCTCAGCGAGGCGTAGAGCCCGGGATGACAGGGTCGTAACGTCCATGGCGGACAGCATGGGATAAAGACGTGGGGCCATCGGTCGATAGGTTCTTTCAACAGAATGAGCCTTTTCATCCTGGGTAGCGGTTGGCTTCGACGCGGTGCAGAACGAGGATGGCCTGCACGATGGGGGTCGCTCGCCGTGGGCAGCAGTGCAGCTTGTTCAGGATCTTTCAGGTCTTGAGGGTGACGATCACGCGTTCGCCGCGGGCGCGGATTTTCGGGTGGGTGCGGTTCACGGCCTTCTGCCGGCGTGACAGCTTTGGCGGAAGCGGCGCCGCTTCAACGGCGTGCGGACGCTGCCGCGGGCTCTCCGGGTACGTGTTCGTTCGCAAGGACGGCAGCCCTCTGCACCCCGGCTATGCCAGCGGTCGGTTTCGGCTTCTGGTCAAACGCGCCGGCACCGCCAGTCCGGCTGCACGACCTGCGTCACGGCGCCGCGTCCCTTGCTCAGGAAGCCGGCGCTGACCTGAAGACCCTGCAGGACATGCTCGGCCACTCCAGCATCGTCGTCACGTCCGACACCTACACCAGGGTCCTACCCCACGCCCAACGACGCTGCGCCGACGCCACCGCCCACCTCGTCCTCACCGCCGCCCAACGCACCCGCGCGAAGATCCGCAAGGACGGCCGCTGCAACCGCCCGCAACCCCGACCAGAGGCTAATACTCCGACCCTCAGGCACCCGTCAAGCATGAGGAACCCCAGGTAAACACCCCCGACAGAACCCGTCGTCACGGAGCGTGATGACACCCGAGTGGCATCCACGGGACACCCATCGTCCGAACAAGCCGGACAGCAGAAAGGGCCTGAGCCGCGTTTCCGCAGCCCAGGCCCTCTTGATCTTGTGCGCCCGAAGGGACTCGAACCCCTAACCTTCTGATCCGTAGTCAGATGCTCTATCCATTGAGCTACGGGCGCTCGTGCTCAGCCAGTCTACACACCTGACTTTCGCGCGGAGACTCCGGGATTCGAACCCGGGAGGGGCTTTAAGACCCCAACCGCATTAGCAGTGCGGCGCCATAGACCAGACTAGGCGAAGTCTCCCTGGTGGCCCGTAGACCACCGCGCCCGAGGATACAGGTCGCCACCCACCGGGAGCAAAACGACTTCCGGGGTACGCCCACCAGGACCGCCCGCCCTCGTGTTTCACCGCTGTGCGACGGCGTGATCGGGACTACGCTCCATCGATATGCAGGAGCAGTCGCCCAGCGAGCCGACCCGTCGAGAGCCTGCTGAAAGAGCGCGTCGGCGCTCTCCGCGGGCCACCTTCACGCCGCCGACTGCCGCCGAGCAGCCCGCGGAGTCGCCGCCGCCAGCCGCTCCGGCGAGCCAGCGCCCTCGCCGGGCGAAGCCCGCCCCGGCGGTGCTGTTCCAGCCACCGGATCCGGATCGGCCGCTGCCCCGACAGCCCAGGCGCCCGCCGACCGACGCGGCCAACGACGTGAGCGCCGAGCAGCCGCAACCGGCGACCGGCGGCACGAACGGCGACCGACCAGGTCCCCAGAGCGTCGAAGCGGGCAGCAGCGATCCGGATCCGGCGAGCGCCAAGCAGCCACGCCCAGCGAGCGCCGAGCAGCTCCGCCCGGCAGCCGGCAACCCACCGAGCCCGCAGGCGGCTCCCGCAGCCACCGACTCACGACAAGCAGCACGCGCCGAGCCAAAGACCGGGACCACCCCCGCCCGCAAGGCCGCCCCGAAGAAGGCAGCCCCAATGAAGGCCGTCGAGACCACCGTCGAGGTGACCCCGACCACACCGGCACCGCGCAAGCGCGCCGCGAGTGCCACCAAACGCACGGCAACCCCTCGCAAGAGCACCACGCCGGCGAAATCCGCCCCCGAGCCCGTGGCCGAGCAGCCCGCGGCACTGACAACCCCCGCCGAGCAGCAGGAGCAGCCCGCCGCACTGGCACCTCCCGCCCCACAGCAGGAGCAGCCCGCCGCACTGGCAACCCCCACCGAGCAGCAGGAGCAGCCCACCGCACTGGCAACCACCGCCAAGCGGCAGGTCGAGCCGGCTTCGGGGCGTACCCCGGAATCGGAGCTGCGGGCGGTCGCCGCGCGCGTGCTCGACCACCCGGGCTTCGCACCGGAGCTGTTGGCTCTGGCGGCCGTGCGGACGCTCGGGCCCGGCGCGGCCGAGTGGGCCGCGCGGCTGCGCGCCCGGTATCCGGACGCGCCGGCGGACGGCCTGGCCCGGTTGGCCACCCGGCGGTTCGTCCGCTCGGCGGGCGCGGGTGGGGCGACGGCCGCCCTGGCGGGGTTCTTCGCGCCGCTGGCCGAGCTGGCCTCGGTGCTGTGGACGCACGCGAACCTGGTGCTGCACCTGGCCGCCGCGTACGGCAAGGACCCGGCGCATCCCGACCGGGCCGTCGAGCTGCTGGTCCTCACCCAGGTACACCCGGACGCGGCGAGCGCGGAGGCGGCCCTGGCTGCGGCGCAGGCGGCGGGCGACCCGGTCGAGGGGGCCTGGCCGCGGGCGGCGGAGGCTGCCTGGCGGCTCGCTGCCCCGCTCACGGCGCAGGCCGGTGGCTGGGTTGCGTTGCGGCTGGTGGCCCGGCTGCTGCCGGGCGCGGCGGTGCTGGCGGCGGCGCTGGGTGACGCGGCGGCGGCCGACCGGCTCGCGTCCCGCACGGTGGCCGTCTACCGACGCGACCGGCGCTGAGCCGTCAGAGCCAGTCGAACCACTCGCGGGGCAGCAGCGCGTAGCCCACGAAGGCGAACACGTCGAGCAGGGTGTGCGCGATGATCAGCGGCATCACCCGCCGGGTGCGCAGGTAGAAGAGGCTGAACACCACGCCCATCACCGCGTTGCCGACGAACGCGCCGAAGCCCTGGTAGAGGTGGTACGAGCCGCGTAGCAGCGCGCTGGCCGCGATGATCGCGGCGAGCCGCCACTGGAGCTGGCGAAGCCTGGTGACCAGGTAGCCGACCACGATCACCTCCTCCAGCACGGCGTTCTGCACGGCCGCGAGGATCAGCACCGGGACCGTCCACCAGACCTGCGGGAGGGCCGCCGGCACCAGCGTGGCGTTGATGCCGAGCTGGGCCGCCACCCAGAACAGGGCCAGCCCGGGCAGGCCGATCAGCGCCGCCAGGCCGGCGCCACGGGCCAGATCCTGGCCGGGCCGCCGCGCGTCCAGGCCGAGGGCCCGCGCCGGGTCGCCGGGGTCCCGGCTGAGCAGGTGTACGGCGAGCAGCACCGGAAGCAGCGCGAAGACGATGCCGAGCAACTGGTAGGTGAGGTCCAGCCAGGGTCGGGTGGACGCCGAGGTGTTCAGCGAGGCGGTCTGCTTGGAGAGCGGACCCTCGGCGGTCAGCTTCGCGATGATCGAGACCACCGCGTAGACCGCGGACTGGCCGAGGGACAGGCCGAGGACCAGCAGCGTCTCGGTGCCCAGCAGTCGGCGGGACACCGGGCGGGTCAGCTCAACGGTCACCGCACCACTCTGCCCGACGGGCGGCACCGGGGGCACGGCCGACCGGTCAGCATGAGCCGATCGCACATTCTGTGCGACCAGTCGACACTCTCCGTGGAGATTCTATGGGGGCCCGATCCGCTGTCGTCTGGAGAAGGAGCGCCCGTGGACAACCTCGCGCGGTTGCTGAAGGAGAGCTGGACCCTGGTCGAGGACGACCGGGCCCGGCTGACCGACCACTTCTACGCCCGAGTGTTCCTGCTCGACCCCACGCTGCGGCAACTCTTCCCGGTGCAGATGAGCGGCCAGGGCGACCGCCTGCTGGAAGCGATCATCGCGGCGATCCACACGGTCGACGACCCGGAGAGCTTCGACGAGTTTCTCCGGGCGCTGGGCCGCGACCACCGCAAGTACCACGTCGATGACCGGCACTACGCGACGATGGGAGTTGCCTTGCTGGACGCGCTCCGCAGCACCGCCGGGGACGGCTGGAACCTGGAGTACGACCAGGCGTGGCGCGAGGCGTACGCCGCGATCGCCGCCCTGATGGTGGCCGGCGCGGCGGCCGACGACGCCCCGCCGTTCTGGCACGCGGAGGTGCTGACCCACCAGCGGTACGGCCCGGACACCGCCGTGCTGACCTGCCGGGCGTTGCAGCATCCGCTGCGCTGGAAGGCTGGGCAGTACGTGAGCCTGGAGGCGCCGCGCCACCACCCGCGGGTGTGGCGGAACTACTCGGTGGCGAACGCCCCGAACGACGACAACGTGCTGGAGTTCCACGTGCGGTCGCCGGGTGCCGGCTGGGTGTCCGGCGCGCTGGTGCGTCGGGTACGACCGGGTGAGCTGCTGCGCCTCGCGGCGCCGATGGGGTCGATGACCCTGGACCGCTCCTCGGAACGGGACATCCTCTGCGTGGCCGGCGGGGTCGGCCTGGCGCCGATCAAGGCGCTGGTGGAGGAGTTGGCCAGCTACAACCGGACCCGCTGGGTGCACGTCTTCTACGGTGCCCGGCAGGCCGGGGACCTGTACGGCCTGGCCGGGTTGCAGGAGTTGGTGGCCGCACACCCGTGGTTGTCGGTCACCCCGGCGTGCAGCGAGGACCCGGACTTCGACGGTGAGCAGGGCGACATCGCGGACGTGGTGGCCCGCTACGGCCCGTGGACGACGCACGACTGTTTCGTCTCCGGCTCGGCCCGGATGGTCCGGTCCACCCTGCGGGTGCTCGCCGCGGACGAGGTGCCGCCGCCGCACATCCGCTACGACACCTTCGGTGACCTCTAGACGTTCCTCCCCCCACACCGGGGCGCGTGCCCCTGCCCCCTGGGGCACGCGCCCCGGTCCCCTTCCTGGTCAGTAGCGCCAGGGGTGGCCGGTCTCGCGGTATTCCTCCACCGGCACCAACGGCACGCCGGGCGCCATCCGGTCGACGTAGAGTCGCCCCTCCAGGTGGTCGATCTCGTGGGCGACCAGTCGGGCCATGCCGAACTCGAACGAGGTGATGACCCGACTGCCGTCCCACTGGGCGTGCTCCACGTCCAGTCGCAGCGGCCGGGGCACCAGGCCCCGGAAGTCGAAGAAGGAAAGGCAGCCCTCGTACTGCTCGTCGGTGTCCGGGTCGGCGTCGACCACCCGGGGGTTGAGCAGCACGACCGGCTCCGCCGAGCGGTCCGGCGGCCGGACCACGGCCACCGCCCGGTCGATCCCGAGCTGCGGTGCGGCCACCCCCACCCCCTTGCTGAACGGGTGCAGCTCATCGAGCCGGGCCAGGGCCGTGCTGAGCCGGTCGACCAGGTCCCGGGCGACGGGTTCCTCGACGGGCAGGTCGAACGGCCGGACGCGTTGGCGGAGCAGGTCGGCGCCGCGTTGCACGATGCCGAGGCCGCGCATCCGGTCGCTGGGCCGGACCCGGGCGCCGCCGGGGCCGCTGTCGGGTTCGGTGTCCGGCCGGGCCCGGAAGCGCCACTGCATCCGGTAGCGGGCGTTCAGCGGCGGGTCGTCGGTCTGCCAGTCGTAGATCGCCCGGTCGCCCTCGTCGTGCCGTTGCGGGGCCGTCCGCAGCGGGCCCTCCTCCGCGGAGAGCGAGGTTTCCACGCCCCACACCTGCGGGTCGAGGGTCGCCGGCAGGTCCAGGCGTACGGCTAGCTGGCGGGTGGGCAGCCGGACGGCGCGTTGGAACCAGGGGCCCCACTTCTCGTGCCCGACGCTGTACGCGTACTCGATGGTGGCCCGGTCGCCCGGGTAGAGCGGGAAGCGCCGCTCCCCGTTCTCGAAGAGCAGCCAGATCTCCTTGAACGCGTCCCGATCGTGTTTGGCCCGCCAGTGCATCGGCTCCGGGTCGCCGCCGCCGTCGTCCCGGCGGGCCTGGAGTTGCAGCTCGGCGAACGTCAGCGGGTGCTCCCGGTGGTGCCGGTTGGAGCGGCCGGGGTCGTTCGGGTAGCGGTCGACGGCGACCCGGACCAGGTACCGGGTGACCGGCTCGGTGCCGGCGTTGTACAGCTCACGGTGGATGACGCACCGGTAGCCCTCGTCGGTGTGGGTGAGGGTGGCGAGTTCCCGCTCCACGACGAGGCCGGTGCCCGGCGGCAGCCACTGACCGGGCAGGTACGGCTCGCGGTGCGGTTGGCCGGTGCGGGCGTGCCGCAGGTCGTCGTACTCCCGGAAGCGCTGCCAGATCGCGCCGCTGGCCTCCAGGACGGCCTCGGCACGGCGGGCGAAGTCCTCGGTCGGACGGTGCCGGCGCCCCTCGACGTGGCTCACGTAGGACGGGTCGAACCCCATCAGGACGGCCAGTTGCTTCTTGGACAGCCCTCGCCCGGTCCGTTGCCGGGCTAGCTCGGCCGCGAAGGAGTCGGCAGCCCGTTCGAGGGGTGAGGTCGTCATCAGCTTCCTCGTGGCCGGGGCTATAAGTTTCACGTTCTGTGCCCGAGCGCACACGCATCTGGCACTTTGCCGACACACCGCTTGACAATCCACCGATGAACATCGATCCTGCGGCAGCGTTTCCCCGTGTTGACGCCGGGTAGTACGCGAAGCACGGAGCGATGTTCCCGCCGTAAAACCGGCGTGACCTGGGCCTCCCGATTTGACCAAGGTGAGGCTTCCCTTAGACCAGAGAGCATGGTTAGGCTAGCCTTAGCTCAGGACGGCACTGGTCGTCCGCCGAGGCTCACTCCTCGGTCACGCGGACGGGGGACCTCAGGTGACAGCGGTGCTGCCGAGGCGGGATGCCACCGCCACGCCACTCGCCCCCGTCACCGCGGCGCTCCGCGCCATGTTCGGCACCGATGATCTTCCCGGGCTCGCCCGGGGCCTGGTGGTCCAGGACGAACTCGGCTGGGCGCCCGCCACCACCCTGATCGACGGCAGCCGGCTGCCCGAGCTGCTGAACGGCGCAGCCATCCGCTGGGGTGGCACCCCGCACGCCTGCGCCGCGCTGGCCTGGAAGTCGTACAGCTACTGGACGGCGCTGCCGGTCGTGCTCGGCTGGGCCTCCGCCCGGCGGGTGCCGCTGCTCGACCCGACCGACGTGCTGATCCACTTCGAGGACCACCGGCAGTTGCTCACCATGGGCCTGCGCCGTGGCATCACCGTGGCGGTGCTGCCGAACGACCCACTGGCGCTCGCCGGCCTGCCGGAGGTGCGGGTCGTCGCCGACGAGGCGGAGCTGCTGGGCGCACTGCGTGCCTCCCTGCTCGACGCCCACCTGGCACCGCTCATCACGGCGATCCAGTCCGAGGTGCGGGTGGGCACCCGCACGCTGCTCGGCTCGGTCGCCTCCGGCATCGCGCACGGCATCCTGCGGGCCGCCGATAACCTGCCCGGCTCCACGGTGCAGAGCATCGACACCCTGCTCGGCGCACTCGACCTGGCCGACCTGATCGAGCTGGTGCCGGGGCCAACCGGCGAGCCGACTGTGCAGCGGCGCACCTGCTGCCTCGCCTTCACCCTGCCGCGACCGAAGGTCTGCCAGGGCTGCTGCGTCCGCTAGGGCGCCCAGGCTGCTGCGTCCGCTAAGGGCGCCCAGGCTGCTGCGTCCGCTAAGGGCGCCCGGGCTGCTGCGTCCGCTAGGCGGATGACTCAGTCGGTCAACGACCGGACGTCCCACACCCACATACCGCCGGTGAAGGCCGGCTGGATCCCGGTCAGCTCGGTCATGCCCCGACGCAGCGCCGCCTCATGCTCGTGCGGGCCCAGGATGACCACGCCGGCCCGCCAGAACCGCAGGTCGTCGACCGCCCGAACCCGGCCCTGCGGGGTGATCGGTGGCACCGCCCCGGTGCGCCGGATGGTGGAGAAGAAGCTGCTGGTGGGGCGCGGCGGAGCACCGAACAGCGCGACCTTCGGGGGGTCGGCGTTCGGGCGGGTGTCCGGACCCAGGAAGTAGCCACGAGCCAGTGGCATGTCCAGCCGGGTCTCGGCGGACCAGCGCAGCGGTTCCGCGTAGGTGGTGTCCGGCAACGGCAGCGTGACCACACTGCGCCCACCGGCCACGTAGGGACGCCACGCCCCACTGGTCACGAAGGTGGGCACCGGGTCCAGACGGGCCACCGGCAGCGGGGTGGGCACGATCGGCAACAGAGCCATCACCAGCACGGTGGCGGTGACGAAGCGGATCTGCCCACGGGCGGCCGGGTGCGAGCGGGCCAGCTCGCGGGCGCGTTGCGCACCGAAGGCCAGCAGCAGCCCGACGATCGGGGTGATCGCCAACGCCCACCGCGTCGGCACGACCGAGTGCAGGATGGGCAGGTTCTCCAGTGCCGCCCAGGGACCGGGCACCCCCGTACCCCGGTTGTCGAAGCGGACCTCGCGGCCCAACGAGAGCACCGCGAAGAGCAACCCCAGCCCGGCGAGCGCGAGCACCACGACCGAGCGGCGCATCCACCACACCAGGGCGATCACCAGCACCACCAGCGCCCAACCGAAGAAGCTGTTCTCCTCGGTCGGGTTCTTGGCCAGACCGGCGGCGGTACGCGGGCTGCCGGCGAGTGACTCCCGCGAGTACGCGACGAACGAGGCGAGGTCGCTGGAGTAGCCACGGATCAGTCGGGACAGCCCGGAGTACGCGCCCGGCCCGAAGAACTGCACGTACAGGGGGTACGCCAACAGCAGCCCGGCGAGCCCGGCGGCGACGGCAAGGCCGGCGAGGAAGGGTCGGATCCGCGATCGCAGCTCCGGGCGGCCCAGGGCGAGCACGCCGACGACCACGCCGAGCCCGATCGCGGTCATCAGCAGGATCTCCAGGTTGAGGAAGGCCTGCCAGACGATCACGAGCGCGAGGAGAACCCCGTTGCGCAGCCAACGGCCCGGTTCGCCGAGTCGCAGGGTGCGCCAGATGATCAGTGGGACGACGAACTGCGACACGATGTTCGGGTGCCCGTTGGCGTGCGACACCATGGCGGGCGCGAAGGCGCAGAAGCCGGCACCGAGCCAGGCGGGCCCCCGGGCGCCGATCAGGACCCGGGAGAGCAGGAAGTACCAGGCTGTGGCGGTGGCAATCATTCCGGCGGTGAGAAAGACCAGGAATGTCGCCCGGGGGCCCAACAGCAGAGTTATCGGCGCTAACGGCAATGAGACGGATAATACGGACGTATTAGCCATCAGATTGACGCCGTCCGGAACGTTCATTTGGTCGGAATGGAACGGATATGCAAAACGCGTGACGACTCGCGCACCGTGCGCCATCATCCATTCAAACTGCGACTGATCGGACTGGTTGTCCCGCACATCACTGCTCGGGTCCAACCAGAGCCGACCGGTGACCCAGAAGCCGAGCACCACGAAGCTCAGCACGGCGGCCAGATCGGCCCACTTCCCCCTGCGGGACGGCCGAGCATCACCTGCGGCCCCCTGCGCCGACGACGCGACGGCCGAACCGTCGCTGGGCACGTCCGATTCGGGAGTAGTCATGACAATTCATAGGGTAGTCAGGACATGGCGCTGCCGTGACATGTTTCGGGGTACTGCCGTACTATGTGCCGGGTTCGCCGACCCGCCGATCACGAACCCACCCCCCGACCACAATTCGGCCACCCCCGATGCCCCGATTCTTCTGCCGTCCCAGCGGATGATTCACTCTGTCGGTCCAGGCACGGGTCGAGTTCATATCGTGAGGAATCGACGCATGGCAGAAATCACTGGGGATCAGCGCGTGCAGTCCGAGGTGCTGGAAGGCCTGGCGACCGCTGTCAACCACCGTCGCTGGTTCATCGAACTTGCGGTGCCGTACCTCGGCGAGGACCCGATCGAGATCGGCAGCGGCCTCGGTGACTACGCCCTGGAATGGTCGCAGCGTCTGCCACGGTTCACCGCCACCGAGGCCGACCCGGACCGGCTGGTGCAGCTCAAGGAGCGCCTCGCCGCGCGGCCGAACATCGACGTCCGGCAGATGCTGCTGCCGCACGAGCACGGGGGCGACTACAGCGCCGCGGTCTCGTACAACGTGCTGGAGCACATCGAGGACCACGTGGGCGCGCTGCGCAGCATGCGCGACCTGGTCCGACCCGGCGGCGCCGTGATCATCATCGTGCCGGCGTTCCAGTTCGCGATGGGCCCGGCCGACATCGCCACCGGGCACGTCCGCCGCTACACCAAGAAGACGCTCCAGGCCGCGATGACCGAGGCCGGCCTGACCGTCGAGAAGATCCACTACGCCAACGCGCTGGGGCTGATCGGCTACTTCATGGCCACCAAGGTCTTCCGGCTGATGCCGAAGGAGGGCCCGATGGTCAAGGTGTACGACACCGTCGTCCTGCCCGCCACCAAGGCCGCCGAGCAACTCGTCCGCCCCCCGTTCGGGCAGTCCGTCTTCGCGGTGGCCCGCGTTCCGTCCTGACCCGCCACCCCCGCGATCTTGCACCGTGTTTCGCCACAAAGCGCAAGATCGCGGGGTACGGATCATTCCTTGATCTGGTACGTCGGGCGGATCACCGCTCGGGCCAGGGTGTGGAACGTGAGGTTGAAGCCGACGTAGGCGGGGGTGGCGTCCGGGGTCAGGTCCAGCCGGTCGACGTCCACGGCGTGCACCGCGAAGACGTACCGGTGCGGCCGGTCACCGGCCGGCGGGGCCGCCCCGCCGTAGCCCTGCTGGCCGTAGTCGTTGCGGACCGCGAACGCCCCGCCCAGGTCGGTGCCCGCCGCGCCACCCGCGCCGCTGGGCAACTGCGTGACGGTGACCGGCACGTTCACCAGCACCCAGTGCCAGAAGCCGCTGCCGGTCGGCGCGTCGGGGTCGTAACAGGTCACCGCGAAACTCTTCGTCTCGGCGGGGAAATCCGACCAGGTCAGCTGCGGCGAGACGTTGTCACCCCCGGTGCTGTCATGCGCGTGCCGGGCATCCATCGGCTCGCCGTTCTGCACGTCCTCACTCGTCAGCGTGAACGAGGGCAGCGTCGGCAGCAGCTCGTACGGGTCCGGGGCAATCGGTCGTTCCAGGGTCATCGGGACGCGTCCTTCCGGTGTGCGGAGATACCAGCCCCTTCTTACCCCGCCGCGGCCCCTCCGACGACCGGAAGCACGCGCTCACCCACTGTGGTTTGCCAGAGCTACGGTTGGGGTCGGGCAACGTTCCTCAGGGGGACACCGTGGCCGGCATCTGGCGGGACTTCGTGGCAGCCGTCTTCACCACGTTCCGTCGCCGGGACGAGCGGGCCATCGCCGAGGAACGCCGACGCGCGGTCGAGCGACTGGCCGAGGAGACGATCCGCCAGGCCCGACGGTCCACCGACCCGCCGGAGTGACCGGGACACCGGGTGCCGGACTGCCACCGGTCAACCGGTGAAGATGACCTGATGTGGAGGATCTTCCGGTCGCGTCCGGTGGCGACCGCGGAGACACATCGACCCACCCTGTTCGAGATCTTCTTCGATCTGGTGTTCGTCTTCGGGCTCATCCGGGTCACCACGTTCATGAGCGAGCGGCCGTCGCCGGTGGCGCTCGCACAGGGATTCCTCGTACTCCTGTTGCTGTGGATCTCCTGGGTGGTCTACTCCTGGTTGGGCAACCACGTCCGCACCGACGTCGGGCTGATCCGTTTCGGTGTGACGATCTCGATGGCGGCCGTCTTCCTCCTCGCGCTGGTCATCCCCGATGCCTGGGCGACCGGACCGGGTACGACGAGGCAACGGCTGATCCTGGTGCTGGCCTACGTCACGCTTCGGGTTATCGCCATCGCGCTCTTCCACTGGGCCGCGGCAGGCAACCGACAGTTGCGCAGGACCCTCCGTCTCTACGCCCTCTCGACCGCGCTGTCCTGGATCCCCTTCGTCCTCGGTGCCGTGTTCGGCGGCACCGCACAGCTCCTGCTCTGGGCGGCGGCCCTCACGATCGACATGGGCGGCGGGCTGGTGTCCTCGGTGCTGAGCGGGTGGCCGGTGCGCAGTCCCGGTCACTTCGCGGAGCGGCACAGCCTCGTGGTGATCATTGCGCTCGGTGAGTCCCTGATCTCGGTCGCCGCCGGCGTCGGGGTCCAGCGGATCCGCGGACCGATCCTGTTGGCCGCGATCCTCACGCTGGCCGTCACGGTGTGCCTGTACTGGCTGTACTCCTCCACCGCGATGGCCGCTGGCCAAGCCTTGACGATGGAGTCCGGGTTACGACGGGCCCACGTTGGCGCCAACGCCTACACCCTCGCCCACTTCCCGCTGCTCGCCGGGACCATCTACGTGGCGCTGGGCGTCGAGCAGGTCCTCGCCGGTCTGGCGCACGAGGAGTCCCACGGCATCTCGGACTGGATGCCGGCTGTCGCGCTGTTCGGCGGGACCGCCCTGTTCCTCGCGGGCCGGGCGACGTTCCTGAGCCTCAGCGTCCGCTGCGTACGACCGGGGCAGTTCGTCGCTCCCGTCGCGGCGCTGCTGTTGATTCCCGTCGGCCGCTATCTGCCCGGCCTGGCCGCTCTCGGCCTGATCACCGTGTTCCTCGTCGCGCTTCTCAGCTACGAGGCGTGGACCCGGCGCGGTGCCGGTGTCCCGACCGGCCCGTGATCCACTCGCCTTCGTGCAAGTCGCGGTGTCCCGGGCGTGCCAATACGCCGATTTCCTGAAAACCGAGTCGATCAACGTTCGCGCTCTCCCGGGAGCGCGCTGGCGGAGGGTGTGGGATTCGAACCCACGAAGACATCGCTGCCTTACCGGTTTTCAAGACCAGCGCCATCGGCCACTAGGCGAACCCTCCTGGGCCGCCACCCGCAGGCGTACGGCCACGCACAGTCTGCCACGGCTCCCGTCGGGCGGCCCGGCGTCCCTCCCCGAATACGCCGGCCAGGCGGTCTGGTGGGTCCACAGTGGGCTGGAGGGTGCGGCTGCGGTGCCCGGCGAGATCGGGTAAGACTGACTCCATGAAGGCGATCACCATCCCGCAGCCCGGTGGACCCGACGCGCTGGTCTGGGCCGAGGTGCCCGACCCGGAGCCGGGCCCGGACGAGGTGATCGTGGATGTGCGGGCCAGCGGGGTCAACCGCGCTGACCTGCTGCAACGGCAGGGGCACTATCCGCCGCCGCCGGGCGCGCCCGCGTACCCCGGGTTGGAATGCTCCGGGGTGATCACGGAGGTTGGCGCGGACGTCGCCGGGTGGGCGGTCGGGCAGCAGGTCTGTGCGCTGCTGGCCGGCGGCGGGTACGCCGAGCGGGTCGCGGTCCCCGCCGGCCAGTTGCTGCCGGTGCCGGCCTGCGACCCGGTCGACGCGGCGGCACTGCCCGAGGTGGCCTGCACGGTCTGGTCGAACCTGGTTCAGGTGGCGCGGCTCGGCGCGGGCGACACGCTGCTGGTGCACGGCGGGGGCAGCGGGATCGGCACCTTCGCCATCCAGCTCGGGGCGGCCCTCGGCGTGACCGTGCTGACCACCGCGCGGGAGGCCAAGCACGACCGGCTGCGCGAGCTGGGCGCGGCACACATCATCGACTACCGGGAGCAGGACTTCGTCGAGGAGGTCCGGAGGGTCACCGACGGGCGTGGCGTGGACGTGATCCTGGACATCATGGGGGCGTCCTACTTGGGGCGGAACGTCTCCGCGCTGGCCACCGGCGGTCGGCTCGTGGTGATCGGGATGCAGGGTGGGCGCAAGGCCGAGCTGGATCTCGGCGCGCTGGTGACCAAGCGGGCGAGCATCGCCGCGACGTCGCTACGGTCCCGACCGCTCGCGGAGAAGGCGGAGATCGTCCAGGGCGTACGGGACGAGGTGTGGCCTCTGGTTGAGGCGGGCCGGATCCGACCGGTCGTGGACCGGCGGCTGCCGATGACCGAGGCGGCGCAGGCGCACCGGCTGGTCGAGTCGAACGACCACTTCGGCAAGGTGCTGCTCACCCGCCCGCCGGGGGGCGGGTCCGCCATCAGCTGAGCAGGCCTGTCGGGTGAGCGCCGGCCGTCAGGCGGGCGAGCCCGCCGGTGTCGGGTCGTCCACCGGCCGGGGCAGCACCAGCCTGGCGCCCGGGCCCTCGCCGGCCAGCGTGTCCCCCGGGTTGTTGAGCGTGCAGCGCTGCAACGACAGGCAGCCGCAGCCGATGCAGCCGTCCAGGTCGTCGCGGAGCCTGGTGAGCAGCCGGATCCGCTCGTCCAGCCGGCTGCGCCAGCTCGCGGAGAGCCGCGCCCAGTCCTGTGGGCTGGGCGTACGGGCTTCGGGGAGCGAGTCGAGTGCCGCACGGATCTCGTCGAGGGAGACGCCGACCTGCTGGGAGATCCGGATGAAGGCCACCCGCCGCAACTCGGCGCGGGCGTACCGGCGCTGGTTGCCGCCGGTCCGATCGGCGCGGATCAGCCCGAGTCGCTCGTAGTAGCGCAGCGCCGACGGCGCCACGCCCGAGCGGACCGACAGCTCGCCGATCGTCAATAGATCCTGCATCACCAGGTCCTTGAGTTGAAGTCCACTTCAACTTACACAGTAGTGGCATGACAACCACAGTGACCACCGACAGCGGCCCCCGGCTTCCCGGGCTGATCCGACGACTGACCGGCGACGAGAAGCACGCGCCGAGCGCGCACTCGACCATCGACGTGATCCAGGTGCTCTACGACCGGGTGCTGCGGGTCACCCCCGACGCCGCCGACGACCCGGAACGCGACCGGTTCCTGCTCTCCAAGGGCCACGGACCGGCCGCCTACTACGCGGTGCTCGCCGCGCACGGCTTCATCCCGGAAGCCTGGCTCGACGACCTGGCCGGGCCGGCGAGCCGGCTCGGCCATCATCCGGACCGGGTGCTGGTCCCCGGAGTCGAGATCGGCTCCGGCTCGCTCGGGCACGGGCTCGGGCTGGCCGTCGGCACCGCCCTCGGGCTACGGGCCCAGGGGCTGCTCAAACCCCGGGTGTACGTGTTACTCGGCGACGCCGAACTGGACGAGGGATCCAACCACGAGGCGATCGCGTACGCCGGTGCCACCGCCCTGGCGAACCTCACCGCGATCGTGGTCGACAACTCGTCGGCCACCCACGGCTGGGCGGGCGGCATCGCCAGGCGATTCACCGTCAACGGCTGGACCGCCGACACCGTCGACGGCCGCGACCACACCGACCTGTACGTGGCGCTGACCGGGCACCGGCCGGGACGGCCGCACCTCGTCGTCGCTCACGTCGAGAACAAGGGATGACCGCCATGCGTGACGCCTTCATCGACACCACCACCGCGCTGCTCGACGACGACCCGCGCACCGCACTCGTACTGGCCGACATCTCGGCCGCCCAGTTCGCGCCGGCCGGCACCCGGCACCCGGACCGGGTGTTCAATGTCGGCATCCGGGAGCAACTGATGATCGGGGTGGCCGGAGGGCTCGCCCTGACCGGGCTACGCCCGATCGTGCACTCCTACGCGACGTTCCTGGTGGACCGGACGTACGAGCAGATCAAGCTGGACCTGGACCACCAGGGCGTGGGCGCTGTCCTGGTCAGCATCGGGGCGTCGTACGACGGCTCGGCTGAGGGCCGGACCCACCAGTCGCCCGGCGACGTGGCGCTCTTCGACTCGTTGGGCCACGGCTGGACGGTGCGGGTGCCCGGCCACCCCGACGAGGTCGCGCCGCTGCTGCGTGGGGCGGCGACCACCGACGATCCGGTCTACCTGCGGCTGAGCGAGCAACGCAACGCCCGGGCGTACCCGGACGCCGACCGGTTGCGGGTGATCCGGCAGGGCGGGACGAACGCGCCGCTCGTGCTGACTGTCGGGCCGATGCTCGATCCCACCCTGGCGGCGACCGAGGGGATGGACGTGACGGTCGCGTACACCCACACTCCCCGGCCGTTCGACACGTCCGGTCTGCGGGCACTCGCCGCGACCGAGGTGGTGCTGGTCGAGCCGTACCTGTCGGGAACGTCGAGCGCGGTCGTCAGCCGGGCCATGGCGGAGGTGCCGCATCGGCTGCTCGCCCTCGGGGTGGATCAGACCGACCTGCGCCGATACGGGGATCCAGCCGACCACGCCCGGTGGCACGGCCTGGACGCCGACGGCCTGCGACGGTCGATCAGCGCGTTTCTGGGGTCAGCGCGCGGGTGACGCGGTGGAACGGCGGCGGGCGCGTTCGCGGCCGAGGATCCAGATCGCCTCGACGCCGTCCTTCCAGGTGATCTTCTTGCCCTCTTCCCGGCCACGAGCCCGGTAGCTGATCGGCACCTCGTACGGGCGGATCCGGCGACGCAGCAGCTTGCCGGTCACCTCGGCCTCCATGCCGAAGCCGCGCGAGCGCACGTCGAGTGACCGGTAGAGCGCCACCGGCATCAGCTTGAAGCAGGTCTCCAGGTCGCCGATGTACGAGTTGAACAGCACGTTCGCCGCCATCGTGACGCCCTTGTTGCCCATCACGTACCAGAAGCTGTAGGCGCTGTGGCTGCCGAAGGTGCGATTGCCGTAGACCACCTCGGCCCGCCCGTCGAGCACCGGGTCGAGCAGCTTGGGGATGTCCTGCGGGTCGTACTCCAGGTCGGCGTCGAGGATGACCATGTAGTCACCCTCCGCGCTGTCGACCGCCGTCTTGATGGCGGCACCCTTACCGGCGTTGCGCTGGTGGGTGATGACGCGCAGGCGGGCGTCGTCGGCGCGACCGAGGACCTCGCCGGTGCCGTCCCGGCTGCCGTCGTCGACGACGACCAACTCGATCTCGCAGGGATAGTCAACCGCCAACGCCTGCTTGAGGGCATCCGCGATGCGTTCTTCCTCGTTGTAGACCGGCATGAGGATCGAGAGCTTCACGGGAATCTCCACGGTGGCGACAACACGTCGGGCACAGCCTAGCTTGGCTGGTTGACCTTCGACGTGCCGCCACCATCAGGCCGTCGGCGTGGCGGGCCCAGACGGATGGTGTTTACTACCGGCCATGTCGGCTGCCGGCTCTCTGCTCGTGGCGGTTCCCGCCGCGGGGGCGCTCCTGCTCACCGTCGCGATGAGGCCGCGCGAGGTCGGAGCGGTCGCGCCGCTACGGCTCGCCGTGGTGCGCGCCGTTCTACTCACCGGCGTGTATGCGGTGCTCGTCGTCGAGGTCCTCGGTGCCTTACACGCGCTGACCCGGCCGGCCTTCGCCGCCGCGTGGCTGGTCTTCCTGGCCGCAGCCGCGACAGCAGCCGGTCTGCGGCAGCGACGGGCGACGCGTTCCGCGCCGACGCTCACCGCCGCACCGCGACCGGTGCCGGTCGGTGCCGTGGTGTCCGGCGGCAGCGCCGACCCGCCCGCCGCCGCCGAGCACGACGTGACCGGACCCGACCTCGCGCCGACCCGCGCACTCCGGGCACCGTCGGGCCTGCTGGCCGTGGCGGTCGACGCCTGGCGTACGGCGGGACGCGGCGAGCGGCTGCTCGTCGGCGCGATCGGCGGGCTGGTGCTGCTGGAGTTACTGGTCGCGCTGCTGGCCGAGCCCAACAACTTCGACTCACAGACCTATCACCTGCCGAAGGTCGAGCACTGGGTGGCCCAGGGTGACCTGGACTTCTGGCCCACCGCCATCCACCGGCAGGTGACGATCCCGCCCGGAGCCGAGTACCTGTTGCTGCACCTGCGCCTCCTCACCGGCGGGGACCACCTGCACAACCTGGTCCAGTGGGCGGCCGGGGTGGTCTGCCTCCTGGTGGCCGCACGGATCACCGCGCAGCTCGGCGGCAGCCGGCGGGCGCAGTTGCTGACCGCGTTCGTGTTGGCGACCACGCCGATGGTGGTGCTCCAGGCGACCAGCACGCAGACCGACCTGGTCTGTGCGGCGTGGGTGACCTGCGCGGCGACCCTGGTGCTCGACGGGCTGCGTCGGCGGACCGGCTGGGGAACGGTGCTCGGGTTGGGGGCGGCCACCGGTCTGACCGCGGTGACCAAGACCAGCGGTCTGATCGCGGTCGGTCCGCTGCTGCTGCTCTGGGGGCTGGCCCAACTCCGGCTGACCCTGGCCGCGAACGCGGCGCGGCAGACCCCGGCCGCGAACGCGGCGACAGACCATCCGACGGCGGCCGGCGCGGCATCACCCGGCCCGACGGCGGCCGGCGGGGTTCGGCGACCTCGGCCGGCTGGCGGTCTGGCCCGCACGGTCGGCGCCTCGGTGTTGATCCTGCTGGTCGCGGCAGTGGTCGTCGGCCCGTTCCTGGCCCGGGTGACCGCCGAGTTCGGGCACCCGCTGGGGCCACCCCGACTGCGCGAGTCGATCCCGATGGAACGGCACGACCCGCCGTCGGTCCTGGTCAACGCTCTGCGGATCGGGCACACCGCGTTCGACACACCGCTGGCACCCCTGCGCCGCGCCGGAGCCGAGGCGATCATCGACGGCGCGGGCGCCATCGGGGTCGACCCGCAGGACCGCGCGATCACCTTCGGTCGGGAGATCTTTCCCGAGCCGGCCTGGTATCCGGACGAGGACCGGGTGGCGTTCCCCCTCACCGGTGCGCTGGTGCTGATCGGTGCGGTCGTCGCGCTCGCCCGTCCGCGGCGGATCGACCCCGAACAGACCGGGCCGCTGCGGGCGTACGCGGTGGTGGTGTTGGCGGCCGTCCTGTTGCACACCTCGATGATCAAGTGGCAGCCGTGGGGCAACCGGTTGATCCTCTACGCCGTGGTGCTGGCGGTGCCGCTGGCCGGGCTCTGGCTCGACTCGCTCTTCCGCCGTCGACGCGTCAACCCGGCCCGCTCGGGTGCCCGGCGGTCGGTGGCCACGCTGGCGGCGGTCACCGTGCTGGCCACGTCGGCGCTGGCCGGGGTGCTCGCGCTGTCGTACGGCTTTCCGCGACGGCTGGTCGGCGCCGGCTCGGTCTTCACGACCTCGGACTGGGACACCCGGTTCCTGCGACGTCCGCAGTGGGCCGACGAGTTCCGCTGGGCCGCCACGGCGGTCCGCGACAGCGGTGCCCGACGGATCGGGCTGGTGCAGCAGAACGACAACTGGGAGTACCCGTGGTGGCTGCTGTTGCGGCAGCCGGACGGGGGTTCACCGGACCTGGTGGCGTTGCAGTCGGTGCTGCCGGAGCGACCGCCGGCCGACCCCGCCTCGGTCGACGCGATCGTCTGCACCGGCAGTCGGCCGGCCTGCACGAAGCTGGTCCCGGCCGGCTGGCGGCTGGAGTTCCAGGGCTACGTCGGCTACGCCCTGCCGCCGGCTCGCTGACCCGCGGGTCCGCTTCGGCGCGTCCGGCCACCACGCCGCCGACCCCGCGGGTCAGCTTCGGCGCGTCCAGGGCGCCCGGATAGTCCGATCCGAGCGGTTCGGCAGCCGGCGCGCAAGGATCCGAAGCGCATTCACATCTATTGATCCGCACGTTACCGTCTGGTAACTCAGTCGACGTCCCGCGACTGAGCCGAAAGGAGTGCGTCGATGCCTGCAATCCCCGCCAGGCCCGAACGCGCGACCCGACGACGAGCCATCACCGTCGCCGTAGCCGTCGCCGCTCTCGTCCTACCGATGCTCGCCGGACCGGCCACCCCCGCCACCGCCGCCGACCGTCCGACCGTCCAACCACTCCCCGCCAACCTCGAGGCCATCCGGGCCGCCGAGGCCACCGCCCTCTACGGCAGCCCGCAGATCCGCCCGATCGACCAACGCCGCACCGCGCTGGTCACCATGGGCGACAGCGAGATCTCCGGCGAGGGGGTCGGCAACTACGTCCCCGGCACCCACCAGGACGGCAACTGGTGCGACCGCTCGTACGACCAGGCGGTGTTCCGCACCGGCATCACGTCGGACGCGCAGTACAACATCGCCTGCTCAGGTGCCACCCCGTGGAACCTCATCGCCGGCGGCCCGACCCAGCACAACGAACTCAACCAGGGTGACTACCTGGGCATCAAGGCACGCAACACACACGTGAAGCTGATCTGGGTGGTGGTCGGCGCCAACGGTGACGGGACCATCCAGTTCGGCCCGGTCGCCACCGACTGCGCCATCCGGCGGGTCCTCTTCCAGGGGCCCTGCTACCCCACCTACACCGACCAGTGGACGATCCGCACGGACGGCAGCCGGCAGGCGGTCGAGTCGGCGCTCACCGACATCCGGCAGACCATGACCAACGCCGGCTACCTCGGGTCGGACTACGAACTGGTGCTGATGTCGTACCCGAGCCCCGGCAGCCCGGACGTGGAGGACAACCCGAACTTCCCGGGCTGGTACTCCGGCGGCTGTCTGCTCTACCTGGCCGACGCCGCGTTCGCCCGGAACAAGGCGGTGCCGCTGTTCGAGTCGGCGCTGCGCTCGGCCGCCGCGAACACCGGCACCCGCTACCTGGACGCCAGCCGGCTCTTCCACGGGCACGAGGTGTGCACCGACAACACCTCGGTCCGTGGCCTCTTCATCGAGGTCGGCATCTGGAACGAGAACGCCGCCCGTCAGTCGTTCCACCCCAATGCCCGTGGGCACGGCATGTTCGCCCAGTGCATCACCCAGTTCTGGAACTCCGGTCAGCAGCGGGCCAGTTGCGTCGACCCGGCCAGCACCGGCGGCGGCGTGCTCTACCCGGGCCTGCTGGAGTTCAAGCAACTGCGCAACCTGGCCACCGGCACCTGCGTCGACGGCAAGGGGTACGACTCCCGCAACGGCACCGTGCAGCAGCCGCACTCCTGTCACGGTGGGCGTAACCAGGGCTTCTGGTACGACCAGAACCGGCGGTCGCTGCACTCGGAGCTGTCCCACGACCGTTGCCTCGACGTCGCCAACAGCTCGATGACCTCCGGCACGGCGGTCAACATCTACGACTGCAACGGCAGCGCCGCCCAGCAGTTCGTCTTCGTCGGCAACCAGATCAAGCCGGCGGCGGCGAGCAACCTCTGCGTGGCGTTCGACAGCCCGTGGCTGGGCACACCCCGGTTGCGGTTGACCGGCTGCTCCAGCAACACCCGGCAGCAGTGGTCGTTCGAGGCCCGTACCGCCGCCAACCCGGTCGGCTACGGTCACGACGACTTCATCGGCTCCCGCGTCTACTGACGGGAGGAGGGGCCCCTGAGTCGATCAGGGGCCCCTTCGCTCACTTCGTGCGGGGGATGAGGACGAGTCGCGCCACGCCCTTGTCGCCGTCCTTCGCGCCGGCGACGCCGAGCGTCGCGCCGACCTTGACCTCGCTCGGCTGCACGGTGGCGCGCCGCTCGACGACCCGCAGGTCGTCACCGAAGGTCCAGGTCATGGTGAAGCCGTCGGTGGACTTGACGGTCATCGAGTCGCCGTCGATCGCGGTCACCTCGCCGCGTTGCACGGCGACGGTCTGCGTACCGCCGTCCTTCGTCTTCACCACCGCCTCACCGTGCAGGGTGTTCTTGCGCAACAGCACCCGGGCCTGGCGGCGCTTGCGCCACTCCTCGCCGCGCTTCTCCCGGGCCTTCTCCTTGGCGGTGGGGGAGGCACCCGGCGTCGGGGTGGCCGGCGCGGCGACGGTCTGCACGTCCAGGTCGTCGGCGTCGAAGCCCATCGCGGTCAGCGCCTGACCCTCCACGCCCATCGCGGCCGCGACCTCGACGGCGGCCTCCCGGGCGGGTTGACCGGCCACCTCGGCCGCGCCGCAGCCGCTGACGCCCAGCGTGACCGCCGCGAGCAGTGCCGTGGTGCCGGTGGCGAATCCCCAACGTGGCATGACGTTCCCTCTCGTCCGTGGAGCCCTCAGCATCTCCGCCGACGACGAGCGGAGCGTCAGGCCGATGTTCGAGCCAGGTAAGGATCGCCGGGCAGCCGGACCGTGAAGGCGGCACCGCCCTCCGGCGCGTGCCCGGCGGCGATCTCCCCGCCCAGCCGGCGGACCAGGCCGGCGGCCAGCGCCAACCCCAGCCCACTGCCCACCTTGCGCACGCCCCGGTAACGCTGGTGCAGGGCACCGCGTTCGAACGCCACCGCCAGGTCGTCGTCGGTGAAGCCGGGCCCGCCGTCGCGGACCTCCAGCTCACCGCCGGAGGCCGGGCCCGCGCCCGAGGGCCGGACCGCGAGCACCACCGGCGACCCCGGGGGTACGACCCGTAGCGCGTTCTCCAGCAACCCGTCCAGCACCTGCCGGATCCTCCCCGGATCGGTGTACGCGGGCACCGGCTGACCTGGCGTCTCCAACCGGAACGGCACGCCCACCGCCGCGCACCGGCCGGACCAGGTCGGCTCCGCGTCCACGGCCAGCTGGGTCAGGTCCACCGGCACCGGTTCGAGCGGGAAGTCGGCGGCCTCCAGGCGGGCCAGCGCCAGCAGATCCCCGATCAGCCGGTCCAGGTGCTGGGCCTCGGCCAGCATGGTCCGACCGGTGTCGACGGTGTCGTCCGCGCCGAGCACCCCGTCGGCGAGCGCCTCGGCGTACCCCCGGATCGCGGTCAGCGGGGTGCGCAGCTCGTGCGAGACGGACAGCAGGAACTCCCGCTGCCGCCCCTCACTGGTGGCCAGCGCGCCGGCCAGCCCGTTCAACGCCTCGGCCAGGTCGGCGACCTCGTCCGGTGACTCGACCGGCACCCGGACGGCGCGGTCGCCGGCGCGTAGCCGGGCGGCGGCGGTGGCCGCGACGCGAATCGGCCGGGCCAGCCGGCGGGCCAGCAGCAACCCGGCCACCACACCGGCGGCCAACCCGGCCAGCAGTGGCAGCCAGAGGCTCAGCAGCACCTGGGCCCACAGCCCGTTCGCCGAGGGGCGGGAGAGCACCACCCCGTTGCCGTTGGGTAGCGCCCGGCCCTCGACCAGGGCACGTTCGCCGTTGACGACGCGCCGGACCGACACGTTGCGCCCCTGCCCGATCCGCTGCACCACCCGAGGTGGCAGGCCCGGCCGGTCGACCGCTCCGCGCCGGATCAGGTACGCGTCGATGTCCTGGTTGCGCAGTTGCTGGATGAGCCGCTCCTCGTCGGCGGTGCGCCCCCGGTCCAGGCGGGTGCGCAGCACCTCGGCGGCGAGCCGGGCCTGTGCGGCGAGCGCCTCCTGGTCGCGCCGCTCCGCGCCGCGGATCGCCAACGGCACCGCCACGATCGCGGTGACCAGCACCGACACCAGTGCCACCGCGCAGGTGACGAGGACCGCGCGGGCGGTGAGCGTACGGCCGAGGCGGCCACGTCGAGGTGCGGCGGGTGGGGAGGTGCCGACCACCGGCAGGGCCATGGTCGGTGACCCGGCGCGCCCGGAGTGGTCAGGCATCGACCGCGTACCCGACGCCACGGTGGGTCCGGATCACGCTGGCCGGGCCGAGCTTCGCCCGTACCTGCGCGACGTGCACGTCGACGGTGCGGGTGCCGGCGTGTGCCGCGTACCCCCAGACCCCGGCCAGCAGCTCCTCCCGGGTGAAGACCCGGCCGGGCCGAGCCATCAGATGGGCCAGCAGGTCGAACTCGGTGGAGGTGAGCTGCACCGGCGCGCCCGCGGCGGTGACCGTTCGGCGGGCCGGGTCGAGCGTCACCGGGCCGACGACGCGCTGCCGGTCCGCGCCCTCCGGGCCACCGGCGGAGCGGCGCAGCACCGCGCGCACCCGGGCGACCAGCTCCCGGGGGCTGAACGGCTTGGTCACGTAGTCGTCGGCGCCCAACTCCAGGCCGACGATCCGGTCGACCTCGTCGTCGCGGGCGGTGAGGAAGATGACCGGGGTCCAGTCACCGGCCTCGCGCAGCCGGCGGCAGATCTCGGTGCCGGGCAGGCCCGGCAGCGCGATGTCCAGGACGCAGGCCACCGGGCGGATCCGACGCGCGGCGCTCAGGCCAGCCGCGCCGTCCCGTTCCAGGTGGACGCCGAAGCCGTCCCGGGTGAGGTAGAGCCGGACCAGGTCGGCGATGGCCGGCTCGTCCTCGACCACGAGGACGAGCCCGCGGTGCGGCGGTTCGACGGTCACCGGCCCATGATTGCCGACCGGTGGGCCGGGCGCGATCGGTGCGTGTTCGAGTTCGGTAAAGGCGACGCACGGCCCGGTGGGGCGTCAGCTCACCACGGCAGGGCGGAACGTGCTGGGCCGCGTGGCGGCCGGCGCGTCACCGATGGTGGCGAGGATGCGCTCACGGGGCACCCGCAGGCGGGTCCGGAACGCGTGGTTGAGCAGCGCGTCGAGCTGCCAGACCTGCTTCGGGTGACTGGTACGGATCAGGAACCGCTCGCGGATCCCGTCGATCGCGGTGGCCGCCATCTCCACCGACTGGAGTCGCGGGTCCGGGCTCCAGGTGACGTTGCTCAGCTCGCGCAACTCGGTGTTGAGATGCAGGCGCAGACGGTGCAGTAGTCGGGTCTGCTGGGTCACCACCAGTCGACGGTGGGTGAGCAGCAGCAGGTAGTCGCCGGTGACCGGGCGGTCGGGGCGGCTGCAACGGGTGACCAGGATG
The DNA here is from genome assembly GCF_022230955.1 of Micromonospora cabrerizensis. GTDB lineage: Bacteria > Actinomycetota > Actinomycetes > Mycobacteriales > Micromonosporaceae > Micromonospora > Micromonospora cabrerizensis. Next base: position 42,978 of record NZ_JAKKFI010000056.1, read on the forward strand.
GTGGCGTCACCGGAGCCGACACAGCGCCGGAAGACCGGCATGTGCCGGCTCACGGTCTGCACGGCCAGGCCAGCCTCAGCGGCGGCCGGAAGGAACGTTCGGGAGAAGACGTCCATGACCTGCCCAACGACGTCTTCGACGGGGTGACGTGGGTCACGCGGGTTTTTTGGAAGTTCCACGGCGCCGGTCGCACTGCCTGTCCGACTTCCGACTTGGACGGATCGTGGTCAGGAGTCCGGTTGGAGGGGATTGGCGGCGAAAAGCTCCTCCAGCCAACCGGGGACCGCGTCGGCGTACTCGGCGCGGGACTCGTCGGCGGTGTCCAGGGCTCGCCGCCAGGACAGCGACCGGCTCACCGGCCCCAGGCCGATCGCGAGGTCGGCGGCCTCGACAAGGGTTCGGCGGTCGTACCGGTCGGTCCACGCCTCCAGGTAGGCGTCGCGCAGCCGCGCCAGCCCGGTGTCGTCGGCCGCCAGCTTCTTCGCGTGCCGGATCGAGCGCAGGGTCACCAGCAGCGTGCCGAACGGGTGCGCCACCGAGGCATCGCCCCAGTCGAAGTAGCGGTAGCCGTCCGTGCCCGCGAAGACGTTGCCGTCGTGCAGGTCGTCGTGCTGCACCGTGGCCGGGATGCCGATGTCCGCGAGCCGACGGCACCGCTCGGCGTACGACGGCAGCTCCGCCCGCAGCCGCTCGTGCAGGTCGGGGCTGAGCCCGCCCTCGACACCGATCAGCAGCGACTCGTGATCGGCGAGAAGCTCGGCGAGAAGCTCGGCCAATGCCTCGGGGCGGTGGTCCGGCACGCCCCGGGCGACCAGCTCGTCGGCGCACGGCGCGGTGGCCAGTTGGAGCGCCGCGTACCCGGGCAGCGCCCGCTCCCAGTGCGTCAGATCGGGGTCGCGCGCCAGCACGTCGCGCAACGACTCACCGCCGTCGGGCAGCAGCGACCAGCCCTGCTCCGCGTCCACCGCGATCGGTGTCAGCACCCGATGCGGTGTCAGCTCGGCGAGCGTCGCGATCAGGGTGGCCTCGTGCACCGTGCCGGGATTGTTGGCCTTGAACCAGACCGGGCCGTCGTCGGTGGGCACCCGCCAGACCAGCGACCACGGGCGCACCCGAGGCTCCACCAGCCCGGTCACCCGACGGCCGGTCCGGCTCAGGCGCGCGTCCACCCAGGACCGGGCCCGCACCTGCCACTGCTCGCTGGACCAGTCGGGGGCACGCTCACCGGCGATCGTCGTCACGCTGGGCACCTTAGGCGGCCCTTCCGGCTGAGGCGAGACGTTTTCCGGTGTCAGACCAGCTCGACGATGGTGGCGTTGGCCATGCCGCCGCCCTCGCACATGGTCTGCAGGCCGTAGCGGATCCCGTTGTCCCGCATGTGCTGGAGCATGGTCGTCATGATCCGGGCACCGGAGCCGCCGAGCGGGTGACCGAGGGCGATCGCCCCACCGCGCGGGTTGAGCCGCTCCGGGTCCGCCTCGGTCTCGGCCAGCCAGGCTAGCGGCACCGGGGCGAACGCCTCGTTCACCTCGTACACCCCGATCTCCTCGATGCCCAGCCCCGCGCGGCGCAGCGCCTTCGCGGTGGCCGGGATGGGGGCGGTGAGCATGGTGACCGGGTCGTCGGCGGCGACCACGGCGGTGTGGATCCGGGCGAGCGGCCGAAGGCCGTGCCGGCTGGCCCACTCGGAGGTCGTCACCGCGAGGGCCCCGGCGCCGTCGGAGATCTGGGACGCGGACCCGGCGGTCACCACGCCGTCGGCACGGAACGGCGTGGCCAGCTCACCGAGCTTGGCCAACGTCGTGTCCCGGCGGATGCCCTCGTCGGCGGCGAACTTCCCACCATCGGCGAGCGGCACCGGCGCCAGCTCCGGGTCGAACGCGCCAGCGTCCTGTGCGGCGGCTGCCTTCTCGTGGCTGGCCAGCGCGAACTCGTCGAGCTGGGTACGCGAGAGGCGCCACCGCTGGGCGATCAGCTCGGCACCGACGCCCTGGTTGAACGGCAGGGGCGCGTCGTCGGCGAAGCCCTCGACGCCCCGGTAACGGTCCCGGAGTTGGTCGCTGAACGGCATGCCGCCGGCCACACTGGAGCCCATCGGCACCCGGGTCATCGACTCCACCCCACCGGCCACCACCAGGTCTGCCTGGCCGGAGAGCACCGTCGCGGCGGCGAAGTGCAGTGCCTGCTGGCTGGAGCCGCACTGCCGGTCCAGCGTCGTGCCGGGCACCGTCTCGGGCCAGCCGGCGGCGAGCACGCCGTTGCGGGCGATGTTCCACGACTGCTCGCCGACCTGGGAGACGCAACCCCAGAAGACGTCGTCGACCTGCGCCGGGTCGAGCCCGGTGCGCTCGGCGAGGGCGCGCAGCACGTGCGCCGAGAGATCGACCGGGTGGACGCCGGCGAGGCTGCCCTTGCGCCGCCCGACGGGGGTACGTACCGCGCCGACGATGACCGCGTCACTCATGTTTACTCCCCGGTAACTTGGGCTGCCCCGATCCTACGTCGTCCCGCGACCGACCGTCCGGCCCCACTCTTACGAGATGCCGGAATCCGACGACCGCTGGCATGCTGGGCGGGTGGATGAGATCACCGCGGCCCGACAGTGGCGAGTGCCGTCGAGTCTGCCAGCGGCGAAACTGGCCGGCGCCGTCCTGCTCGTCGCGCTCGGGCTGCTCTTCGCCGACGGCGACCCGGTCCGCCTGGTGGTGGCCGTCCTGGCCGCCGTCACGGTGGCCGGCTGGGCGGTACGCGACCTGGTCGTGCCGGTCCGGTTGGCCGTGGACCCCGCGGGGCTCACCGTCATCCACGGGTTCGCGGGCCGACGACTGCTGCCCTGGTCGGCGGTCGAGGCGATCACCGTCGACCGTCGGCCACGTTTGGGGCTGACCAGCGAGACCCTGGAGATCGACGCGGGCAACTCGCTGCACCTGTTCGGCCGGTACGACCTCGGGGCCACCCCGGAAGAGGTGGCCGCCGCACTGCGCGCCGCCCGCCCGACCCCGTGATCTGTCAGCCGAGCAGTTGGGCGGTCCGGAAGAGCACGAGCGCGAGCAGAACCACCAGGATGATGGCGCCGCCGGCGACCTGCACCAACGTGCGCCGACCCCGCGGCGCGTACGCGAGCACCAACGCCATCAGCGCGCCGACGACCAGCCCGCCCAGGTGCCCGGGGATCGAGATGCCCGGCACCGCCAGCGTGAACACCAGGTTGATCACCAGGATCGGGATGATGCGGGAGATGTCCCGACCCAGTTTGCGCTCGATGATGATCAGCGCGGCGAAGAGCCCGAACACGGCGGTCGACGCACCGACGGTGGCGGCCCTCGGGCTGCTGAACAGATAGGCGGCCACGTTGCCGCCCAGGCCGGCGATCAGGTAGAGCGCGGCGAACCGCACCCGCCCGAGGTTGGCCTCCAGCGACCGACCGAGCACCCACAACGCCCACATGTTGAGCAGCAGGTGCAGCACGCCGTAGTGCAGGAACATCGCGGTGACCAGCCGGTACCACTGGCCCTCGGCGATCCCACCGAGCGTGTAGTCGGAGAGGTACGCCCGGCCGAGCACCGCACCCCACTCGGTCAGCGGCGTGCCGCCACCCATGAGGCCACCGAAGCCGGAGCCCCCCATCGCCGCGTCCCCACCCCGCGCCGAGGCGATGGAGAGCAGCAGGAGCAGCGCGTTCACCGCGATCAGGGTCTTGGTGACGTAGCCGTGCCGGCCGGCGGTACCGCCACCGAAGGCGGTACGCACCGGCCGGACACTCCGACGTCCCTCGTTGACGCACTCCGGGCACTGGTGCCCGACCGACGCATCCCGCATACAGTCCGGACAGATCGGCCGGTCGCAGCGGGTGCACCGGACATAGGTCTCCCGGCCGGGGTGCCGGTAGCAGACCGGGGTGGTCGGCGGAGACTCGCTCACCGGGCCGACCATCCGTCCACCACCGCGCTGACCACCGGCGCCGGCCGGTGCGGTGCTCCGGAGCGCTCAATCATGCGAGCAAAGGTACCTCGCCGGTCGGTCAGGAAGCAGACCGCTCGATCTCGACCCGCTCGATGACGACGTCCTGGAGCGGACGGTCGCTCGGGCCGGTCGGGGTGCTGGCGATCGAATCGACGACCTTCACCGACTGCTCGTCGGCGACCTGCCCGAAGATGGTGTGCCGGTTGTTGAGGTGCGGCGTCGGCGACACGGTGATGAAGAACTGCGAACCGTTGGTGCCCGGTCCGGCGTTCGCCATCGCCAGCAGGTACGGCCGGTCGAAGCGCAGCTCCGGGTGGAACTCGTCCGCGAACTTGTAGCCCGGGCCACCCCGACCGGTGCCGGTCGGGTCGCCCATCTGGACCATGAATCCGCTGATCACCCGGTGCGAGATGGTGCCGTCGTAGTACGGCCCGTTGCCCGGCTGACCGGTGCGCGGGTCGGTGTACTCCCGGTTGCCCTCGGCCAGATCGACGAAGTTGCGGACCGTCTTCGGAGCGTGGTTCGGGAAGAGCTCCAGCCGGATCGGGCCAGCGTTGGTGTGCAGGGTGGCGTAGACAGCCTCGGCCACGGGTACTCCTCACTCGTTGGTCAGTTCCATGCGGATCCTCCCATGTGCCCGATCTGGCATCGCGGAGGCATCCGAAGGTGGAGGATGACGAAGGAACAACTCCCAGGAGGTAGGACCGTGTTTGGATTCGGGCGGCGTAAGTCCCAGGGGCAGCTGGCCAAGGCCGAGCTGAACCAGAGCATCAGCCACCTGATGCAGGCAGCGAACCACGCAGCCAAGGGCGCCGGCGCGACCGTCGGTCCGCGGGTCCAGGTGGCCCGGGGCTACGTGGCGCCGACTGCGGCGAAGGTACGCGACAGCGCGTCGACCGGCTGGGGGACGACACTCACCACGCTGGCACCGTTGGCCGCGGCGGCCCGTGACGGCGCCGCGCAGGCAGGGCCGCTGACCAGGAAGGCCAAGTCGAAGACCATGCGGATCACCGGTAAGAAGAAGCAGCCGCGACGTCGCGGCTCGATGATGACCGGCCTGTTGGCAGCGGGTGTCGTCGCTGGCGTCGCCGGCGCGGTCGCCATGCGCCGTCGCCGGGAGCAGCAGGAGTGGGCCGAGTACGACCCGACCCGCACCCTCGAGCCGATGCGCGACGAGGTCGACTCGATCGAGGTGCGCACGCCGGCCGCCACCAAGGGGACCGACGGGTCCGCGATGACCGGTGGGCCCGCGATGACCGGCGGGTCAGCCATGACCGGCGCGGCGGGGATGACGGGTGCCGGCAGCTCGGCGGTGGCCGGCGGCAGCAGCGCCAGCACCACCGGCACGGCCAAGCCGACCGGCGTCCGGCCGACCGACAAGGTCCCCTCGGTCGCCGAGGGTGCCACGGACGTCTCCGGCCGGCCGACCGACGACATCACCAAGGCACTGGGCAAGGACACGGCCCGCACCAACGGCCGTCGCTGACCCAGCGACACCGCACCGAGCGCCGGCGCAGCGGGGACACTCCCCGCTCGCCGGCGCTGTCGCGTGTCGGCGCTGTCGCTCGCTGGCGCTGTGTCGTGTCGGCGCTCGGCGCTCGGCTCCGGGCAAGATCGACTCGGCTTCCTTGAAACCGGGGCGTCCAGGTGTGCGTGATGCCCCGGTTTCACGAAAGCCGAGTGGATCACAGCGCAATGCGCCGGTCGGGCCGAGCAGTCGGGTGCTTCCGCCCCGCTCGGTCAGAGCCAGCCGTTGCGGCGGAACCAGCGGTAGAGGGCCAACGACACGCCGAGCATGAGGGCGAGCACCACCGGATAGCCGTACGTCATCTTCAGCTCGGGCATGTTGTCGAAGTTCATCCCGTAGATGCCGGCGATGGCGGTCCAGACCGCGGCGATGCCGGCCCAGGCGGCGATCTTGCGCATGTCGTTGTTCTGGTCGACGGTGACCTGGGCGAGCCTCGCCTGGAGGATCGAGTTCAGCAGGTCGTCATAGGAGTTCACCTGCTCCACGGTGCGGCTCAGGTGGTCCTGCACGTCTCGGAAGTAACGACGGATCTCCTTGGGTACGTCCCGGTTGACCTGGGAGGTCAGCGTCATCAGCGGCCGCTGCAACGGCACCACCGCCCGCTTGAACTCCACCAGTTCCCGCTTCATCTGGTAGATCCGCTGGATCCGCCCGTGGCCGTGCCGGTCGAAGACCTCGGCCTCCAGCACGTCCAGGTCGTCCTCGATCTGGTCGGCGACCTCCAGGTAGAGGTCGACCACCCGGTCGGTCACCCCGTACGCCACCGCCCACGGGCCCTGGAGCAGCAGTTCCTGCTTGGTCTCCAGGTCGGCCCGGATCGGGGCGAGCCGGCAGGCGTCGCCGTGCCGGACGCTGATCACGAAGTTCGGGCCGATGAAGAGCATCACCTGCCCGGTCTCCACGACCTCGGAGTTCTCGGTCAGCTCGGCGTGCTCGCAGTACCTCGCGGTACGCAGCACCAGGAAGACGACATCGCCGAACCGCTCCAGCTTGGGGCGCTGCTCGGCCTTGACGGCGTCCTCGACGGCAAGCTCGTGCAGACCGTAGGTCTCCGCGATGGCCGTCATCTCGGCCAGCTCCGGTTGGTGCAGACCGAGCCAGACGAAGCCGTGCTCCTCGCGGCGGGCCGCCGCCAGGGCGTCCGCGTACGTCCACTCGCCGGGTTGCCGCCTGCCGTCGACGTACAGCGCGCAGTCGACCACCGAGCTGCGGTCGGTGCCGGTCGGGGTCGGCACGGGCGGCGAGCCGTCCGCGTTGAGGATCCGGGTCATCGCCCGGACCGGGGACGGCCAGGCCCGGGGTCGCAACACCCGACCAGGGGTGGACGATGCCGTCCGGTCCCGCTCTGTCCGATCCGTCATCGCGTCACCTCCCACGCTCGGCTGCGGCTTGCAGGCTACGCCGACCACGGTCGATGACAGGTGTGACGGCGGTCGCCCGGGCCCGTTTCGCAAGGGGTGGCCGCACCGAGGCGGAGTCCGAGCGGCCAGACCTGTGGAACAGCCCTTGGGGTGGTGCCGGGTGGGCCGGGCCGCATCGGGGGGGTGCGGGGACGACACGGCCCACCCGGCACCGGTGGGGGCGGGAGGTTGTGCTGCCACGTCACCCGAGATCGGGCCGGGCGGTGATCTCCGCTACATCCGACGGGTGACGCTCGCAGCATTGTGGGCCGCCGGCCGCCCGGACGGGAGTCCCGGGACGGCCGGCATCGTCGTTCTGTCGGGAACCCGACAGTTGGCTCAGGCGCGGACCGCCTCGACGGCCGCCGCGAGACGACGGACACCCTCGTCGATCCGGTCGGCGGTCACCGCCGAGAAGGCCAACCGGAGGGCGTGCCGCCCACCGTCCAACACGAAGTCGCTGCCCTTGACCACGGCGACCCCACGCTCGGCGGCGGCCGGGGCGAGCCGGTCGACCAGCACGTCCTCCGGGAACTCCACCCAGAGGAAGTAACCGCCGTCGGGCTCCACGAAGCGCGCCTGCGGCAGGTGCCGGCGCAACGACTCGGCGAGCACCTGGGCCCGCTCGCCCAGCGCCGCCCGGACCGTCTCGATGGAACGGTCGATGTCACCGGAGACGCAGAACTGGTGCACGATCGCCTGCGACACCATGCCGGGCGAGATGTAGAGGCTGGTCGCGTTCTTGGCGATGTCGGCGATCAGGTCCGCCGGGCCGACCAGGTAACCGACCCGGACACCCGGGCAGACCGTCTTGGTGAAGCTCGACGCGTGCACCACCACGTTGCGGGTGTCCAACGAGAGCATCGACGGCAGCGCCTCACCACGGAAGCGGATGTCCGCGTACGGGTCGTCCTCGAAGATCGTGAACTCGTACTCGGCAGCGAGGTCGAGCAACTCCCGACGCTTCCCCTCCGACAGCGTCATGCCGGCCGGGTTCTGGTAGTTCGGGATCACGTGGGCGAGCCGGGGTCGGACCCCGGACTCCAGCAGCTTGCGCAGCTCGGCAGTGTCCAGGCCGTCCGGCTGGACGGAGATGCCGTGCAGCTCACTGCCCATCCGCTGGAGATTGAGCAGCGTCCGGTCGTACGTCGGGCGTTCCACCACCACCGCGTCGCCGGGGCGGACCAGGTGGTCGAAGAGGAACGCGTCGGCCTGGAGCGACCCGTTGGTGACCAGCACCTGGTCGGCTTCCACCCCGTGCTTCTCGGCGATCCACTTTCGCAGCGGGAGGTAGCCGACGGAGGTGCCGTACGCCGTGACCCCCGCAGGGTCGGCGTCGAAGGCGCGGACGGCGGCGGCCTTGAGCCCCTCGACATCGACGATGTCCAGCGAGGGAGCCCCACGGGCAAAGGAGATCAACTGCTCGGCGGTCATGGATGTTGAGCGTACGGGCGGCGGTGGGGGACGCGCGGACGGCACGGCGATGTCCGCATCCTGAGCCACCGGGACGGGTGACCCGACTCCACCGGTCGGCGACAGATCAGACCGGAAGTGCGAGCGCGTCGTGGTGCGCCGCCCGGGAAAGTCCCTCCAGCTGCACACCGAGCGCGTCGAGGAGCTGGCTCCAGTCGAAGTAGGAGCGCCAGGCGACGATCCGGCCCTTGCGGGCCCGGACCACGTCGGCCACCTCCCAGCTCACCGTCCGGCCGGTGGGCGCGACGGTGCCGTACGGCGAGTGCAGCGTGCCGGTGTGGGTGCCGGTCAGACGCAGCTCGACGGCGGCACCACCGCCGGTGCGGACCGCGCCCAGCGGGTCGATCCGCAGGTCCGGGAAGGCGCCCGTCCAGGTGCGCAGAAGTGCGGGCAGCTCGATCGGACGGACCGTCACGCCCGGCATGGCGTAGAACGCCTCCGGGGCGTAGAGATCCGGTAGACGGGCCACGTCCCGACGCAGGAGCATGGCGTACTGCTGCTCGACCAGCCGCTCCGCGTCGCGCATCGGGACCTCCCCCGCGAGCCACGGCATCTCCGCGCCCGCAGGAAATCCCTACCCGTCTATCCGGTCGGGCACACCTGCGCGCGCCGAGATTCTGGCCCCGCCCGGTCAGGTCGTGGCCACGGCGGCCTGATCTTCCGCCCACACCCGCATGATGTCCCGCACGGAGATCACCCCGGCCACCTCTCGACCGTCGAGCACCACCAGGTGCCGGAACCCACCCCGGGCCATCGCCGCGGCCGCCTCGGCCACCGTCCACTCCGGCCCGGCGTAGACCACGTCCCAGGTCAGGTGGGCACCGGTGCGTTCCACGTCACAGTCCAGACCAGCGCCGATGGCCTTCAACACGTCGCGTTCGGTCATGATCCCGACGCCCTCGGAGTCCGGGTCGATCACGACCGCCGACCCGACACCGCGGGCCGACATCATCCGGGCCGCCTGCCGGAGCGTGTGCTCCGGACCGACGACGAGGACCTGGCTGGACATCGCATCCCGTACCTGCATCACACATCACTCCCTTGGGACGGTGGCATCCGGTACGAACATGGTCGTCCGTTGATGTTTCCGGGACAAGACCGAGCCTCGGCGAGACATCAGGCGCTCGCTACTGTCGAACGGTGTCCACCGAGCCCCTGCGCTGCGCCGGCGCGCTGATCGTCGACCGCGACGGCCGCATCTTCTTCCAGCGCCGCTCGCCCCACCGACGCCTCTTCCCCAACTGCTGGGACATCGTCGGCGGCCACCTGGACCCCGGCGAGAACATCGACCAGGCACTACGCCGGGAGATCACCGAAGAGACCGGCTGGGTCCTCTCGCACGTCCTCGGCCAGGTGGGCGAGTACCGCTACGTCGGCGACGACGACCTGACGCGCATCGAGTACGACTTCCTGGTCCGCGTCGACGGCGACCTCGACCGCCCGAGGTTGGAGGCCGGCAAGCACACCGAGTACCGCTGGCTGGCCGAGGACGACGTGGCCCTGCTGGACGAGCACCGCGACGTCAACGACGGCCTGATCCGGCGGATCGCGGATGAGGGTTTCGCCCTCCTGCGGTCGATCGGTCAGTGAACACCGTCGAGCTGGCGCCGCACCGGTTCGCCGGGCTGCTCGCCCCGGCCGTGGACCGGGCCTTCCGCGCCGCCATGCTGGCCGGCCGCGACGGCGGAGGGGCCGTTCTGTCCCAACGGTACGGCGGAGTGGCGGCGACCGGCTTCCTGGTCGACCTGCGCACCCGGCTGGCCGCACCCGGTGGCAGGGTCGACGGGCCCGGGTTCGCGGCGATCACCCGCTACCAGGACCCGGTCGCCGTCCGGCGGACGGTGGACAAGCAGGTGGCGTACGGGATGCTCCACCGCGGCCCGGACGGCACACTCTCCGCCACCGAGCGGGGGGCGGCCTTCCTCACCGAGCTGTACCAGGTGCACGCCGAGGTCACCGAGGAACTGTGGGCCGGGCACGGCGAACGGGTGTCCCGGCTGGTGGCAGCCCTGGGCCGGCTACTGTCGTACGCCCTGGTGCTGGCCGACGAGGAGGGCGACCACGGCGGCTCCGCCTTCGCCGCGATGGCACCCCCGCACGAGCCGGACGGCACCCCGTCGGGTGTGCTGCTGCTCAACCGGCTCGGCACGCTGCGATACCACCGGGCCGACGCGCACGCCGCGGCCTGGACCGCCGCCGGGCACACCGCATCGAGCGTCGCCGCCCTGCCGGCCGGCCCCGAGCGGACCGCCATCGAGCTGGAGACCGACCGGCGGGCGGCCGGCCCGTACGCCGCTCTCGGCGCGGAGGAACGACTGACAATGCTCGCCGACCTGGCGGCGTTGCCCGGCTGACCCGGTTGACCAGAGCGGCCCGACCAACCGGCGCTATCCTCCAGCGATGACGGGGAGCAGGACGAGGGAGGATGTCGCGATGATCGGAATGGTGCTCGCGGCCGGAGCGGGACGCCGGCTGCGCCCGTACACCGACACCCTGCCCAAGGCGTTGGTGCCGGTGGACGGCGAGACCACGATCCTGGACATCGCGCTGGGCAACCTCGCCGAGGTCGGGCTCACCGACGTCGTGATCGTGGTCGGCTACGCGGCGGACGCGGTCCGGGAGCGGCAGGCCGACCTGGAGAAGCGGTACGGGGTCACGATCACCCTGGTGCACAACGACAAGGCCGAGGAGTGGAACAACGCCTACTCGCTCTGGCTGGCCCGGGAGTACTTCGCTCGCGGGGTCCTGCTGGTCAACGGGGACACCGTGCACCCGGTGAGCGTGGAGAAGACCCTGCTCGCCGAACGCGGGCCGGGCATCCTGCTCGCGGTGGACACCCTCAAGCCGCTGGCCGAAGAGGAGATGAAGACCACCTTCGACGCCGCCGGCCAGCTCACCCGGATCACCAAGCTGATGGACCCGGGCGAGGCGTACGGGGAGTACATCGGTGCCACGCTGATCGAGCCGCAGGTCGCCGACGCTCTCGCCGACGCGCTGGAGGCGACCTGGCGGCGGGACCCGAACCTCTACTACGAGGACGGCTACCAGGAGTTCTCCGACCGGGGCGGGGAGGTGCGGGCGGCGCCGATCGGCGACGTCCCGTGGGTCGAGGTCGACAACCACGCCGACCTGGCCCGCGCGCGGGAGATCGCGTGCCGCTACTAGCGCGGAGCATCCTGACCCCGCTGCACATCGACGTGCGGCGCGGGGCGGTCGCCGACCTGGGCGCGATCCTGGCCGACGGGCGGATCTCCGCCGGCGGTGACGTCGCGGTGGTGGTCGGCCCCGGCCAGGGTGCCCAGATCGCGGAGCTGATCCGACCGTCCCTGCGCTCGGCGGACGTCTTCACCGTCTCCGGCGGCACCCTGGACGCCGCCGACGACCTCGGCGGCAAGCTCCGCGCCCGGTCGTACGACGCGGTCGTCGGCATCGGCGGCGGCAAGACCATCGACGTGGCCAAGTACGCGGCGACCCGTCGGGGCCTCCCGATGGTGTCGGTGGCGACCAGCCTCGCCAACGACGGGATCGGCTCCCCGGTGTCCAGCCTCATCACCGACGGGATCAAGGGCTCCTACGGGGTGCACATCCCGATCGCGGTGATCGTCGACCTGGACTTCGTCGAGAGCGGCCCGGACCGGCACAACCGGGCCGGCATCGGCGACGTGATCAGCAACATCAGCGCGCTGGCCGACTGGGAACTGGCCCGCCGGGTACGCGGCGAGCCCGTCGACGGGCTGGCCGCGTCACTCTCGCGAGCGGGCGCCGAGGCGGTGCTCAACCACCCGGGCGACATGGCCGACGACGCCTTCGTCACCGTGCTGGCCGAGGCGCTGATCTCCAGTGGCCTGGCGATGGCGGTGTGCGGCACCAGTCGACCGTCCAGCGGCGGCTGCCACGAGATCATGCACGCGGTCGACTCGCTCTTCCCCGGCACCGCGTCACACGGCGAGCTGGCCGGGCTGGGCGCGCTGTTCTGCACCTGGCTGCGCGGGGACCTCCGCCGCTTCGGGGAGATGTCGGCCTGCCTCGCCCGGCACGGCCTGCCCCGGCTCCCCGCCGAGGTGGCGCTCACCGACGACCAGTTCGTGGAGGCGGTGCAGTTCGCGCCGCGTACCCGCCCGGACCGCTACACCATCCTGGAGCACCTGGCACTGTCGCCTACCGAGACGCGGGAGCGGCTGGCAGACTACGCCGGTGCAATCCGCGACCAGCTTGGCTGAGCCCCGTCCCACCGTCGCCGACTTCCACCGGGTGAACCGGGGCGGCGGCCTGTTCAGCGAGTCGATCAGCCAGTGGCTGGGTGCCGTCTTCGCGTTGGTCGCCCAGCGGCTCGGACTGCGCCCCACCGCGTTGACCATCGGCAACCTGGTGCTCGGGCTGGCCACCTCGGTCACCGTCGTGGCGCTCGCCGGCCCGGTCGCCGACGGCGACGTACCCGCCTGGGTGGTCGGCCTGCTCGCCCTGATCGGCTGGCAGGTGGCGTACTCCCTGGACTGCGCCGACGGGCAGCTGGCCCGGGTGACCGGCCAGGGCAGCGCGGCCGGGGCCCGGGTCGACGTGCTCTGCGACGTGGCCGCCCAGATCGCCCTGGTCGCCGCGCTCGCCGCGACCGCCGTGGCGCAGGAACCCGCCACCCCGACCTGGCTGGTGGCGACCTTCGCGGGCACCTGGATGGTCAACCTGGTCACCTCGGTGATGCAGGCCGGCCCGAACGCCGCCAGCATGGTCACCTCGACCTCGCTGCCGGTGCGCCTGGTGAAGCTGATCCGCGACTACGGCGCGGTGATCTTCGTGGCCGCCCTGGTGCTGGCCGTGGCACCCGCGCTGGTCCTCTGGGTGATTGTCGCCTTCACGATCGTCAACGGCGGCTTCCTGCTGGCCAGCATCGCCTTCTCGGCCCGCGCCTCCCTGCGCTGACCGCACCCACCCACCCACCCACCCGCACCCACCCACCCGCACGCGCCCCACCCACCCGCACGCGCCGCTCGCACCCACCCACCCGCACGCGCCGCTCGCACCCGCCACCCGCACGCGCCGCTCGCGGCAAGATCCGCCCAACTTCCCTGAAATTGCTGCCTCCGGCTCGCGGGAGACCCCAACTTCCCTGATGTTGCGCGGATCTTGCGGGAGGATCCGCCCGCCTGCTTCTGCGACGCGGCTGCGGCGCGGCGCGACCCCAAGATCGCGCTCGATCCAGGAAGTAGTGGTGTCCGGCCGCTTCGAGGCCACTAGATCCTGGATCGAGCACGATCTTGGCGAGGTTCCCCCCGCGACGGGTCCCCCCGGGGCGGCACGAGGCCGGCGCGGCA
>NZ_JAKKFI010000057.1 GCF_022230955.1 Micromonospora cabrerizensis
CCCGACAGGCCCCGGCCGGCCCCGGCAGGCCCCGGCAGGCCCTTCAGGCCCGACCGGCAAGCCCTGCGGGCCCGAGCGGACAAGCCTGCGGGCCCGGCGTCAGGCCGGGACCAGGACGGCCTCGCGGAGCAGTCGGCGGGCCAGGGTGACCCGGTCGGCGTCGTCGGGCAGGCCGGGCAGGTCACCGACCCGGGAGACTGTGCCGCTGAGCAGGGCACGAGCGGCCGGCTCGCAGGCGACGGGCAGGGTGATCGTCCGGTCGAACAGCCGCAACGCCACCGAGTCGGACCCGTGTGGCACGAGCTGCCAGCGCAGGCCCGGTCGCAGGGTGACCCGGGAGTCGGCGTCCAGGGCGGCCAGCGCGTCGGCCTGGGCGAGCGGTCGGATCGGCGCCGGTCGGGCGGCCGGCCAGGCGCGCTGGCGCAGGCGTGCGGCGACCGCGCCCGGATCGGCGCGCAGGAGCCAGTCCCGCAGTGCCTCCACCGTCTCGGTCAGCTCCGGTTCGATGGCGTCCGGGTCGGCGACGTCGGTGCCGAACGGCAGGCTGGCCCGCAGCCGCTGGTCCTCGACGGCCAGCGCCAGCAACTCCTCGACCAGGGCGTAGCGGGTGAGCGCGCGGATGCCGACGGTCAGGTGCAGCGAGCTGGCATCCTGCGCCTGCGCGCTGTGCAGCCAGCCCCTGGGCAGGTAGAGGGCGTCGCCGGGGGCGAGCACCACGTCCAGCGCGGCGGGGCCCTGCGCGGTGGCGCCGACCTCGTCGGCGCGGCCACCCCACGGCTGCTTCTCCAGCGGGTCGGGCAGCACCGGCGGGTGGATGCGCCAGTGTTTGCGGCCGTCGACCTGGAGGACGAACACGTCGTGGGTGTCGTAGTGGGTGGCGAAGCCCTGGCTGCCGGCCGGGGTGAGGTAGGCGTTGATCTGTAGTGGCTGGCTGAGCGCGAGGCCCAGGTCACGGGCGAAGTCGACAAGCGGTGGCCAGATCCGGTGCAGGCCCTGCAACACGAGGGTGGCACCGGAGGCGTACTGCTCGAGGATGCGCTCGTCGAGCACCTGGTCGCCGATCTCGGCGCCCGCGCCGCCGCCGCCGGTCCAGCGCGAGGACGCGACCAACTGGCCGTCCCTGGCGACGCGCAGGAAGGGGGTACGCAGACCGCGTCGACTGAGCAGCTCGTCGGCGTCGGCGGGGCTGAGGAGGTCGGCGAAGCCGCCCGCGTTGGGTAGTTCGGCGGCGCGGGACAGCAGCGGTGTGTGTCCCCAGTGCGCGGCGGCGAACTTGGCCGGCTCGACCGAGACGCAACGGGCCAGTGCCGCTGTGGCGTGCGCGGACGGAACCGCCGGGCGGCCGTGGCCGCCCGGCGGGTCGAGGTGCGTCATGATGTGCCGCTACCGGGCGCTGCCGTCAGCGCCACCGTCCTGCTGGCCCGGGGTGGCTCCGCCGTCGGCGGGACCCTCCGCGCTGCCGTCGGCGCCACCGTCGTGCTGACCCGGGGTGGCACCGCCGTCGGCGGGACCCTCCGCGCTGCCGTCGGCGCCACCGTCGTGCTGACCCGGGGTGGCACCACCGTCGGCGGGACCCTCCGCGCCACCGTCGGCGCCACCGTCGTGCTGACCGGGGGTCGCGCCACCGTCGGCCGGGCCCTCCGCGCCGCCGCCGCCCGTGGTCTGCATGTCGTCATCGTTGAGTGCCATCGGTACTCCCTTGGGTGTGCCGCCCCGCCGTGCGCCGGGGTCCGTCGTGCTGCGGGTGGTACCCCACGCGCGATCTTCTCTAACCCTCACCGTAGACGCCGAACCGGGGCGACACGGGCAGTTCGCGGGCGGCGGCGGAGAGTGCCAGGATGGGGTGGTGATCCTGGTGGGCACGTCCGGCTGGCAGTACCGGGACTGGCGGGGCCGCTTCTACCCGCAACAGCTGCCGCAGCGGCTCTGGCTGGAGCACTTCGCGGCGGGGTTCGCCACGGTGGAGGTCAACAACGCCTTCTACCGGCTGCCGGAACGGGAGACCTTCGCGGCCTGGCGGGCGCGGACACCGTCGGACTTCTGCGTGGCGGTGAAGATGAGCCGCTACCTCACCCACATCAAACGGTTGCGCGATCCGGCCGAGCCGGTGGCCCGTTTCCTCGGTCGCGCCACCGCGCTCGGTGACCGTCTGGGCCCGGTGCTGCTGCAACTGCCGCCGAACCTGCGGGCGGACGTCGACGCGCTCGACGCGACGCTGCGGCTGTTCCCGGCGGAGGTGCGGGTCGCCGTCGAGCCCCGGCACCCCTCCTGGTGGACCGACGCCACCCGGGCGGTGTTGGAACGGCGTGGGGCGGCGCTGGTCTGGGCCGACCGGCTGGGACGCCCGGTCGCGCCCCGCTGGCGCACCACCGACTTCGGGTACCTGCGGCTGCACGAGGGTCGGGCACGGCCCTGGCCCCGCTACGGCCGCGCCGCGCTCACCTCGTGGGTGCGCCGGCTGACCGACGCCTTCGACGCGGACGAGCCGGCGTACGTCTATTTCAACAACGACCCGGGCGGCGCCGCCATCGTGGACGCCGTCGCGTTCGCCGCGCTGGCCCGCCGGGCCGGGCACCCGGTGACGCGGGTGCCGACACCCGCCGAGGCCGACACCTCACACGACTGAGCCCGCCCGTGGGGTTCCTCGGGCGGGCTCACGAGCGTCAGGCCGTCACGGCATCATCATGGCGAGATCCTTGGGCATGGTGTCCTTCACGTCCTGCCACTCGCCCTGGGTGACGTGTCGGCGCAGGGTGTCCAGCACCACCTGCGTCACCCGTTCCGGGCCGCCCTCCGCGTCGTACGGGAAGCCCTGGCGGACCTCGTAGAGGAAGTCGTCCCGGTTGAGCTTGATCGGCACGTCGGACGGCACCCAGCCGTCGAAGTAGATCCCCCGCACCAGCACCGGCAACTGCTGGGCGAACTCGACGCTCTCGTCCACCGGCAGTCGGTCGCGCAGCAGGTGCAGCACCGTGCGCAGGGCCGCGTACGACTGGTTGCGCCGTTCCTTCGGCCAGCCGTAGGCGTTCTCGATGTCCTTGAGAATGAGGTTCGTCTTGTCCAGCGAGGACTCGAACGCTGAGATCATCGAGTCAGCCATCGGTCGACCCCCGTTCCGTGCTGTCCCACCGTCGGTCGTCGGCGCGCCGAGGCGGCCCCGATGGGCCGCGGCGGGCCCGCACCGGGCTGCCCTGCGGGGCGCGGCGGGCGTTGTCCGCCGTTCCGACCACGTGCAGGACGGCACCGCGCCGTCGATCCGTCACCACTCGAACCGTCATCCCCGTCACCTCCGTGTCGTCTGCGGCGTCGACCACCCCCGGGCGGTCGTACCCACCGAGCCCACCCTGCCCGCGGTGCGGGTGACCCGGCCCCACCCGGATCGGGTGAGCCGGCGACGATCAGTCGGCGCCGAGGAGCCCGGCCAGCGTCGTGGCGTTGGTCTGCGCGTAGTCGCGGTAGCAGTTGTTCATGAGGACGTGGGTCTCGCCGGCCTCGTCGGCCAGCTCGCGCAGCTTCGGCGCCCAGTCGGCCAGCTCCCGCTTGGAGTAGTGGTAGCCGAACTTCTCGTGGATGTCCTTGCTGGTCCACTTGTCGCTGTGCCCGTGGAAACGCACCACCGCGAGGTCCGCGGTGGCGGCCAGGATCGGGGGCAGCGAAGAGCGGTGGCCCTGCGGCATGTCCACGCAGACGTACGGCAGTTTGTGCTCGCGCAGGAACGCCAGGGTCTCGTCGGCGTTGTCGCCGTCGAACCAGGAGGCGTGCCGGAACTCGTAGACCGGGCGCAGCGGCGCGCAGCGCTTCGCCACCTCCAGCAGGTACTGCTTGTTGGCCCGCTTGATGGTGAACCAGGGCGGGAACTGGAACAGCAGCGCACCCAGCTTGCCCGCCTCGACCAGCGGGTCCAGGGCGGACAGGAAACGCGTCCAGACCTCCTCGTACGACTGCGCGGGCAGGTCGTCGGGGTAGACGTTCTTCTTGTCGGTCTCCGGACGCAGGTCCTTGTAGAGGGCGCTGACCCGGGTGGGGTGCCCGGTCAGCAGACTGAACGCCTTGATGTTGAAGGTGAAACCGGCCGGGGTGCGCTCGGCCCACAGCTGCGCGGTCGCCTCGGCGGGCGGCGAGTAGTACGTGGCGTCCACCTCGACCAGCGGGAACTTGCGCGCGTAGTAGGCCAGCCGCTTCTCCGGGGTGTCCGCCGTCTGCGGGTACCAACCCGAGTCCAGCAGAGTGCGGTCGGTCCACGACGCGGTGCCCACCAGGATGTCACCCATGGCTCAAGTCCATCGCGTCACGGACCGACCGGCAACCGCTGGCGTCGCTCAGGCCGCCCGCCGTTCGCGGGTCTGCTTGCAGGTCACGCAGGTGGTGGCGGACGGGAAGATCTCCAGTCGCTCCACCGGGATCGCCGCCGAGCAGCCCTCGCACCAGCCGTAGGTGCCCTCGGCGAGCCGGCCGAGCGCGTGCTCGTACTGGGCGCGACGGTCGAGGATGGTGCGCAACAGGGACTGCGCGGTGTCCCGCTCGGCCGTCTTGGTGCCGCTGTCGGCCTGGTCGTCGCCGGCGGTGTCGCCGACCTCCACCAGCCGCAGCACCTGGCTCTGGAGCACGGCCTGGTCGTACTCGGCGGTCAGCTCGTCGTAGCGCGCCTGGAGGGAGAGCCGGATCTGGTCGATCTCCGTCTGGGAACGGGTCGTACCGACCGTGTCGTGGACGAGCATCGCTGCCTGCCTTTCCTGGGCCTGTGGGCTCACGGTGAACCGGGTGCCGGCGGCGGGAAGCCCCGGTCACGGTCGCAATCGGTGCGCGGGCGATCACCCGTGCTCTGTGAGCCGGGCGAATACCCACCGGATCGGCAGAGCAAACCGGCGATTTTCCGGGGTTGTCAGCCGTCGCCGCCGGGCTCCACGAGCGCGGGACGGCGGGGGTCGTCGGCGCGTACCACCACGTCGGCGAAGCTCGCCGGGACGACCTCCTCGGCGTACCGGTCGAAGGCGGGCAGCGCCCACTCCTGCGCCGGTTCGGTGCGTCGGCGCAGCGCCGCCGGGGACAGCTCCAGGTGGACGGTGACGTCGAAGGGCAGCCCGCCGCCGAGCAGCAGCGGGCCGCTGACCAGGACGACGCCTCCGGGTGGCAGGTCGACGTAGCGGGCTCGGCTGGCCCGGTCGGCGTCGGCGTCCCACAGCGACGGGAGCACCCGACCGGTGCCGCCCGGGCCGGCCGGGTCGAGCACCTCCCGGCGCAGGCCGGCCTCGTCGACCCAGTTCTCGTAGAAGGAGTCCGGGTTGGTGCGGCCCAGCTCGTAGCGCAGCGACGCGGGGCGCAGGAAGTCGGTGGCGCGTACGTGCAGCACCGGACGGCCTCGGGCGCGCAGCGGGTCGACGAGCGCGGCGGCCAGCTCGTCCGGCCCGGCGGCGGGGGCACCGTCCACCGCCACCCGCAGCCGGGCGGGCCCGGCGTCGGCGGTCGCGGAGCGGGTCGCGGCGTCGGCCAGCCGGCCGGTCAGCTCGGTGACGAGCAGGTCGGGCGAGATGGGGCGGATGCGCACCGGACCATCCTGCCCCGCGTCGGGTGGGCGGGTGACGCCGGTCAGCCGCTGCGGTCGATGGTGACCCGGGCGTCGTCGGCCAGCCGGTAGCCCACCCCGTAGACGGTGGTGACCAGTGGAACGTCCACCCCGACCTTGCCGCGCAGCCGACGCACGTGCACGTCGACGGTGCGTACGCCGGCGTGCTCGTAGCCCCAGACGGCGTTGAGCAGTTGCAGGCGGGTGAACACCCGGCGCGGATGGGCGACCAGGTGCAGCAGCAGGTCGAACTCCAGCCGGGTCAGCGGCAGCGGCTCGTCGTCGCGCAGCACCGAGCGGGACGAGGCGAGGATGTGCAGGGCGGGGATGGTCGGGCTGAGCGCGCGGGTCGGCGACCGGTTGGCGGACGTCTGGTCGGGGCGGCGCTCGGTCGGGACGGACCCGATGATCACGCCCTCGCCGCGCTCCAGCATCTCCCGCGCGGCTTCGAGCAGGCGACGTGCCGCTGGGGTCAGCGACTCCTCACAGGCCAGCGGGATGGAGAGCGTCACGGTGAGCACGGGCGTCGCGGTGTTCGCCGGGCGACGCTGACCGCCGGGCGGTCGACCGGGCACCGCGGGTTGCGACGTATGCCATCCGGCGCGCGACGAGGCAGGGCTGACCGACATGGTCCTCCTTGGGCTGGTCCGGGTATCTCCCCACGGCCCGGGACGCCGCTTCATCGATGCTTCCCGGCACCCGGGCGAGAATCAAGAGGCGGCTGCGTTGCATGAATGTGACAATTGACGAACACATCGGAGCCAGATGCTCGCTCTGCGTACGAGGCCTGATGATTACAGCAGAGTCGCCGAGATGCCCCGATACGGGGGTCCCCGCCCGGTTCAGCGAGGTGGTCACAGGCCGCCGGACCAGGGGTTATCGGCTGTGGTCCACGCTGATCCGCGCCTCGTCGGCCAGCCGGTAGCCGACCCCGTAGACGGTCGTCACGACCTCCGAGCCGTCCAGCTTGGCGCGCAGCCGGCGAACGTGCACGTCCACGGTCCGGGCCACCGCGTGCTCGTACCCCCACACACTGGACAACAGCTGGAGACGGGTGAAGACGCGCCGTGGCCGTTCGGCCAGGAACAGCAGCAGCTCGTACTCGATGCGGGTCAGCGGGACGACCCGGTCGCCCTGGCGGACCATCCGCGAGCCGGCCAGGATGCGGACGTGGGCCGCGTCGGCGGGCGGCGCG
Organism: Micromonospora cabrerizensis; assembly: GCF_022230955.1. Lineage (GTDB taxonomy): Bacteria > Actinomycetota > Actinomycetes > Mycobacteriales > Micromonosporaceae > Micromonospora > Micromonospora cabrerizensis. The sequence goes on from NZ_JAKKFI010000057.1 coordinate 6,759, forward strand.
CCGGTGGCGGGGCTCGGGGCCGGTCGCGGCCCCGGCACCACGTCCTCGACGGTACGCAGCTGACCCTCCCCCGACTCGGCCAGCTCGCCGAGCAACTGCACCAACCGGGCCAGCCGGGGGCTCAGCGGCCCCGGGACGAGGTCGAGGGTGATGGTGAGGGTCGGGCCGGTGCGCGGGCGGGCCGGGCGGGCGCCCGGGTGGCGGCGCGTGGGGATGGCGACGACGGACATGGTGCCTCCTGAGTGGCGGTACGCCCGCCACGCCGGGTGCGGCGTGACGGTCAGCGGCGCGCCCACCCGGTCTTGACGGGGGACGCGAGGGGGGAGGTGTGCAGCGGGGTCGGGCCGAGAGCGGGCAGGCCGGCGATCCGCCACGCCGCGAAGCCGCCGACCACGTCGGTGGCCAGGTGCAGGCCGACGTCCTGCAGGGCGGCGGCGGCCAGCGACGAGGTGTAGCCCTCCTGGCAGAGGATCATCACCGGTACGTCGTAGTCGACGGCCTGGGGCAGTCGGGCCGGGCAGCGGGGGTCGAAGCGCCACTCCAGCACGTTGCGCTCGATCGTGAGCGAGCCCGGCACCACGCCGTGCGCGGCCCGCTGTGCGGCCGGTCGGATGTCGACCAGCAGCGCTCCGGCCCGGTACGCCAGGTGCGCCCGCTCCGGGTCCAGCCGGCGAAGCCGGGCACGCGCGGCAGCCAGGATCTCGTCGATGCCCCGGGAGCCCGGCGGCGGCACGGGGGCCGGACAGTGCTCGGCGGTTGTCTGCATTATCGGTTCCTTCCGGTGACAGGGAGTGGAGCGTGGCTCGCCGCGGTCACCACGACCGGCCGGCCTCGGCGACCTCGGCGACGCGCAGCCGCCCGTCCACCAGGTGGTAGCGGGTCATTCGCAGCAACGCCGGCCGGTAGACGTGCACGCTGACCGCCGGCGCCGGGCCCCGGTTGGTCACCTGGTGCACGTGTCGGGGGCCGAAGCGGCGACCGGCGCCGGCGCTCAGCAGTCGTGGGCGCAACCGACCGGCGGCGACCGTCTCCTCGGTGAGCGCGCCGCTGACGACCCGGAACGCCCCGGCCGAGCCACCGTGGTCGTGCAGGTCGGTGCCCTGGCCGGGCAACCAGCTCAGTGCCCACACCTCGTGGTCGTCGCCGACGGCGAGGCGCGCGTACCAGCGCTCGGCGGGGTCGAAGCGCAGCGCGACCGGCCAGCCGGCCGGGTCGGCCCACCGGGCGGCGACGGTGAGCAGGTCGGGCTCCGGGCGGTGGTGCGTCATGACGGTTCCTCGCGGGTCGTTCGGCGGGGTGCCCCCGTACTTTAGACGGTAAAGCCTATAGGTTTAGTAGGTAATTCCACCTGCTGGGACGCAGGTCAGGTCCACCGTCGATCAGCGCAGCACCGGCGGATCCACCCGGTAGCCGGGCAGCGAGGGCCACCGCACGGTCAGCACCACCGACGCGCGCTCCGCGAACCAGGAGTGGTCCACCCCCCGACCCCACACCACGTAGTCGCCCGGCGCGGCCAGCCGCACCGTCCGGTCCGGCAGCTCGACCCGGAAACACCCCTCCACGAGTACGAGCAGAGTGGTACGCCGCTCCCCGGTCGCCCACCGGGACCGGGCCTGCCCGGGCGGGTGCACTCCCCACTTCACCTCGACGTCGGCACTGTGCCGGATCTCCCCCGGTGGCGCGAAGTGCCCGAGCAGCCAACCGGCGTTGGTGGCACCGTCGACACCCGCGTTGCCCACGTACACCGTCTCGACCATCGGAACCTCCCCCAGCACACCGGCCGAGCAACCTATCAGGACCGCTGCGACTAACCTGGAGCGGTGACCGACCACCTCGACGCCGAGACGCTGGCGTTCGCGCACCGGATGTTCGACCTGGCCCGGGCCGGCTCCACCGAGGAGCTGGCCGCGCAGCTCGACGCCGGCCTGCCCGTCAACCTCACCAACGACAAGGGCGACACGCTGCTGATCCTGGCCGCGTACCACGCCCACCCGGACACGGTGGCCGCCCTGCTGGATCGCGGCGCCGACCACACCCGGGCCAACGACCGGGGTCAGACCGCGCTGGCCGCCGCGGTCTTCCGCAGCAGCACCGAAGCGGTCCGCGCGCTCCTCGCCGCCGGCGCCGACCCGGCACACGGCAACCCCTCGGCACTGGACACCGCGCAGTTCTTCGACCTGCCGGAGATGACAGAGCTGCTGCGCGCCGGCTGACACCGGCGTCGGCGTGCCGGTATACAGGGTCGGTGGAAGATCCCCTGCCCGAGCAGATGAGGGCCGCCAGCACCACGCTGCTGGCCGCGCTCGACCCCGCCGCCCGCGACAGCGCCGTGCACCCGTTCGACGACGAGTCGTCCCGACGCTGGCTGGAGTACCGCCCTCGACCCCGGCCCGGCGTCTGCCTCGCCGCGCTCGACGTCGCTGGCCGCAAGGCCGCGCACCGGCTGCTGGCCACCGCGCTCAGCCCCTCGGCGTACGCGCAGGCGATGGCGATCATCGCGCTGGAGGAGGTGCTGGACCGGGCCGAGGGCTGGCACCGCGGGCGGCACAGCGGCGACTACTGGGTGGCCGTGTTCGGTGACCCGGCACGCGACGACCGCTGGGCGTGGCGGCTCGAAGGGCACCACCTGTCGGTGAACATGACCGTGGTGGACGGTCAGGTCTCCCCCGCCCCGATCTTCTTCGGCGCCAACCCGGCGGCGGTCCGCTACGCCGGCCGCCCGGTCTCCCGCCCACTCGGCATCGAGGAGGACCTGGGCCGGGCACTGCTCGACGCGATCGGGCCCGCCGAACGGGCCGCCGCGATCATCGCCGACGAGGCGCCCGCGGACATCATCAGCGCCACCCGCGGACAGGTCGACGCCCCGCTGGAACCGCTGGGCGTGCCGTCCGACCGGTTGGGGCCGACCGGCCGCGCACTGCTCGACCAGGTGGTCGCGCTCTACCTGGACCGGCTGCCACCCGAACTGGCCATCCGCGAGGCACGCCGACTGGACGCCGGCCGGCTGCACTTCGCCTGGGCCGGCCCGACCCACCCCGGGCAGCGGCACTACTACCGGGTGCAGGGCGAGGATCTGCTGATCGAGTACGACAACACCAGCGCGGACGGCAACCACGCCCACACCGTGCTCCGCCGCCCCGCCAGCGACTTCGGCGCCGACATCCTGGCAACCCACCACCAAGACCACCACTAACCCCTACCCCCATCCCGCCCTCGCCCCCGCCCTCGCCCGGCCCCGGCCCCGGCCCCGGCCCCGGCCCCGGTCGATCATGGAGTTGTGGTGGGCGGCTTGGGCGGGTGCGCCACTTTTGTGAGGCACCACAAGTCCATGATCGACGCGGTCAGGGCCGGCGCGGTCAGGGCCGGCGCGGTCAGGGCCGGCGCGGTCAGGGCCGGCGCGGTCAGGGCCGGGTGGCCTCGATGAGGAAGCGTTGGGCGTGGGCGGTGAAGGGGCCCTCGGTGGTGATGCGGTCGTGCAGGGCCAGGAGTTGTTCGCGGTAGCGGTCCACGGTGAACCCGGGCACCGTCCAGATCACCTTGCGCAGGAACCAGACCACCGCGCCGATGTCGGAGAAGGTCGCCCGCAGGGCGGCCCGGCGCAGGTCCACCACCCGCAGACCAGCTGCCTCGGCGGCGGTGGCCGCGTGTTCGGGATGCCGCTGGGCCGGCGGCGGCAGCGGACCGAGGATCGCCTCACTCAACTCCCGCATGGTGCCCGCCCCGATCTGCTGGGACAGGAACGTCCCGCCCGGCCGCAGCACCCGAGCGGTCTGCACCCAGTCGGTACGCACCGGATGCCGGCTGACCACCAGGTCGAAGGACTCGTCGCGGAAGGGCAGCGGCCCGTCCGGGTCGACCGCCACCACCGTCGCACCCACCCGGCGCAGGGTGTGTCGGGCAACCTGCACGTTGGGTGGCCAGCCCTCGGTGGCCGTGAGCAGCTTCGGCGGATGCGGCACCTCGGCGAGCACCTCACCGCCGCCGGTGTCCACGTCCAGAGCGGTGGTGGCGCGCGCCATCCGATCGGCGACCAGCCGGGCGTACGCCCAGGGTGGGCGCTCCTCGGTGGCCCGGCCGGACAGCCAGTCGAAGCCCCAACCGTCGATCGGCGCGGCGGCTGCCTGCGCGATCAACTCATCGGCGTCCCGTAGATTGGTCATGGCGGTCAGCCTCACCGGCCGGCCACCCCGCCGGCAACTCATTTGCGCCCGCCACCGACCGTCGGACGGGTCGGGTCACGGGCCGGCGGCGTGGGCCGGCGGCGTGCGCCGGTGGTGCCGTGCCGAAACCGCCGTGCCGGCTGTGCGCCTCAGGGGCGCGGGCGGACGATCTCTGCGGTGGCACCGGCGAGCGCGTCGAGGCCGCCGGTCTCGGAACGGCCGGCGTCGAACTGGCGCATCAGCCGGGCGCCCAGGTGCACGCCGACGCCACCGGCGGCCAGCGCGACCAGCTCGGTGATCAGGATCGCGGCCGACGCGCCGTGCTCCGGTGACTGCGACCGGACCAGGCAGGTGAGCAGGAACATCCCGGCCATCACCGCGTTCACCAGGTTGAAGGCGACTGCTGTGCGGCGGGTGCGGTCGACCGGTACGTCCCACAGGTCGACCATGCCGGCCACCGCGGTCAGCGCCGCGGCGACGAGGGCGGCGACGCCCGTCCAGTAGCCGACCTCGCCGAGGAACGCCGGCCCGCCGATGACATCGGTGAGGTCGAAGACGGTGGCGCTGACGAAGAGCCCGAGCGGGAACGTGACCAGCATCGGTTGGATCGGGTGGCCCTGCACTCGCAGCCGGCTCTGCATCGGTCCTCCCCCGGGTCGGCGCAGCTCACCTGACCAGAGTGCTACCCGAGCCCGGTCGGGACGAAACGACGCCGCCCGACTCGCCGCCGAAAGGGAGAACGGGCACCGCCGCGGGAACGGGCACCCGGCCCAAGGTGCTTGATCGACTCGAGATTCAGGAAACCGGGCCATCCAAGGGCCCCGGACACCCCGACATCAAGGAACCCGAGTCGATCAACGCCGAGTGCCGGCAAACACCGAGCCGGGCGGGCCGCGACACGCGGTCGGTCAGGCGTCGCGAGGGCGGGAGACCGTCCGGACCAGTCGCTCGGCCACCTCGCGAAGCGGGATGTCCAACGACGACGCGGCGGTGCGCAGCACGTCGAGGGCTTCGGCTGGCGGGCACCCGCGCTGAGTCATGATCACCCCGACGGCCTGGCCGACCACCCCGTCGTGCAGCAGTGCGGCGTCCTGCTCGCTGGCGAGCGTGAGGTGCCGCTTGCGGTCGCGGACGGCCGCCAGCAGCAGGCCGGCGTGTTCGGCGAGCAGCATCGCGGTCAACTGGTGTTGCGGGGTCAGCAGCTCCGGTGAGGCGGCGTAGAGGTTGATCGCGCCGATCACCTGGTCGTCGATGTCCACCGGGGCGGAGATGACCCCGCGGACGCCGAGATCACGGGCGCGTGCCGTCCAGACCGGCCAGCGGGTCTCACCGGCCAGGTCGGCGGCGAGGATCATCTCGCGGCGTTGGACAGCGCTCATCGCCGGTGAGTCCGGACCGTGCCGCAGGTCGTCCAGCCCGGCCAGTCGCTCGTCGGAGGCGGCCACGCCGGCCGGTTCGCCGGCACGCAGGGCGGTGAACCCGCACCAACGCACCCCGGCGACCGCGTCCCGGGTGACCCGGACGAGCGCCAGCAGCGCCTCATCGAAATCGGTCAGGGCGATCAGGCCGGCGGTCAGCTCCCGCAACAGGGCCGCGGTTTCCAGGACACCGAGGGTCTGGACCACCGGCTCCCGCGTGTCGAGGTTCACGGGTTCGCAGCCTCCGTGCGCGCTCGCACCCGCCCCACGCTCATCGTCACCTGTGTCATCGTCTGCTCTCTCCCGACTCGACCGACCAGCCCTACTACCCGGGGAAACCCGGGTCGAAACGGCGTAAATCGGGGCCCCTGCCGCACGTGGACGTACGACAGGGGCCCCGAAGGCCCACGTCAGCGCGGGGCGCCGCTGAGTCGCCGGCCGATCGACGCGATCAACCGGTCCAGCTCGGACCCGAACGGGTTGTCGTGCACCAGGTACGTCCAGGTGGCGGTGGGCCGGACCAGGGTGCCGTCGTCGGGCTGCCAGTCCTCATCGAATTCGGTCTCGGTGAAGGTGGCGATGGTGCGGGCCTCGATCTCCGGGATCAGGTCGTTGAACGCCGGCACGGCCGCCCGGTGGAACTCGTCCAGCGGGTCGAGCCGGCCCAGCGCGCGCAGGTGCACGCCCTCGCGGACCTCCGACAACTCGGCCAGGTGCTCGGCCCAGAGCCGGTCCAGGTGGAAGAGCGCGATCGAGCGGGCCGCACGGGCGAGCAGGTCCTCGTCCATCTCGCCGGCCTTCTCGGGCTCCTTCTCCAGCAGCATCACGGCGGCCACGTCGCTGGTCAGCAACCGCTCGCGACGGGCGGCGAGGGCCTTACGCTGCTGCTCGATCACCACGCTGTAGCGCCAGGTGTTGCGGTGGATCTCGTGGTTGACGCCCTCGGCGACCCGCTGGGCGTGCTCCACCGCGTAGTCGACCTGCTCGTCGGTCACCAGGCCGTCGGCGTTCATCCGCGGCGACGCCGGCACCGAGTCGGCGGCGTGCCGGACGACCAGGTCGTCCTCCAGGCTGACGAAGAAGACCGAGCCACCCGGGTCGCCCTGCCGGCCGGCGCGACCCCGCAACTGGTCGTCCACGCGGCGGCTGTCGTGCCGGCCGCTGCCGATCACGTAGAGGCCGCCCAGCTCGGTGACCCGCTCCTGGTCGCGTTGGTCGCTGCCGCCCAGGCGGATGTCGACGCCCCGGCCGGCCATCTGGGTGGAGACGGTCACCGCGCCGTACGCGCCGGCCTCGGCGATGATCGCCGCTTCCTCGTCGTCGTTCTTGGCGTTCAGCACGACGCAGGGCACCCCGGCCGCGTTCAGACCGGCGGCCAGGCCCTCGGACTCCTTGACGTCCAACGTGCCGACCAGCACCGGCCGCCCCTTGGCGTGCCAGCGCTGGATCTCGTCGATCAGCGCCTCGTCCTTCTCCGCCCGGGTGGCGTAGATGCGGTCCGACTCGTCCTCACGGATGCACGGGGTGTTGGGCGGGATCACCGCGACCTCGAGACCGAAGAACTCCCGCAGCTGGTCGCCGACCAGCACCGCCGTGGCGGTCATGCCGCAGACCTTCGGGTAGAGCGCGATGTACGCCTGCATGGCGATCGTGCCCAGCACCTCGCCCTCGGCGGTGGCGTCCAGGCCCTCCTTGGCCTCGACCGCGGCCTGGAGCCCGTCGGGCCAGCGGCGGCGCTGGGCCACCCGGCCGCGCATCTCGTCGACCAGCTCGACCGAGCCGTCCCGGACGATGTAATCCACGTCACGGTGCAGCAGGGCGTGCGCGTGCAGCGCCACGTTGACCGCGGAGAGCTGCTCGACGTGCTCCTCGTCGTACAGGTCGATGCCGAGCTTGGCCTCGATGGCAGCCAGGCCGGCGGAGGTGAACGCCACGCTGCGGCCGTCGTCCGCGACCGTGTAGTGCTTGCCCTTGCGCAGGCCACGCACCAGGGCGGCGGCGGCGTGCACCGGGTCCTGCTCGCCCGGCACGGCGCCGGCCAGGACCATCGGCACCCGAGCCTCGTCGATCATGATCGAGTCGGCCTCGTCGACGATCGCGGTGGTCAGGGCCGGTTGCACCCGGTCCTCCACGTCGGTGACCAGCTGGTCGCGCAGGTAGTCGAAGCCCGCCTCGCTGACCGAGACGTAGGTGACGTCGCAGGCGTACGCGGCACGCCGCTCCTGCGGGGTGGAGGCCTCGTTGACCCAGCCGACGGTGAGGCCGAGCAGGGTGTAGACCGGCTCCATCCACTGGGCGTCGCGGCGGGCCAGGTAGTCGTTGATGGTGAGCACGTGCACCGGGCCGTTGCCGAGCCGGACGTGCCCGTACGCGGCGATCGTGGCGGTGAGTGTCTTGCCCTCACCGGTGGCCATCTCGGCGACCTTGCCGGACAGCAGCGACATCGCGCCGAGCAGCTGCACGTCGTACGGCCGCTGGTCGAGGCCCCGGCGGGCGGCCTCGCGGCCGACCGCGCAGATCTCCTCGTAACCGGTGGCGGCACCTGCGGCCTCGGTCAGCTCGGCGTCGTCCAGCGCGGCGAGCTCGTCCTCGCGCGCCTCGACAGCCGGCAGCAGCTTCTCCAGTGGAGCAAGATCCACGGTCGAGCCGGGGCGCTGGAGGAACCGCCGGAACTTGCTCTTGAACCGTTGCGACACACCCATGAGCGGCAACGGTACGCGATTCCGGCCGGCTTGCGCGGCCCGGCTGCCGGCAAGTCGACCCCGAACGCAGAGAGCACGCCGACCCCGAACGGAGGGAGCAGGTCGACCCGGTCAGCCGACCAGCAGTTGGTGGGTGGCGAGCTCCCGGTAGAGGGGGTCGGTGGCGGTCAGTTCGGCGTGGGTGCCGACGGCCACCACCCGCCCGCCGTCGAGGACGACGATCTGGTCGGCGTCGACGACGGTGGCGAGCCGGTGCGCCACGATCAACAGGGTCCGGCGGACGGCCACCGCGTCGATGGCGCGGCGCAGCGCCGCCTCGTTGCGGGAGTCGAGGTTGCTGGTCGGCTCGTCCAGCAGCAGCACCGGCGGGCCGGCGAGCAGCGCACGGGCGATGGCCAGCCGCTGCCGCTCACCCCCGGAGAGCAGCACTCCGCCCTCCCCCACCTGGACGTTCAGGCCCTCGGAAGTGCGCTGGGCCAGGTGCGCGAGGTTGACCTCGTCGAGCACCTGGCGCAACCGGTCGTCGGTGGCGTCCGGGGTGGTGATCAGCAGGTTCTCCCGCAGCGTGCCGGCCAGCACCGGCGCTTCCTGCTCGACGTAGCCGAGCCGGGCCCGCAGCGCGTCGCGGGGCAGGTCCCGCACGTCGTGGCCGTCGAGTCGGACCGCGCCGGCACTGACCTCGTAGAAGCGCTCGACCAGGGCCAGCAGGGTGGACTTGCCCGCGCCGGAGGGGCCGACCAACGCGGTACGCGTACCGGCGGGCACCGCGAAGCTGACCTCGTGCAGCACCGGCTCGCCGCCCGGGTAGCCGAATCCCACCCGATCGAACTCGATCATCGGGGCGGACCGGCGCGGGGTGGTCGTCGCGGCGGCGGGAGCGGGCCGGTCCGCCGCGCCCTCGGCGGGCACGGCGAGGATCTCCTCGATCCGCTGGAGGGCACCCAGGCCGGACTGCAACTGGGTGTACGCCCGCAGCACCTGGCCCAGCGGCAGTGCCAGGAGGAACAGGTACATGACGAAGGCGACCAGGTCACCGACAGAGATCGCCCCGGCGGCGACCCGCGCCCCGCCGATGCCGAGCACCAGCAGGAACGCGCCCTGCACGGTGATCGAGCCGATCGGGCCGACCACCGACTGCACCCGGGCCACCCGCAGGCCGGCCTCGTACGCCTCCCGCGCGCTGCCGGTGACGGCCTGCGCCTCCCGGGTCTCGGCGCGACTGGCCCGGATGGTCCGGGCCGCCGAGATGGCCCGCTCCACCGCCGAGGTCATCTCACCGATCCGCTCCTGGGCGGCTCGGGCCAGCGCCCGGACCCGGCGGGCGAAGGTGGCGGCGAAGCCCAGCCCCAGCGCCACCCCGAGCAGGGTGACGCCGAACAGCAGCGGGTCGAGCAGCACCATGGCCGTGCCGGCGCCGACCACCGTCACCGCCCCGGTGACCGTCTCGAAGAGCCCGGAGGTGACGACCGCTCGCAACAGGGTGGTGTCCGAGCCGACCCGGGAGAGCAGGTCCCCGGTGCGCCGACGGTCGTACTCGGCGATGGGCAGCCGCAGCAGGTGACCGGCGAGCCGCCGCCGGGTGCCCAGCACCAGCCCCTCGGCGGTGCGTTGCAGCAGGTAGTCGCGTAGCCCGCCGATCGCCGCGCCGAGCACCACGAGCGCCACCAGCACCGCCACCAGGTCGGCGACGGGATGGTCGGCGCCGATCCGGTCGAGCACCGAGCGGGTGAGCAGCGGCTGCGCCAGCGACGCCGCCGCGCCGACCAGCGACAGCACGCCCACCACGACCAGGGTGCCGGTGTGCTCCCGCAGGTACGGCAGCAGAGCGCGCAGGCCGACCGGCCGGCCCTCGGCGCCGCCGGCCGGTCGGTCCGTCGAGGTGCCGCCGGCCGGCGGGTGCGTCGAGGTGCTCATGCCGCGAACGGTAGTCCGCCGCGTCACCTGGGCGGGCACGCTCCGGCCCAGCGGGTCAGACGGAGAGCACCACCTGAAGCTCCTGGCGGCGACGGTCGGCCAGGTCGGTGAGCAGGGTGGGCGCCTCGTCGAACGGTACGACCGCCGAGACGAGGTGCTTGCGGATCACGTCCCCGTACGTGCGGAGCAGGTCGACGGTCTCGGCGGAGAGCCGCTCGCGGTCCCAGGTGGGGGCGAGCCCGCGCGGCACCCGGCCGATCTGCGCGCAGCGCAGCGAGAGCCCGTTGTGGTGGAACTCCTCACCGAGCCGCACCGCGTCCGCGCCCTCCTGGTAGAAGGCGAGGTCGATGACAGTGCCCTGGGGACGCAGCAGGCGCAGGGCGAGCTGCAACGCCCAGGCCTGTCCCCGGCACTGGAACACCACGTCCGCGCCCCGGTCACCGGCGGTGTGGGCCCACCGGGTCTTGAGCACGACCGCCGGGTCGTCCGCGTCCGGGTCGAGAGTTTCCAGGCCGAGCGACTCGGCCACCTGGCGACGGTGCGGGGTGGGATCGAGCACCACCACGGAGGCGGCGCCGTTGCGCCGGGCGAACAGCGCCGTCAGCAGCGCCACCACCCCGGCACCGACCACGGCGACGCGCCGGCCGCGCACCCCGTCGCCGAGCGCGCGGACGTCGGCGCCGTGCAGGTCGGCCGCGGCGTGCAGCAGACCGTTGGCGCAGATCGGGCCCATGTGGGCGACGTAGACGCCGAGCAGCGGGTCGAGGTCGTCGGGCAGCGGCACGAACCGCTCGGCGACCGGGTCGGCCAGCCAGCCGGTGCGGTGCCCGTACGTCATCGCGCCGACCGTGCCGACGGCGACGGCCGGGGTGTCGCTCTCCACCACCCGGCCTACCTGCATGTAACCGAGCCGGTTCACCGGGTAGGGGGTGCTCGCCGCGCCCGGTTGGAACAGCCCCAGGTCGGCGTTCCAGGTGACGTTCAGGTAGGGGTTCGTGCCCTTGACGTAGCTCAGCTCGGTGCCGGCGGACACGCCGCTGTAGAGCGTCTCGACCCGGAACGTGCCGGGCCGCTGTGGCGCGGCGTCCTGCTCGACCAGCTCGACCCGGCCGGGGCCGGTGACCACGACGACCTTGTCACGCATTGACGGTCACCCCCGTGCTGAGCGCCGCCGGTGCGGTCGCGGCGGTAAGCCGCACGGTGGTGCCGGTGCGGGCCGAGTCGGCGACCGCGAGGGCCAGCCGTTGGGTGGCCAGCGCCTCGGCGTACGGGACGCGGACGTCGTCACCGATGCCGCGCACGGCGTCGACGAAGGCGCGGTCCACCGCGACCCGGGCGGCCTCCGGGTCGGCGGGAACGTGTCGTTCCCCGTCGGCGTCGCGGATCGTCAGGCCGTCCTCGGTCAGCGAGAGGGCCAGCCCGTCGGCGAGGATCTCCAGGCCGGCGCGGTGCTTCCAGCCCAGCACGCACGCCGCGCTGAGGGTGCCGACCGCACCGTCGGCGAAGCGCAGCGCGGCGGTGGTCACCGAGTCGATGTCGGCGCCGTCGACCGGCGGCGGTGTGCCGTTGCCGTACGCGGTGACCTCGGTCACCTCGCCGGCCAGCACACGGATCAGGTCCAGCACGTGGGCCGCCTGCTCGACCACCGGGCCGCCGGAGCGGTCCCGCCGCGACCACCACGCCACCGGGGGCACCTTGTCGAGCCAGGCGCCGCTGACCATCCGCACCGGACGATCGGCCAGCAGGTCACGGGCCTGATCGAGCACGCTCAGATAGCGCCAGTGGTGACCGACGGCGGTACGCAGCCCGCTGCCCGCGACCAGGTCGGCGATCCGCTCGGCGGTGCCCAGGTCGACCGCGACGGGCTTCTCCACGAACATCGGCACCCCAGCCTCGATCACCGCCTCCTCGGCGGGGCCGTGCGCGAACGGCGGCACGCAGACGTACACCGCGTCCAGGCCACTGGCCAGCAGCTCGGCAACGTCGGCGCAGGCCCGACCGCCGTGCTGCGCGGCCAGCGCGGACGCCGCCTCCGGCGCGACGTCGGTGACCCCGACCAGCTCGACGTCGTCGAAGCCGGCCAGCACCCGAGCGTGACGTTGTGCCACTCCCCCGGCTCCGATCAGACCCACCCGGCACTGCTGCATTTCGGCACCCCTTTGAAGACCTTTCATGAGCGCTAGGAGGAGTCCCCTGGCATGTGCGCAATCAAACGTTCATCCCCCGGGAACGCTGGGATGTCACCGTTGTGATCAAGCTGTTGCCGAGAAAGCGGTTAGCGCGTGGTGAGGAATGGGAACAACCAAATTCGGTTTTTCCACGCACGAACGGAGGGGTGCCCGTGCGGGATGAGACATCGAGCGTGTCACCGGTGGTGGAGGCCTGGGCCACGTACCGGACGACGTCGGCGGGGGACTGGCCGGCGCGTCGGTTGATGCGCGCCAAGGGAGACACCCGGGTCAGCGTCGTGCTGCCGGCACGCAACGAGGAGGCGACCGTCGGCGCGATCGTGTCGACGATCCGGGAACACCTGATGGATCGGGTCGCCCTGGTGGACGAGCTGATCGTGGTGGATTCGCGGTCGACCGACCGCACCGCGCAGGTGGCCCGCGCCGCCGGCGCGGAGGTGGTCAGTCAGGACGCGATGACCCGGGGGCTGCCCCGGCTGACCGGCAAGGGCGACGCGCTCTGGGCCGGTCTGGCCGCAGCCGAAGGGGACGTGGTGGCGTTCATCGACGCCGACCTGCGGGAGTTCCGGCCGCACTTCGTGAGCGGGCTGCTCGGGCCGCTGCTGACCGACCCGTCGGTCGACTTCGTGAAGGGCTTCTACCACCGGCCGTTGGTGGGCGCCTCCAGTGTCGAGCAGGACGGCGGGGGTCGGGTGACCGAGCTGATGGCCCGACCGCTTCTCAACCTCTTCTGGCCCGAGCTGGCCGGCTTCGTGCAGCCGCTCGCCGGCGAGTACGCCGGCCGCCGCGACGTGCTGGCCCAGGTGCCGTTCGTCTCCGGGTACGGCGTGGAGACCGCCATGATGATCGATCTGCTCGACCTGGTGGGTCTCGACGCGATGGCGCAGGTCGACCTCGGTGAGCGCAAGCACCGGCACCAGGACACGGCGGCCCTCGGCCGAATGTCCGCGCAGATCATGTTGACCGCCTGGTCCCGGTTGCAGCGGCGCGGCTGGGCGACCCCCGGGCTGTCCCCGGAGTCGTTGCTGACCCAGTTCCGTCGCGGCGGTTCGGACAGCCTGCCGAACCTCGACCGCGAGATCGTGGTCAGCGACGTGTCGATCGAGGAGCGCCCGCCGCTGGCCGAGCTGCGCCACCGGATGCCCCGCCGTCGGGTGGCCGCCGCGTGAGCGCGAGGAGTGAGCCGATCGTGCGAGCCCCACAGTCGCGGACCGACGGCACCGTGAGCGCCGGGAAGGGACGATTGCGATGAGCCTCACCGTGTTGATGAACGCCGGCCCGTGGCTGTCCGTGCCACCGCCCGGTTACGGCGGCATCGAGAACGTGATCGCCACCCTGGTGCCGGAGCTGCGGCGACTCGGCGTGCGGGTGGTGCTCGCCTCGGTGGGCAGCAGCACCCTGCCGGTGGACGAGCAGATGTCGGTCTTCGCCGACGGGCAGTTCGCGGCGTTGCAACGGCCGTACAACCAGGTCTGCGGGATCGCCCAGGCGCACCTGGCCGGGGTGGTCCGGGAGCTGCACTCCCGCGACGACATCGACCTGGTGCACGACCACGTGGAGGCGGTCGGCCTGGCCACTCTCGCCGCGATGGGTCCCGCCGGTCCGCCGACCCTGCACACCCTGCACTGGGACCTGGCCAAGCACCCCGCGCTCTACGGCGGCCTGGACGGCGGCGACCGGGTCCGGGTCAACGGTGTCTCCGCGTCGCAGCTGGCTCGCGCCCCGCTGGCGTTGCGGGAGCACTCGGTGGGGCACGTGCACCTGTCCACCCCGCTGGCCGTGCAGGCCGACCGGCGGCCCCGACCGGAGAAGGGCGACCACCTGCTCATCCTCGGCCGGATCAACCCGGGCAAGGGGCAGGACGTGGGTGCCCGGCTGGCACACCGGGTCGGCTTCCCGCTGGTCCTGGCGGGGCCGGTCGGCCCGTACCATCGGCCGGCCGATCTTGCCGCCGCGGGCGACGAGGCCCGGCAGAACCCGGACGTGCGGTTCTTCCTCGACGAGGTGGCGCCGCACGTCGACGGTGACCTGGTCCGCTGGGTCGGCACCGTGGCCGGTCAGGAGCGGGACGACCTGCTGGCCAGCGCCCGCGCGTCGCTGTTCCCGCTGCGCTGGGAGGAGCCCGGTGGCACGGCGGTGGTCGAGTCGCTCGCCCTGGGCACCCCGGTGGTGGCGACCGCCCGGGGCTGCCTGCCGGAGCTGATCGAACACGGCCGCACCGGGCTGCTCACCACCGAGGAGGAGGAGCTGGGCGATCTCGTGGCCGCCAGCGACCTGCTCGACCCCGACGAGTGTCGGCGGGTGGCCGCGCAGCGCTTCACCCCGGCGGTGATGGCCCAGCGCTACGTGGAGCTGTACGAGCGGGTCCGCCAGTTGTCCAGCGCGCCGAGGCTGCTGCCGGCCTGAGCGTCGGCGCGACCGGCGGCCGGGTGGCGGTTTGCCGGCGGCGACAGCGGGTAGGCGGCTGCGCTCATGCCCGCCGCGCAGCGAGGAGCCGGGAATGGTCGGACCGATGGCCCACTCCCGGGCCCGACCCAACCCGGCCGACGGCAAGCCGCCGGTGCGGCGCGCGGCGGCGACGGTCGGGGTGCTGTTCCTGGTGATCGGCGTGCTCGGCTTCGTGCCGGGGGTCACCAGCGGCATGGACGACCTGCGCTTCGCCGGCCACGGCTCGGGCGCGTTCCTGTTCGGCGTCTTCCAGGTGTCGGTGCTGCACAACCTGGTGCACCTGGCGTTCGGGGTGGCGGGTCTGCTGCTGGCGCGGACGGTGACCGGCGCGCGGGCGTTCCTGATCGGCGGCGGCGCCGTCTACCTGGTGCTCTGGCTGTACGGGCTGGCGGTGGACCAGGACACCGGGGCGAACGTGCTGCCGGTCAACGACGCCGACGGCTGGCTGCACCTGGGCCTGGGCGTCGGCATGATCGCGTTGGGCCTGCTGACCGGACGAACACGTCCGTGACCTGCCATGACCTGCCGTGACCTGCCTCGCCCTCGTCGCCGGTCCCGTTTGGTCCGCTTCGGCCTCGGGTAGTGGGGAGATCCCGACCCCGCAGCGAATCGAGGGCACCAATGTCGAGCCGGATCACCTGCGAGGTGCGCACCACGGCACCGGTGGCGGTCGTCCGACTCACCGGCGCCCTGGACCTGGGCACCATGCGGTCGGTGCACCACGCGCTCAACGCGGCGCTGGCCGACCAGCCGGACGCGCTGGTGGTCGACATGACCGAGGTCGACGTCCGGGACCGGCTGGCGCTGTCCGTCTTCGCCGCGACGGCCCGTCGGGCCGAGGAGTGGCCGGGCGTGCCGGTGGTGCTCTGCGGCCCGACGCCGATCGCCGCGCGCTGGCTGTCCGAGTCGACGACGTGCCGGGTGGTCCCGGTGTCGCGCGACTGCGCGGAGGCGACCCGGGTGGCGGGCACCCCGTCCCCGTTGCGGATGCGGGCCCGGCTGGAGCCGGTTTCCGGCGCCTGCCGGCGAGCCCGGGAGCTGGTCACCGAGGCGTGCGCGCGGTGGAACCTGCCCGACGCGTCCGGCCCGGCGGCGTTGGTGCTCAGTGAACTGGTCGGCAACGTGGTCCGGCACGCCGGCACGCCCATGCAGGTGACGGTGACCCTGCGCCGGCCGTACCTGCACCTGGCAGTGGTCGACGGCAGCAGCGCCCAGGCCCGGGCCGGCGGGACGGACCTGCACGCCGAGGGTGGGCGGGGGTTGCTGCTGGTTCGGGAGCTCACCCAGCGCTGGGGCAGCGTGCCGGCCGGTACGGGCAAGGCCGTCTGGGCGATGCTGCCCGCGACCTGAGCGTTCGAGGTGGGTGCGCCGGTACTGGCGATCTGACCGAAATTACCGCTCTGGGCTGGTTACATGGGGAGAGGGTCGGGTAGGCACGCCCGTCCTTTCTGCCGTCACGACGGGGTGAGCAACCATGCCCAAGCGGGTAACCACGGAACCCGGTCGAGATCGGGGCCCGGCGATCCTGGCACCGGCCCGCTTCGGGGGTTTTCCCGGGGCGGTACGCGCACCGGTCCCCGGCAACTCGTTGATCAAGTTTCTCGCCACGACCGACCACAAGCAGATCGGTCTGCTGTACCTGCTGACCTCCTTCGGGTTCTTCCTGGTGGCCGGGCTCCAGGCGATGGTGATGCGTGCCGAGCTGGCCCGACCGGGGATGCAGTTCCTCTCCTCGGAGCAGTACAACCAGCTCTTCACCTCGCACGGCGCGGTGATGCTGCTGCTGTTCGCCACGCCCGCGGCCTTTGGTTTCGCCAACTACATCGTGCCGATCCAGATCGGCGCACCGGACGTGTCGTTCCCCCGCCTCAACGCGCTGGCCTACTGGCTGTACCTGTTCGGCGGGTTGATGGTGGTCGGCGGGTTCCTCACCCCGGGCGGCTCGGCGGACTTCGGGTGGACCGCGTACAGCCCGCTGAGCAGCGTCGAGCACTCCCCCGGCGTGGGCGCGAACATGTGGGTGCTCGGCTTGGTCGTCTCCGGGCTCGGCACCATCCTCGGCGCGGTCAACCTGATCACCACGATCCTCACCCTGCGCGCGCCCGGGATGACCATGTTCCGGATGCCGATCTTCACCTGGAACATGCTGTTCACCAGCGTGCTGGTGATCCTCGTCTTCCCGCTGCTGGCCGCCGCGCTGCTGGCGCTGTCCGCCGACCGGCTGCTCAACGCGCACGTGTACGACCCGGCCACCGGCGGGCCGATGCTCTGGCAGCACCTGTTCTGGTTCTTCGGTCATCCCGAGGTGTACATCATCGCGTTGCCGTTCTTCGGCATCATCACCGAGATCATCCCGGTCTTCTCCCGCAAGCCGCTCTTCGGCTACACCGGCATCGTGCTGGCCACCATCGCGATCACCGTGCTGTCCATGACGGTCTGGGCACACCACATGTTCGCCACCGGCCAGGTGCTCCTGCCGTTCTTCAGCATCCTGAGCTACCTGATCGCGGTGCCCACCGGCGTGAAGTTCTTCAACTGGATCGGCACCATGTGGAAGGGGCAGCTCACCTTCGAGACACCGATGCTGTTCGCCATCGGCTTCCTCGTCACGTTCCTGCTCGGCGGTCTCACCGGTGTGCTGCTGGCCAGCCCGCCGGTCGACTGGCACACCCACGACAGCTACTTCGTGGTGGCGCACTTCCACTACGTGGTGTTCGGCACCGTCGTCTTCGCGCTCTTCGGCGGCTACTACTTCTGGTGGCCCAAGATGACCGGGCGACTGCTCGACGAGCGCCTCGGCAAGGCGCACTTCTGGACCATGTTCATCGGCTTCCACGGCACCTTCCTCGTGCACCACTGGCTGGGCAACGAGGGCATGCCGCGCCGGTACGCCGACTACCTGCCCACCGACGGGTTCACCACGCTGAACACGATCTCCAGCATCTTCGCCTTCATCCTCGGCCTGTCCACGTTGTTCTTCATCTACAACGCGTGGAAGTCCTGGCGGTACGGGGCGGTGGTGACGGTGGACGACCCGTGGGGCTTCGGCAACTCGTTGGAGTGGGCCACCAGTTGTCCACCGCCGCTGCGCAACTTCGATCGGATGCCCCGGATCCGCTCCGAGCGCCCCGCCTTCGATCTGAAGTACGGTCCGCTCGTCGCCGACCTGGGCCGCGACCTGCCGCAGCGCACCACCAAACCGCCGCAGCAGTTCGGCGACGAGCTGCGGGTGGAGCACCACGCACCGGAGTCGCCGTCGGCCGAGGGTGCGCACGGCGCCCGCGACGCGACCGACTACCAGCCGGCGCCCCGCTCCGGCGCCCGGCCGGTGGACGTGCCGGAACCCGAGGGTGTCCGTCGGCCGAGCTTCGAGGAGAGCGACCCACCCAAGGACGCCGACGACGCGCCGAAGCCGCACGAACGCTGGCGTCACCCGCACAGCGACGGCAAACCCGAGGAGCACTGACGGGTACGTGCACAGAAGGGCCGACACCCCGCGGGGTGTCGGCCCTTCGCCCGTACGTCTGTGGTCAGTCCCGGGCCGGCGCCAGGCCGGCGGCGGTGAGCGAGCGGCGCACCGCGGGCTGGACCCGGGTCAGCCGCAGAGGCACCCCGGTCCGCTCCGCCGCGTCCCGTCCGGCCATCAGCGCGGCTATCCCGCCGGCGTCGAAACCACCCGCGCCGACCAGGTCGACGACCACTTCGCTGGGCTGGCCGGTGACCGCCTCCAGCATGGCCCGGCGCAGCTGGTCCGCGCCGTCGCGGTCGATCTCGCCGCCGACCTCGACGACCACCCGGTCGCCGTTCTGCTTGACCGAGATCCGGGTCTTGCCCGGGTCGGGCTCGGCGGCGCCGTTCTGCCATGGCGGCGGCGCATCGGCGAGCATCGCCTGGCGCAGCCAGGTGAGCGCCCGCGACAGCAGCCGGGACACGTGCATCTGCGAGATGCCGAACCGGGCGGCGATCTCCGCCTGGGTCTGGTTGCCGTAGAACCGCATCGCCAGGATGCGTCGCTCACGCCAGGGCAGTCGGTGCAGCAGGCCGCTCACCGTGACCCGGTCGTCGACGGATTCGAGGGCGTTGTCCGACTCGCCGACGAGGTCCCCGAACTCCGCGGAGCTCTCCCCGCCCACCGGGGCGTTGAGTGAGGCCGGGCTGTAACCGGCCGCCGACTCCAGCGCGGCGAGGATCTCCGCCTGCGGGGTCTCCAGTCGGGCGGACAGCTCGGCCACCGACGGCGCCCGGGACAGCTCGCTGGTCAACGCCGCGGTGGCCTGCCCCACCTCCAGGATGAGGTCGCGCAGCCGGCGGGGCACGTGCACGCCCCAGGTCCGGTCCCGGAAGTGTCGTTTGATCTCGCCCACGATGGTGATCGCGGCGTACGCGGTGAACGAGCCCCGTTCCGGGTCATACCGGTCGACCGCGTTGACCAGCCCCAGCCGGGCCACCTGCTCCAGGTCCTCCAGCGGCTCCCCACGACCCCGGTAGCGGCGGGCCAGCCGCCCGGCGAAGGGCAACGCGAAGCGCACGAGGTCGTCCCGGGCCTCGCCCCGCCGCTCCGGGGGCAGCCCTTCGATCCGGGCCGCGTACGCCAGTGCCGCCGCGTCGAGATCCTCAAGACCTCGATCGGTGGGTGGTGGTGTGGTCGTGGTCGTGCTCGTCTGTCCGAACATCCGCGCCTCCCTCAGGAAGGTCCCCCGCCCGGATCGGGAAACCGGTCGTGCGCGTGGTCGATCCACGCACCGGGCCGGAAAAGTGGGTCAGTGACTGGGATGCCAAGCGGGCGACACCGCCTCTACGCAGCGCAATCAGGCCGTCGCAGCCAGCGATGTTCCCGCTCCGTAGGTACTCAATCACGGGACCCCGGGTTCGCGAGGATGTTTCGGCGTGCTCCGTCTCAGGAGACCAGCAACCCCTGGTGGCCGCCGCTGTCGCGGAGCACGGCCAGCGCCTCGGCGGCCCCCAGCGGGGGCGGCACGGGCAGGTCGTACGGCTGGGCGCGCATGACCTCGGTGGCCCGGCGGGTGGGCACGGAGGTGACCGGGTAGCCACGGGCGGTGGTCCGGTCCAACGCCCGACGCCGTCGCCCGAACCCGGCCACGGCCAGCCACTGGGGCAGTCCCGCCAGCGCGGGCGAGCGCATCCCGGGCGGCTCGGGCAACACGTCCACCGAGCTGAACGCCTCGCTGCCGGCCAGCCACCACTCGGCCTCGTCGACCGTGCGTCGGGTGGCGTTCTCGCACCAGTACGGCACCAGCCCCGCCCGCACCACTTGCCACGGGTCGAGCAGACGGCCGCATTCCACCACCAACCGGTCACCGGTCTTGCCTGCGCCGCGCAGCCACCGCCGGTACAGGTCGGCGACGCCCGCGCTCAACGCCGCCGGTCGGGGCACCAGCACCCGGTGCAGCGGGTGCTCGTGGCGGGTGGACCAGTCCCGTGCGGCCGTCTCGAAGCCCGGGTCGACGCCGTGCTCGGCCTGACCCGACGGTACGGACACCTCCGGTGGTTCCCAGCGGGCCACGCTGCCGCCGACGGAGCGCAGGACCTGCCGCAGCGCGTGGCTGTCCGGGTGGAAGTCCACCGGGTCCATCCCGCTGGCCGGGCAGCCGACCTGGAAGCTGTGCCCCGGGCCGCCCTCCAGGACCGGCCAGGTGCGCGCGTCGTCGACCAGCAGCACCGGCGCACCGGGGAGCAGGCGGTCGGCCAGGAACTGCGCGTACGCGGCCGGTAGGGCCCTCCACGCGGCGGTCAGCGCCACGGTCGCGCCGGCCAGCGCGCCACGGCTGGCCGGGCAGTGCACCTGCCGCAGGTGCAGGTCGGCGTTGCCGGCCAGCAGCCGGGTGGCGAGTGCCGCGCCGTGCTCCAGGGCGGCTGCCGGATTGTCCACCGCTCCGTCGGACCAGTGCAGGATCATGTCGAAGCCGGCCGGCAGCAGTGGCACGCCGAGGGCCACCGCGAGGTGCGCCGCCCCGCCGTGCGGGGAGCCGATGAGCACCCCCGGGTAGCGCTGGCGGGGGTACTGGTCGACGAACCAGCGGGCCACCCGTGCGGCGTCCACCTCGTCGGCCTGGTCCACGGTCAGCGCGACCCGACCGGCGGCGCGGGTGACCGCGGCACGGCGTACCGGCTCCGGGGTACCGGGGAACCGTGACGTCGGCCCGGTCTGACCGAGATCGGCGCAGTCCACGCCGCGAAGCGCCCGGGCGGTGGCGGCGACCAGCACCCGGGCGGCGCTGCCCGCGGCCACGACCCGGTCGCCGGCCAGACCGGCGCCATCGGCCGTCAGCCCCTTGTGCACCTTGTGCACCGGGCCCACCTTGCCTCGTTCGCTCACCACGCGGCCCGGCTTCCCGTCCCGATGGGGTTCAAACGGGGCATCACCCACCCGGCGGCACATTCGGCCGGTCGGCGGGGTGCGCCGGTCATCGTCGGCGTTCGGCGACGATCGACGGGAGCCGGACGGCAACCCGCCTTCTCCCACCTGCCGGAACACGGCGGCCGACGGGCGTGTTTCGCCAGGGCCAGGGCGGGCACTTCCGGGGCCATGCGCACCGACGACGCCATCGAACCAGCCGCCGCGACGATCACCCCGTACGAGGACGGCCCGCTGCTGGTCCGCGGCGACTTCGAGCTGGTCACGCCGGACGGCGAGCGCATCGACGCGCGCCGGGCCACGGTGGCACTGTGCCGGTGCGGCAAGTCGGCGCTCAAGCCCTTCTGCGACGGCACCCACAAGGCGATCAACTTCCGCGCGGGCACCACCCGCGAGGGCTGACCCCATCTCACGTCGCCGCGTGACCCTCCGTGAGCGCGCGGACGGCCAGGCCCCTCGTCGCGTGACCCAGCGTGAGCGTGCGGACGGCCAGACACATCGCCGCGTCACCCAGCGTGAACGCGCGAACGGACCAGACCAGAGGCACCGCCCCCCTTTGCTCTGCACCCCTCGATGCACCGGTTGCGGAGCGTGCGTGGTGCGCGGGCGGGTGCAGAGCAAAGGGGGCAAGGCACATGGCCAGCTCCCACCCGACGGCCGGCGGCCCACCCCGCCGGACCCACAAGCCCTGGGCGTGATCCGTCAGCTTCCCGGTTGTGCCGAGCCGTTCGAATCAGACAAGCGCGGGCGGGGCCGGCGGGGCAACCGCGGGCAACGCGACGAGCGAGACGGTCGGCGGCACGGTCGGCGGGGCGGGCGACCGCAGTGAGCTGCGGCCGGCGGACCAACTGTCCAGCAGGTGTGCGGCGAACAACCGGTCCACCGCGAGCCCGGCCGCCGCGCCGAAGAGCACGTCGGGAGCGAGGGTCGGCTCGACACGGACGAGGCCGCCGCACATGTCGTGCGCGGCGATCTGCTCGTGTACCGCGTCGGCCTCGACGTGCTCGTCGTAGAAGCGGGTCGCCACCTCGTCGAGGCCGAGCCGGCGTAGCCCGTTGCCGTAGCGTCGGTTCGGCAGCGAGGAGGTCATCTCGAACGCGGCCAGGTGCCCGAGCAACGCGCCGCGCAGCCGTCGGTGCAGGCCGAGCAGCGACATCAGGTTGTTGGTCGCCAGGGTCACCGCCGGCACGGCGTCCAGGTGAGCGGCGTACGCGGTGTCCAGCCCCAGCCGGTCGAGGGTGCGCCGGAACAGCTCGGCGTGCATCCGGTCCAGCCGGCCGTTGCCGTACTCGTCGGTCTGGATCTCCACGAGCGCGGCCTTGGCTGGGCCGCCGAGGCGGGGCAGCGCCCAGCTGTGCGGGTCCGCCTCACGCAGGTGGTAGACGGACCGGTGGACGACGAACTCGCGGAACTGGGTGAGATCGGCGCGTCGTTGCAACGTCGCGGCCAGCGGCGGCCCATCGTCGGCCGCGACCACCTGGGCCAGGCCGGCCGCCACCCCGGCGGCGGGCACCGTCGGCGCGCCGACCAGTCGGCGCAACGCCGCCTCGAAGACCGCTTCGCACCGGGCGCGCAGCGCGAGCAGCGTCGGCTGCCACTCCCACGAGTCGTCCACCCCGAGCCAGCCCCGGTAGTGCAGCTCGTAGCAGAGGAACAGAGTCAGCTGAAGGTCCTCGTCGGTGATCGGGTCCGCCGGGTCGAGGTCGACGCCGAGACCGGTCGGCAGGTCGTGCGGCGGGCGCCGCAGAGCCTCGACCACCGCCGCGGAGAGCGTGCCACGCGGCCGCGGCAGGATCGCCGGGCCGTAACGGCGGTCAGCGGTCTCGGACATGGGACCTCCAGCATCGGTGGGCCGCTTCTGATGCCCTGGCCCGGGGCCGCTAAACGAAGTCGTTGGCGTTCGCGGTGAGCTCCACCTGCTCCCGGACCTTCCGGGCCGGGGCGCCTTCGGCGTACAGGCCACGCAGGTCGGCGAACGCCGGTTGCGGCGGCGCCAACGACACCGCCGGGTCGACGACCGCTTCCAGGACGCAGGGACGGTCCGCCGCGAGGGCCTCGTCCCAGGCCGCGCCGACCAGCTCCGGGCGGTCCACCCGCACCCCGTGCAGCCCGAGCAGGCGGGCCCAGCCGGCGTACGGCACGTCGGGGCGGCGGTGGGTCGGGTCGGACGACGGCTGCCGCCCGCCACCCATGCCTTTCTGGTCGCGGTTGTTGAGCACCAGCACCACCAGCCGGGGGTCGCGCCACTGCTGCCAGTGGTGCGACACGGTGATCAGCTCGGCGAGCCCGTTGAGTTGCATGGCCCCGTCACCGACCAGCGCGATCACCGGTTGGTCGGGGGCGGCGAGTTTGGCGGCCACCGCGTACGGCAGGGCGCAGCCCATCGAGCCGAGAGTGCCGCACAGTTGGGCTTGCACCCCGGGTGGCAGGGTGAGGTGCCGGGCGTACCAGTAGAGGACAGAGCCGACGTCGACCGCGACCGCGCCGCTGCCCGGCATCCGGGCGGACAGCTCCTGGAGGACGAGCTGCGGGTTGACCGGGTCGGCGGGCGCGGCCACCCGCTCGGCGGCGACCCCCCGCCACCGGTCCACCGAGCTTTCCACCGTGGCGCGCCACTGCTGCTCGGGCCGGCCGCGCAGGCGGGTGAGCAGGGCCCGCAGCGTTTCGGCGGCGTCGCCGACGAGCGGCACGTCGGCCGGGTAGCGGGTGCCGATCCGGCGACCGTCGATGTCGATCTGCACCGTGCGGGCCTGCTCCGGCATCGGGAAGTAGTTGGTCCACGGGTCGTTGGTGCCGACCATCAGCAGCGTGTCGCAGCCGCCCATCAGCTCAGCCGCCGCCGGGGTGCCGACCTCGCCGAGCACCCCGGTGTGAAACGGCAGCCGCTCGTCGAGGACCGGCTTGCCCAGCAGTGAGGCGGCCACCCCGGCCCCGAGCCGGTCGGCGATCTCGATGATCTCGGGAGCCGCGTCGCGACCGCCCTGGCCCACCAGGATCGCGACGCGCTGGCCGCCGCCGAGCAGTTGCGCGGCGGCATCGAGGTCCACCTCGTGGGGCAACACCCGGGCCAGCGGCTCACCCGGGGTCGCCGTCATCACCCCAGCGGCGTACGTCTGGAGGTCGGGCACCACGGCTTCCTGCAACTGCCGGGGCAGCACGACGCAGGTCGGGCTGCGCGTCGCCGCCGCCGTGCGGAACGCCTGGTCCAGCAGCGCGACCACGTCCTCGGGGCTGCGTCCGTAGCGGACGAACTGGTTGCACACGTCGCCGAAGAGCCGGCTCAGCCCGATCTCCTGGTGGGCGCCGCCGAGCGGCCCGGAGATGTCCTCCCCGACGATCGCCACCACCGGCTTGCTGTCCAGCTTGGCGTCGTAGAGGCCGTTGAGCAGCTGGACGGCGCTGGGCCCCTGGGTGGCGAGGCAGACCCCGATGCCGCCGGTGAACTTGGCGTGCCCGGTGGCCATGAACGAGGCGGTCTCCTCGTGCCGGGCCGGGACGAACGCCGGCTCACCGCCGGTGCGGTCCAACGCCTCGATCAGCGGGGCGATGGCCTCACCCGGATAGCCGAAGGCGCGGGGCACGCGCCAGGCCAGGAGCCGCTCCACCACCAGGTCCGCCACCCGGCGCTCAGCCATTTTCGCGCCCCGGTGTGCTGGGGTCGACGTAGCGCAGCACCGCACCGACGCCGTCGTCCAGCTCGGGTGCTTCCTCCGGGCCCAGCACGGTCAGCGCCGCGTCGGTGCCGACGAGTGCCCGGACCAGCGCCGCGTCGGCGCGTACCCGCTGCGGGTCGGTCACCGACATCGCGGCCAACTGCCCCGGGTCAACGGCGATCTCGGTCGGTTCCGCGCCGATCCACAGCTCACCGTTGGCCGACGGGTCGTCCACGATGATCATCGTGTCGACCTGGTTGCGTTGCAGGGCCGAGACGACCGCGTCGAGCCCGCCGCCCACGTCCTCCTGCACGCCGAACTTGTCCAACGCGGCGGCGATCCGCTGGTCGGCGATCTCCGCGATGGTCTGCACGGTGAGGTCGTCGAGCATCGTCTGGTCGGCGCCGCCGGCCCGGGACCCGGCGTCGGTGCGGACCACGAGGTCCTGCCACCGCTCCGGCATCTGGGCGGCGATCATTCCGGTCGCCCGGACGTCACCGGCGACGACCACCACGTCCGCGCCGACGCGGTCGGCCAGGTCCACGGTCGCCGCGGTCACGTCGCCGGCGTTCTGGTGCCACGCCTCCATGGCCGCCCGCTGATAACGCGACTGGGACCACCCGCCGGGCTTCGCCCGCCGCAGCGGGAAGTCGTCCCGGCCGGCGACGTGTGCCCGCCGGGGCACACCTCCGGCGCTGACCGCCATCGCGTCGGCGCCGAGCCGGTCGGCCACCACCCGTACCCAGGCCACCTGTTCGCCGCGCTGGGCGAGCAACGGCATCACGTGCGGAAGTGGCGCGTAACTGGCCAGGTCGCGCAGTGGTGGCGCGGACAGGTACTCGGAGAGCACCACCCGGCCGTGACTGGCGAAGACCGCCAGGCCGTAGTCCCCGACCATCGGGTCGTGGCCACGGATCACCCGGTCCAGCGCGGCGATGCTCGCCTCGTCGGCACCCTGTTCGGTGAGCCGACTCTGCAAGGCGCGCCAGCGCAGGTCCAGTGCCGGTTTCGCGTCCTCCGTGTCGGCGGAGGCGTCCAGATACACCGAGCACCACGGCCCGGGACGGTCGTAGAGCGGGCGCAGGAAGGACAGCTGCATGCTCGACCCCTTTCCAGCTCGGCCCCCCGCTTACCCGGGTCGCCCGGGATGTCACCTCGTGGCCGTGAGCCCGTGACCAGGTTTCATTCACGTCGTTCAACCGAGGACGTCGATACGATCTGTGAACACAAGCGGACTCTCGGTGGTGGGGATGGACAGCGGACTCGATACCCGACGGATCGTGCACCCGACGGAGCGCATCGTCACCGGGCGGTTGATCCGCCTGCTCGACGGTTACACCCGCGAGGTGCGTATCGGGCAGCCGGTGCTGGTGGCGGTGCTCGCGGCGGCGGCGTTCGCGCGGCTGCCCGCGCTGCTGCTGCGCTCGCTCTTCTCCTTCGGCGGTGGCGGCACCCGCCGACGCTGGAAGCAGTTGAAGCAGGGCCCGGAATATCTGGTCACGCCGGTGCGACTGCGCAACACCGCCGGGCAGCTCTGCGAGGTGGAGTTGCACGGTCACCTGCCGCAGAGCGCCCTGCACCCGGCCGACCAGGTGCAGCTCACCCTGCGTCCGCAGCGGGACCCGGAGCTGCCACCCCGGATCGAGCGGATCGTCAACCTCACCACCGGGCAGCTGCTGACCCCGCGTACGGCGACGCTCTGGTCGCATCTCGGGCCGCCGCTGCTGTTGCAGGCGTTCCTGGGCGCGCTGCTGCTGGCCGGCGTGGTGGCCTGCTCCGCGCTGACCTGACCGGTCAGGCAGGTTCGTCGCCCGGCCGGCCGGTCAGCCCGCCGGGCGGGCTCCCGGGCGGGTCAGCCGACCGGGGCGGGTTCGCGGGCCGGTTGACGGTCGACGCCGAGCATCCCCCGGCGGCGGGCCCAGCGCTCGAAGGCCAGGGTGGCGAACGGCGGCACCGCGCTGGCCAGGGCCACCGCCGTGGCCAGCAGGCTCCACCGGTGCAGCCGGGCCACGGCCAGCACCAGCAGGACGTACGCGACGAACAGGCCGCCGTGGATCGGCCCGAAGATCTTCACACCCAGCTCGTTGTCCGGCGGGCCGTACTTGACCAACATGCCGACCAGCAGTGCTAGCCAGGAGCAGGCCTCGGCGATCGCCGCCACGACGAACAGCCGGGTCACCTTCTCGCGCATCCGCACGCCACCACCTCTCAGGGCCGTAATGCTAACGGGGCGGCCTGACCGGGCTATCAGGGCGGGCAGGTGGGTAGGAAGAGACCATCGGGTCTATCCCCGCCCGCCGCGGACGTGCGAGGTTAGGGGGGACCAGCGGTGACAAGGTGGTGACCATGGGCGAGGACGTCGGCGTACGAACCTTCAGTCGAGAAGACCGGGCCCGTTATCGCGACAAGGTCCGCCGCTGCCTGGACGTCTTCGCCGAGATGCTGCGCGAGTCCCGTTTCGACGTGGACCGGCCGCTGACCGGCGTGGAGATCGAGCTGAACCTCGTCGACGAGGCGTCGAACCCGGCGATGCGCAACGCCGACGTGCTGGCGGCCATCGCCGATCCGAGCTTCCAGACCGAGTTGGGCCAGTTCAACGTCGAGATCAACGTGCCGCCGCGCCGGCTGAGCGGCACCGGCACCGCCGACTTCGAGGAGTACGTGCGGGCCAGCCTCAACGCCGCCGAGATGAAGGCCCGGGCGATCGGCGCGCACATGGTCATGATCGGCATCCTGCCGACGTTGCGTCCCGAGCACCTGACCGCCGAGACGCTCTCGGCCAACCCCCGCTACAAGCTGCTCAACGAGCAGATCTTCGCGGCCCGGGGGGAGGATCTGCCGATCGCCATCAGCGGGGTGGAGCGGCTGGCCGTCACCGCGGACACGATCACCCCGGAGGCGGCCTGCACGAGCACCCAGTTCCATCTGCAGGTCAGCCCGGCCCAGTTCGCCGACTACTGGAACGCCGCGCAGGCGATCGCCGGCATCCAGGTCGCGGTCGGCGCGAACTCGCCGCTGTTCTTCGGCCGGGAGCTGTGGCGCGAGACCCGGATCCCGCTGTTCCAGCAGGCCACCGACACCCGGTCGGAGGAGATCAAAGCCCAGGGGGTACGCCCCAGGGTCTGGTTCGGCGAACGCTGGATCACCAACGTGTTCGACCTGTTCGAGGAGAACGTACGGTACTTCCCGGCGCTGCTGCCGGTCTGCGACCCGGAGGACCCGACGCAGGCCCTGGCGGCCGGCGAGGTGCCCAGTCTCGCCGAGTTGCGCCTGCACAACGGCACCGTCTACCGGTGGAACCGCCCGGTGTACGACGTGTCACGCGGCCGACCGCACCTGCGGGTGGAAAATCGGGTGCTGCCCGCCGGCCCGACCGTGCTGGACACCATCGCCAACGGCGCCTTCTACTTCGGGCTGGTCCGCGCCCTCGCCGAATCGGACCGGCCGCTGTGGTCGCAGATGTCGTTCAGCGCCGCCGAGGAGAACTTCACCAGTTGCGCCCGGCACGGCATCGACGCGCAGGTGTTCTGGCCCGGCCTCGGCTACCTGCCGGTGACCGAGCTGGTGCTGCGCCGGTTGCTGCCGATGGCGCACCACGGTCTGGACCGGTGGGGGCTCGACCCGGTCGAACGCGACCGGCTGCTCGGCGTCATCGAGCAGCGCTGTCTGACCAGCCGCAACGGTGCGACCTGGCAGGTGGAGACGCTGCACCGACTGGAGTCCGCCGACCACCTGGACCGGCCGGAGGCGCTGCGCGAGGTGGTCCGCCACTACGTGGACCTGATGCACAGCAACCGGCCCGTGCACGAGTGGCCGATCCCGTGAGCGCCCCGGGTCGCCCTGGTCGATCCGCACGCCGGGCGTGACGACCCGGGGATCCCCGGGCGGCTCAGCCGCGTGGGGTGGGAACACCGAAGAGATCGGTGATGCCGCCGGGAAGCTGGGCGAGCAGGTCGTGCCGCTGGTCGTCATCGAGCGCCTCGGCGACGGTACGCAACACCGCCTGGGCGTGTTGACGCACGTGGTCGGCGTTCGCGACCTGCTCGCGGTCCCCGACCGCCTTCAGGAACTGGCCGACATCCCACCGGCGGCCCTCCGGGTTGCGGGTGACGGACCCGCTCAACCGCTCCGGTAGCTGTGCCGCCAGGTGGTCGGCCTCCTGCCCGGCGAGCCGCTCACCGAGTACCGACAGGACGGCCTGCACGGACCGCACGGCCTCGTTCTCACCGAGGCCAGCGCGCTGTCGTACCGTGGCGATCATCTGCTCGTACTCCATGCTCCGCTCCTTCGGTCTCCTCGACATGCCGTCAGGCCTGCCTGCGGACGAACGGGGCGAGTTCCCACGCTCCCTGGCCACAAACGGGTCTGGCGCGGACCCGGACTTCCCCGCCGTCGGCGGGCGGGGCCACCCAATCCGCCGCGAACCAGACGTGTCACCCCCCATTACCGGCTGACCGGAGCGGTTACTGTCCCTTGTGGACCCCACCCAGCCTTGAGGACTGTCGTAGGCTGTGGCAGCTCGTACATCGTCTGATCACGATGAGGGGACGCCGGTGACCACTTCGGACACAAACCCAGCTCTGACCGAGGGGGCCGCGCGGGTGCCCCTGTCCCGTCGGCACATGCTGCGGATGGGAGCGGCGGCGGCCGGTGGCGCGGTGCTCGTCGGTCAGGCCGAGGCCGCGTCCGCGCAGGCCGCGCCGGGTGGCGCGAAGCGCGTCCTGCGGGCACCGGCGCTGGTGCCCGGTGACCGGGTCCGGGTGGTGTCGCCCGGCAGCACGCCCGACCCCACGAACATGGCCCGTGGCATCGAGATCCTGCGCGGCTGGGGCCTGGAGGTCGAGCTGGGCAGGCACGTCTTCACCAAGTACGGCTACCTGGCCGGCACGGACGCGCAGCGGCTGGCCGACCTGAACGCCGCGCTCACCGACCCGGGAATCCGTGCCGTGTTCGCCGCCCGGGGCGGTTACGGCACGCAGCGGATCGTCGACCAGATCGACGTGTCCGTCATCCGCCGGGACCCCCGGGTCGTCGTCGGTTTCAGCGACATCACCAGCATCCACGGCAAGCTCTGGCGCGACACCGGCCTGGTCACCTTCTACGGCCCGATGGTCAACTGGAGTGACGACCGCACCGGCCCCGAGTCGGCCGAGGCGCTGCGCAGGGCGGTGATGACCACCGCACCCGTCACGATCTCTCGGGACCCAGCCGAGACGGCCGCTTCCGTGCTGGTGCCGGGTCGGGCGTCGGGGCCCCTGCTCGGCGGCTGCCTGACGCTGATCTCCACCTCGCTCGGCGCGGAGGACTCCCCGCGCTTCGACGGCGCGATCCTGTTCTTCGAGGACGTGGACGAGGCTCCGTACAGCATCGACAGCATGCTGACCGAGCTGCGCCGGGTGGGCGTGCTGTCCCGGGTCGCCGGGGTGGTCATCGGCCAGATCACCAACAGTGTCGGCGAGCCGGGTGAGTGGGACGCGGCGGCGGTGCTGAAGGACCGCCTCTACGACCTTGGCGTGCCGGTCCTGGGTGGGCTACGGCTGGGGCACGGCAACGGGCAGCTCACCGTGCCGCTGGGCTCGCGCGCCACGATCGACGCCGCCGCGGGCACCCTGACGGTGGAGCCGGGAGTCCGTCCGCGCTAGTGGCGTTGGGTCATCCGGCGCTGCGCCTCGTCACGGCGACGGGCGTGATCGACTCGGGTTCGGTGAAGTCGGGGTGTCCCGTCGACCCGGACACCCCGACTTCCAGAAATCCGATTCGATCACCTCAGACCTTGAGCAGCACCTTCGTACAGTCGTCCTGCTTCTTCTGGAAGATCTTGTAGCCCTTCGGGGCGTCGCGCAGCGGCATCCGGTGGCTGACGATGAAGCTCGGGTCGATCTCGCCGCGCTGGATGCGCTCCAGCAGCGGGCGGGTGTAGCGCTGGACGTGGCACTGACCGGTCCGCATGATCAGTGAGCGGTTCATGAACGCGCCCATCGGGAACTTGTCGACGAAGCCGCCGTACGCGCCGACGACCGAGACCACCCCACCCGAGCGGCAGGCGAGGATCGCCTGGCGCAGGGCGAACGGCCGTTCCGTCTCGACCCGCGCGACCTGCTTCGCCCGGTCGTAGGCGTACATGGCGGCGTTGCCGTGGTGGCCTTCCAGACCGACCGCGTCGATGCACGCGTCGGGCCCCCGGCCGGCGGTCATCTCGTTGAGGGTGTCGAGCACGTCCGCCTGCTCGTAGTTGATCGTCTCGGCGCCGATGTGCTCCTCGGCCAGCCGCAACCGGTACGGGAACCGGTCGATGACGATGACCCGCTCCGCGCCGAGCAGCCGGGCGCTGGCCGCAGCGAACAGCCCGACCGGCCCGGCGCCCCAGACCGCGATCACCTGGCCGGGTTTGATGTCGCACATCTCGGCGCCCATGTAGCCGGTCGGGAACACGTCGGCGAGCATGACCGCCTGGTCGTCGCTGACCTCGTCGGGCACCTTGAGCGGGCCGATGTCGGCGAACGGCACCCGGGCGTACTCGGCCTGACCGCCGGCGTAGCCGCCGAGCAGGTGGGAGTAGCCGTAGATGCCGGCTGGCGAGTGTCCCATGATCTTCTCGGCGATGCCGGCGTTGGGGTTGGAGTTCTCGCAGACCGAGTAGAGGCCGCGCTGGCAGGACGAGCAGTGCCCGCAGGCGATCGGGAAGGGCACCACCACGCGGTCTCCCGGTTTGAGGTTGCGGACCTGCGGGCCCACCTCGACCACCTCGCCCATGAACTCGTGGCCGAGGATGTCGCCCTTGCGCATCGCGGGGATGTAGCCGTGGTAGAGGTGCAGGTCGGAGCCGCAGATCGCGGTGGTGGTGATCCGGACGATCGCGTCCCGCGCGTTCATGATCTTCGGGTCGGGCACGTCGATCACCTTGACGCTGTCGGTGCCCATCCAGGCGGTGGCCTTCATCATCGGTCCCTTTCGGATGCGTGGGCGGTCAGCGGCGCGACGTGGGCAGCGGCTGGGCGGGGCGCTGCATGGCCTGTTGACGTACGGAGATGCCGTTGGGGCTGCCCTCGGAGCGGACCACCTCGCCGGTCTCCAGCACCTGCTTGAAGCGGCGCAGGTCGTCGCGGACCTGCTGCTCGGGCTCCTCGCCGAAGAGCTTCGCCACCACCCGGCCGAGCGCGCCGGCCGGCGGCGCGTACCGCAGCTCGACCCGGACCTCGGTGCCCCGGTCACCGGGTGCGGGCACGAACCGGACCCGCCCGGCGTTGGGCACCCGGGTGCCCGGCAGCGAGCGCCAGGTGATCGACTTGTTCGGCTGGTCGTCGATGATCTCGGCGTCCCACTCCACGCGCTGACCGGCCGGGCCACGGGCGATCCAGTGCGAGCGGCGCAGGTCGTCGGCGCGTACGGACTCCAGGTGCGCCATGAAGCGGGGCAGGTTCTCCATGTCCCGCCAGAACCGGTACGCCTCGGCGGGCGATCGGTTGACGGTCACGGCGATCTCCATCCGGATCATCCGGGCCCGGGCCCGTTGGGCCCGACCGATCCGCACGGCGGACAGCACGTCGACGGCGGTGATGCCGGCGACCGCGAGGGTGCTCAGCGCGACCCTGCGGCGTCGCTCTCCGCGGCGGTCGGCGAGGGCGCGCCCGAGCAGGGTCAGGTCCATGGCGTCGCCGGCCACCCGGCTCCAGGCCCAGCCGGCGGGCCGACGGCCGCTGAGCAGACCGGCGGCGCTGCCCAACTCCCGGAGGCCGACGGCCGGAAGCACGGCCCGCGCGGACGGGGAGTCGTCCACCCCGGTCAGTCGTGCCACGGGTCCCGGCGCGACCAGGGCGCCCACGCCCAGCGCCAGACTCAGCAGGCCCAGGGCGCTCGGCAGCGTCGCAGGCACCGGCCCGTCCAGCTCGGGCAGGAGCACAGTGTCGATACGGGTCATGCCTGGTCCCTTCCGGTGGACGTGACCGCCGGTCCGTCGGCGAAGCGGCGGTGGTCCCGCCCCCGTGACGCTATGCCGTACGCGTGACGGACGCGCCCGGTTCGGGACAGAAGGTCCGATGCGGGCGGCGTGGGCGAAAACGCCTCGCCAACGGTCGACATCGTGACATTGACCTATTTGGATCATCTGCGGGCCGTACCGTCGGCCCCACCCGCCGCGCCGCCGGAAGGACGACCTCATGAGCCGTGCCCTTCTCCGCCAGCTGACCGCCACCTTTGCCGTCGCACTGCTCGTCGTGCAGCCCGCCGCACCGGCTGCCGCGCGTACCCCGGGGTCTGCGACGCCCGCGCCCGGCAGCGTCCGCACCATGGTGCGCGACGCGGCGACCGGCGCACCGGTGCCCCGGGCCTGCGCCGCGCTCGTCCCGGTGGACGCTGCGGCCCTGGCGGCGGTCGCCCTCGGCGAGGACCAGCTCGGACGCTACGGGGGCTGCGCCGACGAGCAGGGCGTCCTGGTGACCGGTGACGTCGCCCCGGGCAGGTACCGGCTGCTGGTGCGCCCCTACGACACGACGACGCACGGCTGGCAGTGGGTCGGCCGGCACGGCGGCACCGGTGAGCGCGAGCGGGCCCGGGTGGTCCAGGTACGCGCCGGCGCGGTGAGCGGCGTGCCGGACGTCCGGCTCGACCCGCCCGGCACCGTCGTCGGGGTGGTGACCGACGCGGCGACGGGCGCCCCGGTCCCCCGCGCCCGGGTGATGGTGGTGCCCTACGTGCCGCATCCGAAGTACGGCGACCACGGCCCGACCACCGACGAGGACGGCCGCTACACGATCACCGGCCTCGGCCCGTACGACTGGCCGGTGCAGTTCGCCGCGGACGGGCTGGCGACCGTGTGGTCCGGTGGGGTGGGCAGTCGGCAGCAGGCCCGGCCGGTGCGGGTCCGCGCCCAGCAGACGGCGACCCTGAACCAGGCGCTGCCCGCCGGGACACCGCTCGCCGGGGCGGTACGGGTCGGCGAGCTGGGCACCTACGCCCAGGTGATCGCATTCGACGCGGCGACCGGGGATCTCGCCGGCGTGGCGGACGTGGGCTCCGGTTACACCCTGCGTCTGCTCCCCGGGCAGCGGGTGAAGCTGCGCTGCGACTGCGCGTACGCCCCGCCGGCGTGGCACCGCGATGCGGTCGGCTTCGACGCGGCGACCCCCGTACGGGTCCGGCGTACGCCGGTCGTGGTGGACTTCGACCTCGGGTAGGCCCGCTGGCCTACCCCGCCCACCGGAGCACGGTGATCAGGCCGACGACGGTGAGCGACACCAGGACCAGCCCGATCACCGTTGCCACGAGGCAGCCCAGCTCGTCCTGCCACGAGCTGGGCTTACCCGGCCGAGGGCCGGCCCCGGTCCAGGCCCCCGGGGCAGCGCCTTCCCGCTCGGCCTGCTCGACCAGCCGCCCGAGCCGCGCGCCCGCCACCGGCCCGAGCCGGTCGGTGGGGTCGGCGGTCACCGTCAGCACCCGCACCCGGTGCCAGGCACCCGGGTAGGACCGCTCGAACGCGGCGATCTCCTGCGCGCTGGTGTCCTCGGTGAGGAACCCCCAGCGCCCGGCCTCGGCCACGTTGCCCACCTGCCGGTAGAGGGCGGCACGGCGGGCGCGCAGCTCCAGGTCGTCGGGGTACGCGGCGTTCAGGCTCGCCAGGCGCTGCATCGCCGGGTGGACGTGCCCCCTTTGCAGGTCGGCCTCGACCTTGGCCAGTACGTGCTCTTTCGCCATGGCGGACATTCTGAGCGGTACGCGTGCCGCACCGACAGCCGAATATCGCCGGTCCACACCACCTGGACCCGCTTCACGCTGACCCCCTGAAGAAGGCGCGCCACGGTGAGTTAACAGTGACCCGCACCGGGTAGCCGGCATCCGCTGCTACCGGCGATCGGGGAGGTGGGATGACGGCGACCAACGGCTTCTTCGAGCGGTTGACCGATGCCGGCCAGGACCCGCGGTTCAGCAACGTCTGTGGGAGCGTGCGGTTCGACATCCGCGACGGCGGCCACCTGGAGCAGTGGCTCCTGGACATTGATCACGGTCGGATGCGGGTGACGAGAAGCGGTGGCCCCGCCACCACCGTGATCCAGGTGTCCGCCCAGGTCGCGGACGCGATGGCGCGAGGTGAGGTGAACGGCCTGGCGGCGATCACCCGGGGCGAGATCCTGGTCGACGGTGACCTGAGCCTGGCGCTGCGGATCGGGCGGCTCTTCCCGCGCGAGCCGGAGCCGCCTCGGCGCGACGACCCCGACTCCGGGACGTGACCGATGAGGGACATCGCGGGCACCGTGGCGTGCATCGACGGGAACACCTTCATGGTGTCCGACGCCAGTGGCGATGTGGAGTCGTCCCCCGCCACTCCGGTCGGGCTGTTCGCGGCCGACACCCGCTTCCTGTCCCGCTGGATGCTCTTCGTCAACGGCGAGTGCATGACCGCGCTGTCGGTGGACGACAGCCAGTACTACGAGGTCACGTTCTTCGTGGTGCCGGGCGCGGCGGTCGACTACGTGGAGGCGGACCTGTCAGCCATCCGGCGCAGGCGCATCGGCCCGGACCTGACCGAATCGCTGACGATCTTCAATTACGGCGAGCAGGACACGGAACTCGACGTACGGCTGGAGGTGGCGGCCGACTTCGCCGACATCTTCGAGATCAAGTTCGACATCGCTGACAAGGCCGGCACGCACTACACCCACGTGGGCCCGAACGAGTTGCGCCTGGGCTACCGGCGCGCCACCTACCGGCGCGAGGTCGTCGTGACGGCGAGTGAACCCGCCGAGTTCGACCCGGACGGCATCCGCTTCAAGGTCCGACTGCGCCCCGGTGAGCAGTGGTCGACGCGGTTGCAGGCTGCCATGTTGGCGCTGCGCCCGGACGGCGTCGACCTGCGCTCCGCCCTGCGGGTGCAGCGGCCCGACGAGTCCACCCTGCCCACCAGCCTGCGGGCCTGGGTCGAGGCGGCCCCGACGCTGGACACCGACAGCGTTGCCCTCCAGCAGGTGTACCACCGCAGCCTGGTGGACCTGGCGGCGCTGCGCTTCGCACCGCTCTCGCTCAGCGGCGCCGCCGTACCCGCGGCCGGGTTGCCCTGGTTCATGACCCTGTTCGGCCGCGACAGCCTGCTGACCTGCCTGCAGACCCTGCCCTTCACCCCGACCCTGGCCCCACCGACGCTGCGGATCCTCGCGTCGCTCCAGGGCGCCCGCAGCGACGACGTGCTGGAGGAGGACCCCGGCCGGATCCTGCACGAGCTGCGCTACGGGGAGTCGGCCGCGTTCGAGGAACAGCCGCACTCCCCCTACTACGGCACAGTGGACGCCTCACCACTGTTCGTGGTGCTGCTCGACGAGTACGAGCGGTGGAGCGGCGACACGGCTCTGGTGACCGAGTTGGAGCAGGACGCGCGCGCGGCCCTGGCGTGGATCGACCAGTACGCGGACCTGACCTCCACGGGCTACATCTGGTACCGGAGACGCAACCGCGCCACCGGCCTGGACAACCAGTGCTGGAAGGACTCCTGGGACAGCATCTCCTACGCCGACGGGCGGCTGCCGGGCTTCCCGAGGGCCACCTGCGAAACCCAGGGGTACGCCTACGACGCCAAGATCCGCGGTGCGCGGCTGGCCCGTACCGTCTGGGGTGACCCTGACTACGCCGACCAGCTGGAGCGCGAGGCCGCGTCGCTGTACGACCGCTTCAACCGGGACTTCTGGTTGGAGGACCGGGGTTACTACGCCCTCGCGCTCGACCACGACGGCACACCCGTCGACAGCCTGTCGTCCAACATCGGGCACCTGTTGTGGAGCGGAATCGTGCCGCCGGAGCGGGCCCGGCGGGTTGTCGAGCACCTGATGGGTCCAGCGCTCTTCTCCGGTTGGGGCGTGCGGACCCTCGCCGAGGGGCAGCGCCGCTACAACCCGCTCGGCTATCACAACGGCACGGTCTGGCCGTTCGACAACTCGTTCATCGCCTGGGGTCTACGCCGGTACGGGTTCACCAACGAGGCGGGCCGCATCGCCGAGAGCATCCTCTCCGCCGCCACCTACTTCGAGGGCCGGCTGCCCGAGGCCTTCGGCGGGTTCGACCGCGACACCACCCGGTACCCGGTCCGGTACCCGACCGCCGGCAGCCCGCAGGCGTGGTCCAGCGGGGCGTGCATGCTGCTCATCCGCACCATGCTCGGCCTCGATCCGCACGAGGACCACCTGGCCGTGGCACCGGCGCTGCCGGCCGCCTTCGGGCGGATCGCGCTCCTGGACATCCCGGGCCGCTGGGGTAAGGCCGACGCGTTCGCCCGTCACCGCCCCGACCAGCCCTAGCCACCCGATCCGCAGGCCTGGACACCTGGTTTCTCGGCCGGTCAACAACCGGATCGCCGCTAGCGACCTGCCTGATCGTGAGGGCTGAACGGGCGGGGAGTATGCGTGATGCCGTTGAGGATGAGCGTGAGTCCACGCTCGAACTCCTGGCCGCTGAACACAGCCCCGACCGGGGCCAGTTCGGCGAGGGTCGGTAGAGCACCCTGGGCGAGCGCCTCGATGCGGCCGGCGGCGGAGGCGGGATCCTTCTCGCGCGTGAGCGCACCAGCCAGCTCGTTCTGGGCGATGCCCGTGACAAAGGCGGAGACGGCACGGAACGCGACGAACAGGTCGACCCCGTCGAGACCTCCCCGAGCGAGGGCTGCCGCGAGCGCCTCAGCCGGAGCGAGGCTCGCCCGGGAGGAGGTGCGGCGGGTGAGTATGAGCGGGATGACCGCCGGATGTGCGCGGAAGGTCCGCCACATGGCGGTGGCTACGGCGCGCGTGTCGGCCAGCCAGTCGTCGCTTGGCTCCGGTATCTGGACGCGCGACGAGACGGCGTCTACCACGAGTTCCTCGAGGGCCTCCCGACTGTCGACGTAGTTGTAGAGGGTCATGGCGCCGGTTTGTAGGGACGCCGCGAGCGAGCGCATGGTGAGCCCGGCCAAGCCATCCCGGTCGACGATCACCAGCGCGTGCTGCTGGATGTCCGTGAGGGTGAAACGGGCCCTCATGTTGGCTCCCCCTGAAGACGGGCACGGCGTACGGCATCCGTGCGGGCTGGACGTCCAGACGGCGCACCTCGGAGGCGAACCTCCGCCGCGCAGACGTGCCTCATGTCACTTGACACGTACAGCGTACGCGAGCAAGGCTTACGTACGTTGTACGTATCCGGAGCGCCCACCAGGCCAAATCTGAGACCATCCGGCAAGGAGTTCCCATGACAACCAAGACCGCTCTCGTCACCGGCTCGACGAGCGGAATCGGCCGCGCCACCGCACTCACGCTGGCTCGCGCTGGTGTCCGTGTCATCGTCTCCGGA
This sequence comes from Micromonospora cabrerizensis, assembly GCF_022230955.1. Classification (GTDB taxonomy): domain Bacteria; phylum Actinomycetota; class Actinomycetes; order Mycobacteriales; family Micromonosporaceae; genus Micromonospora; species Micromonospora cabrerizensis. The sequence continues at coordinate 44,918 of NZ_JAKKFI010000057.1, forward strand.
CGCAGTGCCGAACGAGGAGTGCAGGTGGTGGAGCAGATCCGCGCCGAGGGAGGAGAGGCCGAATTCGTCGCCGCCGACCTCCGCGACGCGCAGTCCGCGGTGGACCTCGCGGCCAGGGCCACCCAGGCCGCCGAGTCCGCAGGCGGAACCCTCGACATCCTCGTGAACAACGCGGCGATCGGAGCTGGCGGACCGACCGCGGGCACCGAGGAATCGACCTTCGACGCGGTACTGGGCACCAACCTGAAGGCGCCGTTCTACCTGGTCGCAGAGCTTGCGCCCGCCATGGCGGCACGAGGCGGTGGAGCGATCGTCAACGTCTCCACGCTCGCCGCCGAAGTCGCTCTTCCGGGCCTGTCCGTCTACGGCGCGAGCAAGGCTGCCCTGGACCTGCTGACCAGGAGTTGGGCAGCCGAGTTCGGCCCGGCGGGAGTGCGCGTGAACTCCGTGCGCCCCGGCCCGACCCGGACTCCGGGGTCCGAAGCCCTGGGCGAGATCCTGGGACAGCTCGCGGCCCAGGCACCGCTGGGTTTCATCGCCGATCCGGAGGACATCGCCGCCGTCATCGCGTTCCTCGTCAGCGACGAGGCCCGCTTCGTCACCGGCGTGATTCTGGACGCCGACGGTGGCCGCACCGCCGTCTGAGCGAGTCAGCCTCCGCTGACCTGACTGTCACCACCCCAGGCCGCCCAGTCCTCCGGGCGGCCGGGGGTGCCATGCCCGTCAGGCGCTGCGGAAGGTGCGCCGGTAGGCGTCCGGCGGCACGCCGACGGTGCGGTGGAAGTGTCGGCGCAGTGTCGTGGCGGTGCCCAGGCCGGCTGCCTCGGCGACGACGTCGATGCTGTCGTCGGTGTTCTCCAGCAGCTCCTGGGCGCGGCGGATCCGCTGGGTCGACAGCCACAGCAGCGGGGTGGTGCCGGTAACCGCCCGGAAGTGCCGGGCCAGGTTGCGCGAGCTCATGTTCGCCTGCCGGGCCAGGTCCTCGACGGTGAGCGGCCGGTCCAGTCGTTGCAGCACCCAGGGGAACAGGGCGGCCAGCGGGTGGTCGTCGCGGGCGGGCACCGGGGTGGTGACGTACTGGGCCTGACCGCCGGCGCGGTGCGGCGGCACCACCAGGCGGCGGGCGACCGCGTTGGCGACCGTCGAGCCGTGGTCGCGGCGGATCAGGTGCAGGCACAGGTCGATCGCGGCGGCCTTGCCGGCGGAGGCGAGCACGGTGCCGTTGTCGACGTAGAGCACATCCGGGTCGACCCGCACCCGGGGGTAGCGGGCGGCCAGCGCCTCGGTGTGGGCCCAGTGCGTGGTGGCGCGCAGCCCGTCGAGCACCCCGGCGGCGGCCAGCACGAACGCGCCGGTGCACAGGGAGACGATTCGGGCGCCCGCCGCGTGGGCGGCGCGCACGGCGTCGAGCAGGTCGGGCGGCACGTCCACGTCGACGTCCTCCACCGCCGGGATGATCACGGTGTCGGCGCGAGCGAGTCGGTCCAGCCCGTGGTCGGGCTCCATCTGGAATCGCCCGACCCGGACCGGGCCGTGGCCGCAGACCACCACGTCGTACCACGGGTCCGCCTGGCCGGTGGGGTCGCGGGCGAAGACCTCGCAGGCCATGCCCACCTCGAAGTGCAGCATCCCGTCGGTGGCGGCGATCGCGACAGTGGTCATGTCCGAAACTGTACGGGTAATGGCGTTCCCGACACTGGTCGGTCGTCGGCCGCTACGGGAGGCTGTTCCCAGTCGATCTTCTCAGGGGGCAGCAATGGGTCAGCGGGTGGCGGTGTTCGGGGCGTACGGGCACACCGGACGGTTCGTGGTGACGGAGTTGCGCGAGCGCGGGTTCGTGCCGCTGCTGCTCGGCCGCGACGAGAGCAGACTGGCGGCGTCGGGGCTCGCGTACCGGGTCGCGTCGGCCGACGACCCGGCCTCGCTCGACCAGGCACTGACCGGGGCGGACGCGGTCGTCAACTGCGCCGGCCCGTTCGCCTCGACCGCCGCCCCGGTGATCGAGGCCGCGCTGCGCGCCGGCATCCCGTACGTGGACGTGGCGGCCGAGATCGAGGCCAACGTCGACACGTTCGCGCACTTCAGCGAGCCCGCCCGGGCGGCCGGCGTCGCGGTGGTCCCGGCGATGGCGTTCTTCGGCGGGCTCGGCGACCTGCTGGTCACCACGGCAATGGGCGACTGGGCGTCGGCCGACGAGGCGCACGTCGCGTACGGGCTGAGCAGCTGGCACCCGACGGCCGGGACGGTCGCCGCCGGCGCCGTCTCCCGCGAGCGCCGCGACGGCCGCCGGGTGCGCTACACCGGCGGCCGGTTGGAATACCACGTCGGCGAGCAGAGCCTGCCGAGCCTGGAGTGGGACTTTCCCCCGCCGCTGGGCCGGCGGCGGGTGCTCGGTGAGTTCACCATGGCCGACGTCGTCACCGTGCCGAGCCACCTGGCCATCCCCGAGGTCCGCACGTACATGGCCGCCGACGCCGCCACCGACCTGGCCGACGCCCAGGCACCGGTGGCGGTCGACGAGTCGGGCCGGTCGGCGCAGACGTTCACCGTCGACGTCATCGTGCGGCGCGGTGACACGCGGCGGCGCGTCGTCGCCACCGGCCGGGACATCTACGCCGTCAGCGCACCCCTGGCGGTCGAGGCGGTCCGGCGCATCCTCGCCGGTCAGACGAGGACAAGCGGCGTCGCGTCCGCCGGCGAGATCTTCGACGCGCCCGACTTCCTCCGCGCGCTGTCGCCGGGCATCTCGGTGGAGCTGATCAGCGCGTGAGGCCGACCGGCGTCGACTGATGCCGTCTAGGGGCTGTTTCATAAGAACTGGCCGGCCGCCCTTATGAAACAGCCCCTAGGGCTGGTCGCCCAACGCGCCGGCGGCGTCGTGCACCTTCGCCAACGCCTCGACGAGATCGACTATGCCCTCCGTGCCGTCGCGGAACACGTTCTCCCGCAGATAGATCTGGCGAGCCCACAGCGCGTCGCCCGTGTCGAATCCGGCTGGCACGGCGTCCGCACCGTGTCTCTGACGAAGCAAAGCCGCCCACGGCGCGAAGAGGTCGTAGTGCCCGACCGAGGGGTAGGGCGCCCAGCAGGGGATGCCCTCCGCTTCCAGCGCCCGACGAACGGTCATGCCGTCGGCGCCCGCGAACTCGGCCGGCTCGATGGTGAGGGAGAAACGGGAGAAGCTCAGCCGGGTCAGACGCGGATCCGCTGGTGCGATGGTGACACCCGGGATCGTGCAGGTGGACTCCAGGTGCGCCGCGGCCGCTGCGCGCATCTCCCGTTGCGCCGGAAATCGGGTGAGCGCGCCGTTCAGCAGTGCGGCCTGCAGGTCGGTCATGCGGTGGTTTCCCCCTCGCAGGGAGGGGCCGCCACCCCTGGCACGCCCGCAGTCCACGATGGATTCGGCCGCGTGGGCAAGGTGCTCGTCCGAGGTCAGGATGCTTCCACCCTCGCCGGCCGCCATACCCTTCGAATCCTGGTGACTGAAGATCCCGAACTCCCCGAAACAGCCCGCGCCCACCTCGCGCCACCGCTGGCCGTGGGCTTGGGCGGCGTCCTCCACGATCGCCACTCCCCCCTTCCGGGCGATCGCCGTCAGACGGTCCATGTCCGCCATGTGCTGCGCGAGATGGACGGGCATGATCGCTCGGGTCCGGGGGGTGACGGCGGCCGCGACGTGGTCAGGATCCATGGCCGACGTCGCCGCCACGACGTCGACGAAGACAGGTCTCGCGCCGGCACTGATCACCGCCGCGGCCGTGGCCACGAAGCTCAGACAGGGGACGATCACCTCGTCGCCCTCACCGATCCCGAGCGCACGCAACGCGACCTCGAGACCCGTTGTCCCACTGCTGGTGAGGACGCAGTGCCGCGCGCCCTGGTATCGCGCGAAGTCGGTGGTGAACCTTCTGGTCGCAGGGCGCGGAACCGGGTGCCCGCCCCACGCGTCGCCGCCCAGGACCTCCTCCAGGGCGCGAACGTCGTCCGGAGCGTACGTCGGCCAGGTGGGGTACGGCCGGGCTCGGACCGGGTGACCGCCGTGCATCGCGAGCTTGCTCATCGCTCTCCTCGCTGCGGGCTCTATGCCTCTGGTGCAATGACGTGAAGCGTCGCGGGGCGGGCTCGTGCCAACTCGGCCGACTCGGCCCGGTTCCGGCCCTCCAACCGGTCGGCCAACTCGTTTCCCTTGTGTCCGATGGCCGCGCCCGTGGTCGCGATGCCGGCGACGATCACCAGGCCGAATGGTGTCTCGGTGAGGAGATCCCGGACGACGTCGTTCCAGGCGCCGGCGACGGCGAGCGCGTAGAGCACGGTGTTCGCCCGCCGGAGGGCCACGACCTGCGACCTCCGGTAACGCAACGTTCGGTGTCGGGAGGCGAACCGGCCGAACTCGCCTGAGTCGACATGCCGCGAGAGGCTGACGACGTATTCCTCGAGACGCTCCTTGGCTTCGCCCAGCGTGCTGCTGGTCGGGTGCGCGCGGAAGCGGCGCATGGCCTCGAAATACCTCACCCGTTCCCGCTGCCCGGCCATCAGCAGGCGCTCGAAGTTCGCCGCCGTGATCGACTGGCGAGTGTCCAGCGACAGCGCATTCGCCTGGATCTCCCGCGACTCCAGCGGCTCCAGTGTCGTTTCGAGCCGGCAGGTGGCGCCGATGGGCGTGACGGTCCTCCCGATCTGGGTCAGATCGTGACCGTAGGAATGACCCAACAGGGGCGACGCCAAGGTACGCGCATAGGCGAAGTCGAAGACGATCGTGCCGAGTTCGGCTATTCGGGTGCCGAACAGCTTGAGCTGCGGCATCTCCCGCGGTATGCCGTTCCACCACGTCCCCGGTATGGTCCCGGTGGCGTCCAACTGCCGGGCAGCGGATTCGATTATCGCGCCGTGGAAGTGGGCGGGCAGCTTGACGATGCTCTGCAGGTCTTCGATCAGGTGCTCACTGATCTCGTTCTTCGCGGCGTCGACGAGGTCGGCGTCGACGCCCACTGTCGCGTGCCGGTCGTAGAGCAGGTCGAGGTCCGCGGCTGCTCGTCGGATGTCGGCGACCGACTGTCCGCCGGTCGGAATCGCGGCGGACCGGATCGCCTGCAACTTGTCGGCCAGCTCGGTGAACGTCGACGTGTCGCTGGTGAGGACGGGAACGATGCGGCGGGAAGCGATGCGAGCAGCGCCGGGCGACAGCAGCAGACCCCTGGTCGCGGGATTGCACAGCAGCGAGGTCGCCGGAACGTAGATCTCCTCGGTGAACAGCAGGTCGAGGAAGAGGCGTTCGCGAATCTGCACCTCCCGGACGGGGCCGATCCCTGCGTCGGCGGCCGTGTTGAACTGATTGCTCAGCGCGAACAGACCTGATACGTCGCTCATGGTCCTACGCCTTCCGGGTGTCCGATCGTTGGTCGTCGCGCTCCCTGCGACGGATGCTCACACTCACCTCGTACGTCTCGCCGTCCTCTCGGAAGATCAACGCGCCCGGTGGCGGGGTTGTCAGTCGTGACGGGGTGAACATGCGGGCCCGCAGCAGGTTCAGCAGGCTCCGGGCGGTCGTCGGCGCGTCCAGGTCAAGCTCCGAGGCGGCCTCCAGCTCGACACGCCGGTGGAAACTGCCGGTACTGGCCTGCGGGCTGCGCGTGAGCTGCCCGCGCACGATGTCGGGTAGGAGGGTCAGATAGAGATCTGCCAGTTCACGCTTCGCTCTGGTCAGCAGAGTCTGGCCGGTGTCCTCCCAACCGACGGTGATCCGCCTCTGACAGATGATGTCGCCGCCGTCGAGCCGTTCGTCGACGAAGTGGATCGTCACCCCGAACGGCTCGTCGTCCCGCACGGCCCAGAAGTTCGAGTTCATGCCCTTGCCGTACGGGAGGAAGCCCGGGTGGAAGTTGAGGCACCCATGGGCGGGCAGGGAGAAGACGTCACGATCCACGACGTAGGGCCACCAGGCCAGGACGATGTAGTCGAGATCGAGCGTCCGCAGGTGCCGGACGAACCCGGGCTCCAACCGTCTGCCGATCCTGGCGAAGGGTCGGTCGCCGGCCATGGCCTGCAACTGCGCGTTGGTCTCCTCGCGCCCGGCCTCCGGCACCGCGACCAACACCACGTCGAGCTCTTCACAGGCGAGCGTCAGTTGCACCGCTCTGACGCCGACATCGTCATTGGCGAAGAACCCGATCCTCATGCGACTCCTCAGCGTTGCTACGGGCCGGCGTCAGGCGGAACGGGTACCGGCGCCCCGTCGCGCTCAGCGGACTGACATGCCGCCAGGGTCATCTGCAGACTGAGCAGGTTGTGTCGTAGGGAGTGGTGTGGCTCGCGGCGCTCCACTATCGCGCTGAGCAGTTCACCCAGGGCGCCCGCGAAGCCGTCGTAGTACCACCCGCCGACGAGCGGCACCCGGTGCGACTCGTCGCCCAGCTCCAGGACGAGATGCTCCTGTCCCCTGACCGAACCGCGGATCGTTCCGAGGGAGCCGTGGACCCAGAACGGGTGGGTGGTGTTCGGGGGTTCGGCACCGCCGATGCCCCGGATCATGGCGCAGACGCCGTTCTCGTAGGCGATCTCCGCCCACATCCCCCATGCCGTACCGCCCTCGGGCTGGCCGGGCGTCCGAAACGTCGACGCCCGCACGTGCTGGATGGGCGTGTCCGCCATCCAGCACCGCGTGATGTCGAACCAGTGCATCGAGAAGTCGAAGATCGTGAAGTGTGGATCCCGGTCGAAGACGGTGCCGACGATCCGCTGGAAGTTGGTGTTCTGCAGGTAGGTGATCGACCGCACGTCACCGATGGCTCCCTGTTCGATCAGCAGACTCGTGGCCCGCCACGGAGGTGCCCACCGGGCGTTCTGATTGACGGCGACGACGGCTGGGCCACTGGCGGCGACGTCCAGGACGGCCCGCAACTCCGCGACGGTGCGGGAGAACGGCTTCTGCGCGAGCACGTGCTTGCCCGCCCGTAGGGCCGAGATCACCGCCTGCGGACGGTCCTCCGGCTGCGTGGCGACATCCACGAACTCCACAGCCGGGTCGGAGATGAGTTCCTCCACCGAGGAGTAGACGCGCAGCGGACCAAACCGCTCGATCGTCTGCCGGATCGCGTCGCCCGATGGATCGAAGATCCCGGCGATGGGTACCTCGTACTTCAGGTAGGTGGGGAGGTGCGCCTCGCGGACGATCCCGCCGGCGCCGATGATGCCCACCGCGGGGCGGTACCCCTCGGGGAAACGGGGTTCGTAAGCGCCGGCCGCGATCATCGCACCTCAGTTCCGCCGCAAACGGACAAGTCCGGCCCATTCGGGCTGATCGATATTACCGTGGCGGCCAGCCGCTTGTCATCCGAACACTCGCGGCAGGCGGCACCACCGCGGTCGGGCGCGCAGCGACCGGGACCGGTCGGCCATGCGCCAGGCGCGCCTTCGGAGCTGAGTCGTTTGCGACATCATCCGCCAGCGAGAATGGGTCGGCTCGGGGGACACGGCGGCCCCCGCCCGCCACGCCGGAACGGCCGGCCCAGATAATTGTGGCAAGATTTATCTCCAAAAGATGTAATCGCCGAATCGCCGGGAAGACGCGACCGATGAGGACACCCCAGACCCGGGTACGCGCCGCTGGCCTGCACCGACGGTGACAGGAGTCCCACCTCACGCACTTAAAGAAGACTTAAGAATCTACGACCGAAAAACTGTTATCCAGTACGGACAATGCGGCGACCAGCAGCCTTCCCGACCACCCTTCTTAATTCTTCATCCGCAAGTTGTTGCCAGCTCTCGGTGCGCTCATACTTCCTTTCGTCAACAGCTTTGTCACCGACTCAAAGGACAACACTGGTAATGCGGACTCCCCCCGCGCACGTCGCACCGCCGGATCGGGCGCGTAAGCGTCGTCGCCTCACTCGCATCACGCTCGCCTCCGCGGTCGTCGCCGCGCTCGGCGCCAGTGGCATCTACATCGCCGGCGCCCAGGCCGAAGAGGTCGACGTGCCCGGCCGGGTCCAGGCGGAGACCTTCGCCGCCAACTCCGGGGCGCAGACCGAGGGCACCGGCGACACCGGCGGCGGCCGGAACGTCGGCTGGCTGGCCAACGGCGACTGGCTGCGGTACGACAACGTGTCGATCACCGGCACCGACCTGACGGCCCGGGTCTCCTCGCACAACGCCACCGGCGGCACTGTCGAGTTGCACCTCGGCGCGCAGGACGGTCAACTGCTGGCGAGCTTCCCGATCGCCCAGACCGGCGGTTGGCAGCAGTGGAAGACCGTCACGGCCACGGCACCCGCGGTGCCGACCGGCGCGCAGACCGTCTTCGCCGTCATGAGGAGCACCTCGCCGTCGGACTTCGTGAACCTCAACTGGTTCACGTTCGGTCCCCCGGCGGGCACGTCGCCGAGCGCTTCGGCCAGCGCGTCGTCGTCGCCGACCGCGTCCGCCACGCCGAGTTCCACCCCGTCGGCGTCTGCGTCCGCGTCGGTGCCGCCGAGCACTCCCGCCGGCGGCTGGGTGCCCGTCGACCAGGCCAAGTGGAACAAGGAGCTGGCCGCGTTCAACGCGCTCAAGCCCAAGGCGGTGCCGCCAGGCACCACCCGGGTCCCTGAGTTCCACACGGACTGCGGCGTCTCCAACTCCGCGCCGGACGACCCGATCGTCCTGCCCGGCCTCGCGGGCGCCTCACACATGCACACCTTCTTCGGTCCGAAGATCGACGCCTTCACGACGACGGACAAGCTGTTCGCCGCCGCGAACACCTGCAACGCCCCGGGCGACAAGAGCGCGTACTGGACCCCGGAGCTGCGCAAGGACGGCCAGCCGGTCCCGATCAAGAGCATGCGCATCTACTACGGCTCGCGGGTCAAGGACCCGTCGACGGTCAAGCCCTTCCCGCCGGGCCTGGTGGTGGTCGAGGGTGACGCCAAGCGGCAGGTGGACACTCCGAAGAACGCCGGCAGCAACCAGTTCTGGTGCGCGGGCAGCGCCGAGATCGGCCGCAGCGCCGACGGCAACTGGCCGAGGTGCGCTCCCGGCGGCAACCTGATCTTCCAGCTCGTGTTCAAGGACTGCTGGGACGGCAAGAACATCGACTCGCCCGACCACAAGTCGCACATGGGCGACCCGGTCAACGGCGTCTGCACCGGTAAGTACCCGGTGGCGGTGCCGGACCTCTCCTTCATGGTCAACTACGAGTCGCTGGGCGGTGACGGGCTCAGCCTCTCCTCCGGCAAGCCGTCCTCCATGCACGGTGACTTCATGAACGCCTGGGAGCCGGAGCGCCTCGCCGACCTGGTGAAGTCCTGCCTCAACCAGAACGCCAAGTGCGGCATCGACACGACGTTCGCCGGCGGCTGAGCTTCGCCTCCACACCGTTGTCGACGGACGGCCCTCTCGCTCAGGCGAGGGGGCCGTCCGGCATCCCGCCCGGCCGCAAACAGGTGCCTCGGGCAACTTTTGTCGATCACGGTAGGTCCATCGGCCGCCATCGACTGATAGGAAGGAGCAACCCCCTAGTCTCCCGGGAGATCACCGTGGCACCTGCACACCTGTCCCGCCGTTCCCTGCTGGCTGCCGGCAGCGCCGCCGCCGTCGCACTCGGTGCGTCGGCGGGCCCGTCGGCTGCCGCCGCCGCGCCAGCCGACAACCCGGTCGACACCCCGGCCGAGGCGCTGCGTCGGCTGCAGGCCGGCAACCGGCGCTTCACCTCCGGCCGCGGCCGGCACCCGCACCAGGGCCTGAGCGACCTGCACCGGCTCGCCGCCGGCCAGCACCCGTTCGCCATCACGGTCGGCTGCGCGGACTCCCGGGTGGCACCGGAGGTGCTCTTCGATCAGGGGCTCGGCGACCTGTTCGACAACCGGGTGGCCGGCAACATCGTCGACGACCTGCTGCTGGGCAGCGTCGAGTTCGCCGTCGAGGAGTTCGGCAGCCTGCTCATCGTCGTCCTCGGCCACGAACGCTGTGGCGCGATCACCGCCACCATCGACGCCATCCACTCCGGCGGCACGGCGCCCGGTCACATCGGCACCATCGTGGACGCCCTGCGCCCGATCGTCGAGCCGGTGCTGGACCAGCCCGGCGACCCGGTGGAGAACGGGGTCCGCGCCAACATCGCCGCCCAGGTGCACGCACTCTCCGCGCGCAGCACGATCATCTCGGAGAAGGTCCACCAGGGCGCCCTGCGGGTCGTCGGTGCCCGCTATGACCTCGACAACGGGCACGCCTCGCTGGTGGCCTGACCGAGCTACGCGGAGGGCGGCGCCGGTCGGTCGGCAAACGGCACCGACCAGCGCCGCCGGTCGCGCCGCGGCAGACGGGTACGGCGGTAGTAGGACCATCCGGCCAGTGGCAGCGCGACCGTCCAGGCCAGCAGGAGCGGGAGGCCGATCAGGACACCCGTCGGGGTGAAGATGTCCTGCTCGCTGGTTTGCGACAGCTCGGCGGCGAACTGCCACGGCAGGGTCGCCGAGTAGCCGATCATCAGGGCCGACCCCAGCACCGTCGGCGTCAGCGGCAACCACGGTGGCACCCGGCGTCCGCGCAGCCGCGGCACCCAGCGGGGGAACGTCACCCCCCAGTCACTGACGAGCCCGAGCGCCAGGACCCCGCCGAGCCCGGCGAGGGCGCACAGCAGGCCCAGGTAGAACGCGCCGGCCGGCAGGCCCAGGAAGCCGTCGACCGGGTGGTCCCCGACGCCGGGCCCGCGACCGTGGTACCACTCGCGGAACGGGCCGGGGTTGGCGAACATCGGGATGCCGAGGATCCAGGGGATGTGCAGCGGGATGAACCCCAGTACGGGGGCGACCCACGCCACGAGACCGGCGCGGCGTGCCCAGGGCGGCGGTGGCGGCGTACGGGGCGCTTCGACTGCTTCGGCGGACGTGCTCGGCGCAGGTGGCGTTCGCGTCACGGTGGGAACTCCCCTATCGGTGGTGACCCTCGGGTCTTTCCGGGATCACGCTGCCCGCACGGCGTAACGGGCGGATCCCCGCACCGAGGGAACCGCCTCCCCGCACACGGGTGAACCGCCGCTAGACGATCGCGAAGAGACGGTCGACCGGGTCCACGACGACGGCCAGCACGGCACCGGGCACCAGGGCCGGGTCGTCCGCGCGGATCGTGTCTGCCTCGAACGCCGCGAACCCGGGGCCGCTGATGCGCAGGCGGAGTTCCAGGCCGGGGTCCTCGCCGCCCAGGTGGTGGGCCACCGTGAGAATCTCCGCCGTCGCGGCGACACCAGCCGCGGACAGCCGACGCGCGTCGCGGCGCGAGCGGGTGACCAGCCGCCAGCCGAAGACGCCGAACCCGACGCCGACGATCGTCGCCAGCACGCCCCCGGCGATCAGGCCCCAGAAGTCCGTGGACGATGGCGGCGGGTCCAGCGTCGCGGCGGCGGCGAACAGGACCGGCCCGGGGAGGCAGATGGCCAGGAACACCAGTCGGGAGAGCAGCGCGCCGATCGGGCCGACTCGCGCTTCGGCTTCCCGGGGAGCACTCGTCACCCTGGCACCGTAGTGCAGCGACCACCGCGAATGACAGAGCCGCGGTCGACGTCGACGTCACCGTCGGGCGGTCACTCCACCGTCCAGGCGACGCCGGGCGGCCGGACGCACGCGCTGATTGGCCCGCCTGCGGGGTCGGTCAAGCCGACCCGGCCGACCAGAGTCCCGTTGCCCTCGTGCGCGGCGCGCAGCACCTCGGTCGGGATGTCGGTGAACATCAGCTTCGCTCGCCGGAACATGGCGAAGCCGTCCTCGCTCACCGCGCCCCAGCTCAGATACAGAAACCGTGCTCCGGGGCGCCCGTGCACCCAGGGGCCACCGACGTCGAGCATCCCGTCGATCTCGCGGCTGGACACCTCGAAGCACCAGGTCGCCGTCTCCGCGTCGGCCGGCACCCGATCGACCACCTCGGCCTTGCGCTGGACCCCGACGTGCACGTTGCCGAGCCGCAACGCGTCGGCCTCCGCGCCGACGCGCCGCCCCGGGAGGTCGCTGCCGTCGATCCGGATCCGCACTCGACCGACTCTCGTTGTTCGGCCGGCTCGGGTGCGCCGCCCGTGGTGTCATCGCCCGTGGTGGGGCCGGCCGAGGTGCGCGGCGGCCAGGCGGGTCACCGCACCGCCCAGGACGACAAAAAGCAAAGGCAAGGAGATAACTCTCCCTGCCACTTCTAACGTATATCGCACCCGGGGGCTTGCGGCAAGACCCTGGTCCTGGCGCAGAATCTGCGGCCGGACCAGCATCAAGACGTAACGGGGGCACGACGTGGGTGTGTTGTCGATGGACGGGGACCGCGGCGACCTCGTACCGCTGGTGGACCTTCGAGAGGTTGACGAGACGCAGGTCGCGGTCGTCGGGGGCAAGGCCGCGCACCTGGGCGGGCTGTCGCGGATCGACGGCATCCGGGTGCCGGCCGGGTTCTGCGTGACGACGGCCGCCTTCCGGCGGGTCAGGTCGGAGACACCGTCGATCGACGACCGGCTCGATCAGCTGTCGCGCCTGGGCCCGGACGACCGGGAGGCGATCGGCACGCTCAGCGCCGAGATCCGCCGGAGCATCGAGACGACCGCGATCCCGGACGAGCTGGCAGGCGCGATCACCCGAGCGCTCGCCCGGTTCGGCGACGAGGCCGCCTACGCCGTCCGGTCCAGCGCGACGGCAGAGGACACCCCCACGGCTTCCTTCGCGGGCCAGCAGGACACCTACCTGAATGTGGTGGGGCCGGAGGCGGTCCTGCGGCACGTCAGCCGATGCTGGGCGTCGCTGTTCACCGAGCGGGCCGTCGTCTACCGCCTGCGCAACGGCATCGACCACCGCACGGCGGAGATGGCTGTCGTCGTACAGCAGATGGTTTTTCCGGATGCGGCCGGAATCCTGTTCACGGCCGACCCCGTCTCGGGCAACCGGAAGGTCGCGACCGTGGACGCGAGCTTCGGTCTCGGCGAGGCCCTGGTGTCCGGCCTGGTGAACCCGGACGTCTTCACGGTGCGCGACGGGAAGGTCGTCACCAGGGCGGTCGCCGCCAAACACCGTGCCGTCGCTGCCCTGCCGGGCGGCGGTACGCAGGACGTGGCGGTCGACCCGCAGCGGCAGGAGCAGCCGGCGCTGACCGACGCGCAGGTCGTACGGCTGGTGCGGCTCGGACGACGGATCGAGGCGCATTTCGGCCGCCCGCAGGACATCGAGTGGTGCCTGGTCGACGACGACTTCCAGATCGTGCAGAGCCGTCCGATCACCACGCTGTTCCCCGTCCCGGCGGCCGGTGACGAGGGCAACCACGTCTACCTGTCGGTCGGTCACCAGCAGATGATGACCGACGCGATGAGGCCGTTGGGGCTGTCGATGTGGCAGTTGACGGCCATGGCCCCGATGCTGGCGGCCGGGGGGAGGTTGTTCGTCGACGCCACCCGGCTGCTGGCCTCCCCCGCGAGCCGCGCCGGCTTCCTGACGATGGCGGGGCGCGACGATCCGCTGATGAGGGACGCGCTGGAAACCCTGATCGACCGCGGGGACTTCGTTCCGACGCTCCCGGACAACGGTGGTCCCGGCCGGCCGACGACCGGCGGCGCGTCCACCTCGATCGAGACCGACCCGGCCATCGTGACCGAGTTGATCGAGCGCAGCGAGGCCTCCGTCGCCGCACTGAGGCGCGACATCGCGACGATGACCGGTCCGGCGCTGTTCGACTTCCTGCTGGAGGCCTTCCAGGAGCACAAGCGGATCCTCGGTGAGCCGCTGAACATGCAGGCGATCATGGCCGGCATGGAGGCCACCTGGTGGCTCAACGACCGGTTGCACGAGTGGCTGGGCGAGAAGAACGCCGCGGACACCCTCACCCTGTCCGCTCCCGGCAACATCACCTCGGAGATGGGCCTGGCGCTGCTCGACGTCGCCGACGAGATCCGTCCGCATCCGGAGGTGGTGGCGTTCCTGCACACCGTCGAGGACGACGGCTTCCTCGACGAGCTGCCGAAGCTCGCGGGCGGGGCCGAGGCACGCGCCGTCATCGAGGCGTACCTCGACCGGTACGGCATGCGCGGCGTCGGCGAGATCGACATCACCAGGCCGCGGTGGAGCGAACGCCCCAGCACCCTCGTGCCCGTGATCCTCGACAACGTCCGGCTCTTCGAGCCGGGCGCCGCCCGGCGGCGCTTCGAGCAGGGGCAGCAGCAGGCGCGACAGAAGGCCAAGGAGGTGTTGACGCGCCTGCGGGCGCTGCCGGACGGGCAGCAGAAGGCCGACGAGACCGGGCGGATGATCGACCGGGTGAGGACCTTCGTCGGCTATCGGGAGTACCCGAAGTACGGCATCGTCAGCCGCTACCTCGTCTACAAGCAGGCCCTGCTGGGCGAGGCCGAACGCCTCGTGCGCGCCGGCGTGCTCACCGACGAGGAAGACGTCTTCTATCTCACGTTCGGGGAGTTCCACGAGGTCGTGCGCTCACACCGGGTGGACGACGAGCTGATCCGGCAGCGCAGGGACGCGTTCCGGTCGGACCAGGCGCTCACCCCTCCCCGGGTGCTGACCTCGGACGGCGAGGTCGTCACCGGGGCGTACCGACGCGACGACGTGCCGGCCGGCGCCCTGATCGGTGTGCCGGTGTCCGCCGGGACCATCGACGGACGCGCCCGCGTCATCCTCGACATGGCACAGGCTGATCTCGAAGCGGGTGACATCCTCGTCACGACCCACACGGACCCGAGTTGGACGCCGCTGTTCGTCGGCATCGCCGGCCTGGTGACGGAGGTCGGCGGGTTGATGACGCACGGCGCGGTGATCGCACGGGAGTATGGCCTGCCGGCTGTCGTCAGCGTGCTCGACGCGACCCGGCTGATCCGCGACGGGCAGCGGATCCGCGTGCACGGCAGCGACGGGTACGTCGAGATTCTGCCCGGCTCGCCGGCACACGAGGAGGAACGACGATGAGGATCCCGGGCCGACGTCTGGCGGCGGTCGTGGCGACGGCGTCGACAGTGGTGTCGCTGGCGGGGTGCGGCACCGGCGACGCACCCGGGGCGCGCACGACAACGAGCCCCGCAGCGAGCACGCCGCCGAGCCCCGAGGTGACAGCGTCGCCGGCCGCCGAGCAGGAGTTCCGGCGGCTGGAGCAGACCTTCCAGGCACGACTGGGCGTCTACGCCGTCGACACGGGCACCGGCCGCACGGTGGAACACCGACCCGACGAGCGCTTCGCGTACGCCTCGACGTGGAAGGCGTTGGCCGCCGCCGAGGTGCTGGACGGCACCACCGACGCCGAGCTGGATCGGGTGGTGCGCTATTCGGCGCGGGACCTGGTGTCGCACGCACCGGTCACCGAGAAGCACGTCGCCGAGGGCATGAGCCTGCGTGCCCTCGCCGACGCCGCCGTGCGCTACAGCGACAACACCGCCGGCAACCTGCTGCTGCGTCACCTCGGCGGCCCGCAGGGGTTCGAGAAGGAGTTGCGCGGGATCGGCGACACGGTCACCGACCCGGCCCGCTACGAGACCGCCCTCAACGAGGCGACGCCGGGCGACCGGCGGGACACCAGCACCGCGCGGGCCCTGGCGGGCGACCTGCGGGCGTACACCGTGGGGGATGCCCTGACGCCCGCGGACCGCGACGTGCTGTGCGGCTGGCTGAAGGCCAACACCACCGGCGCGGCGCTGGTCCGCGCCGGGGTGCCCGCCGGCTGGGTCGTCGGGGACAAGACCGGGACCGGAGGGTACGGGACCCGCAACGACATCGCGGTGATCTGGCCGCCCGACCGCGCCCCCATCGTCGTCGCCGTGCTGTCCAGCCGCGACCGGAAGGACGCCGCCCCCGACGACGCTCTCGTCGCCCAGGCCACCAGGGTGGTCGTCGCCCAGCTGTGAGCGCTCGGCCGGCACGCGCTCAGCCGACGAGCAGGAGCACGCTGATCACCAGCATCACCAGGGCCGTGCTCGCGTGGACGCCGTACGCGATCGCCCTGGGCCCCTTGCTGCGCAGCACGATCAGCGCGTCGCCGGTGGGTATGACGGTGGCGGCCAGCATGAACCAGCCCAACAGGACCGGTGTCGCTCCGATCACCAGGACGAAGATGAACAGCCCCGATGCGATGTCCCGCACGCCCTTGACGGTCAGCCAGGCCTGAAAGCTCGGGTCGTCGGTCTGGGTGCCGGGGATGCCGAAGCCGGCTGCGGCCTGGGGCGCCCAGAAGACGCGTGCGCCGATGACGATGATCCCTACGCCGATCAGTGCGGCGAGCACGGTGGCGACGGTGCTGAGCATGGGTTGCCTCCCCTGGTGACGGCAGCGCCCGCAGCAAACTGTTGCCGGCGCTAGTTGTGCTAGCAACGCTAGATCTAGCTGTGACAGGAAGTCAAGCATTGCTAGGATGCAGTCATGTCCGGCATCAACGAGCGCCGCGAACGCGAACGCGCCCACCGTCACCAGCTGATCATCACGGCCGCGCGCGACCTCGCGGAGACCGAGGGCTGGGAGGCGGTGACGACGCGACGCCTCGCCGAACGCGTCGAATACAGCCAGCCGGTGCTGTACAGCCACTTCAACGGCAAGGACGCGATCGTGAGCGCCGTCGCCATCGACGGCTTCGGCGAACTCGCCACCCACCTTCGCCGCGCACGTCTGGCCGCACCCGAGCCGGGGCAGGCCCTGCGCGCCGTCTGCCGCGCCTACCTGGACTTCGCCACCGAACGGCCCGCCCTCTACCAGGCCATGTTCGTCCTGCCCACCAACCTGAGCTTCGGGAGCCCCGAGACACCGCCTGCGCTGCGGGCGGGCTTCGACGAGTTCGTCAACTGCTTCGACCCGGCCGACGAGCGCCGCGAACTGATCGCCGAGGTGACCTGGAGCGCGTTGCACGGCATGGCAGTCCTGTCCGACAGCGGTCGCATCCCCCCGGCCAGTCAGGACGCACGACTCGACTTCCTCGTCACCCAGTTCACCGCGCCCCCGGCCGGCCAGCCACGCAACGAGCGGTAGGCGGAGCGTCGCTCGGACGGCCCTTCGGCCTGACCGTGGACGTTGCCCACCGGTGTCATCATCGGTCGATGAACGTTCGTCGCCTGGCGGCCGTCGACATGTACGGCACACGAGGGACCACCCGCCGACGGCGCATCATCCTGGTCGAGTTCCTGGTCGGCGTGGTTGCCATGGTGGCGCTGGGCGTCTGGTTGCTGGCATCGTCAGACGGCCTCGGCAGCCGGGCGATCGGCGTGTGGTTGACCGGGGCAGGGCTCAACTACGCGCCGCTGTCCCTGCACGCGATCACGCTGATGCGGCCCGGCGCCCTCGACGCAGAGTTGACCGGCGTCCACACCGCTGAGGAACTGCGCCGCTACACCGTCCTACAACTGTGGGTCTTCGTGCCGCTAGCACTGGTCGCGTTCGCCGCACGCGACGCGCTCGCCCGGCGTCAGACCCGCTGACGACCCAACCCCCGGTCCATCAAGGAGTGTGGTGCTCCGCAAAAGCCGTAATCCATCCGCTAGCCGGCACCAGAACTCCATGATCGACGAGTGGAGCCGTGGGTCAGGCCGTTCTTCTCGGCGTGGGGCTGATTCCTGCTACCGCCACGGCGAGTAGCCGGCCGGCGTCGGCGGCGGGGTCCGGATTGTGTTCCGTGGCCAGGGCTATGCCGGTGATCAGCGCGAGCAGATCGCTGATGGTCACCTCCGGTGCCACCGCGCCGTCCGTCGCAGCCCGGCGTACGAGGGGTGCGCCCGCCTCGGTGAGTTGATTGGTGGCGCAGTGCTCGTGCGCCTCGGTGGGCTCGGTGGTGCAGTCGCGGGTCATGGTCATGGCCAGCCCCCTCATGGTGGCGGCGTACCCGGTGACGGTCTCCAGCCACTCCAGCAGCGCGACCCGCGCATCGGCCGCGCCCTCCAGCGCTCGGGCCTGGTCGCACAGGGTTTCGATCAGGCCGTGAAAGACCGCGTCCAGCAGTGCGTGGCGGCTCGGGAAGTGCCGACGCACGGTGGCGGAGCCGACTCCGGCGACGCGGGCGATCTGCTCCAGGGACGCGTCGGCGCCGTGCGTGGCGATCTCCTGCTCCGCCACGGCCAGCAGCCGCGCGTAGTTGCGCCGGGCGTCCGCTCGCTGGGTGTGCATGGCGTCACCTCGGGGTTGCTAAGTGGCGGGGTCCGCCATATCTTAGCGGAGTGCAAACGGCGGGCCCCGCCGTTTAATGCCTGATCCGCGACAGGAGACTCCTGATGTCCACCAATATCGCCCCCGTCCTGGTCACCGGTGCCACCGGGAGGCAGGGCGGCGCCACGGCCCGCGCCCTGCTCGCGGCCGGCGTACCCGTCCGGGCCCTGATTCGTGATCCCGCAACCGACCGGGCGAGGGCGATCGAGGCGCTCGGCGCCGAACTCGTCACCGGCGACCTCGACGATCGCGACTCGCTGGTCACGGCCGCGCAGGGAGCCCGGGCCGTCTTCTCGGTGCAGATGCCCGCGATGACCGGCAACAGCATCGACTTCGACGGCGAGCTGGCCCAGGCCGTCAACCTGATCGAAGCAGCGTTGGCCGCCGAGGTGCCGCAGTTCGTGCACACCTCCGTGAGCGGCGCCGGCCAGCACACCGAGACGCCCGGCTGGGCCGAGGGCCGGTGGGCGGCCATGGCGCCCTACTACGCCACCAAGGCCGGCATCCAGGACCGGGTACGCGAGGCGGGCTTCCCGTACTGGACGCTCATCAAGCCGTGCTTCTTCATGGACAACTTCCTGCCCTCGATGGCATACCTGATCCCCCGTGGCGTCACCAACGGCCTGGCGACCGTCATCAAACCCCAGACGTCGCTCTGCCTCGTCGCGACCGACGACATCGGCCGCGCGGCCGCCGCGGCCATCGCCGAGCCCGACCGTTTCCACCGGGTCGAGCTGGAACTGGCGAGCGACTTCCTGACGATGACGGAGATCGCCAAGGCTCTCTCCGACGCTCTGGGCACCGAGCTGACCGCGCCGGACATGACCGAGGAGGAGGCCATCGCCGCAGGGATGCCGGAGTGGGCCGGCGTCTCCCACGAACAGCGCAACGTGTTCACGCAACCGGCCCGCCCGGAGTACGCGCGAGCCCTCGGCATCCCCCTCACGACCTTCGCAGAGTGGACGCGCGACGCTCTGCGCGAGTCCTCGCGGGCATGAGCACCTGAGGCGGTGAGGCCTCATCGGCCTGACCGGCGTCCACGTTGACCGGAAACGCGCCGCCAAACCGTCCCACAACTGTGGATCTTCTTCGCGCCGCCAGCACCGACCGCCTTCGCCCGCACGCGACGCGCTCGCCCGGCGTCAGGCCCGCCAACCGCCCCAATCCCCCGGTCGATCATGGAGTTGTGGTGCTCCACAACAGCCGCAATCCATCCCCAGGCCGGCACCGCAACTCCATGATCGACGAGTGGGTCCGTTGGTCACGCCGGGGTGCCTCGGCCTGACCACCGCTTCAGCGGGCGGCCTCGTTCGGGAGGGACCGTGGGTGCCGGAAGGCGCCCAGCAGTGCGGTGACGACACCGGCCACCAGCAGGACCATCACCACGTTGAACAGCACCGTGTCAGCTGTGGAGTGGGGTGGGAAGACGTCCTTGACGAGCCAGCCGACGCCCAGCCCCATCCCGAGGCAGGCGTGCATTGCCGCCCGCAGACGCGGAAGCGGCTGCGGGCGGCCGAACATCCTGGGCACCGCCGTGCGGCCACGGCCCTTGACGAGCAGCACGGCGGCCATGGCCAGGTTGGCCACGGCGCACACGACGGCCAGGGCCACGTCCACGGATTCCATGGGGCCAGACGCTAGCGCAGGGATGCTCGCGGGAGGACCCGGCAGCCTCGGCAGCACCCGGGGCCGGCTCAGGCCTGGCAGCCAACGCTGTGGCCCGGCGACTCCTGCCCTAATCTATGAGCATCGATCGTTGCCGCCCTGGCCGCACGACCGGATCCGACCGGACCGGGGCCGACCTCAGGCCCGACCAGTTCGAGGAGAGGAATCCCGATCGTGAACATCGGCAACCGAACCCTTCCGCGACTCCTCTCCATCGTGCTGACCGCCGTGCTCGCCATCGGCCTGTCCCTGGTCGGCGCCGCGCCGGCGGCGGCCGGGCAGACCAGCCTGCGGGCCGCCGACCCGAGCGTGATCCGCGTCGGCGGCACCTACATCTCCGTGCAGTCGGTCAACGGCGGGATCGCCGTCCGGCAGGCGGCCTCCCCCGACGCGCTGGCCGCCGCACCCGCGCGACAGGTCTGGACGGACAGCCGCAACCTCGGCGAGGTCTGGGCCCCGGAGATCGTCACCGACGGCGGTCGCTACTACATCTACTTCTCGGCCGGGCGCGGCACCGCACACCGGATGTACGCGATCCACTCGGCATCGCCGGCCAGCGGCTACACGGCCGAGCGGCAGCTCGCGCTGCCCGACGGCAAGTGGGCCATCGACGGCAGCCTGTTCACCTTCAACGGGCAACGGTGGTTCGTCTGGTCGGGTTGGGCCGGGGACACCAACGTCGAGCAGAACATCTACCTCAGCCGGATGAGTGACCCGCTGACCCCGACCGGCGGCCGGTACGTCATCTCGCAACCCCGCGAGAGCTGGGAACGCGTCGTCGGCAACCCGTTCATCAACGAGTCCCCCGAGGCGATCAGGGACCCCAACGGGCAGCTGCACATCGTCTACTCCGCCAACGGCAGCTGGAGCGACCAGTACTGCCTGGCCGACCTGCGGCTGCGCGCCGGCGGCGACCCCACGTACGTGTGGGACTGGTACAAGTCGAACGGCTGCCTGTTCGGCTCGAACCGGGCCACCATGATGGCCGGCTGGGATCCCACCCTGCACGTGAACGGGCCCGGCCACCACAGCTTCGTGCTGCTCAACGGCGACATCGCCACCAGCCCGCCCGCCGGGCCGAGGTTCCCGCTGATGTACCACGGCGTGCCGAAGGGCACCCCGTACTCGTGGGCGAACCGCTACTGGTACACCGGCACCTTCTGCTGGTGGGGCAACACCACCTACCGTCGCGCCAACGTGCCCGGCCCGACGGCCGACACCGGGTTCAGCATCAAGTTCTTCGAGTGACCCGCGGAGTCGCGTCCCGAGCCAGCGGGGGTTCCTGGCCAGCGGGGAGATCGACTCGGTTTCGGTGAAATCGGGGTGTCCGAGGAGCCGGGACACCCCGATTTCCGCGAAGGCGAGTGGATCAATCTCGGCGATCACCGTACGCGCCGACACCGAACCTCAGCCGGCGCGACGCTGTCCGCGCCATCAGGGCCAGCGTGGCCCCGAGCAGGTCACCCATCCGGAGCAAGGCCCGTGCGCCCGCTGCATCCCGTCACTCCCCCGCCACGCGCCGAACGACGTCATCTTAAGAAAGTTAAGATCAACCTCTTGGAAGTTAAGATTTCCTGAGCTACACATTGAGGTATGACCGAGCAGGCGATGGACTGGCAGGAACTCACCAGCCTGACGCGAGGGCAGCCGTTCGTCGTCGAGCGGGTGCGCCTGGCGAGCAACGGCATCGCGATCGAGGGCGAGTTCGAGCCACCCCAACTGGCTCAGCTCACCATCGAGGACCAGGTCTTCGTCACAGCGTTCGTGCGCTGCCACGGCTCGATCAAGGAGATGGAACGCATCTTCGGGGTGAGCTACCCGACGATCAAGTCACGACTCAACCGGATCACGCAGCTGCTCGACTTCGTCGAAACCGACCCGGCGCCCCCGCGGGCCGACATCATCGACCGGTTGCGCCGCGGTGAGATCACCGCACAGCAGGCACTGTCCGAGCTGGAGGGCCGGACGTGATGCCCCGGTTGGTGACCGTCCGGGTCAACCGCCCGGATCGCCGGCCCGTCCGCGTCTGGGTTCCGGTGCTCCCCGTGGTGCTCGTGCTCTTCCCGGTCGTGGTCCTGGTCGTGCTGGCGGCGATCGTGGCCTGCGTCGTGTTCCGCATCGGTGTGGTGCGCGCACTCGGCGCAAGTTGGCGTGTCATCTCCGCGCTGCCCGGCGCCCGTTTCGACATCGAGCAGGGCCGCACGGCCGTGCTCGTGGCCATCCGATAGGAGAGGTTCGCATGACCGAACAACGCAAGGACATCCTCGACATGCTGGCCGCCGGCACGATCAGCGCGGAGGAGGCGGAGCAGCTCATCGCCGCCCTCGAACGGGACCAGGCACCGGCGCTGGCAGGTCACGACGCCCGACCGAAGGGCAAGGTGAAGTACCTGCGGGTGATGGTGGACGCCACCGACAACGGCGAGCCGTCGCGGGTCAACGTGCGGGTGCCACTGCAACTGCTGCGGGCTGGCGTACGGCTGGCGGCGCTGGTCCCGCCGCAGGCCCTGGTCAAGGCCAATGCCTCGCTCAGCGACTCGGGTGTGCCGATCGACCTGACGCAGCTCAAGCCCGAGCAGTTGGAGGCGCTCGTGGAGCACCTCGACGAGATGACCGTGGAGGTGGACTCACCCGACGCCACCGTGCGGGTCTTCTGCGAGTAGGCGCCGTCCGATGGGACGGCCCCCTGCGCCCGCCGCAGTGGAGCGCCGGAGACGAAGGCATGTCGGCAATCTGTCGTTGTCCGTGCGCCGGGCGGCTCCGTAGCGTCGCGACTACGGACCGATGCCCAGCGGAAGGACCCTCGTGACCGAACTCGTCGCTCCGCAGCTCGTCGTGAACAGCAGAATGATCTACTTCGGTTGGCTGCCGGCCGACCCCGACGCGGTGGCCGCCCTGGTGCCCGACGGGCTCGAGCCGGCACCGAACCACCAGGTCTTCATGAACCAGTACGTCGTCGACGACGCCGGGCAGACCTCGGGCTTCGGCGCCTACTCCCTGACGTACATCGGGCCGGATCTCTCCGGGGTCGACGCTCCCGACGGCGTCACGCCCGGTCGCTGGTGGACCCATTACCTCAATTCCAGCCCGGCCGTCCGGGCCTACGCCGCCGCCCGGGGCGTGCCGGCCACCCCGGGAAGAACCACCATCGAGGTACGCGGGCATCGGCTGATCGCGACCACCGAGGCCGACGGCGTACCCGTGATCAGGACGACGGCCCGCGTCGGGCGCACCGGCGACGCCGTCAACCAGGGCCAGTTGCGCTACCTCACCCGGCTGGACGGCAGGCTGCACAGCGGCAACTACCCGTTCGTGGCCGAGCCGGTCGACCCGTTCGAGGTCGAGTCGCTGGAGTTCCTCGAACCCGACCACCCGGTGTACGCGCTGCGCCCGGCCGATCCGCTGGAGATCGTCTGGGGCTTCTACTCACCGCGCGCGTCGTTCGCCTATCCCGGCGGCGAGTCCGTCCTCGACTGAGCCCGCCCGTCGTCGGCCCAACGGCTCTGAGAAGAGCCCGGGCACTGTTCTTTCCCAGCCGGTTCGGGCACCGTGTGACCGTGAGCGAGTACTCCGCAGCGGGCATCACCGTCCTGGAATTCGACGAGTCGGTCCGCCGTCGGCCGGGCATGTACTTCGGGGCTGATCCGCACCTGGCAACCACCGTGCTGACCGCCATCGTCATCGCGTCCCTGCACCCGGGCCCGAAGGTCGCGCCCGCCGGCCCACCCGACGTCACCGCGGAGATCCTCGGCGACCTCGCATTTTCGATCACCGACAACTGGCCCACCGGCCCGGACGGCTCAGTCGCCGGCTACCACGGGTCGCTCCTGACCTCCTACCGCTGGGTCCATGCGGCAGCCGCCGCGGTGAGCACCCACACCACGATCGAGACCTGGCACGTAGGCCACGCCCTTCAGCAGACCCTCGCCGGCCTACGCCCCACCGGGCCGCCCCGCGGTCTCGACGGACCAGATGGCACGGGCACCACGTTGACCTATCACCTCGACCCGTCCTCGTTCACACCGTCCACCCTCGACAGCCCGATGCTCGACCTCCACGCCGAAGGCTGCTGCGACGTCCCTGGCCGGTTCCGCCTCCGCGACAGCCGCCCCTGAGGTCGGTCGCCCATCCGGGTCAGGGTGGTTCGATCAGCGGGTGAGTCCGACGAGCGTCGCCAGGCGCGCCACGCCGGCCATCTGGGTGGCTCGCCTGCTTCCGCCCGTTCAGCTCTTGGCCTGGCTGCGACGGGCCCGCCGACGGGGCTTGTCGTCGCCGCCGGCAAGCCGGGTGAAGGTGAGCATGTTCGCCAGCGCCACGGCGATGATCGCGACGCCGACCTGGATCGCGAGCACGACCCAGTCCCAGCGCAGCACCCACACCTTCACGCCGGCTCCGTCGTCGATGTCAAGCGCCCTGGCGACCACGGTGCCCAGCACCGCCGAGCCGACGCCGATGACGAACGTGGCGAAGAAGCCGATCCGCTGCCTCCCGGGCAGGATGAGTCGGCCGAGCAGGCCGACGAGGGCACCGATGAGCACCGCGCCGAGATAACCAGTTACCAGCATTGCCGTCTCTCCCCTCCAGCAGTGCCCAGGTACATGCCCGAATCTCACGTTCCCGGAAACCCCACCTGATCGCGGTCTGGCCGAGGGCCTGCGGGCCACTGGTCGCTCGCGCAGGCTCAGCGCGCAGCGCACGCCCATGATCAGCCCGTGGGCGTGTCGGCTCGACCCACTACGCTGGTGGAACTTTCACACGTGAACGAAGGACGCACATGGCCCGCCCCTACAGCCCCGGACCGAAGCAGTTCGTCTTCGCTGTCGGTGACGGCAACGACCAACACGTCTCGGTGGGCGACCCTCAGGAGGCTTACGTGGCGTTCGCTGCGTTCTTCCGGGGCCGAGAGTCGGACACGTACCTCATCAAGGACGAAGCGGCGAGGCAGAGTTTGGCCCTCATGCCCCCTCGGGGTGTGATCTCCCGGATCAAGGATGCGGGCCAACCTCGGTCGGAACACCTGCGGGTCGACAGGGGCAACCGCTATCTTCCGGGCGCGATGCTGTTCTTCGAGAACGGATATGCCGGCCTCGACCACTTCGGCCAGTGGTTTCCTGACCTCGCCGACCTCGACGCGTCACCGGAGACCCGCGGTGCCGCCCGCGCCGCCACGTTCACGACGGAAGCAGCGGCAGTCGAGGAAGTCGCTCGGATCTGGGCGGATTCGGGCTGTGTCGACCCGAGCGACCAGTACTACGTCTTCTTCGACGCGCATGATGTCGACGATGACCGAGCCGAACGAGCCGAACTGCTCCAGTTGATCGAATTCCTCGGTCTCGAACGGGTCGACCCCCCGGCCGGGGCCGTCGGCGGCGAGGTCTGGGTGCGCACCGACCCACGCCTCGAGGTCGAATGTGCACGGTGGTCGTGACCAGATGAGCGACGTCGTCTTCACCCGTAGCAGCGGCTGGATGCCGAAGGTGATCCGCGAGGACGGCGAGCTGAGGCTGATGCTCGCCGCCGGGGCCGACGCCAACCATGAGCCTCGCACGTTCACGTTCCCGCTCGGGGAAGCCCATCTCGCGGTGATCCGGGAGGACCTGGCCAGGCACCTGCTGCTGTGGAGTGCGGTCCTCCCGCTGTGCACCGCCGCCGGCACCCGGGGCCGGCTCGACGAGAACGCCGCCGTCGCGCTCCTGGACCCGATCCTGCTCTCCCCGGCCCCGGACGTCGACGCGCTCTTTGGGCGCATCAAGTGGGACAGGCCCCGGCTCGTTGCCCACGGCGCCGACGTCGATCTCCTTGAGCGCGGTCAGGTCTGCGAGGCGATGCGCGCGGCGACCGAGGGGTCGGATGAGAAGCGCGCTCAGGAGCATCACGCGAACCGCCGTCGCGCCGAGCGCGGAGTGGTCCTCGGGCCACTCGACGCCGAGATTCTGCGATACACGGGCCAGTATCTGCATGGCTCGACGGTTCCGCGGCGCTTGCCCGATGCCGTCGACCCCGCACTGCTGCCCCAGGTCATGCGGGTGATCGCCACGGCCCAGCAGGCGTGCGCCGGGATGCGGATCGGCCTCGATCCGCGGCGGGGAAAGCGGGCCACGGACAAGCGCGACTGGGACCGGATGGCGGCGACGGTCGACGCGGCGGTGCGCCGCGCGTACCCCGAACTCGTGGATGACGCGGTGCGGACGGTGAGCTTTCTGATGTGCTCGGAGGCCACGGACCGCTCCCGGAACACACCGGTGGAAGACGACGACGAGGCTGCCGGCGACCACGCCGACCTCGGTCAGAGTGCGAGAAAGACGGCCCTGTCGTTCACCGACGACAAGGGCGGCGAGAAAAAGTGGGAACGGGACGGTCCTCGCACTGCTTCCGCCGAGTTCTGGGAGTTCGTCGCCGATCGCTCCTCCGGGAACAACAACGTGTTCACCATCGAGGACGAGACGATGGGCGAGGGGATCCAACTGCACTTCTACGCCGACTCCATCGCCCGGATCACGACGGTGCGACACAAGGCTGGGTCGGATCCGCAGTACCAGGTGGAGTACAGCCTGGTCGACGGGATCGGCGGGTACCGAAAGCTGGTGAGCGCCTTCGTCCGCGGCGGGTGCGCCGCACTCGAACAGCACGGTCCCTGGATGTCGGATGTCGCCGAGTTCGAGCGCGCACGTCGCCGGCGCGACGCCCGGTAGTCCCAGGGGGCACCGTCGCTGAGACCATGGCGTTGCCCTTCAGCGTCGACAGGAGAACGACATGAACCGTCCGCCACGGTGGTTGCTCAGTGCCCTCGCCGTTCCGCTGGCACTGCTCGCTGGGTACGGCGTTGCCCGGGTGGGCCACGCGCCAGCGCAGCCCGCGGCCGAGCCGGTGCCCGACGTGGCGGAGTACCCGTCGATGACCGCGCTGCGCAAGGTCGAGCAGGCGGGCGTCGCGTACGACCTCACCTGGGCGATCACCGGGTCACCGCTGGTCGTCGTGGCCCCGCACGGTGGCGCGATCGAGTCACGCACGAGCGAGATCGCGGGTGTGATCGCCGGCACCGAGCACTCCCAGTGCCAGTTCAGGGGCAAGTTACCGAGTGGACAGAACTACCCACGGCTGCACGTGACCAGCACCAACTGGGACGTCGAGGAGTGCCTGATCCTGATCGCCCAGCGCCGGCACGCACTGGCCGTCCACGGCACCTCCCTACCGAACAAGGTCGCCTACGTCGGCGGACGGGACGTCACCACGGGTGCCGCGCTGGCGACCGCCCTGCGCGCCGCCGGCTTCACCGTGGTGCAGCCCGCACCTGCCGAGATCGCCGGCACGTCGGTCGACAACTTCGTCAACAAGGATGCCGACGGTGCCGGTGTCCAACTCGAACTGACTCTCGATCTGCGGATGGAGCTGTTTCCGACGAAGGAGGGCCCGCCGTCGACGCGCGGGCAGGCCTTCGTCGACGCCGTGCGGAACGTCTACGCCTAGCGAAGCGCATTGATGACGGTCGTCTAGCCTGACGTCTCTCCACAGTGGACGACGGAAGGCCCCTGATGAAGCGCAAACTGATGACCAGCCTGGTCGCGATGCTCACCATGATCACGGCGACGCTGGTCGGCACCGGCAGCCCGGCGGCGGCTGCCGCCTCCGGCCCCTGGATTTTGCAGGCCTACACGAACGACTACTGCATCCACCCCGAGGCGTTCTCGTCGGCGCTCAACGTGGTGGTCGATCAGCATCTGTGCCAGAGCGGGGCGAACCGCGACTGGACCTTCACCACGACCAGCTCGGGCTACTACTGGATCTCCTACCGCAACGGCGGAAAGTGCATGGCCGTCCGTGACTCGGCGCACACCGATCGGGCCAAGATCGTCACGCAACTGTGCGGCAATCCCAACCAGAACGACCAGTGGCTGCCAATCAGGATCTTCACCCACCAGGGTGCC
Source organism: Micromonospora cabrerizensis (assembly GCF_022230955.1). Classification (GTDB taxonomy): domain Bacteria; phylum Actinomycetota; class Actinomycetes; order Mycobacteriales; family Micromonosporaceae; genus Micromonospora; species Micromonospora cabrerizensis. Next base: position 72,620 of record NZ_JAKKFI010000057.1, read on the forward strand.
GACCACTACCAGCTCAAGAACCGGCACAGCAACAAGTGCATAGCCGTAGAGGGCAACTCGAGGGGGAACGGCGCCGACATGATGCAGTTCACCTGCTACACGACGTCAGAGAACCAGGCCTTCACCTGGTTCGCCCCGTAGGCAACACCGTTCAACCGCGGCGGGACCTCTCCGGGGCCCGCCGCGGTTCTGCTTCCGGGCCAGCGTCCGCCGTGGGGTGTCGGCGGCGGCTTCGATCAACCGGGCCCGGGGGCTAACCCCACGCTGCTCACTGGCGTCAGCTTCATCACCAACAGATATGCCAGCCGGAGCGCGTAAGCGACCAGGATCCCGAATGCTCGGACAGGTACACCAGCACCCTCTTCCGTCAAAGGATCCTCATGTCCCGCACCCCCCGCAAGCACCGGTCCACGTATCGCGTTCTGTCGTCTCTCGCCGTCCTGACCCTGGCTGTCGGTGGCGTCACGGCGTGTGGCGACGACGGTTCCTCCGCCACCTCGAAACCCCCCACATCGTCGGCCTCGCCGTCGACCAGCCAGGTGCCCGCAGCGAAGCTGCACATGGTCGACAACGGAGGACATCGCCTGGCCTTCTACGTCACGCAGGGCAGCGGTTCCACCATCGTCCTGGACTCGGGCGGGGGCGAGTACTCCTCGCAGTGGAAAGACATCGCCCCCAAGATCCACGCGGCCACCGGTGCCACCGTCATCACCTACGACCGGGCCGGCCTCGGCGAGAGCGACGTGGTGCCCGGCGCGTGGAGGGTCGAGAACGCGGTCAGCGACCTCACGGCAGGCCTCAAGCAGCTCGGCGTCACCAAGGACGTAACCCTGGTGTCCCACTCCCAGGCCGGCGAGATCGCGAACAACCTTGCCCAGGACAACCCGGAGATGCTCTCCGGCGCGGTCCTGGTCGACGCCAACCTCCCCCAGTTCTTCACCGACGAGCAGATCCCCCGCCTCGTGGCCGCGGGCCAGCCGGACGTCGACGCGGCGAAGAAGGATCCCGAGAAGCCTGCGAACCGCCAGCTCATCTCCACCGCGGAAGGCTTCGCCGCCGCCCACCAGACCTTCCACACGGTGAAGTGGCCCGCCTCCGTGCCGGCCACGGTCATGGTGTCGGAGAAGACCCCCTTTGCCGGGTCTCCCGAGGACGCCCAGCGCTGGCGCGACGCCGCCGCCTCATTCGTCAAGGAAGCCCCCAACCGCACGCTCGTCACCGCCGAGGGCACCTCCCACGAGATCCCGACAGATCGCCCCGACCTCGTCATCAAGGCGGTCGAAGACATGTTCGCGGCGCAGCACTGACCGCAAGGAGAGGCACTCCACCGGCGGGGCGGGTTCCAGGGGTCGTCGCAACACGAGCATCGCTCTGGATGGGCAAGGATCCGTCGGCGTCGGGCTCATCCGGGCGCCCTCCCGCAGGTCGATCACCGGGTGAGGCCGACGAGCGTCGCCAGCCGCGCCACGCCGGCTGGTGCCGGGTCCGCGCGGGCGATCTCGGCGATCACGGTACGCGCCAACGGCCGGCACCGAACCTCAGCCGGCGCGACGCTGTCCGCGTCCACCAGGGCGCGGGCGGCCCCGCGCAGGTCACCCACCTGGAGGTACGCCCGCGCGACATCCACCAGGTACGCGCCCCGATACTCGGCCGGCAACCGCCGCCATGCCTCCCGCCGCACCACGGTCGAGTGTCTGTGCAGCGCCTCGTCGGCGTCACCCCGTTGCGCCGCCGACAGCACTCGCGCCAGGTCGACGGCGACCGGCCCGAAGCTGGTGCGGTGCGTGTCGTCGTACCCCCGAAGGTTTGTGGCGACCCCCGCGGCCCGGTCGGTCAGCTCGTCGGCGCGGCGGGCGTCGCCGCAGCCGGCGGCGGCCAGCGCGGCCTGGATCAGCAGCGTCCCGCCCACGGCCCGCTCTCCCGCCAACCACCCCCGGCCCGCGCCCCCGCGATCAGGCTCGTCAACCTCATGATCATCGGTGCGGTACGGGGTCGGGTCGGGGGTGGGCGGGAGGATGCGGTTCGCGGCCGTGAGGGTCGCGGCCAGGGCGAGGCGGTCGCGGTTGGAGGCGCGCAGCGCCTGGGCTACCGAGATGGCCGCCGTTGCCGCCAGGACCCGGTCGTCACCGGCGGCGGCCATCGCCCGGTCGGCCGCCAGCCACCCGAGGTCGGCCTCGCCGAGCTTCACCAGCAGCGACGAGGTGATCCGGTACGCCTGCACCAGCACCTCCGCCGACCGCGCACCCTGGGCGGCGTCGAGCAGACCCGGCACCACCCGCACCAACTGCCCGTAGTGCGCGTGCTGGTAGGTCAACCAGGCGTACCCGACGTGTCTCCTCACTTCCTCCATCGTCTCGGTCGGGGCCTGCGGGAGGTCGTAGCGGGCGAGCGCGGCCCGGACGTCGTCCACCCCGTCCGGCGGGCCGGCAGGCGCCGGCCGCTGCTCGCCGAGCAACACCTCCGGGTCGACGCGCAGGACGTCGGCCAGTTCCTGGATCACCGAGTACCGGTCCAGGGCGCGCACGCCCCGCTCGACCTTGTCCACCCAGCTCTTCGACCTGCGCAACCGGTCGGCAAGCATCTGCTGCGTCATCGACCGCCGCACCCGCCAGCGGGCCACCCGGCGGCCGATCGGGAGGTCATCGCTGGTCACGCCGCCACCGCCGGTCCGGGACCGCGCGAGTCGTGTCCTCCACGGGTACGCGGTCTGCCTCGGCCTGGGCGAGGAGGCGCTGCTTGGCGGCCTCCCGCTCGGCCGCCTCATGCGTATTCTCCGGAGCGCTATCGTCCTGACTGCTCATCCCCGCCTCCTCCGGTGGAGACCCAGCAGCTCAGGATCGACCGTTGCCGCGCTGGGCCATCAGGACGTGCTCACGTCCCAAACCGGACAGTAGGGCGGATTCGTGATGCTGTGATTACTGGCAGTTATGCGGCCAGGTTGATGCCGATGCGGCCGGCGAGCAGCCGCAGTTCGTCGGGGATGGCGCGGCGCTGGGCACGCTGCGCCAGGGTCACCACGGCATCGCGGGCGAGGGGGTTGATAGCGAACGGGATCGGTGCTGCCCGCTCGGCCTGCACGAATGCTGCCAGCGCCTCAGCGTCGCGGCGACCGCCGTCCGCCAGAGCGCGACCGAGGTCGAGCCAATAGGACTGTTGGCGGATGGAGGCTGCGAGCACCTGCGGCCGGACCGTCCGGGCCAGCTCGATGACGCGGCCGGACTCTCCCTGCTCGGCCGCGATCGACATCTCCCACAGTCCGACGTTGGTTGGTCCGAATCCACAGCCGTTGAATCCCGCGCCGTCGACCGGATCCCCGAGGGTCGCCGCCTCACGGGCCGCCTCTACGAGGTGATCACGAGCTACGTCCAGGCGACCGCTGACCGTCGATGTCAACGCGGCCGAGAGATGGAGCTGTCCGAGCATCTGTCGCACCCGCTTGTCGGCGGCGTCAGCTTGCAGCTCGGTTAGTGACCGGTCGGCGGCACGGGCCGCGACGGGTGCGGACTCAATCGGCAGGCTTTGTGCATAGGCGAAGCGGGAGGCCGCGATCCATGCCGGGTCCTCGGTGTCTTCGGCGACCGCCCCAGCGAGTCGGGCGGCGTTGAGGGCCAGATGGCGGTAGCCGAGATTTCGCAGGCAGGTCGCGGCCTGGTAGGCGACCTGGACGAGCACGGTGCCGCCTACGGCGGCGGCCTCAAGCAGGAGGTTGGGCAACATGCGAGCCATCGCCGGGTAGTTGCACGAGGTACGGAGCTGCTCGGCGCGGGCAATCTCGGCCGCCAAGTGATCCGTTGTGTAGGTCGACGGGCGGCGCTCGCCGTCCTCGACCTCGATCAGAGCCGACCAGATCGCCGGCACGCATTCGGCGGCGCTCTCACGGGCCGGATCACCGGACTCGGTGCCCTGGCCGAGCAGGTCAGCCACCGTGACCTGGAGTGCGGCGGCGAGAGCGACCAGAGTGGAGCGACGGTCGATGGTCTTCCGACCTGACTCAACCTGCGACACGTACGACTGGGTGACACCAGCGAGCCCCGCGAGGACGGCCTGAGTCATGCCGCCACGGCGCAATCGCCAGTACCGGATCCTGGCACCGATGGTGCCCCGCTCACTCACCATGCCTTCGCCCACTCCCAAGTAGAGGACTGGAAAGCGGCCGGGGACGAAAACCCCCGCACGGGTGGACGGTACACCGAAAAAGCGTGCCAGTAGTGACGCTGACCACCTGCGAAACTTCGCAGGCATCATGCGTCCAACGCACTGTGTCAGCGTTGACTATCGTCACTGGCATGACGTGGACAGATCCCACGACCTGGTACTCCAATCTCGCAGCCTTCCACGCCGCCGCAGCCGCCTTCATGACAGACCCGGCGGGCAACGTGCTGCTCGTCAAGCCGACCTATCGCGACTACTGGGCCTTCCCTGGCGGCTATGTAGACGCAGGCGAGCACCCACATGAGGCTTGCGCTCGCGAGATTCGCGAGGAATTAGGGCAGACGGTTGTGGTGGGCGACCTGCTCGTTGTGGACTGGGCACCCCCTGCCGGGCAACGACCCCGAGCCATCATCAACTTCATCTTCGACTGCGGCACCCTCGCCAGCCTCGATGGAATTGGGTTCCGGAAGGAGGAGATAGAAGCTGGCGGGTTCTTCTCAGCAGAGGAGGCAGCGCGGCGTCTTCCCAGCAAAGTTACTCCGCGAGTCTATTGGGCAACGTACGCGCAAAGGCGTCAGACAACGGCCTTCCTCATCGACGGCACGGCCAAGAGCCAACCGCCAACCGACGTTGCGGGCGGCTGGGAATCCCGGGCCAAACCCCTAGAGCCATAAGGCCGAGTCCACGCCGGTCGACCTCCGCACATCTCTCAGCTCACCACAAGTAGTTGACACCGCCGACACAAGAGGTGTGTCAAGAACGCGACGATTAGTCACCGGAGACCGAGCGACTAAGTACAGTAGCCAACCATCGTGCAGCCACAGGATCTGGATCGGCGAAACGAAGGATGGTACGAAGTGGGCAAATCTACCCCGAACGCTATCACAAATCGGCGGATCCAGAGCGATTTTAATCTTGGTGGCGGCGCGGCAGAGGCCGACGGCCTGCTCCAAGAAGCCTTCTTCGAAACGGGCCATTACAGGGCCATAGTTAGCCGCAGGGAGCGGAAGTGTTTTCTTGTCGGACGCACTGGCAGCGGAAAGTCAGCCGCCCTGCAGAAGGTCGAAGAAGAACACCGATCTCACGTCATTCGCATCAATCCCGAAGACCTGTCTCTTCCCTACATTACTGACCTTGGCGTAGTTCGGTATCTCTCATCCCTTGACGTCCACATGGACCCGTTGTTCATCGCATTGTGGAAGCACGTACTTTTGATCGAAATAATCAAGCATCGTTACAACGTTGATTCCCCGGGCGCAATGCAGCGGTTTATGTCTATCCTGATGGATCGCATCAAAAAGGACCGGAGCAAGCAAGCGGCTCTAGAGTACCTTGAAGAGTTCGAGGGCCGATTCTGGTGCGAGACAGACGAGCGGGTGAGAGAGATAACCAAACGGTTCGAGAGTCAGATCGAGGCGGAAGCTGGCGGCAAACTGCCGGGCACGGTCGGCATCAAGTCAAGCGGCAGCTCAACCAAGACGGTGGAAGAACGAGCCGAGATGGCTCAACGTTTTCAGCGCATTGTTAACGAAACTCAACTTCCGCGACTGAACAAGATGATGACAGTGTTAGACGACGACATCCTCGACTCACCTCAACATTACACTTACATCGTAATCGACGACCTAGATCGTGACTGGGCTGACGAGAAGGTCAAGAACGACCTCATCCGATGCCTCTTCCGGACAGTGGCCGAGCTGGTGCGGGTCGACAATTTGAAGATTCTTGTGGCCCTGCGGACCAACATTCTTGAATCTTTGGATTTCGGCCAGACAGGCGGGCAAGAGGAAAAGTTCCGTGCGCTTAGCTTACGGGTTCGTTGGACCAGAGGCGACTTACATGAGTTGCTCGACGGCAGAACCCACGTAGCTGCCGAACGGCATGGACTAACACATATTCAGTCGCTCGCCGACTTGCTGCCTGCGCCTACGAAGAACCGACCGGACCCACTAGGCGTCATCCTAGCTAGAACGTTGATGCGCCCCCGCGACGCGATCGCATTCCTCAACCAGTGCCTAGAGAATTCAAGCGGCGAGGAGCGCATTACATGGGAAGCAATTCATTCCGCTGAGCAATCCTACTCCGCAGACAGGCTGTTAGCGCTACGCGACGAGTGGAAGCCAACTTACGCAGGGATCGACCGTGTCTTGCAGAACTTCACTGGCGCCCCGCGGATCATGAACTCTGACGAGCTGATTATCCACCTGGACAACTGCATCCTCCTCTCAACAGATCCCGATTTTTCCGGCAATCGGTGGATGGCCGAGGTTGGCAATGCAGCTCTATACGGCTACGGCGACTGGGCCGAGATGTATCACCCACTGGTGAAGCTTCTCTATAATATCGGCTTCTTAGGTTGCTCTCTAGGAAAGAAAAATCCCATGATCTACAGCCACGACGACATTGACTTTATGAACAAAGCGGCCACACTACGAGAAATCGCGTCTTTCGCAGTCCATCCTGCATTCCAGCCAGCACTCGATGTCTTCTAGTGGGCAAGAACCTGTATTCTTGCACGGACTGATCCCGAAAGGGCCGAGAGTACACGACTGAACGGGAGGACTACGTGGTCCGCTTGAAAGGGATCCCTAAGGGCTAGGTGAACCCGCCGGAGCGACGTAAATTTGGCCCGCTGCCTCCATGCCCATCGGCAGGACCGGAGCTTCCGCCTCAAGCTCGTTCGCCGTAATAGTCTGGACTTGGATCACGGCACCGTCGACACATTTCCACTTCCCATCGGCATCACTGCCGGACCCGACGGCCGCACTAATATCTCCTCTGTTAGTCAACTCCATTTTGCCGCCGTAAAACTGGACGGGACCAAGGTCGAAGCGATGCCCCGCGAACACCATTGCGAAGCTGCCGAATCGACCTACAACAGCACCAGATGCGTTAAAGAAATTTGATCGCACGACTTCCTCCAGAGCGTCCGCACGGAAGCTCATTCGGATCGTCTTATATGGCCATTCGGCGTGGCCGTCTCGCACCAACGCGCCCAGTGCCTCTAGTTCGCGTAAGTCGTTTCCAGTCAACCCTTCAGGCAGCGGCCACTCTTGCTCGAAGTACTCCTGAACATCATCGAGCGCAATGATAAGTCGCGCGAGCTTCTGTTCGTACGATGAAAGCGCCCCCGGGACGGTGGCCTTGGCGAAAGTAGAGCGCCCTCGCTTGAACTCGATCTCACGTCCTTCGGCAAGGGCGAGCATTAGTTCAGCTGTCGGCCGTAAATCGCACGGTAGACTGCCGAACGGGGAGGCAAAGTTGAAAGTAAAGTTGCAAGAACCGTCAATGTTATCGTGGATGAGTCTGACGCTTAGAAATCCCCCGGCATCTTGCCCTGAGAGGGTGACCCCGCGCGCTCCACTCACGCGATTCGTGAATTGAAAGGGCACGACCGCGACTCGGCTTCCAGATCGAGCTCGAAGCTCCAGTGTGCAAGCAAGCGGCAAGCCCTCGCCGTTCTCCCTCGTTCGGATCTCGAGCGCGTGTGTATCCTGTGGTCTATCGAACCCAAGAGCCCGCTGCTCCTCCTCAGGAAGATTAATGTTGAGGTTCTCAACATAGCGGCCAGGTATGGTGGCTTTGCCACCATAGTTCTTTACTTGCCACCACTGCATCTCGAAATGCTGCGCCTCGGGATCATCTGACGGGAAAGCAAACGTCGGCTCGTACGCGAACGGGTGCTCCTTGGCCGCTCCGGGATACCGCTCCCGAAAGGAGAAGACCAGTCCCTCGGGGGTGCGCGCGGGGTCCGCTACCCAGTGCAAGGAAAGAGTGTCCCCGAGGGCGGTGAGGGCTGCGAGCCGCCCGGCATAGTCCCGAAGTCCCCCAGCCAGCACCTCCTGTTCATGCTTGTACTGCCTCGCCAATTCGAGAAGATGGCCGCTCTCTCCCTCAAGCGCGCGGCGGAGATGCTGACGCCTCTCGAACTGACCGTCGAGCCAGTCAATTCCGCGCCATTCAAGTACGATCGGCGCGAAGTCCTCCCGCAGCCGATCGAACCAAGAAAGCTCACTCGGCGACGGATTGAGAGGAATAACCAAGATCCATAGATCGGGGTCGTGCTTCCTCGCGACCTTCAGCGACTTCCCAATCTGTCGCTTGTGGCTGTTTGTCAGCCGTCCGGCCATCGACTTGATCTCGAAGATCTTTCTGCCGTCGGCCGTCCGCCACGTTCTGCTGTCCTGACCACCGTCCCCGCCCGAACCATCAATCGCCTCAGCTCCAGGCTCGTCCTCTCGAATCATCGCCTGAATCACGCGCTCAAACCGTCGCGGGTCCTCCGGTATCCGGTGCCACTGGATCACGACTACTCCTGAAGGGACGTACTGCGCTAGACGGCGAACACCGTACTGTGCTGGTACGACAGTAGGCGCATGCGTCGTGCGAATCCGATCCATCTGGCTTCGAACCGACTCGGGTCCTTAGGCCAGTTGGCAAGAGCCGCACGGCCCGCCGTCGGCATGAGCCCAACCGCCGGCTTCCCCCATCCAAGGTCGAGGTGCCGCCGTCAAAGCCATCGCGGTCGGCGAAGTTTAGAAACTGATCCTGCGATGGGCCGGATAAGCAGCCAGAGCTCCGCTACACATTCATCGACGAGCGTTAGCGTAGGCAGAACCCGGAACGCACGCCTGCCAACGCTGCTTTCTGTCACAGCGCCACGATCGCAGCAGTCTCCGCAGGCAGTTGGATCCGGTCCCGCATAACGGTGACCCCCTCCCCCGTAGCCAGCAGCACCCGCCGTGCCACCCCAGGCAGCGACACCCCCTGCCCCCGCCCAGCCAGGTTCGCCACCACCAGCGTGTCCCCTCGCCGCATCACCAGGAACTGGTCCCCGTGCTGCACAGAAACCTCGTTCAGCCGAGGATCCGACAGATCAGGCAGCGACCGCCGCAGCCCAATCAGCCGCTGGTAGAACGCCAACATCTCCCGATGCTCAGGCTTGTCCAGCTCGGCCCAGTCCAACCGCGACCGTACGAACGTCTGCGGGTCCTGCGGATCCGGCACGTCCCCCTCGGGCCACCCGTGCGACGCGAACTCCCGCCGCCGCCCGGTGCGCACCGCAGCCGCCAATTCCGGCTCCGGGTGCGACGTGAAGAACTGCCACGGCGTAGAAGCAGCCCACTCCTCCCCCATGAACAACATGGGGGTGAACGGCGCGGTCAGCAGCAACGTGGCCCCGACGCGCAGCAGAGAAGGCGACAGCGAAGCCGAGATCCGGTCCCCGGTGGCCCGGTTCCCGATCTGGTCGTGGTTCTGCAGGTACGCCACGAACCGGTGCCCCGGCACCCGAGGATCGACGGGCCGCCCATGGTGCCGGTTACGGAAGCTCGACCAGGTGCCCGCGTGGAAGAACCCGCCGGTCAGCACGTCCGACAGCGTCTCCAAAGACCCGAAGTCCCCGTAGTACCCCTGCCGCTCCCCCGTCAGCAACGTGTGCAGCGCGTGGTGCGCATCGTCGTTCCACTGGGCGTGCAGCCCGAACCCACCCGCCTCGCGCGGCGTGATGAGCCGCGGGTCGTTGAGGTCGGACTCGGCGATGAGCGACAACGGCCGCCCCAGGTGCGTCGACAACGACTCGACGGAAACCGCCAGCTCTTCCAAGATCGGCACGGCCCGCGAGTCGGGCAGCGCGTGCACGGCGTCCAGGCGCAGCCCGTCGACGTGGTAGTCGCGCAGCCACATGAGCACGCTGTCGATGATGTAGCGGCGTACCTCGTCGGAGTGCGGGCCGTCCAGGTTGACCGAGCGGCCCCAACTGTTGCTCTGCTCGGCGAGGTAGGGCCCGAACTGCGGCGCGTAGGCCCCGGAGGGCCCGAAATGGTTGTAGACGACGTCGAGGATCACCCCCAGACCGCGAGCATGGGCAGCGTCGACGAACCGTTTCAGGCCGTCGGGGCCGCCGTAGGGCTCGTGCGGGGCATACCAGCAGACGCCGTCGTACCCCCAGTTGTGTTCGCCGTTGAAGGCGTTGACCGGGAGCAGCTCGACCAGGTCGACGCCCAGCGACACCAGGTGGTCGAGGCGGTCGATGGCCGCGTCGAAGGTGCCTTCCGGGGTGAAGGTGCCGATGTGCAGCTCGTAGAGGATGCTGCCGGGCAGTTGCCGGCCGGTCCACGAGCTGTCGGACCACGCGAAGGCCGCGTGGTCGTAGCGTCGGCTCGGCCCGTGCACCCCCGCAGGCTGCCACGGCGACCGGGGGTCGGGCAGCGGGGTTTCGTCGTCGTTCAGCAGAAAGGAGTAGTCGAGGCCGGCGTCGGGGACGTCGACTCGCCACCACCCGTCGGCGGCGGCGCGCATCTCGTGGTCGGCGTCGCCGGCCAGGCGCAGCCGGACGCGGGTGGCGTCCGGGGCCCACACGGAGAATTCGGTCATGAAGCAGCCTCCACGGAAGCGGTGGGAGGAGCCAGCAGTGCGACGGGATAGTCGGCCAGGATTTCGTCCAACGGCGTCTCCCCGCCACTGTAGACCCGGCCGGTGAACAGGTCGGTAACCTCGTTAACGGGAAGCGACAGGGCGGTGTCACACCAGCCGCCGGCGCGGGCCAGGCCCAGCGGCAGCCGGGTCGCCACGCTGATCGCGCCACCCCGGTCGAACGCCACAACGTGCCGGCCCACCGGGCCGTGCGCCGGCACCGGCCGGTAGCCGGTGAACAGCTCCGGGTGCGACCGCCGCAACCGCAGGGTCCGCGACACCACCAGCAGCTTGGCGGCGCCGTCGGTGTCGATCGGGGGCCGCCAGCCGCCGTCGATCCGTGCCAGCAACTCTCGGCGTACGTCGAAGTCGACCGGGCGGCGATTGTCCGGGTCGACCAGGGAGTTGTCCCACAGCTCGGTGCCCTGGTAGGTGTCCGGCACACCGGGCATGGTGAGCTGCACGAGCTTCTGCCCGAGCGAGTTGCACCAGCCGGCGGGGGTGATCGCGGCGGCGAGTTCGGTCAGCTCGTCGTGCAGGCTCGGGTCGTCGTACATCCGGTCAACCACGGCGTGCAGGGCCTGCTCGAAGGCCGCGTCCGGGTCGCCCCAACTGGTCGAGGCCCCGGCCTCCCGGGCGGCCTTCTCCACGTACGCGTGCAGTCGCTCCCGTTCGATCGGCCAGGCGCCGACGGCGGTCTGCCACAGCAGGTGGGCGAACGACGGGTCGGGCAGTGGGGCGTACTCCATCCAGGCAGTGACCTGCTCGGCCCAGCGGCCCGGCAGCTCGCTGAGCACGGCGAGGCGGGCGCGGACGTCCTCGCCGCGTTTGGTGTCGTGGGTGGAGAGGGTGGTCATGCTGGCGGGCCAGCGCACCTGGCGGGCGGCGGCGAAGCGGTGGAACTCCGCCGGTGGCACCCCGAAGTGGGCGGGGCTGTCGCCGACCTCGTTGAGCGCCACGAACCGGCTCCACCGGTAGAACGCGGTGTCCTCCACGCCCTTGGCCATGACCGCGCCGGTGAGCTGCGGGAATCGTTGGCCCAGCTCGTCGTCGGGGTCGCGCAGCCGGCGGGTGATCGCGTCCAGGGAGGCCGCCAGGTCGGGGCGGCGGCGGCCGGCCTCGGAGCGGGCGGCGGCGAGGTGACGGGCGCCGTGCGGCGGGTAGCCGCGGTAGACCGGGAACGCGGCGGCCAGCTCGGCGAGCGCCGCGCGGGCCTGCTCGCTGGGCACCTCAGGGGCGAGGGCGGCCAGCCGGGTCAGCTCGGCAGCGAGGAGCTGGGTGGCGGCGGCCAGCTTCGTGGTGTGGGTCAGGTCCTCCCAGGACGTGTGCTGCCCGGTGAGTCGGTTGTCCAGGGCCGTGAAGTCGCCCTCGGCGTCGGTGTCGACGAACAGCCCGCCGACCGCTGCCAGGGCGTCGTAGCCGGTCGTGCCGTCCACCGGCCAGTCCGGCAGCTCCTCGCCGTACTCCAGGATCTTCTCCACCACGAGCCAGGCCTGCGGCGCGGCGGCCCGCAACCGGGTCAGGTAGCCGGCCGGGTCGCGCAGGCCGTCCGGGTGGTCGACGCGGATGCCGTCGACCTCCCCGGCAGCGGCCCAGCGCAGGATGAGGTCGTGGGTGGCGGCGAACACCGCCGGGTCTTCCACGCGCAGACCCGCCAGGCCCGCGATGGCAAAGAACCGGCGGTACGTCAGCTCGGCGTCACCCCGACGCCAGGAGACCAGCTCGTAGTGCTGCCGGTCGTGCACGTCCGCCGCGCTGCCGTCGCCGGTGCCGTCGGCGATCGGGAAGCGGTGCTCGTGGTAGCGCAGCTCGTTGTCGACCACCTTGAGGTCGTCCAGGGCGGCCGGGTCGTCGCCCAGCACCGGCAGCAGCAGTCGGCCCCGGTCCCAGTCGATGTCGAACCAGTCGGCGTACGTCGAGTCGCGCCCCCGGCGCAGCACGTCCCACCAGGCGGGGTTGGCCGCGGGGACGGCAACCCCGGCGTGGTTGGGCACGATGTCGACAACCAGCCCGAGCCGCCTGTCGCGCAGCGCGCGCAGCAGCCGCTGCCGGGCGGCCTCCCCGCCCACCTCCGGGTTGACCTCCCGGTGGTCGACCACGTCGTAGCCGTGCTGCGAGCCGGGGGTGGCCGTCAGCAGCGGGGCGCTGTAGAGGTGACTGACACCGAGGTCGTCGAGGTAGTCGACGATCGCGGCGGTGGCGTCCAGATCGAAGCCGGGGCGGACCTGGACGCGGTAGGTGGCCTTGGGAGGGGTGGCCGACATGTCAGATCGTCCTTTCCAGCACCACCAGGGAACGGTCCGGCACCCGGATGGTGCCGCCCGCGCTGATCACCGTGGCGTCGCCCGGCTCCGGTTCGGCCGTGCTGATCACCCGTTCCCACTTCTGGCCGTACTCGCTGCCGGGCATGGTGAAGTCCAGCGGCGCGTCGTGGGCGTTGAAACACAGCAGGAACGAGGCGTCGTGGTGTTTCTGGCCGTACTGGCCGCGCTCGCGGATACCCTCACCGTTGACGAACAGCGCCACCGAGCGGCCGAAGTCGTTGCCCCAGTCGTCGCCGGTCATCTCCCGCCCGTCCGGGGTGTGCCAGGCCAGGTCGGGCAGCGGCTCGTCGCTGCCACGCCCGCCCACCGGCAGGCCGGTGAAGAACCGGCGGCGGCGGAACACCTGGTGCCGTTTGCGGAACGCGGTCAACGTCTGCACGAACTGCAACAGGTGCTCGTCGACGTTGTCCCAGTCGACCCAGGCCAGCTCGCTGTCCTGGCAGTAGACGTTGTTGTTGCCGTGTTGGGTGCGACCCAACTCGTCGCCGTGGCCGATCATCGGCACGCCCTGCGACAGCATCAGCGTGGCCAGGAAGTTGCGCCGCTGCTTGGCCCGCAGCGCGAGCACCGCCTCGTCGTCGGTGTCGCCCTCGACGCCGCAGTTCCAGGAGCGGTTGTGGCTCTCGCCGTCCCGGTTCTCCTCGCCGTTGGCCTCGTTGTGCTTGTCGTTGTACGACACCAGGTCGTTGAGCGTGAACCCGTCGTGCACGGTGACGAAGTTGATGCTGTGGAACGGGCGACGGCCGTCGTCCTGGTAGAGGTCGGCGGAGCCGGAGATCCGCGACGCGAACTCGGCGAGGGTGGCCGGCTCACCGCGCCAGAAGTCCCGGACCGTGTCGCGGTACTTGCCGTTCCACTCCGTCCACAACGGCGGGAAGTTGCCCACCTGGTAGCCGCCGGGGCCGACGTCCCACGGTTCGGCGATCAGCTTCACCTGACTGACCACCGGGTCCTGCTGCACCACCTCGAAGAACGTGGAGAGCCGGTCGACCTCGTAGAACTCGCGGGCCAGGGTGGCGGCCAGGTCGAAGCGGAAACCGTCGACGTGCATCTCGGTCACCCAGTACCGCAACGAATCCATGATCAGTTGCAGCGAGTGCGGGCTGCGTACGTTGAGGCTGTTGCCGGTGCCCGTGTAGTCGACGAAGTAGCGGCGGTCCTCCTCGCTGAGCCGGTAGTAGCTCGGGGCGTCCACACCCTTGAAGCTCAACGTCGGCCCGAGGTGGTTGCCCTCGGCGGTGTGGTTGTAGACCACGTCGAGGATGACCTCGATGCCGGCCGCGTGCAGCGCCTTGACCATGCCCCGGAACTCCTGCACCTGCTGGCCGGTCCGGCCCAGCGCGGAGTAGCCGTGGTGCGGGGCGAAGAAGCCGATGGTGTTGTAACCCCAGTAGTTGCGCAGCCCCAGGTCCACCAGACGGTGGTCGTGCACGAACTCGTGCACCGGCATCAACTCGATCGCCGTCACCCCGAGCCGGGTCAAATATTCGATCATCGGCGGGGAGGCGATGGCCGCGTACGTGCCGCGCAGCTCCTCCGGGATGTCCGGGTGGCGCATGGTCAGCCCGCGCACGTGCGCCTCGTAGATCACCGAGTGGTGGTAAGGGGTGCGCGGCGGCTTGTCGTTGCCCCAGTCGAAGTACGGGTTGACCACCACCGACTTCGGCATGAACGGCGCCGAGTCGGCCTCGTTCATCCGCTCCGGCTCGCCCATGTCGTAGTCGTAGACCGCCGGGTCCCACTGGACGTCACCGTCGATGGCCTTGGCGTACGGGTCGAGCAGCAGCTTGTGCGGGTTGCAGCGCAGCCCGTTCGCCGGGTCGTACGGGCCGTGCACCCGGTAGCCGTAGCGCTGGCCCGGCTCGATGCCCGGCAGGTACGCGTGCCACACGTAGGCGTCCACCTCGCGCAGCTCCACGCGGCGCTCCGCGCCGGTGTCCCACTCGTCGAAAAGGCACAGCTCGATCCGCTCGGCCACCTCGGAGAAGATGGCGAAGTTGGTGCCCATCCCGTCGTAGGTGGCGCCCAGGGGGTACCGCTCGCCCGGCCAGACCTGCATGTCGCTCCTTCAGACCATGGTCGTGTGCACACCGCGCCACGAACGCGCCGGGCGTGAGGCCGCCCCGCGCGCACGCGGGTATTGCCCCCGGCCCGGGCGCGCCAATCCATCCTTTCAGGCGATGGGCAAAAACCACCTGTCTGATGGGCGCTACACCCTTCAGGTGTCCTCCGTCACGATGACCCCATTCAAGGTGCGTTCTTGGGCCGAATGGACTTTCCTTGACCGGGGACAAGCGTTCGCGTGTGCCCGCCAGGCCCTCGGCCACCCCTTACACCTCTTACTCCGCCGCCACTGACGCCGGCGCGTATCCCCATGCATGGACGGAGATTGATGTGACCCTGCGGGTCGACGAGCAGCTCGCTGCCACCAAGGACCGGGCCCACCGGCCCACCCTGACCTCCCGGCCCCAGCTCCCCGCGCAGCCCGGCCCGACAGCGCAGCCCGGCACGCCCGCGCCGACGCCGTCCAGCTCCGGGATGCCCCCGCAGACCCGTCGCATCCTCATGCTGTCCTGGGAGTACCCGCCGGTGCTCGTCGGCGGCCTCGGCCGACACGTGCACGCCCTCTCCGTCGCCCTCGCCGCCGCCGGCCACGAGGTCACCGTCGTCACCCGCCACAGCGAAGGCGCACCCCTGGAGGAGTACGCCGACGGCGTCCGCATCCTGCGCGCCCCCGAAGACCCGGTGACCTTCCCCCTCGCCACCGGCTCCCTGCTGGCCTGGACCATGGCCTTCAACCACACCCTCACCCGCACCGCCCTACGCGCCACCCAGGCCGGCTCGTACGACGTCATCCACGCCCACGACTGGCTCGTCGCGCACACCGCGATGACGTTGCGCGACCACCTGGACATCCCGCTGGTCAGCACGATCCACGCCACCGAGGCCGGCCGGCACCAGGGCTGGCTGCCGGAGGAGATGAACCGCACCATCCACGGTGTGGAGCAGTGGCTCACCAGTGAGTCCGGCCGGGTGATCGTCTGCTCCGGCTACATGCGCGACGAGGTGAACGCGCTCTTCGGCGTACCGGCCGGACGGGTCGACGTGGTCGCCAACGGCGTCGAGCCGCACCGCTGGCGGGTGCCCGCCCGCGCCGTGGCCGCCGCCCGGGCCCGCTTCGCCGGGGACGGCCCGCTGGTCACCTTCGCCGGCCGCCTCGTGTACGAGAAGGGCGTCCAGCACCTCATCGCCGGGCTGCCCCGACTGCGCGAACGCCACCCCGGGCTGCGCGCCGTCATCGCCGGCGACGGCCCGTACCGTGCCGAGCTGGAGGCCGAGGTGCACCGCCGCGGCCTCGGCGGCATGGTCACCATGCCGGGCTTCCTCGGCGGCACCGACCTGCCGGCGCTGATGGCCGCGTCCGACTGCTTCGCCGTGCCGAGCATCTACGAGCCGTTCGGCATGGTCGCCCTGGAAGGCGCCGCGGCCGGCGCGCCCCTCGCCGTCGCCGCCACCGGTGGCCTCGCCGAGATCGTCGAGCCGGGCGTCACCGGGATGACCTTCCGCCCGCACGACCCGGACGGGCTCACCGACGCCGTGGACGCCCTGCTGTCCGACTCCGACCGCGCCCGCGTCATGGCCCGACGCGCCCGCCGGATGGTCCACGACCAGTACGGCTGGTCGGCCATCGCCCAGCGCACCGCCGCCAGCTACGCCGCCGCCATCACCTCGGACGCCACGTTCACCGCCCAGCGCGCCGAGCAGCGCATGTCCCAGGGTCGTGCCCTCCCGGCGCTCCCCGAAGGCAACCTGCTGGCCGCCGCCGGTCTGCGCTGAGCCGCCCCGCTTTTTCCTTGATCGACTCGGTTTCCTGGAAGTCGGGCCATCCCCCGGCTTGATCGACTCGGCTTTCAGGAAATCGGGCCATCCCCCGGCTTGATCGACTCGGCTTTCAGGAAATCGGGCTTTCCAACGCGCCCGGACACCCCGACTTTCACGAAACCGAGTCGATCAAGCGCCAGCCCCACCGGCCGGGGGCCGACCAGGGCGACCACCGTCGACGCCGGACACGCGGCAGGCCGTCGACCTGGATCGGTCGACGGCCTGCCGATGGTGCAGAAAACCGATGGTGCGGGAGAGCGGGTGGAGACAGACGTCAGCGGTCGGCGAAGGGGACGTAGTCCCGCTCGGCGGAGCCGACGTAGACCTGCCGCGGACGGCCGATCTTGGTCTCCGGGTCGTTGATCATCTCGCGCCACTGGGCGATCCAGCCGGGGAGCCGGCCGAGCGCGAAGAGGACCGTGAACATCTTGGTCGGGAAGCCCATGGCCTTGTAGATCAGGCCGGTGTAGAAGTCCACGTTCGGGTAGAGCCGCCGGGAGACGAAGAAGTCGTCGGCGAGCGCGATCTCCTCCAGCTCCATGGCGATATCCAGCAGCGGGTCGGGCTTGGCCATCCGGCCCAGCACGTCCTGCGCGGCCTTCTTGACGATCGCCGCCCGCGGGTCGTAGTTCTTGTAGACCCGGTGGCCGAAGCCCATCAGCTTGACGCCGTCCTCCTTGTCCTTGACCTTGCGGACGAAGGACCGGACGTCGCCGTCGCCGGCGTGGATCTGCTGGAGCATCTCCAGCACCGCCTGGTTGGCGCCGCCGTGCAGCGGGCCGAACAGCGCGTTCACGCCGGCGGAGACCGAGGCGAACAGGTTGGCGTTGCTGGAGCCGACCAGGCGGACGGTCGACGTGGAGCAGTTCTGCTCGTGGTCGGCATGCAGGACGAAGAGCATGTCCAGCACCTTCGACATCACCGGGTCGACCTCGTACGGCTCCGCCGGCACGCCGAACGTCATCCGCAGCAGGTTGTCCACGTACCCCAGCGAGTTGTCCGGGTAGAGCAGCGGCTGCCCGATGGACTTCTTGTACGCGTACGAGGCGATGGTGGGCACCTTCGCCATGAGCCGGACCGTGGAGATCTCCACGTGCTCGGAGTCGAACGGGTCCAGGCTGTCCTGGTAGAAGGTGGACAGGGCGCTCACCGCGGAGGACAGCACCGCCATCGGGTGGGCGTCCCGGGGGAAGCCGTCGAAGAAGCGACGCATCTCCTCGTGCAGCAGCGAGTGCCGCCGAATCCACTCGGTGAACTCGGTCAGCTGCTGCTCGCTCGGCAGCTCACCGTAGATGAGCAGGTACGAGACCTCCAGGAAGGAGGACTTCTCGGCCAGCTGCTCGATCGGGTATCCCCGGTAACGCAGGATCCCCGCGTCGCCGTCGATGTAGGTGATCGCGGATGAGGCAGCGGCGGTGTTGACGAAACCGGGGTCGTACGTGGTCATCCCGGTTTCCTTCAGCAGCTTGCTCACCCCGATACCGGCGGGGCCCTCGACCGCGGGATGTACCGGCATCGACAGCTGCCCACCGGGGTGATCGAGCTTGACTTCCGTCATGTGGTTCCTCGCTTCGCCGGCAGATCTACGTTGAATTGCCTTCGCTTCTACCGTAATTGCGGCTCGGGGGACAACGCCCGCCGTGGTTCGGCGGTGAGGCCTGCGTCACCCCGGTTCCCGACCGGGCCGCCGGGAAACCCGACATCCCGCTGGGCGGGACACGGACGACACGGACCCGGGAGCCACGGCGACACCCCTGACCGAGCAGGTCACGAGAGGGCAAGGCGTCGCAGCGTACCGTCCGTCGCCACCTCGTAGACGTCGAGCTGGTTGGTGCCGGCGCGAAACAGCCTGTCGTCGGTGAGCAGCGCGGCGAACCGGCGTCCGTCGGGGTCGGCCGGCACGACCGGGACGACGGCCCCGATCCGGCCGTTGACGGCCACCGCCAGCAGGGTGCCGTCCGGGATCCGGTCCGGGACGTCCCCCCAGACGAGCGCCGGAAGGGTGCCCGTGTCCGGGTCCATGGCCGTGAACGCGGCGAGGTCGGCGACGCGGGCGCTGCCGGCGGCCGGGCCGGCGCGCACCTCGGTGCCGACCAGGGGGTGCGGTGTCGGCAGCGGCGGCGGGGTGGGCACCCCGCCGGGGAAGGTGACCGGTTCACCGGGGCGGTCGTAGAAGTGTTTCGTGCCGTCGGCGCGCGGGGCCTGCCGGGCGGAGCGGCCGTCGACGCGCCAGGGCAGCCGGATGTTGGCCTCGTCGGCGACGGTCGGCAGCAGGTCGACGTGTTCCCAGTTGCGGTCGTCCACGCGCCCGGTCTGCTGGCGGGGTTCCTTGACGAACATCGGCACCCAGGCGACCTCGCCGGCGGCGGCCCTGATCGCGTCGATGCCCCGGCCCTGTGCGCCGGGGCGGAAGCTGACGCCGTGGTCGGCGGTCACCACGACGAGGGCCTGGTCGTAGAGGCCGCTGGCGCGCAGGGTCCGCAGGGTCTCGCCGATCAGCCGGTCGGTGTAGCCGAGCTGGGCCAGGTGCCGCTGCCGGGCCAGGTCGACCCAGCCGGGGCCGTCGTTGGGCAGGTCCTCGGGGGCGTCGTAGCGGGCCCCGGACGGCAGGTACGCCCACGGTGAGTGCGGCATCAGCAGGTGCAGGAAGTGCAGGGTGGGCCGGGGCGTGGGCTTCAACCCGGCCAGGAAGCTGGTGAACCGGGCCGGCTGGTTGTCGTCCAGGCTGTCCCAGCGGAACTTCGGGTCGGCGGGCACCGGCTCGGCGGCGTCCAGGCCGGCCTCGGCGCGGGTCTGCTCGCGGTAGGAGTCCTCCGGGTCGACCGCGCTCTCCGTCGGCCCGGCGATCCGGCCGAGCAGCCTGCCGGTCTCCCGGGCCAGCACCCCGAGCCCCTGCTCGGGGGTGACCGGCTGCTCGCAGCGGCTGGGCGGGCACAGCCGGGTGATGCTCTCCTCGGCGCGGATGTCGTACAGGCCGCCGAAGGCGGTGAAGATGTTGTCCGGGTACTGCGAGTAGTGCGGGGCGACCGGCTTGGCCGGGTAGCGGCCGGTGAGCATCGCCGGCAGCGCGTTGGGCGTCCACCCGCTGACGCCGGTGGCGTTGCGGTACCAGGTCGAGTCGCCGGCAAGCTCCGCGAAGTGCGGGTACCGGGTCGCGTCGATCCGCCCGTCGGCGCCAAGCAGGCTGACCAACGGCAGCTCGTCGAGGATCAGCATCACCACCGGCGGGTGCACGCCGCTGCCCTGGGCGGTGCCGGCCGCGCCGCCGTCGCCGCGCGGCAACACCACCGCCGAGGTGGGCGAGGCCAGCAGGAAGAGCGCCAGGAAGGCGACCGGTCCGGCGGCGGCCAGTCGCAGCACCCGGCCCGGCGCCCGCCACCGCCGGTGTGCGGCCGCGCCGGCGGCCCCGGCCAGCACGGCCACCAGCAGCAGGGGTACGCCCCGAAGCGGCGTCACGTGTCGACCCACCTGCACGGCGAGGGCGGCCAGCAGCAGGCCGACGAGCCCGGTGTGGGTGAGGGCGCGGGCGGTCCGGCCGGCCAGGCGGCTGAGCGCGCCGAGCAGCGCCACCGCGATGGTGGGGAGCACCGCCACCAGGGCGACCAGCAGCAGGATCTGGGCCGGGTCGGCACGGTGGAACAGGAAGAAGTCGGGGCTGCGTCCGAGGACGTCCAGCAGTGGCTGGGTGACCACCAGGCCGACCAGCGCCACCACTTCCAGCAGCCGGCCCAGCTCGCTCCGCCAGCCCTGGTACCACCGCGTGGAGGCCGCGGGCGGGTCGGCGGCGGCCGGTTCAGCCACCCATCACCGCCCGGTAGAGCGTGCGGGTGCCCGAGGGCAGTTCCAGTCGTTCGGTGATCCGGCCCCGGGCGGCCAGCAGCGCCTCGAAGGTGTCGCGCCGGTAATCCGGGAAGAGGCCGGCGGGCTTGTTGGCCAGCAGCCGGGTCGCCATCGGGTCCTCCGGGTGGACGAACTCCACCACCACCGCGCCACCCGGCGCGGTCAGCCCGGCCAGCCAGTCGATGACCTCCGGCAGCGGCACGTTGCGCCCGATCGCCAGGTGGTGCACGACGGCCAGGGCGAGCACCACGTCGGCGGATGCCCGTTCGGCGAAGCCGGCCCTCTCGACACCCCGCCAGCCGCCGCCCGGTGACGGGTCGGCGAGGTCCAGCACCAGGGGCAGGATCCGGCGCTGCCCCTCGGAGCGCAGCTTGCGGTACAGCTCGTCGACCACGGCCGGGTCCTGCTCGACGGCGACCACGTAGTCGGCGTGCCCGGCCGCCAGCCGGGAGTACCGGCCGTCGTTGGCGCCGAGGTCGAGCACCAGGCGGGGACGGGCACCGGCGGCCACCGAGGTGGCGACGAACTGCTCCTTCGCCACCCGGTCGCGTGCCGAGTAGCCGCAGGTGTTCTGGTAGTCCGACCAGTGCGTCCCGGCCGGGCGGTGGTCCAGCTTGCGGACCAGTTTCTCGATGCCGCGTACGGTGGCCAGCAGCAACTCCCGGGAGAAGCCGGCGGCCCGCAGTTGGTCGCGGACGTCGCTGGTGCTGGCGGCGGCGTTGCGCTGCTGCATGGCGCCGTGCAGGTGCAGGTGGGTCAGCACGCCGGGGCGCAGCCGGCGGGCCCCGCCGAAGAGCGGGCGCAGCTCGTCGGCCTCGATGCCGTCGACGCGGGCGCGCAGCCACGGTTGGAAGTCGACGCCGAGGTGGGCGGTGAGCATCAGCGGGTAGAGCACGGTCTGGCAGAACTGCTGGTAGCCGGCCCACGGTTCGCCCTCTCGGGCCGGCTCGAAGGAGCCGATGTCGATGAAGACCGGGTCGGTACCGTGCCACTGGAGGTTGTACGCCGACCCGTCCTTGGTGATGAAGCCCTCGCCGAGCGCGGCCCGCAGGATCTCCACGTGCAGCAGCGCGGCGTCGCGCAGCATACTGAACGACCACTCGTACGGGTGGGAGACGAACGGGATGCGCTCGTGGCGCAGCACGGCGGCCCACGGCTTCCCGGTCGAGGCGGGCACCAGTGTCGACGGGGCGTCCTCGGTGGCGCAGACCTTGCCCGCGGCGACGAGCGCCGGGAAGAACGTGCTGGCGGTCAGCGCCCGCCAGTGCTCGGCGGCCTGGGTGTCCAGCCCGCGCAGCACCTCGTCGCCGACGTGGAAGACCCGGTTGGCCGGGTCACGGAAGGAGGCCGGCTCGGGCCGTACCTGGGTGGGTGAGATCGCCATCGCCGGGACCGGCCCGCTCACCGCTGGTCGGTGGGCTGCCGGCGGAACCGGTCGACCAGCCGTCGCCAGTAGAGCTTGGCGGCGACCGCGGCGCCGGCCACCCCGCCGACGACCGCCTGCACGATCAGGCTGCCGGATCCCGCGTCCAGGTAGGCCAGATGTTCCACCGATCGCTCCTTGCCCTCGCCGTCTCGACACCGGCGTCCCGGCCGTACACCGGTGAGGCTTTTGACCCAGAAAGCCGGACTTGTCCCTCACCGTACGCCGGTCGTCAGCGCCGTCGCGGCCACATCGGCGGACTCCCAGCCTCGCCACAGAATGTGGCCGGACACCTCCGGCCCCGCCGGTACGCTGCGGACGTGCGCTGGACGGTCGTGGACGCTCCGCTGGACTCCTCCGGCGCCGGGCGCGGTGAGGAACGGGCCCCCGCCGCGCTGCGCGACGCCGGCCTGCTGGACGCCCTGGCCGCCGACGACGGTGGCCGGGTGGACGAGGCGTTCCTGAGCGATGCTGCCCGCGACCCGGCGAGCGGGGTGATCGGCGCCGCCGGCCTGGTCCGGGCCGGCGCGGCCATCACCGCCCGGATCGTGGCGCTGATCGCCGACGGTCGGCGGCCGTTGGTGCTCGGCGGCGACTGTGCCATCCTGCCCGGCATCTGCCGTGCCCTGCCGCCGACGACCGAGCTGTGGTTCGTCGACGCCCACCCGGACTTCCTCGACGGCGTGACGTCGCCGACCGGCGAGGCCGCCGACATGGACCTCTCGGTCGTCACCGGGCACGGCCCGGTGGCCGCCATCGGCTGCGACGGCCCGCTGCTCGACCCCGGCCGGGTCCACCTGCTCGGGCACCGCCCGGCCACCGACGACAGCAGCCGGGCCGAGGCGGCCCGGATCGACCCGGCGATCCACCAGGTGCCCGCCGCCGAACTGCTCCGCCGGGGCGCGGGCACGGTCGGGGCGAGCCTGGCCACCGGCGGCGACGGACCGGCCTGGCTGCACCTCGACCTGGACGTGGTGGACCCACGGGACCTACCGGCGGTGACCTACCCCGAGCCGGACGGCCCCCGCTGGGCGGACCTGATCGCGCTGGTCACGCCCCTGGCCCGCGCCGACCGGCTGCTCGGGATGAGCGTGACCGACCTGAACACCGACGAGGACCCCGACGGGCGTCACACGCGACGCGTCGTCGAGGTCCTCGCCGAGGTGCTGGGCCGCTGACCAGGCGGTGCCGCAGCCGCGCCGGCTGGATGCCTCAGCCGCGCGGCGGCTACGCGTCGGAGGTGGGATTCGGCAACCGGACGGTGAACACGGTCCGCCCCGGGCGGCTGTCCACCTCGACCGTGCCGTGGTGGGCCTCCACCACGGCCGCCACGATCGCCAGACCGAGGCCGGTGCTGCCGTGCGCCCGGGACCGGGAGCTGTCGCCGCGCGCGAAGCGCTCGAACATCTCCGGTTGCAACTCCGCCGGCACCCCGGGCCCGTCGTCGGCGACGGTGAGCACGGCACTGCCCGTGTCGACGGCGAGTGTGGTGGTGACGGTGCTGCCGGGTGGGGTGTGCACCCGAGCGTTGGCCAGCAGGTTCGCCACCACCTGGTGCAGTCGGGCGGCGTCACCGGGAACCCGGATCGCCACCTCGGGCAGGCCGAGCTGCCAGCGGTGCTCGGGGCCGGCGACGTGCGCGTCGCTGACCGCGTCCACCACCAGGGCGGTCAGGTCGACCGGGTCGACCGCGAGCGGCCGACCGGTGTCGAGGCGGGCCAGCAGCAGGAGGTCGTCGACGAGGCTGGTCATCCGGGTGCTCTCCGACTCCACCCGACGCAGCGCGTGCGCCACGTCGGGGGGAACCTCGTCGCGGCCACGCCGGGCCACCTCGGCGTAGCCGCGGATCGCGGCCAGAGGAGTCCGCAGCTCGTGGCTGGCGTCGGCGACGAACTGGCGTACCCGGGTCTCGCTGGCCTGCCGGGCGGAGAGCGCGTCGGCGACGTGGCCCAGCATCCGGTTGAGCGCCGCGCCGACCTGACCGACCTCGGTGCGCGCGTCGGTGTCCGCGGCCGGGACGCGGACGGCGAGCGCCACCTCGCCGCGGTCCAGGGGCAGCTCGGTGACGCGGGTGGCGGTGGCGGCGACCCGGTTGAGCGGGCGCAGCGTGGCCCGGACGATCAGCGCGCCCGCCACTCCGGCGAGCAGCAGCCCGACGGCGGCCACCCCGGCCTGGGCGGCGACCAGCGCCCAGATGGTCTCCTGAACGCCGGCCAGGGGGATCGCGACGACGCGTACCCGGCCGTCCCAGTACTGCCGGGCCACGGCCCGGTAGTCGCCGCGCGCGCCGAGGTCGACGGTGCGTGGTTCGGCGCCGACCGGCAGGTCGGCCAGGGTGGCGACCTCACCGACCGGGACGGACTGCTCGTCGGGGAACGGGTCGTCGCTGGACGGGCTGCTGGTCAGGGTGCGCGCGCCGGTCACCCGACCGCCGGTGATCTCGGCGACCACCGTCCCGGACGGCGATCCGGCCGGGATGGCCGGCCCGGTGCCCGGAAACGCCGGCCGCCCGGGACGGTCACCCCGCATGACCGTCGGGGCCAGTTGGGCGTCGAGTCGCTCGATGAGGAAGTGCCGCAGCGCCACCGTGGTCAGGCCGCCGATGGCGACGCTGACCACCGCCAGCAGCGCGAGAAGGGCAAACACCAGTCGGGTACGCAGGGAGCGGCCGGCCAGCCAGCGGCGGGCGGCACGCAGGGGCCGGCGGTTACTCGGCGGGCCTGAGGACATAGCCCGCGCCGCGCAGGGTGTGGATCATCGGTGCCCGGCCGGCGTCGATCTTCTTGCGGAGGTACGAGATGTACAGCTCCACCACGTTGGCCTGACCGCCGAAGTCGTAGTTCCACACCCGGTCGAGGATCTGCGCCTTGCTGAGCACCCGGCGGGGATTGCGCATCAGGAAGCGCAGCAACTCGAACTCCGTCGCGGTGAGGGTGATCAGTTGGCCGTCCCGGCGCACCTCGTGGCTGTCCTCGTCGAGGCTGAGGTCGCCGACGGTGAGGACCGCGTCCTCCCGGGTGGCGACCGCGAAACCGGAGCGGCGCAGCAGCGCGCGCAGCCGGGCGATGACCTCCTCCAGGCTGAACGGCTTGGTGACGTAGTCGTCGCCGCCGACGGTCAACCCGGCGATGCGTTCCTCCACCGCGTCGCGGGCGGTCAGGAAGAGCACCGGCACGGTGGGGGCGTGCTCACGCAGCCGGCGCAGCACCTGGAAGCCGTCCAGGTCGGGCAGCATCACGTCGAGCACCACGGCGTCCGGCTGGAACTGCCGGGCGGCGCTCAACGCCGCCATGCCGTTGCCGGCGCTGCGGACCTGCCAGCCCTCGTAGCGCAGGGCCATCGACAGCAGGTCGGTGAGGGTGGGTTCGTCGTCGACCACCAGCACCCGGACGGGTTCACCGTCGGGGCGACGCAGCTCGATCCGGCTCGGCGCGGCCTGCCCGTTCATGACCATGCCACCCATCGTGGACGCGACGGCTGTGCCGCGCCCCTGTGGAGGCTGTGCGCCAGCTGTGCGGCCGGGTCGACGGGACGCCGGCGTCGCCACCGGTCAGCCCCGCCTCGTGGTCACTCGGACACCCCGTACGCGTCGGTGCGCACGAAGCGCATGCTCCAGCCACCCGCGTCGTCGGGTCGGTCGCGTTCGTAGAGGTGGTCGGGGCCGGGCTGGACCGGGCCGGTGCCGTCCGGGTGCCGCATGATCCAACGCTGTGGTGGGGTGCCGTCCGCCCCGGCCGGCAGCAACCGGACCAGGCCGTCCGCGGGCCCGCCGACGAAGCGTACGGTGACCTCGCTCATCGCAGCGCCCTCTCGGGTGACCGTGCCGGCACAATCGGTGACACCGGCTCTGGCTCGCAAGCTACCGCACCCACCGCCGTCGGCGCAGCGCGCTGCGCGCGAGGGGTCGCCCGAACACCGCTGCGGTTTGCCCAGCTTGGAGCCCGGGTACCGCGATCGGTGCACCCGTCGTCGGCGGGGCGGGGACGAGGAGTGGTCGATGCGCACGCTGGACGGGCGGTATCAGCTCGAGGAGCGCATCGGCGTGGGCGGCATGTCCGAGGTGTGGCGGGCCCACGACCAGGTGCTGGACCGGCAGGTCGCGGTGAAGCTCATCCTGCCCGGCCCGGACGGCCCGGACGACCAGGACGGCCCGGTGGACCGGATCCGCGCGGAGGCCCGGTCGGCCGCCCGCCTGGTGCACCCGAACGTGGCGAGCGTGCACGACTTCGGCACCTCGTCGAACTGGTTCGGCGGGCCGGTGCCCTACATCGTGATGGAGCTGGCCGAGGGTGAGACGCTCGCCGCGCACCTGCGGGCCGGGCCGCTGGACTGGCGGATCTCGGTGCGGGTCTGTGCGGAGGTCGCCGCGGCGCTGGCCGCCGCGCACGCGGAGGGCATCGTGCACCGCGACGTCAAACCGGCCAACGTCATGCTCACCCCCGCGGGGGTGAAGGTGCTCGACTTCGGCATCGCCATCCCGGCCGGCGCACCGGACCCGCTGCCGACCGGTGTCGTGCTGGGCACCCCGGCGTACCTGGCGCCCGAGCAGCTGGACGGGGAGCCGGCCACCCCGGCCGCCGACATGTACGCCCTCGGCGTGCTGCTCTACTACAGCCTCACCGCTCGCCTGCCGTACCACGCGGTCAGCGCCAGCGAACTGATCGGCGTACGCCGACGTCAGCCACCGGAGCCGCTGCCCGAGATCGACGGGCTCCCGCCGGAGGTGGTCGAGTTGTGCCACTCCTGTCTCGCCGACGAGCCCGGGCAGCGCCCCACCAGCCTGGTCGCCGCGCTGCTGCTGGCCGAGGCGGTGGACGCCCGGGTGTACGTGCCGATGACGATCCCGACCGCCCGCCAGCCGGCCCCCACCTCACCGTGGACCGAACGGGCCGCGGCGGAGCCCACCGAGGCGGTGGCGGTGTTCGAGGAGCCCTACCGCGGGGCCGGTCGCTGACGCGCCGGTGGGCCCCACGGCGTTTCGCCGGCAGGAGGCCGGGTAGCCGAGCCGGTGAGCGACGGGAGAAACGCGATGCCGGAAAAGAGTTCCTGGCTGCGTGAGGCCACAGCGACCGCCGAGGGTGGTCACGTACGCACCGACGATGGCGGGCTCTCCACCGCGCTGGCTTCACCGCTGGCGCCGCACTGCACCGGGTTGACCCCGGAACAGTTGCTGGCCGCGGCCTTCGCCTCCTGCCTGCACCACGCGGCGGTGGAGGTGGCCGGGGAGATCACCGACGAGGCGCACACCGTCCAGGTCCGGGCGGAGGCGAAGCTGGGACGCGACGACGACGGCCGCTACCGGGCCGACGTGCACGCGGAGATCTCGTCCGCCGGCCTCAGTCGGGACCAACTGGCCGACCTGGTCGAGTACGCCGACCGGCTCTGGCCGTTCTCCAGCGGCGACGCCAGCCGGCACCGGCTGACGGTCACGCCGGCGGAGAACGGTCGACACTGAGTTTCGGGGCTTAGACGCCTGCCCGGAGGTGACGGCCAGGCATGATCGCGCTCAATCCTGGTTGTAGTGGCATCGCGCGTGGTCGAGGGCCCTACTTCCCGGATCGAGCACGATCATGCGTGTGCGGTCGGCCCTGGGTGTGCGGTGGGTCCTGGGTGTGCGGGCGGCCCTGGGTGTGCGGGCGGTCCTGGGTGTGCGGGCGATCATGGGTGTGCGGCCGGCCCTGGATGTGCGGTCGGTCCTGGGTGTGCGGTCGGTCCTGGGTGTGCGGTCGGTCCTGGGCGTGCGGGCGAGGCACCGCCGTCCGACCGACGGACCTGGCACTGGCCGTTCGGCTGAGCCTGGCGCGCGGCCGAATGCGGGGCGGGAATCGCGGTGGCGCGGTCGCATTCACCCAGCAAATCGGTAATAACCGTCTGGCCCGATCCGCGAGGTTGATCGCAGTTGTGGCACCTTCGCCCCCGGAAATCCCCAAGATCGGGGCAAATTGTGGCGCAGGCCACCGTACCGGCGGGCGATAACGAGCAATTGGGTCTTTAGCCTCGTCAGGTGCATCCCGACGACCCCTCCGACCAGAAGCTGACCGACGCGCGCCCGAGCACCCCATCGGACGACGCCGCATCAACCGAACGGACGATCGGCCGTCACCGCGTCCCCGAACCGTCCCGGCGTCCCCTGCTGGGCTCGACCCCGGTGCGGGTGGCCCTGGCCACCGGTGTCACCTGCTGCCTCAGCCTCGTCGCGGTGGCCACCGCCCGGGGCAGCGACGACACGCCCCGCCCGGTGGAGCCGCTCGCCGAGGCGGTGGCCGACCGTGCCGCCATCGCCGACGAGCGCGCCTCCCGGTCGCTGGACCGCGACCTCGCCCCCGCACGGGTCCTGCCCAGCCCGACGGCGGTGCCGCCCACCCCGCGCCCCACCGCCGTCCGCAAGGCGCCCAAGAAGCCCGTCAAGCCCCGCCGACCCCGACCGGTCGCCGGCCTCGACCAGGCGCAGATGGACAACGCGAAGATCATCGTGGACGTCGGCCTGGACATGAAGATGCCGCGCCGCGCCCTCGTGGTGGCACTGGCCACCGCGATGCAGGAGAGCAACCTCTACAACCTGGCCAGCGACGTCCTGCCGGAGTCGGCGAACTACCCCAACCAGGGCAGCGGCTCCGACCACGACTCGGTCGGGCTGTTCCAGCAGCGACCCAGCAGCGGCTGGGGCACCGTGGCCGAGCTGATGCGCCCGTCGTACGCCGCACGGGCCTTCTACACCGCGCTCAACGAGATCCCCGGCTGGCAGGACATGAGCGTCACCTCCGCCGCCCAGTCCGTGCAGATCTCCGCCTACCCCGACGCGTACGCGCAGCACGAGGACCGGGCGACCACCGTCGCGACGGCACTCACCACCTGAGCCGGGCACCCACGCCGCCGCCCACCGGTGTCAGCGACGGCCGGGCGGCGGCTCCGCGCCCGCATCCAGCCCGCCGACTCCCACCCGGCTTCCCGGTACGCCGGCAGCCGCGGTCGGGGTGTCGGCGGGCACCTGGTCCACCGTCACCTGGCTGAGGATCTCGTCCACCCGCGCCTCACGTCGCCGACGGAGGTACAGCGCCGCCTCGAAGTCGCGCCGGGCCTGCACGGCGTCGGCGTACGCCCGCTCGCGCACCTGCCGTGCCTCCTCGCGGGCCTCGGCCAGCTCGGCACGGGCCTGGGCCCGCAGGTCGGCCGCCTCGCGACCCACGGTGTCACCGGCGTACCGGCCGCCGGCGGTGTCGCCCAGGTCCAGCCGCCGCAGGAGCCCGCTGAGCCACGTGGCCTCCTCGCGGATCTCGTCCCACTCCCGGGTCGCTCCGGCGGCACCCTGCGCCCGCGCCGCGAGGCGGGACAACCGGATCCCCAGTTCGTCCAGGCAGGAATCCACCTGCCGCTGGTCGTAGCCGGTCTCAACGACGGAGAACCTCATACTGTCGCCCCCCCCAGGCAGCCGCTGTTACTTCCCCACCTGGATCCTCGGCCCAGACCGCGACGGCCGAGGGGGTTCGGGAAAAATGTTCAGCATGCGTGCGCGGGGGCCCGCCTCAGACGCGCTTGGGCAGCACGACCACTCGGCCGAAGAACTCGTCGATGCGGCGCACCACGTCGTTGAAGTCGTCCAGGTCGATCGGCTTGGTGACGTACGCGTTGGCCTGGAGCGTGTAGCTGCCGACGATGTCGGTGTCGGCGTTGGAGGTGGTCAGCACGACGATCGGGATGGTCCGCAGATCCTCGTCCTGCTTGACCGCGCCCAGCACCTGCCGGCCGTCCATGCGCGGCATGTTTAGGTCGAGCAGGATCACGTCCGGCCGGCGGGCGTGCTCGTGCCGGCCCTCGGCGCGGAGAAACTCCATCGCCTCCTCGCCGTCACTGACCACGTCGATGACCTTGTCGACGTCGGAATCCGCCAACGCCTCCTCGATCATGAGCACGTCGCCCGGGTCGTCGTCGACCACCAGGATGCGTACCGGCTGCGCGCTGTCTGAGCCCATCACTACCTGCCTCGGGTCGGCGTGGACGGGACCGGACGGTCACCGCGCTGGCGGGGAAATGTAGCCCATCAGGAGGCGCTGCGCGACGCGGGGTCAACCGACTCCGGTTCGTAGCGCAGCACGTCGGCCAGGCCGGTGACCCGCAACACCCGCTCGACACGCCCGCTGGCGCCGGTCAGCCGTAGCCAGCCACCGTCGGCCGCCGCCTGGTTGTCGCCCCGGACGAACACGGCCATGCCGGTGGAGTCGCAGAACGTCAGGTCGGTGAGGTCGAGCAGCAACCGGGTCTCGCCCGCCGCGGTGAGCCGGTCGATCGCGGCGCTCAGCTCGGGGGCGGTGCTCAGGTCCAGCTCGCCCGTGAGGCGCAGACAGGCGCCAGCGCCGTCACGCTCGACCTGGCGGACGCTGAACGTCACCGTTCTCCCCCTAGCTCCACCCGGGGGTGGGACGTTTGCAGTGCGACAAGTATACGCAGAGTCGGCGCAACCGCCGACCGGCGCGGTGATCAGCTCGGGGCGACCGGCGACGGGTCCGTCAGCGGTCGGCGGCGGGCAGCGCGGCGCGGCCCAGGGCCAGCACACGCCCCGCCCGGGGGAAGTCACGCAACGCGACGCCGAAGTGATCCAGAGGCCGGGCGACGGCGCCGGCGGGCACCCCACGGCTCAGCAGGATCTCCGACAGCCACTCCACGAACTCGGTGAACAACGAGGGATCGTCGACGTAGACCGCCGCGGCCAGGAAGTCCACGATGTGACCCAGGTCGCTCACTGTCGCGTCCAGCTGCGTGGGGCTGTAGGCCCGTGCCGCCGGCACCCGGTCCCGCAGGTCGGCCAACGCGCTGTCGATCAGCTCACCACGACGCCGCACCAGACTGGCGTACTCGTCGTCGGCCAGGTGGGTCAGCCGCGCCGGCGGCACCCCACGCAGCGCCCGCTCGTCGGCGATCAGCTCGGCCGCCGCGGGCGCGTTCGGCGCCCACGCCACCCCGAGCCGACGCGCCCACCGGCCGTCCGCGCCGAACCCCCGCCCACCGACCACCACCGGCACGTCGGAACGACGGCAGGCCTCGATCATCCGGTGGGCGTGCGGCAACCGCATGGGCAACGCGCACGCCAACGCGACCGCGTGGGCGTCGTAGCGGTGCAGGTACGACACGAGGTGCGCCGCCGGCACACTGGCACCCAGGAAGGTCACCTGCCAGCCGCGCAACCGCAGCACCTCGGCCACCAGCCGGGGCGGCAGCGCGTGCCACTCGCCGTCCATGCAGGCGACCACGACCCGCCCGCCGGTCGGGCGCGGGTTGGCGTGCGCGGCGACCGCCGCCACCACCTGCTCGCTGATGTGGGTGGCCGCGTGCTCCTGGGCGACGCTCCACTCGTTGCGCGCCCAGCGCTCGCCCACCTCGGCCTGCGCGGGCGCGACCAGGTCGAGCAGCACCCGCTCCGCCGGCACTCCCGCGTCGAGCAGGCCGATCGCCACGTCGATCGCGGCGTACTCGTCGGCGTCGGCCAGGCAGTCCAGGTAGCCGACGTACGCGTCGGTCGGGTCGACGGCCGTCATGGCAGCGGTCACGCGTCGGTCTCCCTCTGTCGGTCGGTGCCGGGCTGCGCGGGCACCGAGTGCAGGTGCCGCGACCCACGCCCACCCGGACCGATCGCCCGCAGCGCCAGCACCGCGATGTCGTCGTGGTCGCCGTGCGCCAACCAGTCGCAGGTGACCTGCTCGACCCGCTCGGCCAGGGCCGGCGCGGGCATCCGCTGGCAGCCGGTCACGGCGGCGACCAGCCGTTCCGTGCCGAACTGCTCGTCGCCGCGGCGACCACCCCGGGCCTCGGTCACCCCGTCGCTGTAGAGCAGGCAGGTCTCCCCCGGCGCCAGCCGCACGGTCACCTCGCCGACACGGGGGTCGGGCACCACACCGATCAGCATCCCGCTCAGCGGCACCGACTCCACCTCACCGGAGGTGCGCAGCACCAGCGGCGGCAGGTGCCCACCGCCGGCCAGGGTGAGGGTCAGGCCGCCGTCGCGCTGTGGGCGTGCCACGCCCAGCACCATCGTGGCGAAGCGGCCCTGGCCGTGCGCCTGGGTGGTTTCCAGCAGGGCGTCGTTGAGCAGCCGCAGCAGCCGCCCGGGGTGCGACTCCAAGCGGTGCAACGCCTGGAGGCACTGGCGCAACTGGCCGGTGAAGACGGCCGCCTCGACGCCCTTGCCCGACACGTCGCCGAGGAAGAACACCGAGCCCCCGTCGGTCAGACGGTGCGAGCCGTAGAAGTCGCCGCCGATGCGCAGCCCCGCCTGGGCCGGCCGGTACGCGGTGCCCCACTGCACGCCGGGGGCCTCGGCCGGCTCGACCGGCAGCAGGCTGGCCTGGAGGGTGTCCGCCACCTCCGCCTGGTCGCGGTAGAGCAGAGCGGTGGTCAGCGCCGCGCCGGCACGGGCCGCGAACGCGCGAGCCAACTCGACGTCGGCCTCGTCGTACCAGCGGGCGGCGCGGCGGGCCACCAGCAGCACACCGACGGGCGCGTCGCGGCCGGGCAACGGGACGACCCGGGCAGCGCTCTCGGTGCCGGCGAGCCCGGGCAGCCAGCCGGCGTCGACCGCCTGCTCGACCAGCCAGTCCACCGCGTGCGGCTCGACCCCGGTCAGCCCGTCGGCGATCGCGGTCGGCAGGTCGCCGCCGGCCAGCACGCCGCTGTCCACCGTCGGGACCTCGTCGTCGGTGCGCGAGGCCCGCCACCAGCGGGCACGACCGCCACGCGGGGCGAGCACGAGCACGGCCACCTCGGCCAGGGTCGGCACGGCGAGGCGGACGACCGCGGCGGCGGCCCGGTCGGGGTGCAGGGGGTTGCCGAGCTTGTCGCCGACCACGGCCAGGAACGCCGAGCGGGCCCGTTCGGCGAGCAGCGCGTCGGCGCGGCTGACGCTGTCGGTGATGTCTTCCACGTACCAGCAGCAGCGGGCACCGGAGAGGGGCACCTGGCGGGCGGTGAGTCGGCGCCCGCGGTGGGTGAAGCCACCGGCGTCTCCGTCGCTGAGCCCGGGCACACCGGCCGCGCTGAGCAGCTCGCCGGGCGTCACCTCGGGCAGCAACCGCTCGGCCACCGGGCTGACGTGTCGCACGACGCCGTCGGCGTCGCAGACGACCAGGCCCTCCCGGAAGTGCTCGACGACCTCGAACCAGTCGGGAGCGGCCAGATCCCGGTCGGGGGCGAGCGGCGGCAGCGCGGCGGTGGATCGGGGCGTGACGTCGGCGGACCACGCCGGGGACCGTGTCGTACTCGGCGTGGGAAGCCGTCCGTCGCCCGGGTCCCAGTCCCTGACGTCGGAAGCAGTCACCAGCTGAGCCTCACTCCTTGTCGTCCACCCGAACCCGTGCCGGAACCGGCGTCAATGGTCAAAACTCTTCCGACCACCCTACGCCGACACCCGGAAAGCGGCACCTCAGAGCCGCTGGCGAGCACCGCCACCACCGTCTGAACAGCACCGGACAGTCGACCGTCCGGCGCGTACGACGCCCCCCGCTTTGCGTTCTCCCGCTCAACTGGGAACATGGTGGGATGTCGGAGCAGCTGTTGACCATCGAGGCGACCCGGCTCGACGCCGGGCACGTCCGGCTCCGGCTGACCGGCGAGCTGGACTACGACACCGCGCCCGACCTGACCGCCGTGGCGGCCGACCTGCGCGGCGACGAGGTGCTGATCGACCTGGCCGGTGTGAGTCTCTGCGACTCGTCCGGTCTCAGCGCGCTGCTGGTGGTGCAGCGCAGTGCCCGGGCGATCCGGCTGACCGGGGTCAGCCCGCAGTTGCAGCGGATGCTCGACCGCACCGGCCTGGCCGAGTTGCTGGCCGTCGAGCAGGCCGACGACGACCTCCGCGCCACCGGCTGACCTTCGCCCCACCGGCTGACCTCCGGCCACCCCCGAGACGGGGTGGCCCCCGACCCTGGGACCTGGGGTCGGGGGCCGGAGGAATGTCTAGGGTGCCGTCATCGGCTGGAGCCGGGGGCCCTTCTCGCGCAGTTCGCCGGTCGAGGGCGGCTCGATGTCCTCGGGCTGTCCCGAATCGGGCGTCTGGTACAGGTAGCGGACGAACCGCCCACCCGCCTCGTTGTCGTCCGCGCCGGGCCACTGGCCGATGCAGTCCATGCCGACCACCTCGCGGCCCGTCCCGTCGGCCTCCTCCAACAGCGCCCACAGGCTCACCGAGTAACACCTCGTGACCTCGGGCGTGAGCTGCCAGCGCGCGTACCAGCCGGGTCGGGCGGGGACGATCTCGACGATCTGCTTCATGACGACCTTCCTTCCGCGTACCTCGGAAGAACTCCGGTCCTGAGCCGATCGTGCGGGCCGTGCGGGTGAGCACCCCTCACCCCCGCCGGATGAAGCGTCCCAGAAGCCGGGCCGACCCGGCGAGCAGCGTCCGTTTCGCCTCCCAGGACGACGGGAACGCGACTGGAGCAGCCACTATCCCCAGCGGAAGGGATGCCAGCATGCGCAAGCAGATGGAAGGCGACAACCAGCGGCGCCGGGCCCTGGCCCGGCAGGCACGCGAACAGAATCGCCAGCCCAGCGAGATCGGCGCCAGCCTGAGCGCCTCCAAGCAGCTCAAGAGCCTCGATGCGGGCAAGCGTGCCGGCCCGCCGTCGGCCGGGCCGCACAAGCCGGACAGCACGCGGGGCGGGCCGGCGCCGCCGCCGGTCGGCAGCGCCGACAACCCGAGGCCGCAGCCGTCCCCGCCGAGTGGCGCGGCCGGCGTGAGCAGCATGGGCTACCACCAGTTGGTCGACGAGGTCGGGCGTCGGGCCGGGGTCGACTTCAAGACGGCCAAGGTGGGCACCGAGGCGACGGTGCTGGTCCTCGCCTTCGCGCTGGAGGCGGCCGAGCGCCAGCGGCTGCTCGCGGCTGTGCCCTCGTCCCTGCACGACGTGCTGCCCGTCGACGGCATCGAGCGGCACCAGGACCTGCCCGGCTTCCTGGCCGAGGTGGGCCGGATCAGCGGCAACACCCCGGAGCAGGCCCGTTACCAGGCCGAGGCGACGATTGCCGCCCTCGCCCAGCAGGACGGCGACCTGGTCGAGTCGTTGCACGTGCCCGACGGTCTGCGTGACCTGCTGAACCCGCCGGAGGTCGGTGGCGGCCTCGTGGGCGCCTCTACCACCACACCCACCCTGGACGCGGACGAGATCAGCGCGGCACTGGACGACCTGCCGTACTGGACCGGCGACGGCCAGGGCCTCTACCGGGTGGTCGCGCTGCCACCGGACAACCTGGACCGGGTGCTCGCCCGGCTCGACCGGATGCGCCAGGACAGCGGCCGTGGCCCGAGCATCGGACGCCCCGGCGACACCGCCGCCGTGTTGACCGTACGGACCAGCCAGGCCGACGGGGTGACCGCGCTCGACGTGGACCTCGCCCACCAGATCGACGACGCGATCGACGAGGTGGGGGCCGGGATGGCCGGCGGCTGACCGGCAACCGTGACCCGGGCGGGCCGGCGGGCGGGGACAAACCCCGCTCCGCCGGCCCGTCGGCCGTGCCGGGCCACCGGCGTCGCGAGCCATGGGCTCGGTGGCCTGGGGGCCCAGGGGCTCGGCTAGCGTGCCCGTCATGAGCCGCGCCGCCGACCGGCTGGAACTGGTCGCCGACCCGGTCCGCCCGACCGGGCGGACACTGCTGTCCGCCGGGGTCGAGCAGTCGTACGTGGACGTCGCCGATCCCCGGCACCTGCACTTCGAGTACGTCCGACGGATCGCCGCGGCGGTGGACGTGGCGGCCCCGGCCGGCGTGCCGTTGAACGTGCTGCACCTGGGCGGCGGCGCGTTGACGCTGCCGCGGTGGCTGGCCGCCACCCGGCCCGGTTCCCCGCAACGGGTCGTCGAGCGGGACCCCGCGGTGGTGGACCTGGTCGCCCGGGAGCTACCGCCGCTGCCGCCGCAGGTGCGGGTGGAGGTCGCCGAAGCCCGGGACGCGCTCACCGCCACCCCCGCCGGTTCCCACGACCTGGTGATCGCCGACATCTACCGGGCGGCCCAGATGCCCCGGCACGTACGCACCGTCGAGTTCGCCGCCGAGGTGGCCCGCATCCTCCGCCCGGACGGGACGTACCTGGTCAACGTCACGGACCTGCCACCACTGGTCGGCACCCGGGCGCAGGTGGCGACGCTGCGGGCGGTCTTCGCCGACGTGTGCGTCGTCGGCGACCGGCGTATGCTGCGCGGCCGCCGGTACGGCAACCTGGTGCTGGCCGCGACGTCCCGCCCCGGTGGCCTCCCGGTGGGCCGGCTGGCGGTGGCGGCCCTGCGTGACCCGGTGCCCGGTGGTCTGCTGCACGCCGCCGCGCTCGACACGTTCGTCGCCAGCGCCCACCCCGTCACCGACGACGCCCGCTGAGCATCCTTCGGCACGCGAGTGACCCTCGTCCGCAATGCCGGGTTTCCGACGGCGAGCGCGGGGAAGGCGCGGCGGATGAGCAACGCCGACGATCGGGTGACCGCCCGGCACACCCTGGTCGTGATCGGTCTGGTCCTCGCGACCGTGTTCGCGCTGGCATTCGTGTACGCGACCCGCCGGGTGCTGGTCTGGGTCGTGGTCGCCGCGTTCTTCGCCGTGGCGCTCAAGCCCCTGGTGGACCGGCTGCAACGGCGTCTCGTGCGGCGTCGGTCCCTGGCCACGCTGCTGGTGTTCCTCGCCGCGTTCGTGCTGCTGGCGCTGCTGGCCGCGCTCATCCTGGTGCCGTTGTCCGGGGAGCTGGGCCGGTTCGCCGACCGGGCGCCCGAGCTGCTGCGCGACGCCCGCGCCGGCCAGGGCCCGCTGGGGCAGCTGCTGGAGCGCACCGGCGCGCGCCGTTACGTCAGCGAGCACTCCGACCAGTTGCGTGACCTCGGGACCCGACTGCGTCAACCCGCGGTGGGCGTGCTGCGCGGCGTCGTGGAGACGGTCGCCGGGCTGGTCACGGTCATCGTGCTGGCGTACCTCATGGTGTTGGAGGCGCCGCGGATCACCCGCGGCCTGCTCGCGACGGCCGGGGACGGTCAGGGCGACCGCCTGCGCCGGGTGGGCCGGGAGGTGTCGCGCACCGTCACCGGCTACCTCACCGGCAACCTCCTGATCAGCGTGATCTGCGGGGTGTTGACCTACGTGGTGCTGGCCCTCACCGGGGTGCCGTTCGCGGCCGTGATCGCCCTGCTGGTGGCGGTGGCCGACCTGATACCGCTGGTCGGCGCGACCTTGGGCGCGGTGATCGCGGCCGGGGCCGGCTTCCTGCACTCCCCCACCGCCGGGATCGTGGTGCTCGTCTTCTTCGTGGTCTACCAGCAGGTGGAGAACCACCTGCTCCAGCCGCTCATCCTGTCCCGGGCGGTCCGGCTCAACCCGCTGACCGTGCTGGTCAGCGTGCTGCTCGCCGCGGAGCTGGCCGGCCTGCTCGGCGCGCTGCTGGCCATCCCCGCCGCCGGCATCGTGCAGACCCTGCTGCGCGAGTACGGGCCACGCCGCCTCCGACCCGCCCCGCCGGCCGCTCCCGCAGGGCCGTCACGCCGACCGGCCGGCCCCGCCCCGCAGGGCTGACCGGCCGGGTGGGTGGTGCGTGCTCAGCGGGCCCTGGTCGCGACCTCGGGTGTGGTGCTCTCCAGCGGCACCGCGTTGGCCGGCACCAGCCCGAGCTGGACCGCCGACCGGGTCAGCGCGGCGTCCAGCGCCCAGTCGGCGGTGACCCGCGTACGGTTTCCGGGCATCGCCATCAGGTGGTACGCGCGGGTGACCGCCTTGGCCGGCAACCCGGCCAGGTTGACCTGCAACGGGTTCGCCGCCGCGTCCTTGCCACCCAGGTCGACGACCCAGCCGAGGTCGTGGTGCTTGTACGGCTTGCGCTTGCCGAAGCCGTACGACGCGGCGATGTTGTGTGCCACGCGCTTGCCCTGGCGCTGCGCGTGCTGGGCCGTCATCCCGCAGATCTGCCCCGGGTTGACCAGGTCGGGCACCGCGGCGGCGTCGCCACAGGCGAACACCTCCGGGTAGCCGGGGACGTTGAGGAACTCGTCGGTCACCAGCCGGCCCCGGTCGGTGCGCAGACCCAGCTCGTTGACGAACGGGTCGGGGCGCACCCCCACACACCAGACGAGGGTGCAGGTCGGCACGTACTCGCCGTCGGTGAGCTTCACCCCGTCGGCGGTCGCCTCCGCCACCGAGGTGCCCATCCGCACGTCGACGCCACGGCGGTCGAGCACCTTGTGCGAGGTGTCCGACATCCGCTTGTCCAGCTCCGGCAGCACCCGCTTTGCGACGTCGAGGAGCATCCAGCGGGGGCGGACGGTGAGCCGGGGCCGCTGGGCGTGCAGCGCGTCGGTGAACAGCTGCCCGTGCGCGGCGACCTCGGTGCCGGTGTAACCCGCGCCGACCACCACGAAGGTGGCCCGGGCCTGCTGCTCGGCCGGGTCCTCGGCCTGCTCGGCCAGTTCGATCTGCCGGACGATGTGATCGTGCAGGTAGACGGCCTCGGGCAGGCCGCGGAAGCCGTGCGCGTACTCGGTGACCCCCGGGATGGGCAGCAGCTTGTTGACGCTGCCCACGGCGAGCACCAACCGGTCGTACGCCAGCCGGTTCTTCTCCCCCTCGGCCTGGGTGAAGCCGACCCAGCGGTTCTGGAGGTCGACGTGGTCCGCCTCGCCGATCACCACGCGTACGCCCTTGAGCGTCCCGGTCAGCGGCACCGCGATCCGTTTGGGCTCGACCACCCCGGCCGCCACCTCGGGCAGCAACGGGAGGTAGAGGAAGTAGTCGGTGGAGTTCAGTACCACGATCTCGGCCCGGTCCCGGGCGATCCGGCTCAACGTCTTCGCCGCGTGGTAACCGGCGAACCCGGCCCCCACGATCACCACACGAGGTTTCGTCATTGCCGGCCGTTTCCCGTCGAAGCCCGGGACAAACGTCGGACGCGCCAGCCGCCCTCAGCTCGGTTGGAGCCGGACGTGACCGCTGGTGCGTATCGCCTCCACTCCCCACTCCTGACCGAAGGCCCGCACCCGGTCGGCGGTGATCAGCCCCAGCTCCTCGGGAATGTCCGGGTCGAGTGCCAGCCGCCCGTCGATCGGGTTGAGCCCCAGCATCGCGCGGACCAGGGCCAGCGGGGTGCCGGCCGCCCACGCCTGCGGGCTGCACGCGGTCGGGTACGGCACCGCGAACACCATGCGCTCCCGCGCGAACCCGGTGAGCGCCTCGGGCAGACGGTGGCCGAACTGCTCCGCCGCCTCGAACAGCGCGAGGCTGATCCGGTTCGCCTCGGCCCGGTAGCCGTAGCGGGCCAGGCCGAGCACGGCGATCGAGTTGTCGTGCGGCCAGACCGTGCCGAGGTGGTATCCGACGGCGTTGTAGAGCGACTCCTCGCGCGACAACGTCCGGATGCCCCACCCGGAGAACAGGTCCGGCGACATGAGCTGGCGCACCACCGCGTCGGCCCGTTCCGTCGGCACGATCCCGCTCCACAACAGGTGACCCATGGACGAGGTCTTCGCGTCGACCACGTTCTTGTCGCCGTCCAGGGCGACCGCGTAGTAGCCGCCCCGCTCCTCGATCCAGAAGTCCCGGTTGAACCGTTCGAACAGCGTGCCGGCCTCGTCGCGCAGCCGTCCCGCCAGCGCCGGGTTGGCCAGCGGGCCGTCGAACAGCTCCGCCAGGCGAATCTTCGCGTCGTAGGTGTAGCCCTGGATGTCGCTGGTCGCCAGCGGCAGCACCGGGATGCGCCCGTCGGCGAAGCACACCCCGTCCGGCGAGTCCCGCCAGCACTGGTTCCCCAACCCCTCCGGGGAGCGCGTGCCGTACTCGACGTAGCCGTCGCCGTCCCGGTCGCCGTACTCGTCGATCCAGCGCAGGGCGGCCAGCGCGTTGTCCCGTAGGCGTCGGACCGTCTCGTCGTCGCCGGTCCACCGCCAGTACTCGGAGAGCAGGATCAGCCACAGCTGGGTGGCGTCGGCGGTGCCGTAGTACGGGCCGTACGGCTTGGTCCCGTTGCGGGTCAGCTCACCGCTGCGCACCTCGTGGAGGATCTTGCCGGGTTCCTCGTCGGTGAAGTCGTCACACCTGTCGCCCTGGAGCCGCGCCAGCGCCAGCAGCGCCCCCTTGGCCAGCGCCGGCCCGGCGACGAGGGTCTGGTACGCGGTGATCAGGGTGTCCCGGCCGAAGACGGCGAGGAACCACGGCAGTCCCGCCCCGGGCAGCATGATCCGCTGGCCCTTGACCTCCAGGTCGAGCCGCAGCGCGGCGAGGTCGTCCCGGGACCGCCGCACGGTGCGCTCCAGGGCCTGGCTGTCGCCGCGCAGCACGGCCCGGTCCTCGGCCCACCGGCGCAGCGGGTCGTCGGCCCGGCCGTGGATGATGTCGGCGATGTCGCCGCGAACCGGCTCGACCACCCCCATCCCGGACGGCAGTGGCACGTGCAGGTCCACCTGCCACTGCTCGCGCGGGCGCAGCTCAAGGTCCCAGATCAGCTCGTCGCCCTCGACCCGGTCCGCCGACCCCTGACAACACACCCGGGTCTGCACCCGGAAGTCCCCGTTGCGGTAGGAGAAGCACAGCTCGGAGCCGTCGGCGGCGTGGTTGCGGGTGATCTCGGCGGACCGGTCCCGGACCACCGACTTGACCTCGAACAGGTCGGCGAAGTCGACGCCGACGGCCAGCCGCAGTTCGACCCGGACCGGTTCCGGCCGGAACGACCGCACCTCCACCCGCTCG
The DNA here is from genome assembly GCF_022230955.1 of Micromonospora cabrerizensis. Lineage (GTDB taxonomy): Bacteria > Actinomycetota > Actinomycetes > Mycobacteriales > Micromonosporaceae > Micromonospora > Micromonospora cabrerizensis. Next base: position 113,348 of record NZ_JAKKFI010000057.1, read on the forward strand.
TGGAAGCCGTCGCCGACGTACCGGAGCCGCTCCACTCCCAGGCTGTTCGGGGGCAGCCCGGGCAGGCTGGGGTTCGTGAGCACGTACTGCGCGGAGTAGTGGTCGATGGTCTCGGCGCGCAGCGCCAGCAGCTCACTGCCGTTGACGGTCAGCGTCCAGCAGCTGAGCAGGCGGGTGTCCAGGTGGACGAGACCGCCGATGCTGCCCGGTGGCACGTCCCCGCGCGAGTTGGCGTAGAGGAAGGTGGGGCCGCTGAGCACCGCGAGGGAGTCGGGGCCCAGCTCGGGCGGCATGGCTCGCTGGTCTCCGGCCTCCGCGGCACTGACCAACCCGGGGGTGGGGTTCGCAGGGGTCGCACGCACGGCAGCCATGACACCCACCGTAGGAGCGTCCATCACCGCGCGTCATCACCCACTCCGGGTGAATGCCGGGCTCGCCGCCCTCTGCTCGCCGCGCTCCCGCAGCGGCCGTCGGTCAGGCGGGGGTCGGCGCGGTGATCGCCCAGCGCTCGTGGTCGCGCCAGGCGCCGTCGATGAACAGGTAGTCCGGGGAGAAGCCCTCCAGCCGGAAGCCGAGCTTGCGGGCCACCCGCCGGGACGGCTCGTTGCCCGGCTGGATGTTGGCCTCCAGCCGGTGCAGCCCGACCGAGGTGAACGCGTGGTCGATCACCAGGGCGACGCCCGCCGACGCGTGCCCGGTCCCGTTGTACGGCTGGAACGCCGCGTACCCCAGGAACCCGCCCCGCAGCGCGCCCAGCACGATCCCGCTGATGTTCACGTAGCCGGCGATCTCCCCGCTGGCCCGGTCACAGATCAGGTAGCCGGCGCTGTCCCGACGACGGATCCGGCGCAGGTAGCGGTCGTACTCCTCGGGACTGCCCGGCGCGACCAACCACGGGTGGTGCAGGTCGTGGCTGCGCCGCACGGCGGCGACGAACTCGTCGGAGTCGGTGGGCCGGGGTCGCCGGATCGCGGCGGGACCACCGGTACGCAGGTACCTCACGGCGGACCACTCTGACCGACCGACGCCGCCGTTGTCCAACCGGTGCCCCCCGGTCACCGCGCCGTGGCGTCGGTGCTCTCCCTGGGGAGCACGGTGTGCGGCGCGACGATGTCGGCGACCGCGGCGTCGGGCTGGCCGATCCGCACGGTGAGGCGGGCCACGGCCTCCCGGGCGAGGAAACCGGTGTCGACGGCGACGGTGCTCAGGGTGGGCCGTGAGTAGCGCCCCTCCTCGATGTCGCCGATGCCGATCACCGCGACGTCGTCCGGAACGCGCAGCCCGACGTCGAAGGCGGCCCGCATCGCGCCGATGGCGAGCGGGTCGGAGGAGCAGAGGATCGCGTCCGGATGGTCCGGGCCGACGAGCAGATCACGGGCGGCGCGGTAGCCGTCGGCCCGGCGGTGGTGCCGCGCCGACAGCAGCCCCCCGGGTACGGGCACCAGCCCGGCCCGACGCAGCGCCCGGTGGTATCCGGCCGTACCCGGCTGCGGGCTGGCCGCGGGTCGGTCACCGATCGCGGCGATCCGACGGCGACCGGCGCGCAGCAGATGGTCCGTGGCGTCCTCGGCGGCCTGGGCGACGTCGATGCTGACCCGGTCGCACCGCTGGTCGTGGGGTGCGCCCCCGATCAGCACGACGGGTGGGCCGGTGGCGGCCACGGCGGGGCCCAGCTCACCCGGCGTGACGGGCGCACCGACCAGCACGCCGTCCACGGGCATCGTGCGGGCGTCGTGCAGGCCCGACGACCTGGGCTGGTCGTCGGGCGCGACGACGACCCGGTAGCCCCGCTGTGCCGCCGCGTGGACGACCGCGCCGGCGAGGCCGGCGTACGGCAGGTCGCTGGTCGGTAGGACGAGGGCGAGCACGCCGGTGCGCCCGGTGCGCAGGGTCCGGGCGGAGGCGTTCGGCCGGTAGTGCAGCTCGGCGACGGCCGCCTCGACTCGACGTCGCACGTCGGGGCTGACATGGGGATAGCCGTTCACCACGTTGGAGACGGTCTTCACCGACACCCCGGCGAGCTGGGCCACGTCCCTGAGCGTGGAGGCCACGACCCGCCCCTCCCGATCGACATCACACCGGCAAAACCATTTCACTGGTGTAGTTCCGACCCTGGCAGGCGATTCCATACCTGTCAAGGCGCTACGGTGGTGTCAAGAGGAAGGGGTGGTCGGTGGACGACGACGCTGCGGTGCCGGACGCCGCCCGGCTGATCCGGGACTTCGTCAACACCGTCGAGCCGCAGATCGACCACGAGACGCTGACCAGCCCCGAGGACCTCCGCGACTGGTTCGTCGAACGGCAGCTGATGCCGGCCGGCGCGCACCTCGGGCCGGCGGACCTCGACCTGGCCATCACGATCCGGGAAGGCCTGCGCACGGTTCTGCTGGGCCACGCCGGCCACCACACCGACCCCGGCGCGCTCGATCGCCTCAACCGGACGCTGGCCGGGCTGCCCGTCACGCTGCGCTTCACCGACGACGGCCACCGCCTGGTCACCGCCACCAACGCGCCCCTGGGCCAGGCCGTCGCCGGTCTGGTGGACGCCGTCCGGCGGGCCGCCGAGGACGGCACCTGGCCGCGACTCAAGGTGTGTGCCCGCGACACGTGCCGCTGGGCCTACTACGACTCCTCCCGCAACCAGGCCCGCCGCTGGTGCTCGATGGCCGGGTGCGGCAACTACATCAAGATGAAGCGGGCGTACGCCGTTCGCACCGGCCGCACGCCGCCGGTCTAGGGGCGCCCTGGTTCCCACCACGTACGGTTTGCGGCTGACTGGGTCACCGGTTCGATGATCTCCCACACCTCGGCGATCAACCCGTTGTCGACACGCAGGACGTCGACGACCACGATCTCGGGCCCGCCGTCGGGTAACCGGCGTCGCGAGTGCACCACGACGTGGTCGGTGTCGGCCAGCAGGTGAATGATCTCGACCTGCATACCGGCGGTCGGGCCGAGCGCGGCCTGGACAGCGGCGAGCCACTCCCCCTTGGTCGAGGTGGTGGAATCCGACCGGTGGTGGAGGAAGTCGTCGCTGAGGGACGAGGCCAGCACGTCCACGTCACCTGTCTCGATCAGCCCCGCCAGCGCCCGTTGGACGATGCCCTTGTGCTCAGTGGTCATGGGCCCAGTGTTTCCACGGCCGAGGCGATTGTCGATGAACTCGCACTTCATGGCGTACCGCGCGACGATGAGTACGCTCCTGACCGTGTACACGGTCGGGCAACTCCTGCGGCAGTGGCGGCAGCGCCGAGGTCTCAGCCAACTCGACCTGGCGATCGCCGCGGACGTCTCGGCTCGTCACGTCAGCCTGGTCGAGACCGGTAGGTCCACGCCGAGCCCGGAGATGATCCTCCGGCTCGCCGACCAGCTGTACGTGCCGCTGCGGGATCGCAATCGACTGCTGCTGGCCGCCGGCTTCGCACCCCGGTACGCGGAGCGTCCGCTCGACGACAAGGCTCTGTCGGCTGCGCTCGACGCGGTCCGCCGGGTGCTCCAGGCGCACGAGCCGTACCCGGCGTTGGCGTTCGACCGCAGGTGGAACATCGTGCTGACCAACCGCGCGGTGGACCCGTTCCTCGCGCGGGTCGCGCCCGATCTGCTGCGGCCACCGGTGAACCTGCTCCGGCTGGGCCTGGACCCGCGCGGGCTCGCTTCGATGGTCGTCAACCTCGCCGACGTGCGCGCGGTGTTCCGCAGCCGGATCTCGCGTCAGCTCGCCGTCGCCCCCGACGCGGACCTCGCCGCGCTCTACGAGGAACTGCTGCACCGTGTGCCCGAGGACGCGACGGGCCAGCGGGTCGACGCCGACGTGGTGATCCCGATGGTCCTCCGGATCGACGGACGGGAGCTGCGGTTGTTCTCCACCATCACCACGTTCGGCACCCCGATGGACATCACGATCGACGAGATCGCCATCGAGGCCTACTATCCGGCAGACGCGCAGAGCGCCGCCTACTTCACGCAGTAGACCCCGGTTATCGGGGCGTCAGCAGGCAGAACTCGGTGCCGTCGGGATCGGCCATCAGCACCCGGCCCGCGTCGCTCCGGCCGTCGTGCAGGAGCGCCGCCCCGAGCGAGAGCAGCCGGTCGACCTCGGCCTGCTGGTCACCGTCGGCAGGTGGGGCCACGTCGAAGTGCAGCCGGTCCCTGCCACCGTTGGGCATCACGGGCGGCCCACCCCAGGTGATCTTCGTGCCGCCGAGCGGTGACTGGATCGCGGTTTCCTCGTCCTGGTCCCAGACCAGAGGCCAGCCCAGCGCCTCGCTCCAGAAGTACCCGACCGCCTGCGAACCGTCGCAGGCGAGCGCGCCAGAGAACCCGCAGCCGGCGAGGAAGTTGTTGTCCGGCGCGATCACGTCGAACTCGTTGCCCTCGGGGTCGGCGAGCACCACGTGATCGATTTCCGGGCCCTGCCCGATGTCGGCGTGCCGCGCGCCGAGTTCCAGTGCCCTGGCCACCGTCTGCCGCTGCTCCTCCAGGGAACCGCTGGTCAGGTCGAAGTGCATCCGGTTCTGCACGGTCTTCGGCTGCTTGTTCGGGGCGAAGCGGAGTCGAAGCTCGGTGTCAGCGTTGGGCAGGACCAGGACGCCGTCCCGTGGGTCGTCGACCATCTCCCGGCCCAGGAGCCCCGCCCAGAACCGCCCGAGACGGACGGGCTCGGCTGCGTCGTAGCTGATCGCGAACAGGTGGGAGGTCATCCTTCACTCATCTCCGATCGGGTAGGACGCCGCGCAGTCCTTGCGGCGGAAGCCTAGAGACGAGCCGGGCCGTCCGCACCCGGGTATTCGTCGGGCAGTGCGGCCACGCCGAGCCGCCCACGCCGGCACAGTCAAGATCTGCGCAACTTCAGGGATGCTGCTGCCTCGGGTGCTTTCGAGACAGCAACATCCCTGAAGTTGTGCGAATCTTGCGCCACTCCGCCGATGTGGAGGGGATTGATCATGGATTGGCGGCATGGGGGGCAGACGATTTTTCCGGTGGACGACGAGCTGACCGCAGCCCTGGCCCGCGTACGGGACGCGTTCGCCCGGTACCCGCGCCGCGCGGTGCTCGACGGCTGCCCGCACTGCAAGGGCTCGGTGGTCGTCGACGAGCACGACCTGTTCTCACTGACCATCAGCCTCGGTAACACGGTCGGCGACCGTGCCGACGTGAAGAGCCTGCTGCCCGTACTCCTTGAGCGTCTGCTCGTGTCTGAGGACCTCTACCCGGCCATCGTCCTGGGCAAGGCGTCCTACGAGGAGTGGCGCACCTGGCCGCGCGCCGAGCAGAAGCCCAGCGTCCTGGGTGACTGGTTACGCCGGGACACCGTCCGCGACCGCCTGCACCGCGCGTTCGAACGCGACCACGACACACCCTGGGCCGACGACCTCGCCCGGGCCCACGATCTCCTGCGCGCCTGACGTTGTGCGAGTCCTGGGTCGTCCACCTCGCCGGGACGCGGGTCATCCCCGGTAGGGCGGGGCCACACCCCAGCCCCAGCGTGGGACCGGCGCCTGCCGGACCGGCGCTGCGTCCGGCTGGGAGTTGCCCACCGCCAGCCGGCTGCCCCACTCGAGGTAGCTCGTGAACGCGGCGCGAAACTCCGGGTCGTCGGGTAGGCCGACCTCGTCGGCGGCGTCCGTCATCACGGTGACCCACCGCCGACGCTGCGCCTCGCTGATCGCCCTGCCCAGGTGCTGGCCGAGCATGTGGCGGTAGCCGCCGTGCTCCGTCGTGTAGGTGGCCGGTCCGCCGAAAACCTCGGCAAGCCACACCGCTACATACCGGGCGTGGTCGGGGTCCAGGTTTGCGAACATCGGCGCGAGCAGGTCATCGGAGCGCACCCGGCGGTAGAACGCATCGCAGAGCTTCCTGAACGCGTCGGTGCCGCCGGCCCACTCGTACAGGCTCGGCGGCGCGGCGCCACCAGGGCCGGCAACCGACGTCTGGGCGTAGTGCCGCATCTCCTGGATGTCCTCGACGTACGGCCTGATCGCGGCGAGGAACTGCCCGAACACCGGGCCGCCCCGAAACCCTCTCAGGTGCTCGTCCACCGAGGTCCAGGTGATGCGCAGCAGGTAGGAGGCGGGGTCGTCCAGGCAGCGGCTCAACTCGTAGTCCACACACTGCGGGGCGGCGCGCAACGCGCCGGCGGCCCGCTCGTACGCCGCCTCGAAACCGTCCAGGCGTTCCTGCGGGACGCGGTACCTGATGTACTCGACCACCATGGCTACAGCTCAACACCCGCATCGATGAAGATCAAGTACGCACCATTTGGTACGTGTCGAGGGAGACCACGATGCCCAAGCGATACAACTGCCCGGTGGAACTGGCCGTCGACGTGGTCGGCGGAAAATGGCGACCGGTGATCCTGGCCCATCTCAAGGAGGGCATCCACCGCTATGGCGAACTGCGCCGCCGGATGCCGGGGATCAGCGAGAAGATCCTGACCCAGCGTCTGCGCGAGTTGGAGGCCGACGGGCTCGTCCTGCGGCACGACCACGAGACCACACCACCTCATGTCGAGTACCGGCTCACCGAGGAAGGGCTCAGCCTCGTCCCGGTGTTGCAGGCCCTGTACGACTGGGGCGCCGGCCGGGCCGCACGTACCGGTACCGCCATCGAGGCACCCGCCGCTGCCTGACTCGCCGCGCCGCACGCGGCCCCGCAGCAGTCGAGGACCCGTCGTCGGGACGTGGAGCGTCGTGGTCCACTGGCTCGGTGAGCCAAACCCCCTCGATCCCCCCGGCCGACGTCGAGGAACGACTGTCGCGGGAGCTGAACGTCTGGCTGTGCACGTTGCGGCGCGACGGGTCCCCGCACCTGACGCCGGTCTGGTTCGTCTACCTCTGCGCGACGTTCTGGGTCGGTTGCGAGAGCCGCAGCGTCAAGGCCCGCAACGTCCTGGCCGACCCGCGGGTGTCGCTGGCGCTGGAGGGCGGCGACGCCCCCGTGGTGGCGGAGGGCGCCGCCCGCGTGCACCGGGATGGGTTCCCGAGCCCGGTAGTCGAGGCGTTCGCGCGCAAGTACGACGGCTGGGACGTCGGCCGGCAGGTCGGCCCCTCCGAGCGGGCGCTGCTGGAGATCCCCGTCCGACGGTGGCTGCTCGCGGGCACCGCCCAGTGAGTCGTCGATGCGAGAATCGGCCGGTGGAGAACGAGTGACGCCGATCGGAGACGCCGTGACGAGGAGGCCGAATGGGTAGCGGGTCCCAGGATCCCGTCGTCGTCGCGCTCTCCAGACTGGTGTCAGCTGACGTCCACCGTGGCCGGTTGACCCGAGAGTCCGGCCGACAGTTGCGATGGGTGGCAGCCGGCAGCGCCACGCCACCGGTCGTCCTGGTCTCCGGAGCGGGCGAAGTGGGGTTGGACTGGGCCGTCGTCCTCCCCTCGTTGGCCGAGAGCGCCCGCGTCATCGCCTACGACCGAGCCGGTCTGGGCGCCAGTGACGCCCGTTCGCGGCTGACACTGGACTCCCAGGTAGGCGACCTCGTGGCACTCCTGGACGACGTCGGGCCCGCCGTGCTGGTCGGTCACAGCTGGGGCGGGCTGCTCGCCCAACTGGCTGCATTCGCCCGTCCCGACCAGACGCTCGGCCTGGTCCTGCTCGATCCGTTCCACGAGGACAGCACGGCAGAGGTGTCACTGGCTCTTCGTGTCGCATCGAACCTCCTGTTCAACTCCATTCCGGTGCTCAAGGCCATCGGGCTCTTCGACCGGATCGCGGCGAACATGGGCCGCACGCTCGCCGAGCGCTGCACCGACGACCGGGAGATCCAGGCATTGATCGCCGAGGCGTACCGGGCCAGCTATCGCACGTTCGCTCAGGTCACGGCCATGCGCGCGGAAAACCGCATCGCCAACACCTGCACCCGGGAGGTACGCGCCACACGAGCGGCCTCGACCGCTCCCGACGTACCGATGAGAATCCTGACCGCGACCCGCGGCAAGCCCGTGGCTCTGCGACAGCGCTCCGCTGACCTCGCCGACCGGACGGCCGCGGTCTTCGCACGCGGCGTCCACGTCGTGGTGCCGGACAGCGGCCACTACATCCACAAGGACCAACCCGCCGCCGTGGTCGAAGCCGTGCGCGCTGTCCTCGCCCAGGCCAACCCGAATATGCCGTAGCGGGACGGGGTCAGCGCCGCCGGACCATGGGCCGGGCGAACCATGGCGAAAGCCACGGACTGAGCGCGACGAGACCGACGGCGAGGGCGGTGATGACGGCCTGCCCGATCCGGCCCGGGGTGACGCCGACCGCCGGGTCCAGCACGTAGTTGGCGTACCAGTTCGCCGCCGCGTCCGTCACCAGCACCGCGCAGCCCAGCACCAACCCCTCCACCCGGCGGGCGACCAGCAGCAGCGCCGCCAGCGGGTCCCACAGCGTCAGGGACGCGAAGTAGACGGTCAGCCAACCGGGCAGGGCGAGCTGCGGCCCGAACTGGGGCAGGAGCAACTGGACCACGTGCGCGCCGGTGCCGTAGGCGAAGACCACGACGGCGGCCGCGACCACGCACCGGACCGCGAGCGGCGCGGAACCCCATCGGCGGGCGCTCATCCGGCCATTCTGCCTCGGCCGGGCAGACGCCGGCCGGTCGGTCAGAGCGGGCCGGGGAAGGGCTGCTCCATCGGCATCGGCACCTGGAGGAAGGTCGTGCCACGCATGTCCAGCCAGGCCCGATCGGGCCCACGGACCAGTCGCAGCATCACCTGCTCACAGGACGGGCAGCGCGCGACGAGGCCCGGGGCGTTCGAGTAGACGTGCAGGCTGGCCATCGAGCCGGTCATCCCGCAGTTCTCGCAGCGCCCCATCGCGCTGCTCAGGTCGACGGTGAACAGCTCGCGCATCGGGCCGTCGAGCATGTTGCCGTCCAGGTACGACATCTCGGTCATCGGATCTCCTCGACGTTGCGGGGGCGAGCGGTCAGCCGGTGGGACCGAAACGTTCGGTCTTGACCTGCCGCGACGGGTGGCCGAGCCCCACCAGCAGATCGGCCACGGTTTCCACGAACGCGGTCGGGCCGCAGACGTAGGTGAGCGGTTGCAGGTCCGGTGGCCAGCCGTGCGTGTTGACGTCCGCCAGACCGATGCGGTGCGGTTCGCCACGCCAACCCTCGGGCGCCTCCCGGGTGTAGACGTACGCGATGTCCAGGCCGAAGTCGTCGCGGACCCGACGGCGCAGCTCGTCGGCGTAGATCACGTCACTGGGCGTGCGCACCGAGTAGATCAGCCGGAACGGCACCTTGCTGCCGGCCGCCCGTCGGGCGCGGATCATCGCCATCAACGGCACGATGCCCGAGCCGCCGGCGACGAGCTGCACCGGCGCGGTCTCCTCCGGCCGCCAAATGAACCAACCACCGAGCGGTCCGCGGACCTCCAACGGGTCGCCGTCACCAAACACATCGATGAGGTACGGGGACACCTCGCCGTCGTGCACGCGCTGGACGGTCACCTCGACACGCGGCCCGCCCGGGCCGTCCACGACCGGCCCTGCGATGGAGTACGACCGGGCCGCCTGGTAGCCGTCCGGTGCGGTCAGCCGCAGGTCGACGTGCTGCCCGGGCAGGTGCCCCGGCCAGTCCGGGACCTCCAGCACCAGGGTCTGCGCGGTCCGCGTCTCCACCCGGCGCTCCACCAGGCGGGCGACCTGCCACCGGTTGGCCGTCCGCGGCGGTTTGCTGGTCGCCACGGCGCGCTCAGTCACCCTGGTACCGCTGTTCGCGCCACGGGTCGCCGTAGTCGTGGTACCCGGCGGTCTCCCAGAACCCTGGCTCGTCCATCGTCTTGAGCCGGAGGCCGCGCACCCACTTGGCGGACTTCCAGAAGTACAGGTGCGGCACCAGCAACCGCGCCGGCCCACCGTGCTCGGCGGGCAGCGGCGCGCCGTCGAAGGTGTGCACCACCCAGGCCCGGCCGCCGCGCAGGTCGTCCAGCGGCAGGTTGGTGGTGTACCCGCCGTAGGAGTGCGCGAGCGCGAAGTGCGCCCCCGTGTCCACGTCGGCCAGCAGAGTGTCCAGTGAGACGCCCTGCCAGTTGGTGCCGAGCTTGGACCAGCGGGTGACGCAGTGGATGTCCACCATCGGCGTCTCCTGCGGCAGGGCCATCAACTCCTGCCACGACCACCGGTGTTCGCTGCCGTTCTCGGCGGCGATGACGAACTCCCAGGTGTCCAGTGGCACCCGGGGCGTCGGGCCGGCCGACAGCACCGGAAAGTCCTCGGTCAGGTACTGACCGGGGGGCAGGGCCGGCTCCTGCGTTCGGGGCCGACCCTGAAAGCCCGGTGACACGATTCCCATTGCACAGTCGTACCACCACGACGGCCGGGGCGGGAGCTTTCCCGCGTACCTCCTCGTCGCCCCGGCGGGGCGCGGTCAGCGCCGCTCGGTCACGACCTCGCGCTCCTCGGGCACGTCGCCGCCGCGGGTGGCGCGCAGGCTGGTCACGGTGACCACCACCAGCACACCGATGATCACGCCGAGCGAGGCCAGGGTGGGGATCTGCGGCACGCTGTCCCAGATGCCGTGCGCCCAGTGCAGACCGAGCTTGAGGCCGATGAACGCCAGGATGATGGCCAGACCGTAGCTGAGGTGCACCAACCGGCTCAGGGCCGCGTGCAGGACGAAGTAGAGCGCCCGCAGGCCGAGCAGGGCGAACGCGTTGGTGGCGAAGACCAGGTACGGGTCCTCGGTGATGCCGTAGACCGCCGGCACCGAGTCGACCGCGAAGACGATGTCGGTGGCCAGCACCGCCACCACCACCAGGGCGAACGGGGTGAGTGCCCGCTTCGCGCCCTGTCGGACGGTCATCTTGGTGCCGTGGTAGTCGTCGACCACCGGCATGACCTTGCGCAGCAGCTTCACCGAGCGCATCTTGTTGATGTCGACTTCCTGCTGATGCCCGGACATCGCGTCGCGCAGCAGCTTCACCGCCGTGGCGATGAGGATGATCGCGAAGAGCAGGAAGGCGAAGTCGAGGGTCTGCAACGCCGCCGCGCCGAGCGCGATGAAGACGGCCCGCAGCACCAGCGCGCCGGCGATGCCGTAGAGCAGCACCCGCTGGGCGAGCACCGCCGGCACCGCGAACGCGGCCAGCAGCAGCATGAAGACGAAGAGGTTGTCGACCGAGAGCGACTTCTCCACCAGGTAACCGGTCAGGTACTCCACACCCTGCTGGGAGCCGAAGCGGGCCCAGAGCCAGCCACCGAACGCCAGCGGCAGGGCGATGTAGAACGCCGACCAGCCGATCGCCTCCCGCATGGACACCTCGTGCGGGCGGCGGGTGACCAGGAAATCAAGCACCAACAGCAGGAGCACGCCGATGATCGTGACCGCCCACAGCGTGGGCGTGCCCACCGATGACAGGTCGCTGGCGGCGGACAGGATTGACACGTCACTCATATGGGTCTCCTCGAACACGTCATGTTCGAGGTCTCCTTCACCCACCACCTGATGGGCAACCACCCGAGGCGCGCCGGGCGCGCCGTACTGACCGGAATGGTTCGTGGGAAGTACTCCCCTCGCACGACAAGGTTAGGCCAGGCTGAATCGCCATGCCAAGCGGGACATCGATGGTTGCCCTGGTAAACCGCTGTGCGTGCCCGGGACGACCGCTGTGCGTCCTCGCGTCAGCCGCGGCGCAGCGTCGCCCCGGGGGCCATCGCCTGTTCGACCAGACCGCGGTAGTCACGCGGCAGCTGGGTCGCCACGTCGTCGAACTCACCTCCGGTGATCGCCTCGCGCAGGGTGGTGAAGACCGCCCGGCTGGCGTCCCGGGCCGCCGGCTCGTCCACCCCGGCCCGCAACGCGACCCGGGCGACGAACTCGGCCGCCCCGAACCGGTCCGCCTGCTCGGTGCTCGGGCTCGGCTTGAGCACCAGTTGCAACGGTTGGGGCAGTTGGGCGGCCAAATCCAGGTTCTCACCGCCGGTCAACCGCTCCGCGAACGTCTCCAGCACGGCCCGGGTCAGCTCGACCGCCCGCTCGGACGACGTCGCGGTGCGCTGGGAAACCTGGTCGATGAAGGTGTCGTAGTTCATCACGTACTCCCTTGGGCTCGCGTCGGCGCCTGCGGGTACCCGCGGCGGCCCGGTGGAAACGGCGCCGGAATCCTCCGCCGGGTGGGCGTGACGAGCCGGCGGGCGGGTAACCGCCGCCGGTCGTCACCACATCGATGCCCGAGGGAGCCCATGCCATGGCGAGCTACGCCGACGTTCTGCAGTACCTGTCGAGCCTGGACTACCCGGCCGAGAAGAACGACGTGGTCCGCGAGGCCGAACGGGAGGGCGCACCGCCGGACGTGCTGAAGGCGCTGCGCGCCCTCCCGCCGGTGGACTACGCCAACGGGACCGAGGTGGCCCGGTCGGCCGGGATCGAGGCGGCACCCGAGGTGGGCCCCGCCCAGCGGGCCGAGCAGGCGCGGGACAAGAAACACAACCGGGTCTCGCAGCACCTGCGCGGCATCTGACCCGACGGTGACGCCCGCCGCCCTGACCCCGGAGCGTCCCGGATGACCCAGACCGGTCCCGACCGGCCCGCGGACGTACGTTTTCCGGCTGCGAAGCAGCTCGCCGTGGTGGCGGTGGTCGGCGTCATCGCCGGCAGCGCCTTCGCGCTGCTGCTGCCACTGCCCCTCGCCGCGCTGGCCGGCTGGGACGTGGGCGCACTGAGCTGGCTCGCGCTGGTCTGGCACAAACTCTGGCCGATGGACGCCGAGCGGACCGCCAAGCTGGCGGTACACGAGGACCCGAACCGGGCGATCCGGGACGCGTTGCTGCTCGTCGCCTGCCTGGTCAGCCTGCTGGCCGTGGGCCTGGTCGTGGCCAGCGCGCAGAGCGCGCCACCCGGTATGTCCCGCGAACTGCACAGCGGGCTGGGTGTGCTGAGCGTGTTGCTGTCCTGGTTCGTGGTGCACACCGTCTTCGCCGCACGGTACGCGCGGATCTACTACACCGGCCCGGACGGCGGCGTGAACTTCAACCAGCCCGACCCACCCCGCTACTCCGACTTCGCGTACGTGGCGTTCACCATCGGGGCGACGTTCCAGGTCTCCGACACCAACCTGACCAGCAACGAGATGCGCCGTACGGTGCTGCGGCACTCGATGGTGTCGTACCTGTTCGGCGCGTTCATCATCGCCGTGACCGTGAACCTGCTGGCGGGGCTGGCACGCTGAGGCTGGGCGGCGGGAATGGCTCTGCCAGCCGAGCGGCGGCGGTGCTGAAGGGCCAGGGCGACCCCGGGGGCGTCACGGGGTGGGGCTGGCCGGTATTCGCCGGGACAGGCGGGCGCCCCTGGTCACGAACCGCGACCTAGGGCGCCACGCAAACCTGCCCAGGCGGTGAGCCGCGTCCGAACCGGTCGCGGTCACCAGGCGGTGGATGCCCGCTCGAACCGAGCGGCCAGCACTGCCGGGTACAACCATACGACAGAACATCCTCCGTTTGGTCAGAATTTGGCGAAGTGTGTGCCACGGCACGTCACGGCCGACCGCTGACCTCCGCGTACCGGTGCTCAAGATCGACCCGGGCCAGCGCCCCCACCAACCAGGCCAGCTGCTCCGACTCGCCGCTGGCCAGGCCGGCCAGGTCGTCCGCCGACCGGCCCAGCCCGAGCCGACGGGCAGCGGCCAACGCCCGCCGGTCGGCGACCGGGGCCACCTCCCGCCACAGTGCCTGAGCCTCGCGCAGAAACAGGTCGACGACCTGGTCGTCCACGCCGGGAAGCTCGGCGAGGAGCGCCCGCTCCCGAACCGGGTCGTGGTGCGCCACCGCCCGCAATCGGCGCAGATCGCCCCGGTACCGCTCCACCACCGTGCGGCCCAGGTCACCGAGCACGTCGGCCAACGCGTCCACGTCGCCGCGCTGACCGCTGGCGCGCAGCACCCGTACCCGGTCCTCGTGCAGCGAACGGGCCAACCTCGCAGCGCTGTCCCACCCCTCGTCGCGCAACGCCCGGGCCCCGTCCAACGCCCGACGGAAATCGCCCCGACGGGCCAGCAGCACCGCGAGGTAGAGCACCTGGAACAGGCTCGCCGGATTGTTGGTCACCCGAAAGCCGTACTGCTCGGCGAAGCCCCGCCCGCTGCCGGCGAGCCGGCGCGCCAGGCGCTTCCGGTCCTCGACCGGGGTGATCAGATTGGTCGGCATGTCGGCGACTACCCGCGCGACCGTTGGTCACACGGGCCGCGATGGGCGGGCGTCGGGCCTGCGTGCGTGCCTGGCGGGTGCCCGCGGCTCGGGTGCCCGCGGCTCGGGTGCCCGCGGCTCGGGTGCCCGCGGCTCGGGTGCCCGCGGCTCGGGTGGCCCGCGGCTCGGGTGCCTGGGGTGGTGTCAGCCGTGCAGGCCGCCGGTTCGGTCGCGGGCCTTGAGACGGGTCGTGGGCAGGGCAGGCGCCGGCAGCGGCGGCGCCGAGTCGTCGGCGACCACGCCGAACCGTCGATCCCCCGCCATCCAGTCCTCCCGGGCGGCGGCGATCTCCTCGTGGGAGCGGCCCACGAAGTTCCACCACATCACCAACGGCTCCTCGAACGGCGTACCGCCCAGCAGCAACAACCGTGCCCCGGCCCCGCCCCGCACGGTCAGCTCGCGGCGGCCCGTACCCAGGTAGAGCAACGCCCCCGGCTCGAACCCGACCCCGGCAGCCTCCGCCGACCCGGACATCGCCAGCACCGCGTACTCGAAATCGGGCCGCAGCGACAACGTCGCCGGCGCCTCGCCACCCAGCTCGATCTGCACACCCACCAGCGGGGTGTGCACCACGGCCGGTGACCGGTTCCCGCCGAACTCGCCAACCAGCAGGGTGCAGTCCAGATCGCCGTCCCGCCAGCGCGGCAGGTCGGCGTGGTGCGCGAAGTCCGCAGCCCCAGCTCGCGCCGGATCCGGCAGCGCCACCCAGAGCTGCACGCCGTGCATCACCGGCGGATGGGCGGCCGGCGAGCGCTCCGAGTGGGCGATCCCGTTCCCGGAGGTCATCACGTTCAGCTGACCGGGCCGGATCGGCTGCACGTTGCCGAGGCTGTCCCGGTGCAGGATCTCCCCCTCCAGCAACCAGGTCACCGTCTGCAGACCGGTGTGCGGGTGCGGCGGCACCTCCATGCCAGGCCGCTGCGCCACATCGTCCGGGCCGAAATGATCGACGAAGCACCACGCGCCGACCATGCGGCGGGGACGCTGCGGCAGCAGTCGCCGCACGGTGGTGTACCGACCCAACGGCACGTCGTGGCCAGGCAGCAACACGCTGCCGGGATCAACGTCGGCCACACCAGGTGGTCGGGTCTGCGCCAGCATCGATTCAGTACGCTCCACCGCCCGACTGTACGCCCGCGCGCCCGCGACCCCGGCGCTTCCTGCAGGGGCGGGGTGGGGTTCGCCGTGGGGTTCCGAGCTGGGTTTCCCGGGCCGGGCGGGATTCGCCCGGCGGGATTCGCCCGGCGGGATTCGCCCGGCGGGGTTCGCCCGGCGGGGTTCGCCCGGCGGGGTTCGCCCGGCGGGGTTCGCCCGAGGGCTCAGCGGGTTGTGTTGTCATCGGCAGGTTCCGTCGGCGACTCCGGTTCGCGATCCGTTCCGTGCCCCACCGCGGACCACACCTGGTCCCTCCGCCGGTCCCCGTCGGGAGGTACGAACACGTCCGCCGATCGGATCACTTCGCGCCGACTGCGGACGCGACCGCGCCACCAACGCGAGATCTTGGACAGTTTCCGTTCGGGCCTAACGGTAACTGTCCAAGATCTGCCGGATCTTGTTTTGCCTCCTCGTGTTCGTGCGGGATATGCCGCTGGCCGGCACCCCGGGTGGGGTGCCGGCCAGCGGTCGGTGTCGTGGTGCTGTGGTGCTGTGGTGGGGGTCAGCTGTTCCAGTGCTGGGCGACCAGGTCGGTGGCCTGCTGCTCCCACTGGGCGTACGCGTCCGGGTAGGCGGAGACCTGGACGGTCTGGGCGGCGTCGGTCAGGGGCATGTCCTGCCACCCGTCGACCTGCTTGAGGCCCTTGAGGAACGCCGTCGTCGAGTACTCCGGGTTCGTGATCTGCTCCGGGGTGCCCCAACCACTGGACGGGCGCTGCTGGAACAGGCCCAACGAGTCGTGGTCGTTGGCGTCACCCAGGTGACCCAGGTTCTCCAACTTCGACTCCTGCAGACTCGTGGCGATCGAGATGACCGCGGCCCGCTCGGGCAGGCCAGCCTTCTTCGTCGCGGCGATGATCGCCTTAACGTTCGCGGTCTGCTCATCATTCAACGCGATGTGGGACTGGTCGCCCTGCGGCTTCGGCGCGTCCGACTGCACCGCCACGGCGACGGGCTTGGCATCAACCGGGTTGGCGTGCGCGACGATCGGACCGGCGAACACACCACCGGCGAACGCGAGACCAGCAACAGACAACATGCCCTTACGGAAGATCGTGTTCATGGGGGAAGCTCCTTCAGGGGTAGGAAACACCCAGGCCACCGATGGGGGTCGGCGGTACAGGGTGTGAGCACCTCGTCCGGCGCTGCATCAATACCAGGAAAGTCTTGGGGAGGTCGGCGCCTGACAAGCCGGGGGCTCATGGCGCCGGGGTCGGCGGCCGGCGAGCGGAGGGCTCGGGCACCGGGGTCGGCGGCCGGCGAGCCGGGGCTCGGGCACCGGGGGTCGGGGGGCCACGAGCCGGGGGCTTGTGGCGCCGGGTCCATGTGTAACGACCGGGGGGCCGGGGTCATTCCGGGGTTGGCCCATCCACCGGCACCCTCTGCGAAGCGGTGGCCGGGGAGTCGCTCGTCGGGACTGCAACGACCCGGGGGTCAGGGACATTCCGGAGGTGGCCCATCGCGTGACACCCCAGAAACGGGGTGCTCGCTGCGGGAGGCCTCAACGATCCGGCGGGCGTCGACATTCCGATCCCGCCACCAGCCGCGGTGGGCGAGCCGGTGTTCCTGCGATCGTCAGGGTGTGTAACGACCCCGCCCCGGCCACCATTCCGACCCACGGGTGCAGCCGGTCACAGGCCCAAAGGCCTCCATACCTCGTGACAGGCGCATCCTCGCGCACGGCTAACCACCCATACCGGGCAAAGCCCTTACCGGGGGACCATAGCTGAGCCGTCGAGCACCACCACCGGCCGTGATCGACTCGGCTTCCTGAAAATCGGGGCATCAGAGACGACGTGACACCCCGACTTCAAGAAACCCGAGTCGATCACGAACCCAAGAACGGGCAGCCGGTAGCAATGTAGGCGGAAACGGGCACAGTCAGGTGAGACCCACCGGCAGGGCCAGGGTGAAGCCAAGCCGGACAGGACCAAGAACGC
>NZ_JAKKFI010000058.1 GCF_022230955.1 Micromonospora cabrerizensis
TGCCGCAGCCACCGCATTCGTCCCGGCGTTGGCGGCCGAGACTGCTGCCCCGCTGGCAGCCAGCGCCGCGTCGCCCGCCGCCTTCGAGGCGTCGGCCGCCTTGCGCGCGTCCGTCGCGACCTTGCGCGCCGTTGCGGCGGCCTGGCGGGCCGCCTCGGCCTTGTTCGCATCGGTTGCCGCCGCAGCGGCAGCGCCGAAGGCCTTGGATGCCGCCTGACCGGCGAGGGTAGCTGCCGAGGCGGCCCGGGCTGCGGCGTTCGAGGCGAGTCGGGCGGCGTTGTTCGCTGCCTTCGCCGCACTGACCGCCGTCCGCGCCGCGTCCGCCGCGCGTGCCGCCGCGTCGGCTGCCCGGGCCGCAGCCCGTGAGGCTCGCTCGGCGGAATTCTGTGCGGCCTGGGTCTCGGCCTTCGCGCGCTCAGCGGCCTCCTTGGCCAGCCGGGACGCTTCCACCGCCTGGGCCGAGGCGATCTTGGCAGCCGCGGTCTCCTCGGCCGCGAGCTCACCCGCCTCCTTGGCGCGGCTCACCAACAGAGACAGCGAGCTGACCTCCTGGTCGCGGGCCCGCGCCACGTTCTGCCCGGAGATGAGGAACTCGCGCAGGTCCTGACCCGTACCGCCGTTGAGGGCCTGCTGGGCGGCCTCCCGCACGTACGGGCCACCAGCGGACATGATCTGGGCGACTCGAATGCGGTCGTCGAGGGTCCGGGCCTGGTCCAGCCCGAGGTAGAAGAACGTGAGGATGTCCTGGTCGCTGCCGTTCAGTGCGGCCTGGCCGGCGGCCTTGACCTGCGGCCCGCTGGCGGTGATGACCTGACCCACCTTGATCCGCAGGTCGATGTTCAATGGTTCCTTGTAGCCACTGTCGAGGAAGGCTCGGACGTTGTCGGGGGAACCGGCCAGGGCAGTCTCGGCGGCGGCGCGAAGGGTGCTGCCGCCGGCCGCCTGATATTGCGCCACCTGGACCCGGTCGTCGTGTGCGCGAGCGGCTGCCAGCCCGGTGTCCAGGAAGGCCCGCAGGTCGGCGTCCGAGCCGGTCAACGCCAGCTCGGCGGCACGTGCGACCTCCGGGCCGCCGGTCAGCAGAAGGTCGACGCAGCGTTGCCGGTCGGCCGGAGTCGGTGGGTCGGCGTGCGCTGGTGCGGCGAACATTCCGCCCGCCACGGTCAGCACGACGGCAGCCGTCAGGGCTCGCCGCACCACCCGTCTCAAGGAATTCCTCAATGCACTTCCCCCGTTCACGAATGCCCATGCGTCTATTTGCACATGGCTACCCGAGGCTAGGTGAGGGCGGTGCGGTCTGCGGACCCGTGACGGCATATACAACCTTCCGGACTTACGACCCGGATCGCCGCCACCGACGAGCGGTTCCACGCTGGCACGACGCCGTACGCCGTGTGGGGGAAACGCCGCGCCGCCCCGGCGAGGACATCGGCACTCGTGGGACGGCGCGGAATGGTGGTCCTGGTGGCGCTACTGGACATCGCCGCCGTTCGCGGCCTTGACCGCCGCGGCGAGGGCGGTGGCGAGATCGGCCTCGACCGACGGCTTCGTCAGGCCGAGGCTGGTGAGCACACCGGTGCCGTCCTCCTGCTCCAACAGGGCGAGCAGGATGTGCTCGGTGCCGATGTAGTTGTGCCCGAGGCGCAACGCCTCCCGGAACGTCAACTCCAACGCCTTCTTGCCGCGCGCGTCGTACGGGATGAGGTCCGGGACCTGGTCGACCCGCGGCGGCAGGGCGGCGCCGACCGTCTCCCGCACCGCCTCGGGCGTCGCGCCCCGACCGGCCATCACCCTGGCGGCCAGCCCCTCCGGCTCCGCCAGCAGACCCAGCACCAGGTGCTCAGGCCCGATCTCGGCGTTTCCGCCGGCCCGGGCCTCCTCCTGCGAGGCGATCACCACGTTGCGGGCCCGTGGGGTGAACCGGCCGAAGCCGTCGTTCGGGTCGAGCGGTGACCCGTCGGTCGGCTTCGACACGAAGCGCTTCTGGGCCGCCTGCTTACTGACGCCCATGCTGCGGCCGATGTCGGTCCAGGAGGCGCCCGAGCGTCGCGCCTGGTCGACGAAGTGGCCGATCAGGTGATCGGCGATTTCGCCGAGGTGGTCGGCGGCGATGACCGCGTCGGTGAGCTGGTCGAGGGCGTCGGTGTGCGCCTTCTTGATCGCCTGGATCAGGTCGTCGAGCTTGACCGGGTTGCTGATCTGGGTAGGTTCCGTCATACGTCAACCATAGGTTGACGCAGCTTCATCGTCAACCCGGAGTTGACGATCTACCTCCCGTGGTCATGCTCCCAAGTCGGCGTACTCCGGCAGTCGCCGGGCCACCGCCGCTGGTCGGCACCCTGCGGCAACACCACCTGCGGGCGGAACGGCCGCAGGCCGTTCGCGGCCAGCGGCCCGTGCACCGCCGGACCGGCGGCGAAGTGCACCTCGTGACCGGCGTCCCGGGGGGCCATCGCCAGCGGGACCAGCGGATAGGTGTGACCGACGGACGCAAGACTGGCGAAGAGCACGCGCATGACGCCGGACGCTATCCGCCACGCGGGGCGCGTCCGGTGGCGCGTATACGGTGGCTCCGGTCAGGGCGCGGTTCACCGGCGGAAAGGGCGGCCATGCGTCTGCACGTGGGGTGCGCGATGTGGAGCCACCGGTCGTGGCCGGGTCACCGGTTGCCGCCCACCGAGCGCCTGCGGCACTACGGCAGCTGGTGCGACGCCGTGGAGGGCAACACGACGTTCTACGCGACCCCGGCCCGGGACACCGTGGCGTCCTGGGCCGCGCAGACCGAGCCCGGGTTCCGGTTCGTCCTCAAGCTTCCGAAGGTCATCACGCACGAACGGCGGCTCACCGACGTCGGCGAACCGCTGCGCGCCTTCCTGGACGCGATCGAGCCGCTCGGCCCGCGCGCCCACGCTCTCTGGATCCAGTTGCCCGGCACGTTCGGTCCCGCCGACGTCGCGACCCTGACCCGCTTCCTGGCCCAGCTCCCCCGATCACACCGGTACGCGGTGGAGGTGCGTCATCCCGCGTTCTTCACCGACGACCGCTCGACCCGGCTGCTGGAGTCGACCCTCAGCGCCGCGTCCGCCGAGTGGATCCCCTTCGACACCACCGCCTTCTTCGCGAGCCCGCCGACCAGCGACGAAGAGCGGGACGCCTGGACCAAGAAACCCCGGGTGCCGCTGCGGTCGCTGGCGCTCACGGACCGGCCGATCGTCCGCTACCTCGGCCGCGACGACACGACGCGCACGGTCGAGGGGTGGCGACGCTGGGTCGACGTCACCGTGGCCTGGCTGCGGGAGGGTCGCTCACCGACGATGTTCGTCCACACCCCGGACAACGCCGAGGCGCCCGTGCTCGCCCGCCGGTTCCACGACGAGGTACGCGCACGCGTACCCGAGCTGGACGCGCTGCCCGAGCCGATCCCGGTCGAGCCGCTGACGCTGTTCTGACCGGGCGGGTCAGCACTGCTCCCTGTCGAGCAGGTCGTCGAGGTGGGTGGCCGTGCTGATCAGCGAGAGGTGGCTGAACGCCTGCGGGAAGTTGCCGATCTGCTCACCCGTCGGGGCGATCTCCTCGGAGTAGAGGCCCAGCGGGCTGGCGTAGGTGAGCATCTTCTCGAAGGTCAACCGGGCGTCGTCGAGCCGGCCAGCCAGTGCGAGCGCCTGCACGTACCAGAAGGTGCACATGTTGAAGGTGCCCTCGGTGCCGGCGAGGCCGTCCGGGGAGGCCTTCGGGTCGTAGCGGTACACCAGGCTGTCGGACACCAGGCCGGCGTCCATCGCCCGCAGCGTCGACTCCCACATCGGGTCGGTCGGCGAGACGAAGTTCAGTCCGGGCATCGCCAGGAGCGAGGCGTCCAGGATGTCGGACCCGTAGTGCTGCACGAATGCCCCGCACTCCCGGTCGAACCCGCGGGTCATGACCTGCTCGTAGATGGCGTCCCGTTCGGCGGCCCACCGGCCGGTGTCGCCGGGACGCCCTCGGCGGTGCGCGATGCGGATGGCACGGTCGAGCGCGACCCAGGACAGCACCCGCCCGTAGGTGAAGTCCTGCCGGCCGGACCGGGTCTCCCAGATGCCGTCCTCGGGCTGGTTCCAGTGCTCGCAGAGCCAGTCCATCATCCCGGCCGTCTTGCGCCACCCGTCGTACGGCGCGATCAACCCGTTGCGGTCGGCAAGGTCCAGCGAGACGAGCGCCTCGCCGTAGATGTCGAGTTGCAGTTGGCCGGCCGCACCGTTTCCGATCCGCACGGGCGCCGAGCCGCGGTATCCCTCCAGGTGACCCAACACCTCCTCGGAGAGGTCCGGTGAGCCGTCGATCCGGTACATGACCTGAAGGGGCAGGCCGCCGTCCCGGGCCTCGCGGATGCGCTCGTTCAGCCAGAACAGATACCTCTGGGCCTCGTCGGTGAAGCCCAGGCGCAGCAGCGCGTGCACGGAGAAGGACGCGTCCCGGATCCAGGTGTAGCGGTAGTCCCAGTTGCGCTGCCCGCCGATCTGCTCCGGCAACCCGGCGGTCGGTGCGGCGACCAGGGCGCCGGTCGGCGCGTACGTCATCAGCTTGAGCGTCATCGCCGACCGCTCGACCACCTCCCTCCAACGTCCCTTGTAGCGGGATCCACCCACCCACCGCCGCCAGTAGTCGCGGGTCTCGGCGAGCAGGTCGCACGCCTCCTCGGTGGTCATCGCGCGCGGCGCGTGCGGGCAGGCCGTCTCCAGGACGACCCCGCCGATGTCGCCGGCGTGCAACGTGAACGACGCGGACACGCCGTCCGTGTCGCGCCGAATTCCACTCGCGTCGAACTTCCGTTCCACGTCCTTGAAGGCGGCGAGGGTGAGGGTGAGAGTCGGGCTCCGGAAGACGTCGCCTTCGGGGTGCACCTCGAGCTCGTACGAATCTCGGCCGTAGTTGAACCGTGGGTGGCAGTCGAAGCGGAACGTCATGCTTCCCCGCACCATCCGCACCAGCCGGATCAACCGGTGCTGGTCGGTGGCGTTCTCGCCGGTGACGGGCATGAAGTCCAACAGCTCCCCCACGCCGTCGGCGCTGTGGAAGCGGGTGATCAGGATCGGGGTGCCGGGCAGGTAGAGCTGCTTGCTCGTGTAGTTGTCGCCCTCGGGCGTGAGCCGGAAGTGCCCGCCCTTGTCGTGGTCGAGCAGCGCACCGAAGACGCTCGGCGAGTCGAAGCGGGGCGCACAGAACCAGTCGACGGTGCCGTCCTCGCTGATCAGCGCGGCGGTCTGTAGGTCACCGATCAGACCGTGCGCCTCGATCGCCGGATACGTCGCTTCCACGCTGGTCCCCCGCCGCTCGTGATGGCAACGGCGGCGACTACCCGGGGAGGCGGCGTGCTACACGCGACTTCTCCGAACCCGCTGGCCATTGCGGAAGCAAACCTTCCGCAATCGCCGATAACGTCTTCTTCGACGACATCGACGAAGGGACACCTGATGAGCCTGCGAGGATTCGCCACACTCAACATCTGGGCGGACGACGTGGAGGCGGCAACCGCCTGGTACGCGGACTTCCTCGGCGTCGAGGCGTACTTCGTGCGCCCGGGGCCCGACGGACGCCCGGCCTACACCGAGTTCCGGATCGGCGACTACCAGGCCGAGCTGGGCATCATCGACCGCAGGTACGCGCCACCCGGGGCAGCGACGGGCCCCGGCGGCGTGGTCATGCACTGGTGCGTCGACGACCTCGACGCCACCGTCGAGCGACTCCTGGCGCTGGGCGCCACGGAGTACCAGCCGATCACTCCGCACGGCGACGAGGGGTTCGTCACGGCAGCGGTCGTCGACCCGTTCGGCAACGTGCTGGGCGTCATGAAGAACCCGCACTACCTCGACGTCCTCGCGTCTCGCAAGGCGACCTGACGTGGACGTCCTCGCGTCTCGCAAGGCGACCTGACGTGGACGTCCTCGACTTTCCCGACGCGCAGGCGTGGGACGCCTGGCTGACCGCAGAGCACGAGGCGCAGGGCGAGGCGTGGCTGCGGATCGCCAAGCGACACTCCGGGCTGACCACGATCACCATCACGGACGCGCTCGACGTAGCCCTCTGCCACGGCTGGATCGACGGTCAACGCCGGTCACTCGACGACGTGTCGTTCCTCCAGCGATACTCGCGCCGCCGGCCGCGAAGCACGTGGTCGCAGGTCAACGTGGCCAAGGTCGAGGCCCTGGCCACGGCCGGCCGGATGCGGCCGGCCGGGCTCCGGGAGGTCGCGGCCGCCAGGGCCGACGGGCGTTGGGAGGCGGCGTACGAGGCGCAGCGCACCGCCACCGTCCCGGCCGACCTCGTGGAGGCGCTGGCCGGCGACGCTCGCGCACGCGCCGCGTTCGACCAGCTCGGCAGATCCGCCCGGTACGCGGTCATCCTGCCCCTGCTCAGGGCCCGCACCCCGGAGACCCGCGCGAAGGCGATGACCCGGCAGGTCGCGCGGCTGGCGGCTCAGCGGTAGGCGGTGGCCGCCGCAGTCCCGCCGACCTCAGTCCCACTCGTCCCGATCCGACGTGCGCTGCACGAGCGCCATCGCCTCGTCGGTGTCCAGCCCGCTGGCGATGAGCAGGTCGTGGGCGGCCGTGCGGAACTCACCCGCGGCGATCATTCCCGAGTAGCCCAGCCGGTGGGTGTGCGGGCGGGTGGGGTCCGGCGCGGCCTTCCCCTGCGCCTCTCCGACCAGCTCGACAGCGGTCAGGATCTGCTGGCGCGCCTCCTGTGGCTCCGCCCGCTCGGGAGTGGTGGTGTGTCTCAACGTTTGCATGCTGGTGGCCAGCAGCTCGATGGCCGCCACGAACTCCTCCGGTATCGGCTCATCGTCCCGAAGAGCCTTGGCGAGTCTCCTCGCTACGGCCCGACAGCCGTAGAGGCTGCGTTCGAGATATCGGACGGCCTGGGTGTAACGGGCCAGGGACCTGCGTTGGTGCCACCGCAGTGGCGCCAGTCGTACCACCTCCTGGGCAGCCCCGAGTCCCTCGTCCAGCGCGTTCATCCGTGACCCGAGGAGCCGCAGGTTGGTCAGACTCTGCTCGGTGCCGCCAAGGTCACGGCCACGCAGCGCCGCGGCCAGGTTGTGCAGGGCGGCGATGGCTGGGTCGAGGACCGGTTCGGCCAGCCGCTGCACCGTGCGTTGCGGGTGGATGGGCACCAACAGCAGGCCGACCGCCAGACCGATGAGCCCGCCGACCGCGGCGTCGACGAAGCGGGGGACGGACAGCTCACGCACGGGCGGTTCCAGGGTGGCGATCAGCACCGCGGTGCCGCCGGCCTGGGTGAGCAGGGATCCGCCGCCCTTGAGCAGCACGGCGACGATGATCGCCAGCACGACGACCACACCGGTCTGCCACGCGCCGATGCCGAACAGCGGCATGAGCGTGTCACCGACGGCGAGACCCAGGATCACACCGACCAGCAGCTCGACGGTGCGCCGCAGGCGGGTGCCCATCGAGGCGGCCACGATGCCGACCGCTGTGGTGGGCGCGAGGACCGGGGCCGGGTTGTCCAGGAACTGGGCTCCCACGAACCAGGCGAGCGACGCCGCGACGCCGGCCTGCACGGCGAGCAGCCCGAAGAGGCGTACCCGCCAGGCGCGGGTGCGTAGCGCGTGCCGCAGCCGGCCGCGCAGGCCGGCCAGTGTCCGGTCGATCCGGGACGCCCCGCTCGACACCGGGTCGGGGTGGTCTGCCGGCTCCTGCTTCGCGGGCATTCGCGCCGCTTACCCGCCGGAGGCACACCTATCCGGCAGGACCGGATCGCGGGGGCGTGCCTCAGTGGGCGGGATTCGGGGTGTGCGGCAGTTTGCCGAGTTGGCGCCAGTTGGTCTCCGCGACGTCGACGCCGTAGTGCTTGGCGGCGGCGAGGATGTTCTGGAAGGCCTGGTCCCGGTCCTCGTCGGTGACGCCCTGCACCTGGTCGAAGCGGGCGATGGCGTTACGGACGTGACCCGCGTCGGTCATGGGTTCCTTGCGCTCCCTGGGGAACGCGAAGACGGTCTCCGGCAGCTCGCGCTTGTCCTTGCTCGACAGGCCACCGTGCTTCTCGTGGGGTTTCCAGGTGGAGGTCATCGCCCACCATTACCCACTCGCCGTCGGGCAGCACCTCCGCTTTCCGGAGAGAAGCCCTCTCGTCGTACTTTAAAGAAGGTTTAAGAACCTATCGGGTACGGGCGGTGGGCACCTACGCTACGGCGGCTGTGGCCGTCCGGGTCAGCCTGTCGTCTGCTCGTGGGGAGTGACCCGTGTCGTACGCCTCGTCGCACGAATCGGACGCGAGTCCGCCGCCGTCCCGCCACCGCCCGCCAAGCTGGTTCACCCGCACCAGGTTGGGCGTGGCCGCGGGCGCGGCCGTCGCGCTCGTCGTCGCGGCCGGCGGCGTGTACCTGGGCAGCGGTGAGGCGCAGCCGGAGCCGTCGAAGGCGGCCAACGCCCTCGAGGACACGTCGACGTCGGCGACACCGACCGGGCCGCTCGGCGCGTCGTCCTCCGGCTCCGCGACGCCGACGGTTTCGGCGACCCCGTCGACGTCCGCGTCGCCGTCGGCCTCTGCCGCGCCGAAGATTCCCGCCACCGGCTGGGTGCCCGTCGACCGGGCGGCGTGGACGGCGCAGGCCGACGCGTACAAGGCGTTGAAGATCGATCCCGTTCCGGCCGGTGTGGGCAACCTCCCGGAGTTCCGGGCGGACTGCCAGTACAGCCACCGACTGCCGGACGACCCGATCGTCGCCCCCGGCCTCCCGGGGGCCTCACACATGCACTCCTTCGTCGGCAACAAGGCCGTCGACGCGAACACCGTCGCGGGCGACCTGACGAAGTTCACGGCCACCTCGTGCAAGCCCGTCCAGGACCACTCCGCCTACTGGGTGCCCACGCTCTACGACAACGCGACCGGCAAACCGGTCGAGACGACGGGTTTCCGGGTCTACTACCGCTCCCTCGCGAAGAACTCGACCGGTCAGATGCCGATGCCCAACGGCCTGCGCATGATCTCCGGCGACGCCAAGAAGAAGAAGCCGACACCGCGCGGCGCGACCGGCCAGTTCTACTGCGCCTTCTACGGACCCGGCGACCTGGACGGCATCGCCCGCAGCACCAACGGCAACTGGCCCATCTGCGGCGGCGACGCGACGCTGCACTTCATGATGCAGTTCCCGGACTGCTGGGACGGCAAGCACCTGGACAGCCCCAACCACAAGGACCATGTGGCGTACGGCAGCGGCAACGCCTGCCCGAGCAGCCACCCGGTCCGAATCCCGGCGATCACCTTCGACATCCAGTACCCGGCGAAGGGCACCCCGGCGGGCTACTACCTCTCCTCGGACAAGGAGGGTAAGAGCGCCTCGTCGATGCACGGTGACGCCTTCGTCATGTGGGACGTCACCACCATGAACAAGCGCACGAAGAACTGCGTCCTGGGCCGCAGGACCTGCGACAACTACGGTTACCAGAAGTAGCGGCGGTAGACCGGCACTCGCGTTGCCGCCCGGATCGACGCATCGAACGGTGCTGTTACCATCGCCGTGGTGGGCGTGACCCGATCATTCACGGGATCCGGGGGATGTCATGCCCCCTGACGGCCAGGATCCCTACACCGTCCTCGGAGTGACCCGCGAGTCGACGGTCACGGAGATCCGGGAGCGTTACCTCGTTCTCGTGCAGATCTGGCATCCGGACCGACACCAGTCGAGCCCGGCGAGCGTCCGCGACGAGGTCACCCGGCAGATGCAGCAGATCAACGCGGCGTACGAGCACCTGACGGAAAGCCATGCGCGCGAGGCCCACGCACGTCAGGCCCGCGAGCAGCAGGAGCGCGAACGGCAGGCCCGGGCCCGCCAGGACAGTGATCGCCAGGCCAGTGCACGTCAGGCCCGCGAGCGTCAGGATCGCGAACGTCAGGATCGCGAGCGTGCGGCCCGGGAACGACCCGATCCCGAGCGCCAGCGCAAGGAACGCCAGGATCGCGAGCGCGAAACCCGCGAACGCGAGCACCCCAGGGCGCGGTGGACGCATCCAAGATTTGCCATCGTGCGTCGCCAGCGGGGTACGCCGTGGGGCGACACCTCGACTGTCCACCCGATCGCCATCGCTCTTCGCTCCGGCGACACGGGTTACACCCTTCGCGCCTACTTCGACGACCAGCGAACCGAGGCGGCGTTCCCCGGGGCTGAGGAACATCTGCTCCTGTTCCGGTCCATGGCGTCGATGCGTCAGTATCTGAAACGGACCGAGGGCCACGGTTTGGGTGACATACCAGGCTGGGAGGGCCTCCTGGCTCGAATCAACGACCCTGCGGCGGAGCCCGACGACGAACACCGTTACGAGTTCGACCTCGTCCTGCACAGTCTGCGGTTCCCACCGTTCCAGTGGGTCCCGGCACTCTTCATCGCGAGCCGGGACGTCATCCGCGAGATCTCGGAGGCGTTCGACGTTGACCAGGTGCTGGGGCTGCTGACCGTGGGCTCACCCCTGGATGAGCTCGACGACCTGTTCCGGAGCGTGGACAGACCAGTCGCCGGATGGGGAGCGCGTCGCCGACTCGGGTCGCTGGAGGGTTCGCAGGCCAGCACGCTGTGGAGAAAGGCGCTCCGCGGGGTCGAGGAGCGCGTCCGCTGGGTGCGGTGAGGTGGCCCGGGGCCGAGCCGGGTCGGCCCGGCCCCGGTGTGACTGTCAGCTACGCAGACTCCACTGCTGGTTCGCGCCCCCGTTGCAGGACCACAGGATGACCTTCGTGCCGTTGGCCGTGGCGGCGCCGAAGGCGTCGATGCACAACCCGGACTGGACGTTCGTGACGGTGCCATTGGTGTTGACGTTCCACTGCTGGTTGAGCCCGCCATGGCAGTCCCAGATGATGACCGCGGTGCCGTTGGCCGTGCCGTTCCCGGACGCGTCCAGGCACTTGTTGCCGGACGCGGTCAGCTGCTTGCCGGAGGTGTAGGTCCAGCGCTGGTTGGCGCCGGTGGAGCAGTCCCAGAGCTGCACCTGGGTGCCGTTGGTGGTCGTGGAGTTGGGCACGTCCACGCAGCGGCCGGACTGGCCACCCACGAGCTGTCCGTTGCCCGTCCCGCCGCCACCGCCCTGCTGCTGTCGGACGATCGAGGTCGACTCGGCCGACCGGTTGCCCTGTGCGTCGACGACGTAGAGCCGGTACTCGCCCTGAGTCGTCGGCACGGCGATGGACGTGGCGTTGCCGGCCGCCCGGGACATCGTCGCCCCGGCGGTGAAGGTGGTCGTGCCGGACGGAGCCAGCCAGACCGACCTGGTGGCGTCGCCGATGCTCCGGATCGGGATCGACGCCGTGGCACTGGTGACGAACGTGCTGGCCGGCAGCACGTAGTTCGGCGCGGAGAAACTGCTCGCCGGGATGATGTCCCGGTACGCGTCCTCAAGCCCGGAGTTCGCGGCGATGCCGTACGCCGCCGCCGGCCAGACATAGTCGGACGAGACGAGGATGTCGCTGACCGTGCTGTTCGGCAGGAACTTGTTCGAGACCTTGTTGATCGGGCCGTAGATCTGCGTGATGCTCAGGTCGTGCTTCCGACCGAAGTCGTCGGAGTTGATCATCCAGGTGACGTTCTTGTCGATGCTCAGGACGTTGTCGCGGAACGTGATGAACGCCGACCCCTCGTCCGGGTGCAGCCCGTACTTGTGGCCCGACGGCACGCCCTGGAGATAGTTGTTGGTGATCGTGGTCCCCGGCTGACTGCCCAGCGTGTAGATCGGCGCGGTGTCACTCAGCCGCTGCACCGTGTCGATGATGTGGTTGTGGCTGATGGTGTTGTTTCTCGCCGTCGTGGTGGGCCGGTTGGGCACGATCGAGCCCGACGACCCGTCGAAGTTCCACCAGCCCCAGCCGAGGGTGATGCCGGACCACGGGGTCTTCTCGATCCGGTTGCGCTGGATGGTCAGGGTGTCGGCGAAGTACGCCGAGATGGGGCTGTGCCCGTTGAACAGCACGGCACTGTCGTACAGATAGTTGTTCCTGATGTCGATGTTCTTCGGCAGCCCCTCGACCTGCGCGGAGTATTTTTCCCGGTTGGTCGACGTGCCGTCTCCGATGTAGACGTGCTGGGGATGGCCCACGGTGATGGCGGACCCGGCGATGTCGTTGGTGTGGTTGCCGATCAACTGCGTGCCCTGCACGTCGTTGACCATGTTGATCCCGTCGGCGCCGGTGTGCTCGATCCGGTTGCGCTGCAGAAGGATGCCGTCGGCGTTCTGCACCTGGACGATGCCGGGGGTGACGTCCACGTTGCGGTAGTGGTAGACGTGGAAGTTGCCCTTGGCGTACACCTGGGCGCCGAGGTTGCCCTGCTGCGCCTGCTTGAAGGACGAGCCGGCGACGTTGAACAGGTTCCAGTCGGAGTGGCGCACCGTCAGGCCGGAGAACGTGATGTTGCGCGCGTGGTTGGTCGTCGAGGTGCCGGCGACCCGCAGCACGGTGGTCACGTTGTTCGGCGCGTAGACGGTCGCCGTCGACATGTTCTCGGCACTGGCCTTGTAGTAGTAGACGGTCCGGCTGCCCTTGTCGAAGTAGAACTCACCGGGCGTGTCCAGGAACTCGTAGGCGTTCATGAGTTTGTGGGTGCCGCCGACCTGGGCGTTGCCGTTGAACGCGCCCTGGGCGATGGCCGCGCCCGGCTGCTGGAACAGGGCGACCCGGTTCGCGCCGTCGGAAGTCGTGGTCACCTGGCGGACGCCCACGATGGCCGTGGTCCAGGTCGTGCCGGTCTCGATCTCGATGTCGTCCTGGTTTCGGGCGACGGCGGGAAAGTCGGCGAGGCTGTATCTGGCGCCGTCACACTGCGACCCTGACTCCCAGGCCCACGCGGCCTGGCCGGCCGTGATGGCGTATGTGCCGTGACAGCCCGCCGAGCCGATCGTCTTCGAGGCCATGGACGCCCGCTTGTCGTTGACGTAGAGCGCCCGCAGCTTGTTGGCACGGTCGAGCGGGGCCTTCCAGATGTTGCCGCTGTGCTGGGTCCACCCGGTCACCTGGACACCGCCGTCGAGAACCGGCTTCTCGTTGGGGTACGCGCCGTAGATGACCCGGTATCCGTTGGTGCCGGAGTCAGCGGCCCCGAATTCGACGGTGCTGCTGACCGGATAACTGCCACCGCGGAGATACACGTTGATGTCGCCGGTCATGCTCGTATTCACCGTACGAACGACGTCCCGTGCGCGTTCCAGACTTCGAAACGGCGATTGGACCGTTCCCGGATTGGCGTCGTTTCCGTCCGGGGCCACGTAGTAGGTCGCCTGGACTGCGGCCGAGGCCGGCATCTGCTGGGTGAGCACGGCCGGCAGCGTCGCGGCGACGAGTGCCGCGACCGCCAGCAGGGACGTTCGGGCGGTGGATACGGGTGACTTCACGTGCTGTTCCTTTCATTGCCGTCGACAGGGACGTGCCTGCGCATCGGGCGACGAGTACGGAAACAGCGACGCGCCACTGAGGGCCGGCGGGGACGTGTGTCGCCCGACCGCACTCTTTTTGCCAATCGCTCCGAAATGTTCTCGCAAAGCGTAGGTCACACGTCTGACCATTGCAACCGGCAATTGGAGGTGGTCTATGCACGAATCTGGTCGGATCGGGCAGAGCCTCCACGATGGACAACAGGCCCCTGGCGCATCGTCCGACGAATCTGAGAGGTGCCGGCGCAGCCCCTCGGGGCCGGCCGCGTACCGGACGTGTGTCTCATTGCCGACCGTCATGCCGACACGGAATCGATAGCGTGATGCCCCAGCCGCCGTCCGGAGGGGTGACACGCGTGGGCCAGAACGATCCGGATCCGGGAGGCTCGGCCAGCCTGTACAGGTACTTCCTCCTCCTGCTGGACGGTCTGGGCATCGGCCGGCCCGGCTGGGCCCCCTGGTTGTTCGGGGCGTTGATGGCGACGGTGACGCTGCTCTCGCTCGCGCCGGCCCTGCACGGCCTGGCATTCGTCGTCCGGGTTCTGAAGGGGTGGCGGGACCGGCGCCGTGACCCTCGACGCCTGCGACGGCGGGCGCTGTTCGCCGATCACGTCGAGAGTCAACTGCGTCGCCTCGACGAGCGGGAGGAGTGGCGCGACCACCGGTTCGCCCGGCTGGAAGCCGAAGTGGAGATGGAGGGCCGCCGGCACCGCTTCGTTCCCCGCCGGCTCCACCGTTGGCGCAACGACCTCCGGCGGGAGAAGTCGCTCTCCAAGGCGCTGCAACGCAGTGGTGAGCGCCTGATCGTGTTACAGGGTGAACCGGGGTCGGGCAAGAGCGTGGCGATGCGCAACGCGGCGCGGGCGCTCGCCGAGAGAGCCATGCGTCGCCCGCGGCTGGACAGCCGGATCCCCCTCTACGTCAACCTCAAGCAACTGCGCCCGGTGGACGGACGCCTGGACGCGGAGACGGTCCGGTCGTTCGTGCTGGATCAGCTCAACCGGGTCAACAGCCGCGACGTCGAGCAGTTCCTGGCCGACGAGTTCACCCCGGGGATGCGCGACGGCACCTGGCTGTTCCTGTTCGACTCGTTCGACGAGATCCCGGAGGTGCTCACCGCCACCGAACTCGACGCCACCGTGGGCCGCTACGCCGACGCCCTCTACGACTTCCTGCACGGCATGAACGTCAGCCCCGGCGTGATCGCCTCCCGCGAGTTCAAGGGCCCGCGCCGCTTCGGCTGGCCCCGGTTCACCGTCCAGCGCCTGACCGAGCGCCAGAAGCGCGAGCTGATCCGCAAGGCGGACCTGACACCGGAGACCGAGGGGCAGGTGTACGCCGCCCTGGCCGGCGCCGACCCGATGGTGACCCGGCTGTCCGGCAACCCGATGCTGCTCGGCCTGCTGTGCGAGCACGTCCGGGCCACCGGCGCCTTTCCGAACTCCTCACACGCGATCTTCGAGACGTTCGTCCGACGCCGGTTGGAGGGGGACCGGGAGCGGCTCGGCCAGCGCTACGCCGTGGACCCGGACGAGCTGCGGCAGGTCGCCGAGGAGATCGCGTTTCGGCTGACCGCCGAGTTCGGCGTCGGGCTCAGCCCCTCGCGCGGGCAGGTGGCCCGACTGTTGGACGGCACCCGGGTCGGCGGCAGACCGATCGACCCCGCTCGGCTGCACCGGCTGTTGGACGCCCTGGAGTACGTGAAGCTGGCACAGTCACCGGAAGGCGGGAGCCCTGGTGACGACGCCCTCTTCACCTTCGCCCACCGTCGGTTCCAGGAGTACTTCGCCACCTGCGTGGTGATCCGGGAACCGGACCGGGTGCCGACCGAGGCCCTGCTCCTCGACGGCAGGTGGCGGGAGACCGCCGTGGCCCTGCTCCAGACGCAGGACGGCGAGGCGGTGACGGCCCTGGTCGCGGCGGCAGGCAGGATGCTCGCCCACGGCGCCGAGACGCTCTCCGTGTCGGCCGAGCCGCTCGACTTCCAGTGGCCCCCCAACAGCCTGCACCTGCTGGACCTCCTGGACACCGGTCTCGCCGGCCGACCCGAGGACGTACCCGCCCCGATCCGGGCCACGGTGACGACGCTGCTCACTGCGGCCTGGTCGTCCCAGCGCCGCCACTACCAGCTGTGGGCGGTGCACGCGACGCTCCTCGCCGAGCCGCCCACGGCCCGGACGATCCTGGAGGAGTCGTTCGCGTCGAAGAGCATGCTGCTGCGGGACGCCGCCTACCGGTACGCCGGGCGACTGCCGGTGGTGTCGGCGCGACTCGGTCGCCATCTCCGGATGGCGCTGATCGACCAGGCCGCCCAGGGGCGCCTGCTGTTCACTTGGCCCACCGTTCGCGCGCAGCTGTCCCGGCTGCACGAGCCCACGCCACAGCTACGCGCCGCACGACTGCTGAGATGGAGCCCGGTGGTGACCGGCCTGCTCGTCGTCCTGGCCTTTGTCGCCGGCGCGATCTTCCAGGGCGCGGGCCCACGAACGGGGTGGGCCTCCGGAGGCCTGACCGCCATCGGCCTCACCGGCGGGTTCTGGCTGCTTGACCTGTGGGGGTCCAGAGCGCGGTCCAGGACGCTGCCACCGGTCACCTGGACGTTCGGCGCGTCCTTTTCTGCCGGGGTCCGAGTGTTGGCCCTGTTCGTCGGGTTGGGCATCGCCCTGTACCGGGAGTCCGGGCTACCGGAACCGGCCACCGGGCACACGCTCTGGGGTCTGCTCTTCCTCCTCGCGCTCCTCTACGCGGTGGTCTGGCCCGCGGCGGCGGTTGCCGCGGTGGCCTGGGGTGCCACCACCCGGCTTGCCGCCTGGCCGTTCCTTCCACTGATCGTCATCCCGCACGCCGTCGTCGCGGTCGCACGGACCGGGTGGCGTCAACGGGTCAGGGCGGTCGCCTGGATGGCCGCTCTCGTCGCGGTCGTGCCCCTGGCGCTCAGGGCCGCACTGTGGATGGAGACGGTCCATCCGGGTGCCTCGGCCGTCCTGGCCTGGGTCTGTTACACCCTGACCGGCATGTTCACGGTGTGGTTCGTCGTCAGTTACCTCAGGTACGAGTGGGCCGATCGTCGACGCGTGTCGGCAGTTGCCGAACAGACCGCGCTGGACACCGACATGATGTGGCAGCTGGTCCGCCGGTTGCGTTCCGACAACGGCCTCCGCCTGTTGGCGAATCGCCTTCGACGCCAGCGCGTCCGCTGCACCGACGACGCGCTGCTCGTCTTCGACGAGCTGATCGTCGGCGCCGAGCGGCGCCGCAGCGAGGACCGACGCCTTCCCCTCTGGCGGCGGCACCTCGTCTGGTGGCGACGGAACTGGTGGTCACGGCCGTCGACCGGCTACCTGTCCCAGCAGACCATCGACGAGGTGGCACGGCTCGTCGCCGAGCGCAGCGGCAGCGCGACCACCGTGAGCGAGCACCGGCCCGAGCCGCCGACCCAGCGTGGACCGGGCAACGCCACGAAGGATCCCCGGAGGGCCGGGGTGGCCCCCGGCCCGGGGTAGGCCCCGCATCGCTGAACTGCGCGCGTCAGCGCGGTTTCAGGGCCCTTTCCGGGTGCTCAATACGTTCGCGACATGACAATCAAACGTTCCACGCGTACGAGGCGCGGGACTGCTGTGGTGGCGATGATGGCAGTCACCGCGGCAGGTGTCCTGTTCGGCGAACCCGCCTCGGCCGATCCCGTCCCCGTCCCCGTCCCCGTTCCTCAGGCGGCGCTCGCCGACCGCGCCTTCGGCCAGGTTGCCGAGATCCACTTCCAGGGCGCCGATCGGATCAAGGCCGTCGTGCTGTCCGCCGAGTTCGTCCAGTGGCACCGGCTGCACCCGAACGCCACGGCCGGTCAGGCACAGACCCAGCTCACGGCGCGCCAGCAGCTGCTCGACAGCTCGCTGACCGCGTACGACCTGTTGGTGCCCGAGCAGGACCTCCTGCTCAGGTCCGTCGACATCCTGCTCGGCGCGCCCGGCGGTGACACCCGCACCTCGCCGGAGATCACCGGTCTGGTCGGGGCCGTGATCGGTAGGACGGTCGAACCGTGGGACACCCGCGAGGAACTCGCCTCCGGCGCGCTGCGGACCGCCCAGTGGCTGCGAGGCCGTGACGACGCCCTCGCCGCCGTGTGGTCCGCGGTCCGACAGGCGGGCGCGGCCAACGCGTCGGTCGCCACCGCCTGGAACACCGTGCTCGGTGCGCCGGTCGGACTGGACGTGACCAACACCTACGAGGAGCTCACGCAGGATCCCGGCCTTTCGCACGTGGACCTCGACGCGATCCTGGCGCTGCGGAACGATCCGGTGGCGTACGTCGCGGCGGCCAAGCAGCAGCTCGCCTCGCTGCACGCGCAACTGCTCGGGCTGAGCCTGGAGATCCGCCTCGAGATCGGCGAGAACAACCGCAAGTGTCCCCCGGAGGGGCCGCCGAGCGCCGAGTGCACCGCGGCGGCCAGGAAGGCTGCCGAGGACCGGGACAAGGCACGGCAGCAGACGATCTCCGACGTCAAGGCCGGGGTGGGCATGGTGTCGACCATCATCGGGTTCGCCGACCCGGACGCCGGCAAGAAGTCCAAGGTGATCGGCGAGGCGGTCCTCACCACGATCAGCGCCATCTCCAAGTACGCGGCGGCGATCGCGGGGCGCGGCCTGGCCGGCTCGATCTTCAGCACCGCGACGTTGGCGATGACCGGCAACATCTTCGGTGCCGTGATGTCGATCGTCGGGCTCTTCGGCAGCAGCGCCCCGTCACTGGACGCGCAGATCCTCGCCCAGGTCAAAGCACTGCGCGACGAGGTGCGGGCCCTCGGCAACGAGATGCGCGCCAGCTTCGCGCGGGTCGAGGCTCAGATCAACACGGTGTACGCGAACATGATGGCCCAGTTCGACAAACTGAACGCGGCGATCGCCGGCAACACCGCGCAGATCACCCTCGTCCAGCAGCAGGTCGCCCAGCTCGGCCTCCGCCTGGAGGACATCGCCGCCACCGTCCTGGCCGCGATCGGCGACGCCACCCTGCACGACGCCCGCGCCGACATCAACCAGTACATCGGCTACCGGGAGAACTTCGGCCAACCGATCCCGACGTACGGCGAGTTCGTCGGCCCGGAGAACGAGTTCCACCTGACCGCCACGCAGTTGGCCAGCGGCAGCGCCTTCGTGGTGCCCAGGACCGACGCCGACAACCCGGCGCTCGACCCGACCACCGTTCTCAACAGCTTCGGCGAGGCCCGGTCGATCAACTACCTGGCTCGGGTGGCCAGCGGGCGTGACCCGTCGATGGTCGAACCGGCGACGCCGGTCGGCAACCCGACGGTGTGGAACCTCGGCGCGCAGGCGTACTCCATGTTGTCGCTGCAGAACCCGACGTACGCCGCCCAGGTCAGCACCAGCCGCGCGGCGCAGATCGAGGCGGAGGGCACCCGCATCGCGGACCTCGCGGCCAGCTTCGGTCGGCCGGTCGACGGCAACGCCAACAGCCTGATCAGAGGGCTGATCGACGAGTACGTCGCCGCCACCAACGAGCTGTCGACCGCGCTGGCCTCCTTCCGGACCAACGAGATCCAGGCCCGCTGGGAGCCCGACGCCAATGGCGTGCAGGTGAAGATGCCCAAGAACTACGACCTGTTCTGGGACACCGACAAGGCGCTCGCCCCGGCACCGGCGAAGGCAGACGAGGCGACGGTGCCGGCGTGTGAGGGCTCCCGGCAGATCGACCGACCCAGCAACGTCCGCTACGAACTGATGTCGAACATGGTGCAGACGCTCCAGTACGCGTACACGCCGCGCCTCGGCGAGCCGCCGGCGGGCGTACGGGAGTTGCCCGAGGTCGGCTACTGCTACACGCCGAGCTGGGTCCCCACGCGAGTGACGGACAACGGGAACGTGATCCGCGCCTACGGCAAGCTGCGCTTGCAGATCCACAGCCGGTTCCGGCTCAACTCGTCCACGGCCTGGCAGAACTCGCGCACCGCCGACTACACCTGGCCGGACGAGCAGGTCTACCAGACCTACTGCGAGTTCTTCAACTGCAGCAGCCAGACCTCGCCGGAACAGGCCCTGACCCAGAAGTGGCCGTCCGGCCGGTACGCCTTCGCGAGCGGCGCGACGGCCGTGAACAACACGGCCCTGGACGCCTCGCTCACTCCCACCCTGCGCGGTTTCCTGCAAGCCCGACAGAAGTCCCTCTACGACCGGGTACGCGACCTGAGCACCCAGGTCAGCGGGCCGGTACCGAGCGCGCTGAAGAAGATGAACACCTCCGCGCGGCTGCTCCAGGCGTACACCCGGTTGGGTCTGCCCAACGCCCTCGACTCGGACGACGTGCTGTCCGCGAACCTGTTCGGGCAGTACCAGCTCCCGGTGAACATGCCGACGGACGCCAAGGTCGGCAACGCCTACGCGAAGGCCGGCGGGAACTACGCGCTCTGCGGGCCGCCACCGTGCTCGCTCGACCCCAGCCGCCCGCTGCGCGACCAGGTCAGTCTCAAGCTGCCCTGCGAGCCCGCGGTCGACTCGTCCAACCTGCCCGGGGACCCGCTCGGCGACTGCCTGGTCACCAGCGCGCGGTCGCGCGCCACCGCGCTGACGCATCGGTACGAGATCTGGGCGGACCAGATGACCGCCGGGCTGCACCGCGAGCGGGTGCCGTGGCTGAACGACACCCTCACGGGTCTGCGCATCACCACGCGCCTGACCCACGCCAACTGACGCAGGCGTTGCCGGCGCCTTCGGGTGCCGGCAACGTGGCCGATCAGCGCTGACGGGTCGGAACGACACGATCGGATCTGCGACGGCTCGGGGTTCAGACTCGCAGGGTTTGGCTCGGGCTGACGCCGTAGGCGCTCCGGTAGTCGGCGCTGAATCGGCCCAGGTGGGTGAAGCCCCACCGGTGAGCGATCACCGTGACGGTGACGCCGGTGCTCGGGTCGGCGTTCTGGAGGTCGCGGTGTGCACGGTCGAGACGGACCGTGCGGACGTAGCTCGTCGGTGTGGTGCCGAGGTGACGGCGAAACGCGAGCTGGAGTGCGCGGGGATGCACGCCGGCCGCGGCGGCGATCTGCGCCACGGTGACCGGCCGGTCCGCGGTGTCGTCGACGTAGGCGATCGCCCGCCGTAACGCCCGAGGAGGAACGCCGCCGCCCGGGTCCAGGCGCGCGTCCAGGCTGGTGTTGGGGAACACCGCGAGTGCCGTCTGCGCCAGGAGCTGGCGTGCCTGTGCGGTGACGAGCGGATTCGCCACCAGGATGGGGTCGGACAGGATGCTGTGGGTGACGTAGGAGACGGTTGCCGACCAGTGGCGGCCCAGCTCAGCCGAGATCGGCCGGGTGCTCTCGAAGCGCAGGTCCGCACCGCTGAAGCCGTCCGGCGTGCCGGCGGCCTCTTCGAGCAACGCGCGCGGCAGCCGCGTGGCGAACACGTCGACATCGTCGAAGTCGATGCCCAGGGAGTCGTCCGGCAGGAGCAGGAACACGTCACCCGGTCTGAGCCGGTGTTCCTCCTTGTCCTTGACCAGGGCATAGCGGCCACGTATCGCATGAGAGATGTTGAGGTCGCCGTCCGGTGCGGTCTCCACCCGGTTGTGCGTCGAGTAGGACAGCCGGGACATGCTGACGTCGCCGAGTTCGGTGGCGATCGTGCGCAGGCCGAACTCCCTGTCGCTGTCGTTCGACGTCCGGACCGTGACATCGATGTACGCCCGCCGGATGTAGTCGATCGCCTCGTCGGAGTCCGTGGTGGCGAAGCGCTGCCAGTGGGCGCCGGAGTAAAGGGTGTCGTCGACACTCATACCGAGACCAGGCCTTACGGGCGAGGCCACCTTCAGCCGGGTGCTCGGTGCCTCGACTGTCCACGATACGCACGACATTCGCGGCGGACGAACAGCGCTCTCCGGTGCGGTAGCGGCCCCGCGTGACGTGCGGTTGTGTGCAGGATGCCGGTCCCGCTCGGGCCTTGCCGCGCGGGCCCGGGGGTGCCCACGGTCAAACAGTCGGGCGTGGGCACCCGCAACTCGACCGTCGTCTACGGCTGGGTGCGGCGGTACTTGTTCTCGACCAGGCTCGCGGCGACGTCGCGGAGCTTCCGATTCGTGTCCTGGGACATCTTGCTCAGGATGGCGAACGCCTCGTCGGGGCTGCAGCGTCGTTCGGCAATCACGACGCCCTTGGCCTGCTCGATCACCGCGCGATACTCCATGGCTGCCTGCATGTGCTGCGCCAAGGTGGCCGTCGCGTCGTACAGGTGGGCGTTGGCGAGCGCGACCGCGGCGTAGCCGGAGAACGTCTGGGCGAGCACAATCGCCTCGTCGTCGAACGCGTCGGGTTTGGTGGAGTACATGTTCAGCGCTCCGGTGACCGTCTCCTGGACGGGCAGGCCGACCGACAGGGAACTGCGTACCCCGGCCTTGAGGGCTGCCGGCGTGTAGTGCGGCCAGCGTTGCTCACGGGTCAGGTCGGGCACCGACACGACAGCGGTGGTGGCCGCCGCCTCCAGGCAGGGCCCGCCGCCCTCCTCGTACTGGCGCTCGTCCAGGGTGAGGGCGAGGTCGCCGGTGAACGCGGCGGTGTGCGCGTTCCTGCCCCGGATCAGGGTCACCGACGCCTCGTCGACGCCGGCGATGGTCCGTCTGGCGAGGTTCGCAACCTGCTGCAGGACGCCTTCGAGGTCGGTCTCGTCCAGTTTGATCCGGCCGAGCTCGGCGAAGGCGTGCGCGGGGTCCAGGGGTTGCTGATCGGCCACGGATGACGTCCCTTGAAAAGGGCACAGCAGCTTGAATCCGCTGGACAAGCCGATGCGCAGGTCGCTGCAGGCTTTCCTCAGCGCGTGAGGGAGCCGGGACCTGCGCCGCTTTTTGACGCCGGGCTCGTCGACACAACCGGATGCGCCGACCACAGGCCTCGGATTGTAGTGGTCGGAAACCGAGGACACCGCACACGCCCATGCGCCACTCATGGCAACCGTTAATAGACGCAGGGTGATCGAGCCACCTCGGCAGGACCGCCACAGACACTCACCCATCCTGTTTCGTCGCGGTCTGTGTGACTCCCTCCTGCCGCAGTTCCAGGATGCGGTGCTGGTCGCTGCTCTGCACGAACCGGACTTCCAGATCGAGACCCGGGTGCAGGTAGAGGCCACCTGGGGCCGTCAGCAGGACGACCGGTTGCTGGTCGGCTGCGGAGAAGGTCAGGTGACCGTCGCTGACCGCGATGTCGATCGGGTAGTCGTCGCGAAGGGCGTAGCGACCCGCCACGTCACCGAGCGGCGCGGCGG
The DNA here is from genome assembly GCF_022230955.1 of Micromonospora cabrerizensis. Taxonomy (GTDB): domain Bacteria; phylum Actinomycetota; class Actinomycetes; order Mycobacteriales; family Micromonosporaceae; genus Micromonospora; species Micromonospora cabrerizensis. The sequence continues at coordinate 22,667 of NZ_JAKKFI010000058.1, forward strand.
TGACCTCGGTGGCGTACCGACGGTCCGCGGCGGCGCGGACGCTGGTCAGCAGCTCCCACCCGTCCTCCGAGTTGGTCATTGCCGCGACCGCGATGCCGCTGTCCGGCCACACGTAGGAGAAGCAGGTATAGCCGACGTTCAACCCGGTGTGCCCGAAACGCCGACAACCAGGCCGGTCGGCGAGTTCGGTGCCGAGCCCGTAGGCACCGCCAGGAATCTGCGGTGTCCACATCTCGGTGGCCAGGTCCCGGCCGAGCAGCTTCGAGTCCCCCGAGGCCGCCCGGGCGATCTCAAGGTCGAGCCGGAGCAGGTCGGTCGGTGTGCTCCACAGCCCGGCCGCCGCCAGCTCCGGCTGCACTCGCCAACCGCCCGGAACCCCAGTGCCGCCACCATGATGACCACGAGCCACCGGACGTGATTGCTGGTGCGGAAACCGCTGGTCGAAGCTGCTGTCGACCATGGGCACCGGCTCCAGGACCAACGATCGCAGGAGTGCCTCGAACGGGGTCCCGGTCACGTCCACCAGCAACTGCTGGAGCACCGAGTAGTGGCTGCCCGAGTAGCGGAAACGGCTGCCCGGCAAGAGGGTCGACCGCACCGGTGGAGTGTTCGTGGAGCCACTGCCCTCCAAGAGCTGCAACAGTGAGGGGGTGCGACCCTCGGCGTAGCCGCGATACCAGGTGTCGGACAACCCCGCGGTGTGCGCCAGCAGCTGTCGTACCGTGACTGCCGGTTTCTGGCCCGCGCGGTCGCGCAGGTGCCACGAGGTGAGGTACTCGTCGACGTCGGCGTCCAACTCCAGGACACCATCCTGGACCAGCAGCAGTGCGCCGAACGCCGCGACATGCTTACTGATCGAACAGGCCGCGAACGCGGTGCCCGCGGTCACCGGCGTCGACGTCTCACCATCCGTGACGCCGTACCCCGCTGCCCACACCGCACCGCTCACGTGCCCGACGGCGATGCTGACCCCCGGGACCTGGTAGATGTCCATCAGCTCGGACAGCGCCGCCGTGTCCGGCGAGAGCCGCCCGGAAGACACCTGCCGGTCGAGGTGACCCAGCAGTGACACCCAGTCCTGTGAGAGATCCACGTCCTCCACGCATCGATTCTCGACCACCCGGGCTGCCCGATCAACGCCGCGCCTGTCCCCCTCGTGCACCGCAACGCGCCACCGGCTCAGGTGTGCAGCGTCCGGCCGGGGCTGTGGCCGTAGGCCCGGCGGTAGTCGGTGCTGAAGCGTCCGGCATGGGTGAAGTTCCAGCGTGCCGCAATTGCCGCCACTGTCGCTCCGGTGCTCGGATCGGCGGCCTGCAGGTCGCGGTGGGCACGGTCGAGGCGGACCTGGCGCAGGTACTGCGACGGGGTCGTGTCACGATGCCGGCGGAAGGCGTTCTGTAGGGCACGCACGCTCAGGCGGGCCTCGGCAGCCAGGTCGGTCACGGTGACGCCGCGGTCGGCGTGCGCCTCGGCGTACGCCATGGCCCGTCGTAGTGTCGCCGGTGCGACCCGGCGCGATCCGGCGTTCACGTCGCCGTCCTGCGTGGCGTTGGAAAAGGTGGTCAACGCCGCTCTGGCCAGCAGCTGGCGGAGGTGGGCGACGATCAGTCGGTTGTTCGCGACGTCCGACCCGGACCGCAGCGACTGCCAGACGTACGCCACGGTCTGTGACCAGTGGCGGGCCAACACGTCGGTATTGGGGCGGCCGTCGCCGAAGCGAAGACCCGCAGCGTCGACGCCAACTTCCCGGGCGGCGTCCTCGATCAGCGATCGCGGCAGGCGCACCGTCAGGACGTCCACACCGCGGAACGTGACGGTCAGCGGTCGGTCCGGGGGTTGGAGCACGACGCCGCCGGCCTTGACGGGAAAGCGGTCACGACGGTCTTCCATGACGAAGTGCCCGTCGAGCATCACGTTGATGTTCAGGTCGGCGCTGGGCTCGGTCTGCACCAGGGTGCCCACGGAATAGTGCAGTCGCTGCACGGTCAGGTCGTCCAGAGCGGCCACTCTGGTGTCCAGCAGAGCGCCCTCGGGTCCTGGCTTGCTGAACCGCACCTGGAGGTCCACAAGCGCGGTGCGGAAGAAGTCGTGTGCCTCCTCGACGTCGGTCGTCCGAAAGCGCTGCAGATGGGACTGGTTGGTGTTCATGTCGCGCACGGTGACTCCCCGGCAGGGTCCGACTGGTGCTGGATGACGTGGCCTGCTCAGTGCACGATGCCCCAGGCGAGCGCCCTGAACCCTTACGCGCTGGCGGGAAGGTGGACGACGAGGATGACGGTGTCGTCGTGGACGTGACCGGCGGTGAACGCGGTGACGGCGTTGTCGACCGCGTCGACGAGCTGACCGGCGGAGGTGGCCGCGGTGTCCGCGAGCACTTCATTGAGTCGCTCGACCCCGAACAGGGCACGGTTGTCGGCGCGGCGACCTTCGGTGACACCGTCGGTGTAGAGGATGAGGCTGTCGCCGGGGCGTAGCACGGTGCGTTGGTCCCGTAGGACGGGCTGGTCGATGAGGCCGACAGCCACGCCGTGATGGCCAAAGGGTTCCACTCGGCCGTCAGCGCGGCGGATCAGGGCGGGTTCGTGCCCGGCGCAGCTGATCTGGGCGCTGATTCCCACGGAGTGGGGACGCAGGGTGGCGTAGGCGGCGGTGAGGAAGCGGGGATCCCTGGTCTGCCAGGCACGCAGGGTGGTATTGAGAGCGGCGAGGTTACGGCTCGGGGTGATGAGGCGCCCCGCGGTCGCCCTCAGCGTGTAGCGGGCCAGCGCGGTAGTCTTGGCCGCCTGCGGACCCTTGCCGCAGACGTCGCCCACGACAACAGCCCAGGTGTCGCGCGCCGACGGGAAGACGTCGTAGAAGTCACCGAGGACTTCGGCGGTGCCACCAGCGCCACGTCGGTAGCGCACGGCAATCTCGACGCCCGGCACGGGTGGCAGGTGTGGGGGAAGCAGGCTCTCCTGGAGCGTGTCGGCCAGTTGTTGCGCCTGGTCGGCGGCGGCCCGTGCGTCGGCGGTCGCCTCGTTGGCCCGGGTCGTCGCGGCCTGCGCGAGGATGGTCGCCGTCTCCGCGTCCTCAACGGCTTCCCGCAGTGCGATCTCGCCGGCTGCCGCAAGCGCGAGCGTCTTGAGAACCTGGATGTCGTGGGAAGTCCAGTGGCGGGTCGAGGTGTCGACGGCGCAGAAGGTGCCCAGCACGTGGCCGTCCGGGGAGCGCACCGGGAAGCCCGCCCACGCGGCCACTCCCATCAGCTCGATGGACGGGTTGTCAGCGGTACGCGGGTCGACGCGGGCGTCGTCCACGATCAGCTCGGCGTCAGCCTCGATGACGTACCGGCAGAACGACTGCTGCACGGTGTTCTGTCGGTCAGCAAGGTCGGTGCTGGCCACTCCAGTGCAGCTCTTCCAGAAAGACCGCGTCTCGTCGACCAGCGTCACGAAGGCGAACGGGGTGCCCAGCAGCGTCGCCGCCAGGCCCGTCAGTCGGTCGAACGCCACTTCCGGCCCGGTATCCAGCAACCTGGTGCGGTATACCGCGGAGATTCGGGCCGGATCGAGGACGCGGGGACGGTCATGTGTCGACTGGGTCACCGTCCTGCCTGAATCGCAGCCGCAAGGTGCGTGACCGAGGGTGCCGGCAACGAGCTCCCAGAAGCTGACCTTCGCCTCGCGCGGCGGCGCGTGCGGTGCCTCACGGCGTCGGCATGATCAGCTTTCCGCATGACGTCATTGTGACCACAGCGCTGCCACTCGTGGTAGCGGTCGATCGGCTCTGCCGGTGAGCGATCTGTCACCGGCGGGAGCACGCAGGTTGGACAACGCTCCGCAGGTCAAGCCCGCGAGGGGTCGCGTTCGCCGCCACCATTGGGCGTCATCGAGGGCACGGGCGTCGCGGCGGCCAGTCGCGCCGCCAGCCGCTCGTCGAGGTACGCGGCTATCTGCCCGTCCTCGGCCGGAGTCAATGTCGTCCGGCACAGGTACCGCGGATGCCGGTCCGCACAGTCCAGCCGGTACGCCTCCCGCGTCCGACTGACGTGCCTGATCGCCGTCCACGGCAACCGCAGTGACATGTGGGCGGTGTGCCACTCGATGGCCGACCCGGTGAACGCGTACCGCTGCGGCGCGAGCATCTCAGGGTTACGTCGCAGGTACAGCGTGCCGTTGATCAGCCCCACAAAGCACCAGAGCACCCCGAACGGAAGGCCGAACAGCCCGGCGAGGAGCCAGGGGCCGTCGGCCATGAACGTACCGAGGCTCGTGATCGACAGCAGCAGGCCTGCGATGACATAAACATGACTGGTCCGTCGCAGGTCTCGCCGCAGCATCCGCGTGAACCGGGCGTCGGGGGTGACGAGCAGGTCGAACCCGGACCCGAAACCTCCGTCGCCGAGCCTCTCGTCGCCCACCTGCACCCCTCGCCGTCTTCGATGTCAGCCGCAGAGCACCCAGCGAGCGACCACCGCCCACGTACACGAAAATAGCTCCGGCCGGGTGTTGACCATCAGCCAGGGCCCTGACCCGATCCATCCGGCTTGGGCGGCCCAGTCAGCCCGTAGGGTCGGTCGGGTGGCCGAGTCGCAGACCGAATTGGACCTTTCCTACATCGCCAGCGTGACGCGGGTCCGCGCAGCAGCTGGCGTTGTCCTCCGCGACCAGACCGGCCGGGTGCTCGTGGTCCACCCGACCTACAAGGACGTGTGGGAAATTCCCGGCGGAGTGGTGGAGCCGGACGAGTCACCGGCGGACGCCTGCACACGGGAGATCCGGGAAGAGCTGGGCCTGTCGATGCCGGCAGGAACCCTGCTGTGCGTCGACTGGGTGCCGGCGAGCCCGCCGTGGGACGGCGGGCTCATGTTCGTGTTCGACGGCGGGGTGCTGACGACGGACCAGATCGCGACAATGCGGCTGTGCCCGGACGAGCTCAACCGGTTCGAGTTCGTCGAGCCGGAGCGCTTGGGCGAGGTGCTGATCCCCCGGCTGGCACGGCGGGTCACCGCGGCGATTGCCGCGATCGGACACGGCGGCATCTACCTTGAGGACGGGGCCGCGCCCTCAATCAGATAGGCGGCGGAAGAGCCGTGGGGGCATCTCCGACGCACCAGCCATTCGCCCGGTTCCGCGGCTGCCGCCTCAACCAGAGCCGCAGCCGTAGCGGTGTCAGCCGGTCGTGGTGGTGCACCCCATCCGCCCGCACATCGATGCCCAGAGCGTCGTGTCCGGGCTTCCAGCGGGTTCAGCGAGCACGATGCCTCCTCGGCTTCAGTCGTTGCGCACGGTGAGTTTGAGAGCGGCGACGGTCAGCTGGGTGAGGTCAGGGAGTTGGTCTTCGCCGAGGGTGACGCCGCGCAGGTTGTCGAGGTGCGTTTTGAGGCCCTGGAGCCGGCTGCCCCGCAGGTCGGTGCCGTCGAGGTGGCAGGAGTCCAATTCCAGTCCGGCAAGGTCACATGACCGCAGCGCGATGCGAGGTAGTCGGCAGGAGGACCACGCGCCGTTGGTGAAAGTGCACTCGGTGAACGCGACCGAGCCGGCGGCGGTGACACGCTGGAAGGTGGCGTAGTCGAAGCGGCAGCCGTCGAACAGGACGTCCTTGAGGCGTACGTCGGTGAGCCTGGTGCCGGTGAACCGGGAGCCGGTAATGGCGCAGCGTTCGATGGTGACGCCGGTCAGGGTCGCGCCGGAGAAGTCGGTGCGGGCTATCTCGCAGCCGTAGACGCTGCCCGCTTCCCAGGTGCTCTCGCTCAGGTCCACGCCGGTGATCAGACTGCTGCGGATGCGGGCGTCCTCCAGGTGCGAGCCGTGCCACGCTGCGCCCTCGACCAGGGCCTCGGTGAGACCGCCGTCCAGGTCCGTCGTGGTGTCGAGGTCGTCCGGTTCGAGGTCCGGCAGCAGGACCTTCACGTCGCCGATCGTGGTGGTGCGCACGTGTCCTCAACCTGTGTGGGCGCGGGGTGGGCACGCCCACCTCGCGCGTCCGTGGTGGGCCTACTTCTTCTTGTTCCAGTTGTCCCAGCCGGGTCGACTGTCGAACTTACCCTTGTTGTCCCAAGCGGGGCGGTTGTCGAACTTCGCCGCGTCGATCGCTACCGACCGCTCAGGGTCGACGCCGAGGCGAGCGAGTTGCTCGGGTGCGGCGTTGACGAGGACCGCGAGAGCGTTGGTCATGGTGCTTCTCCTTGAGGGGCGAGGTGATCCGCGGCGGCGCGGACGAGGGCCTGTCGGGTGGTCCGGCAGTAGGCGGTTTCATGGGCGGTGAACGTGGCGTGCTCGAAGTAGCGGTTGCCGGCCTGGGCGCCGCGGCAGAAGTCGTAGAAGGCGCAGCGATCGGCGCAGTCGTTGAGGGCCGCAATGAACTCGGCGACGTAGCCCAGGTCGCCGGCGCCGGCAAGCATGGCGGTGATGGGCTGATGAAGGACGTTGCCGGCGATGAAGTCGCCGTATCGCGGCTCGGTGATGCCGAGCAGTTCCGGTGACAGCAGCACCACCTGCCCATCCCAAGAGACGGTCGGGATCGGCTCGTACGGCGCGTGATCGACGCGGCCAGCGCGGGTGGCGGCGAGATAGTCGGCCAACCGGTCCACGTCGCGGATCCGCAGCGGGCTGCCGCCAACGCGACGTTCGATAAGGCGCTGCCAGAACCGGTACGCGGCGTCCTCCGACACCGGTGCCCGGTCGGCGCCCTCCTGCTCTTCGATGTTGAAGCCCACCGACTCGCAGCCGGGCAGGCCGGTGAAGAAGTCGATGAGGGCGTCCGCGTGGTCGATGGTTTCCGGGGTGACTACACAGATCACCGAATACCTCAGTCCTGCCTCGGCCAGGGTCTGTATGCCGCGCAGCGTGCGGGCGTCTGTTGACGTGCCGGCCCGGTCGAGGCGGTTCCGGTTCAACGCGCCCGGTCCGTCGATGCTGACCCCGACCTCGAACCCATAAGCGGTGAAGAGCTCGCACCATTGCCGGTTGATCAACGTCGCGTTCGTTTGGATCTCGTGACGCACCATCCCCGCGCGCCGAAGCTCCTCGAACGGGGCCAATAAATCACGGAACAACCCGATGGGAGTGGCGATGGGTTCGCCCCCGTGCCACACGACGCTCACCGGATGACCGCTGTTCTGCTGGGCGATCGACTCGGCGCAAGCCTGCGCGACCGCGCCGCTCATCAGGCGGAGGGATCTCCGGTCGGGCAGGTAGCAGTAGGTGCAGTCGAGGTTGCAAAAGCTCGTCGGCTGCACGACCAGGGTGTGGAAGCTGCCGGCGACCGCCGGCTGGCCGGTGACGTTGATGAGGCCGATGCCGTTCACGAGGAGGCCTCTCCGATGCTGGCGGCCGTGGTGGTACTGACGCGGTAGGCGTGGGTGTGGCGGGCGGGCCAGCCGAGGAACCGGTCGAACATGTCGGCGGCGCTGCCCGTGACGCTCGGGTTGAGCCGATGCAGGTCGTCGATCGCGTCGTGCAGGCAGCCGGCCAGGTAGAGGAACAGGCTCACCGGCTCTTCCCGGTACTCGGCGAGGAGCGCGAGCTTCGCAGCGCCGCAGGGCCACGGCTGCCCGCACCGGCGGCACAGCCACAGCGGGCGCATCGACAGATGCTCTACCTCGGCTGGCGCGAGCCGGTTCGCCGCGAGACGGCGCTGCTGCCCGGTCACCGGCGACCACCCTCTCGGGCCTGCTGCTCGAACAGCCGACGCCACACGAAGGTGAGCAGCGGAGGATCAGCGCGCCGCACCTGCCCCTGTGAGGACGTCCACCTGGGCTCGGGGCGCCGGAACTGGCTGGCCATTGCGTTACGCGAGACGTATACCGTCATGCCTCCGCCCCACCAGGAACGATGAGCGGCGGGCTCGCCGGGGGAATGGCGAGCCCGCCGCCGCATCACGGCGGCTGGGAGCAGGCCGCCGATCACCCACCCACGCAGCCCTCATGGCGGTACGCAGGCGGGGAGAACGCCGAGACAGTTCGTTCCAGGACGGGCCGAGCCAGCGGCCCAAGCCGTGGTGTGGTGCGCCGCCCATCGATCCCTCCATTTGCAGCTCCCTGTTAGGTCATCCCCGACACCGGCATCGACACGCGCCGGTGATCTGGGGTGAACTGAACGTAGGGGCGGTCCGTACGGAGGACCGGGAAAATCCGTACCGGGTCCGGCGGCCTTCAGCGGGCAGGGTGATGGTGTGCGAGGGATGACGGAGGACATGACCATCGGCCAGCGCGTCGCCTTCTACCGGCGTCGACGAGGCCTCTCCCAAGAGGTGCTAGCCGGTCTGGTCGGCAAGACCCAGGAGTGGTTACGCAAGGTCGAGACGAACCGGGCCGACCTCGACCGGCTGTCAGTCATACGCGCGATCGCCAAAGCCCTCGACGTGTCCCTCGGCGACCTGATCGGTGCACCGAGCCTGTTCGAGTGGTCGGACGACTCAGGGCGCGAGACCATCCCGGCCTTGCGGGCCGCGCTTCACGACTATCGTCACCTCGCGCCGACGCTGGCCAGCACGGGGGACGTCGAAGCGCCCGCCCTGCGCGAGATCGAGAACGACGTCGCCGAGATCTGGGCCGCCTACCAGCACTCGCGATACGGCACCCTCGCCCGCCGGCTGCCCTACCTCATCCACGACTGCCTCACCGCCACTGAGGCGTACGACGGAGACGATGGCCAGCGAGCGCACGCGATGACCGCCTACGCCCACCAGCTCGCTGCGTTGTTCCTCACCAAGCTCGGCGAAGGTGACCTCGCGTGGACCGCCGCCAGCCGTGGGCTGGCGGCCGCCAACGCCAGCCACGACCACGTCGTCATCGGCTCGCTCAGCCGCTCCGCCGCGCACTCGCTGGCGTCCATCGGCGAATATGCGCAGGCTCGTGGCCTCGCAGCCACGGCGGCGCAGTTCCTGGAACCACGGCTCGCCAAACCCACTCCGCAGCTGCTGTCGGTCTACGGCAGCCTGCACCTCGTCTGCGCGCTGGCCGCCGCCCGAGACGACGACCGCGCCTCCGCCGACACCCACATCGCCGAGGCCGATGCCGCCGCACGGCGGCTCGGCGCCGATGGCAACCACGTCTGGACCGCCTTCGGGCCGACCAACGTGTCGATCCACAAGACGACCGTGGCGATGGAACTCGGCGACGTGCAGCGCGCCATCGCCATCGGCGCCACACTCGACACCAGCACCGTGCCCGTCGAGCGGCAGGTTCGGCACGCCATCGAAACCGCCCGGGCCCTTGCCCGGTGGAACCGCATCGACGACGCGCTCACGGCGCTCCTGGAGGCCGAGGTCATCGGCCCCGACCAGGTGCGCTACCACCAACTCTCCCGCGACCTCGTCCGCGACATCCTCACCCGCCCCCGGCCACCCCGACTGGCCGTCGAACTCAGCGACCGGATGGGCGTCCGGTCGGGAGGACCGCGCTGGTAGCCGGGCTCAAATTAGCCGGCTCGTGTAACCAGCCGCGACCAGGCGCTCGAACGCCGTCCGCACCTCGTCCGGCATCTCCTGCGGGATCGCGAACCCGCGCTCCGCGTACACCTCGATCCGCTGCGTGTCGCCTACCAGCATGTCCACCACCCGCCGCGGATCGCCGATGCTGGCCACGTAGTCGTCCAGTTCGAGTGGGTTCGACGCGCACACCACATCGACCTCCGGCCACATCAGCCTGCAGGTGGCGTAGGCCCGACGCTGCTGGTAGGGCCGCGACATGATCAGCACCGACTTCACCGGCATCTGGCGTTCGGCCAGGAGCTGACGGGAGTACTCCAGGTTCTGGGCGGTGTTCGTGGCACGCGGCTCCACGAGAATCGCTTCCGCGGGTACGCCCTGCTCGATGGTGTACTCGCGGTAGTGCACTGCTTCTCCACGCGGGAACCGCTCGACGGTCGTTGGGGCGTTCGCGCCAGTGAACACGATCCTTGGGAACAGGCCCTCGTGAAACAAGCGCGTCGCGATTACGGCCACGCCGAGATCGTGACTGCCCAACCCAATCCCCACGTCGCACGGGCGCAACTCGTGGCGCATGTCGTGGTAGCGCCACAGCGTCTCCACATCCGCCCGGATCGCGTCAGGGATCGCCTCGGCAGGTGCCGCTGCATGCCGGTTCATCAGCACCTACCAGGTCCGGTCCGCGCTGGGTTCCCTCATGCCGCCAGCGTAGGGCTAGCAGGGCAGCACGACGCCGCTGACTCCAGCACCACGCCGCTGACCTCGCCAGGACCAGAGGGCTGGCGGCGGCCAAGGCATCATGAAGGGGTGCGGTCAGGATCCGACCTCGATGAGGCAACGCCTGCCGCCTTCGCCCGGCACCTGCCACACCTGCTCGTCCGGCCACTGGCGATACAACAGCTGCCGTGTGGTCGTGGCGACAACGTTCGGCAGCGGCCCACGAAGCAGGTCGGCCTGCAGTCGTTCCTCCCGCTCGGCGTCCTGCGCGATCAGCAGAACCGCCCCGACCGGCACCAGCCGGTCCGCACGCCGGTAGCCGCCCAACAGTCCACCCAACCCTGACGCCGGCCGCTCGTACTCGGCGACAACGTCTCCGGTCGGGCCACGGTCGACGTGTACCAGGAACCGCAGGCACCGACCGTCCTGCAGCCATACGCCGTAGCCGTCGGCCCGCAGCTGCGCCAGGTCGTGCTGGCGCAACCACGACGAGGTCTCCATCGTCGCCAGCCACTGGAACAACTCGCACCGCCCCGGGTTGCGCCGCGACACCTCGACCAACGGCAGAAACAGCAGGGCATCCGCCGCACTGGAGGGCCGCTGACCCAACCGCAACGGAACCGGCCGAGCTGACGGCGTCAGGGCGCGCCGGAGCACCTCGGTCCCCTCGGCCGTGACCCCGTACCACCAGGTATGGGTCCGGTCCTCCGCCGAGCGCTCTCGGCGCACCAGTCCCGACTCGTGCAGCCACACCAGGTCTCGGTGAGCGGTCAGCCGCGACACCGCGCAGACAAGCGCCACGTCCAGCGTCGACGCGGACCCATGCTGTGCCAGGTACGACAGGATCCGCCACCGCCGCGGGGACAGCCGCCGCACGGCATCCTGGTCACCCATTCTCTGATGATCCCTCCGAGCCCCGGTGGTCCGACATCCTATTCACCAAGGCTGTAACAGAGAGTGGTCGATGCCCTGATCGCAAGATCGGGAACCGGGACCACCGTGACCGGAGACAGCGCCCGCCGGAGGCCGTTGAGCGAGGCGTCAACGGGCCGTGCGAGCACCCGTCTATCCAAACCGTGGGTTTGGGGCCGATTTTGGAGATCACTGTTCACTAAATCAACCGAAGAGCTGAGGACAGAAGAGGCGAAGCGGTCAAACCAAACCCCCAATTGTTGATCTCCACAGAGAGCGCTGCACCGCTGCACCAATCTCCAGGAACGCCTGACACGCGCCTTTCCGGCCCAGCAATGGCGCACCACGGGCCGAGACAGCGGTTACTAAAAGTAATGAGAAAGATGAGTTCTCGCGCTGGCGTTTGACTGAGAGGCCAACCCTCACCGCTGCCGGCTAGTGCCGGATCCATTCAAATGTGGGACTGTCTATGTAACTAAACGTGCCTGGGCAGCTGCATTTAGCGATGTGGGTGGTTCCGTTGGAACAGCTTCCGTTGTGGGGACCGAGCACCGACGAAGATCCGAGACCGAAGCCAGTCCTGGCACGACCAGCGACACTCCGCCTCCTGATCACAGTGAAGGCGGCACCCAACCCCTCCGCGCGGTACGGCGAGACGGTCTGCGTCGGGGCACTGGGCATGGACCCGCCCTGGACAGGTTGGATTCGCCTCTACCCGGTCCACTATCGAGACCTCGACGACGACGGCAAGTTCCACAAGTACGACATCATCCACGTCGACGCACTGCCAGCCAGTCAGGACCAGCGGCGCGAGAGTTGGAAGCCGATCGTGGACACCATCACCACCGAGCGGCACATCGCCAGCCGACAGTCGCGTCGAAACCTCCTCGATCCGCTCGTCGAAGACTCCATGTGCTGGCTCAACAAACAGGCCCGCGACGACCGGAGCGCACGATCGATCGCGCTGATTCGCGTGGCCGACATCTCGTCTCTTCAGGTCAAGCGCCATCCCGGCTGGTCGGCGGAGGATCGCAAGAAGATCGCTGGCTACCTAAACCAGCTCGACCTACTGGAACCGGCCAAGCGCAGCCCGCTTCAAGCACCACGCTTCACTGGTGCCTACCGCTATCGCTGCGCAGACCGTCATTGCAGCGGTCACCAACAGACACTCTGGGACTGGGAGTTCGTCGCCCTACAACGTCGTCTAGACCAGCTCACCGACGCGGAGGCCGCGGAACAGCTGAGAAACAAGTTCCTCACCCAGCTCTGCGCCGCCGACCGCGACGTCGCCTTCTACGTAGGCAACCAAGCGGCAAGACCGCAGTCCTTCAGCATTGGCGGTGTCTACGCACCGAGACGGCCCACCTCGCGATACCGATTGCACCTCAACCGATGATGTCGGACAGCACGTCGGCATGGCACGAATCCTCGACGCGGCACCAGCACGCCAACTGCTTCCCCGTAAGCTCCCGCCGCGCCCGGTCAACAAGGGCCGGCTGCCCCACAAGCCACTGCCGATAGAGGCGTAACGCCTCCGCCCGATCATGCTTCCGCAGGCTGAACGGATTGGCCCAGGGAGAACGCCGCAACCCGAACCCCTGCCGCCCCACATACACGGCTCCGGGCGGCACCATCGGGTGATAGAGATCCCCCTGCACGCGAACCCGCAGCTGTCCCCCCACATCACCAGCGTAATCGCCAACGACTGGATGCTCGGAGAAGCGCGGCGGCCGCCTCGGCGGTCGGATGCGCCAACGCCCTGACGCCCTGTACAGGATGGCCACCTCAGAAATGACGATGAGCGCGGGCATCCACGGAACAACGACGTGTCCCGGCAACGCCAGCCCGGTCCAACGGCTCCCGAGCACCCGCCGAGCGACCACCCACCACCGGCGCACGCGAAAAAGGCCCCGACCCGGTGTGAACCACCAGGCCAGAGCCTTGATCGTTGGTGCGCCGCCAGGGACTCGAACCCCGAACCCGCGGATTAAGAGTCCGCTGCTCTGCCAGTTGAGCTAGCGGCGCTCGTCGGCAACGGAGAGAACATTAGCACCCCCGGAACCGGGGCTCCAATCCGGTTACCCGGCTCCCCCCTTCGGTCGAGCTTTGCCGGCAAAAAGCCCCAAACCGCCCACGCCGCTCACGCTGGGGGCGTGAGTTGAGGCGTCGATGCGGCACGATGTCCGCCAGGTACGCGAGAACAGAGGTGGGGATGACACGGTTCACGCGAGCCGGGGCGGTGGTGGGCGCCCTGACTCTGGCGGCGTCGCTGGCACTGACCGGGTGCGGCGACGAGCAGAAGAAGCCGGAATTCGTTGGCGGGACGTCGTCGGCGGACGCTGGTGGCACACCTGGCTCGTCCGCGCCCTCGGCACCGACTCCAAGCGCGCCGAGCGGGCCGACGCTCACGCTGAGCCCGGCCGACGGCACGAAGGACCGGCCGGTGAGCACGGAGATCAGCGCGAAGCTCCCGGACGGCGGAAAGGTGTCCGCGGTCACCCTGACGGCGGACGGTGGGGGCTCGGTGGAGGGCAAGCTGCGCACCGACGGTTCGGCCTGGGTGCCGTCCGCTCCGCTGAAGTTCGGCACCCGCTACACCGCCACGCTGACGGCGAACGGGTCCGACGGCACGAGCAGCCAGGGCACCAGCAGCTTCACCACGATGGCCAAGCCGAAGTCGACCATCGGGTCCGGCCTGTACCTCTTCGACGACAAGAGTTACGGGGTGGCCATGCCGGTGGTCACGGAGTTCCACCCGGGCATCCCGAAGAAGGACCGGGCGGCGGTGCAGAAGCGGATGTTCGTCCGCACCGACCCGCCGCAGCCGGGTGCGTGGCACTGGGTCGACAACGGCACGCAGGCCTACTACCGGGCCCCGGAGTACTGGAAGCCCGGCACGACCATCACCGTGCGGATCGCCCTGGCCGGAATGCCGCTGAGCAACGGCAAGTACGGCGACATCGACCGCAAGGCCACCGCGAAGATCGGCCGGTCGTTCGAGATGAAGGTCGACAACGCCAACAAGAAGATGACGGTGTACGAGAACGGCGCGCTGGTGCGCACCATCCCGGTGAGCCTCGGCAAGAAGAGCACGCCGTCGTCCAGCGGCACGATGGTCGTGATGGAGAAGAAGGAAGCCACGACCTTCGACACCCGCGACGACCCGAACCCGGCCAACCGCTACGTCACCGACATCCAGTTCGCCCAGCGGCTCACCTGGGGTGGCGAGTACATCCACGCCGCGCCCTGGTCGGAGCACGTGCAGGGGCGGCAGAACGTCTCGCACGGTTGCGTGAACGTGTCGACGGCGAACGCCCGGTGGCTGTTCGAGAAGACGCGGATCGGTGACCCGATCACGGTGAAGGGCACCGAGCGCAAGATCGCCGCCGGCAACGGTTGGACGGCGTGGAGCCTGAGCTGGTCGGCGTTCATCAAGGGCAGCGCGCTGCCCGTACCCAGTGGTGGGGCTGGCCCGGCGCTCTGAGCCGCCCGGTATCGATGCGCCGGCCCTGCCGATGGCCGGGCCGGCGCGTACCCTTGCATTCCCGCGCTGCGACGACGCCGCGGCGACCCTCAGTCCCGGTACGGAGACGAGCCAGGCTCACGAAACGCCGGATAGTAGCAAGAATCCGGCATCATGAGCGGCGTGTTTCGGTTCACCCTCGGCAACCGGGGCCGGCTCTGGCGCGTCAGTAGGAGACGATGGGGCAGCGACCACGACTGTGAGGGAATCATGCGAGCTAGCCAGGACCAGCTGATCAGGCGCGGTGGGCGACGCCGCGTGTTCGCGGCAGGGCTCCTCGCCGTGGCGCTGGCCTTCACCTCCGCCTGCACCGACGGCAACGGCGGCAAGCCGTCCTCGTGGCAGGGCGGCGACGAGGCTCCGGCACCGAAGGCGGCGGCGACCATCAGCGAGCCGGCGGCCGACGCCAAGGACGTGCCGGCGTCCACCGGCATCACCTTCACCACCAAGGACGCCGTGGAGACCGCCGTCGCGCTCAAGGACGCGGCCGGTAAGACCGTCGAGGGCACTCTCGCCGCGGACGGCAAGACGTGGTTGCCGTCGGGCGCGCTGGAGTACGGCACGGCCTACACGGCGACCGTGACCGCCACCGGCGACGACGGCCGTCCGGCCACCGCGACCAGCACCTTCACCACGATGGCCAAGCCGGGCAATCAGGTACGGGTGACGAGCTTCCTCGGTGACGACCAGGTCGTCGGGGTCGGCATGCCGCTGATCGTGAAGTTCAGCCGGAACATCCCGGAGGACTACCGCGACGACGTGCAGCGCCGGATGACGGTGACGTCGACCCCGGCGCAGGAGGGCATCTGGCACTGGGTCAGCCCCACCGAGATCCGGTACCGGCCGAAGGAGTTCTGGAAGGCCGACAGCAAGGTCTCCTACCGGGTGCAGGCCGGCGGCCTGCCGATGGGTGAGGGCTGGTACGGCCGGGCCGACCTCAACGTCAACATCAAGATCGGCGCTGCGGTGGTCATGACGGTGGACAACAAGACCAAGCGGATGACGGTGACCCGCAACGGCTCTGTGATCAAGACCATTCCGGTCAGCCTGGGCAAGAAGAGCACCCCGTCGTCCAGCGGCACCATGATCGTGATCGAGAAGCTGCGCAAGACGGTCTTCGACACGTTCGAGGAGTTGGGCCCGGAAGAGGGCTACCGCACCAAGATTGACTTCGCGCAGCGCCTGACCTGGGGTGGCGAGTTCATCCACGCGGCGCCCTGGTCCGAGGGGCAGCAGGGCAGCGTGAACGTCTCGCACGGCTGCGTGAACGTGTCGATGGCCAACGGCGACTGGCTGTTCAAGAACACGCAGATCGGTGACCCGATCACGGTCAAGGGCACCGAGCGCAAGCTCCAGAACGGCAACGGCTGGACCGACTGGAACATGAGCTGGGACGAGTACGTCAAGGGCAGCGCCCTGCCGTACGCGCCTCCCACGGACCCGGACACCACCACGCCGGCACCGGACGGCGCGGTCACCCCGTCCCCCACACCGACCGCCTGAGCCGTACGACGGAAGCCCCCTCCCAACACGGAGGGGGCTTCCTCGTCAATGCCCCTGTCTGGCCCCTGGAACAACTCAGGCCCCCTCCGAGGAGGGGGCCTGAGCAGCACAACCAACTGGGTGACTGATGGGAATTGAACCCACGACAACCGGGACCACAACCCGGTGCTCTGCCAACTGAGCTACAGCCACCACGCCGCCGTCGCCCGGTCGATCGCCCCGGGCGGGGTGCGGACCAATAATAGCCACATCGCGGCGTGCCTCGTCCAGCGGGTTCCCCGGTGCCCGTACGAGCTGCCGAGGGTCAGAGCTCGGCGGCGATCGCCTTGGCGGTCTCGACGTCCGGGCCGGGCAGCGGCACGAAGACAGTACGCCGGTAGTACTCCAGCTCCCGGATGCTCTCCCGGATGTCGGCCAGCGCCCGGTGCGCGAGACCCTTCTGCGGCTGGCCGAAGTACACCCGCGGGTACCAGCGACGGCAGAGTTCCTTGATCGACGACACGTCGATCAGGCGGTAGTGCAGGTGCGCGTCGAGGCGGGGCATGTCCCGGGCGATGAAGCCCCGGTCGGTGGCGATCGAGTTGCCGCACAGCGGTGCCGTACGCGGATCCTTGACGAAGGTGCGGACGTAGTCCAGCACCAGGTCCTCCGCCTCGGCGAGGGTGACCACCGAGCGACGGACCTCCTCGGTGAGGCCGGACTTGGCGTGCATCGTCTGGACGATCTCCGGCATCGCCTCCAGTGCCGCCTCGTCGGCGTGGATCACCACGTCGACACCGTCACCCAGCACGTTGAGGTCAGGATCGGTGACCAGTGCCGCAACCTCGATCAGTTTGTCCCTGCCAAGGTCCAACCCGGTCATTTCACAGTCGATCCAGACAAGGAGATCAGCCACCGGGACAGCCTACGCGCAGCCCACGACCCGCGGCTGCGCGCTCTCGGCCGACCGGCCCGCTAGGGTTTCGGGGTGCCAGCAGAACCCGTCGCACCGCCCGCCGTCACGGACGACGATCCTGGCGGCCGTACGGTCCGTCGCCTGGTCGCGGTGGTGGCTCTTGTCGCCGTGCTGCCGGCGCTCTACCTGCCCGGCCTCGTGCACAACTTCTTCGACCTCAAGATCTACATGTCGGCCATGGACTGGTGGCGCGTCGGCCACCCGCTCTACGACTACGTGCAACCCGACCGGGTGCAGGGCGAGCTGTACTTCACGTACCCGCCGTTCAGCGCCCTGCTGCTGTGGCCGTTCGGTCTGCTGCGGCTCGGTGTCACCGTGACGATCTTCACGGTGCTCACCGTGCTGGCCGTGGTGCTGACCACCCGCTGGGTGGTGATGCCGGTCATCGCCCGGCACCACCTGCCGCGAACGTTCACCCTGGTCGTTGCCGTGCTGCTGGTGCTGGCGGTGGAGAGCACCCGCGAGACGATCACCTTCGGTCAGATCAACATGCTGCTGGTCGTCCTGATCCTGGCCGACCTGCTGTACGCGGTGCCACAGGCACGACGCTGGGCCGGGGTGGGCGTGGGGCTGGCGACGGCACTCAAGCTCTTCCCCGGCATCTTCATCGTGTACCTGTTGGCCACCCGGCGATGGCGGGCCGCGGCGGTGGCCAGCGCGACCGCGGCGGCGGCGACCCTCCTCGCGGCGGCGATCGCGCCGAGCGACTCGTGGCGGTTCTGGACCCACGAGCTGTGGGCCACCGACCGGGTGGGTCGCACCGACTACGTCGGCAACCAGTCGCTGTTCGGCCTGCTCAGCCGGTTCACCGCTCCGGAGAAACCGGACCGGCTGCTCTGGCTGCTGGTGGTCGCCGTGGTCGCCGCCTACGGGCTGTGGCGGGCCGCCCGCGCCGCTCGGGCCGGTGACGCGTTGACGGGCCTGACGCTGACCGGGCTGGTCGGCTCCCTGGTCAGCCCGATCACCTGGACCCACCACATCTACTGGTTCGTTCCGGCCGTGGTGCTGCTGGCGGACGCGGCGTTGAGTGCCGACCGCCCTGACGAGGCACGCAGGCGAGGTTGGTTGGCCGGGCTCGCGCTGGGCACCACCGCGGTGATCGTCTACGGGGTGGTGACGTTCCAGGCCTGGGGCGTGGAACCGGTCCGCACCGAGAATCCGGTCGATTTCGTCGTGCACAACGCCTATGTGCTGCTCAGCCTGCTCCTGCTGGCGGCCCTGCCGGTGCACGTGCGACGCTCCGAGGAAGGCTCAGGCCACCGTGAGGAAAAATTGCGCCAAATGGACAGATCTCCCCAGTAGCCGCCATCAGCGCTAATCTGGTCTCATCTACCTCAAGCGTCGCTCGGGTAGCACCGATCCCCCGGTGAGAGTGGCCCTCCGCGTCGGCAGCGCGGAGGGCCGCTCGCCGTTCCACCACCGGCCGGGCGGGCCACCACCGGCCGGCTCACTGTCGGCCGGCCCACCACCGGCCGAGCCTCCACCGACCACCGGGCCACCACCGACCGTCGGGCCACCACCGACGAAACTCCCGTCGTCACCGACCGGGAACCACCGGCGGAACCTCCACCGGCGGAACCTCCACCGGCGGGACGTCCACCGGTTGGTCCGTGGCCTCCGCACCGGCCGGCGGCCACGCGAGGGTCAGCGTGACCTCCGGCAGGCGCGGCAACCGGGCCGGTTCCTCCAGGTCGGCCAGGGTCTCCGGCCGCGACGCTTCGGTGCCGATCGCCGACCGGGGCCGCTGGGCCGCACCCGAGCCGACCGGGGTGAGCTGCCGGACGGCCGGCAACGGCGGGGTCGAGCCCGGTTCCCGGGTGCCCAGGCCACTCAGCGAGGTGACCCCGAGCCGGCCGGCGAGCACCGGCACCTGATCCGGCTCGACCACGAAGATCACTTCACGGGGGCGCAGCGGCCGCAGCAGGAGCAGCACCGCAACCACCACCAGCAGGACGCCAACGGCCAGCAGACCCCAGGTGGCCGGGCTGGTCCACCCGGCCCGCAACTCGGCGCGCAGGTCCAGCGCCAGGTCCGCGCCGCCGTCAGGGCTCATCACCACCAGGCTCATGGGCTCACCGGCGAGGTCCGCCGCACTCCATTCCAGCGAGCCGATCCCCTCGCGTACCCAGAAGGGCCGTCCCAGCGGCGTGGCCGCGTCGGCGGCGGTCGGGGTGCCCACGGCCGGGCCGGCCGCGGCCAGCCGGACCGGCAGCGGGCCCTGGGCCAGCGCCACTCGACTGACCGAGGCGTACGGCACCGGCTCCAGCCAGCGGCGTACCTCCGCGGTGGGCGCCAGCCCGACGAAGGCCGGGCCGTCCCCGGTGCGGGCGTCCAGTCGCAGCCGGGTCTGCGGGGTACGCGCGAAGGGCGCCTCCTGCCGCAGCAACCGGTCGAGGTCGGTGACCACGATGGCGTGACCGGGCGTCCGGACCGTTTCGAAGCGGGCGGCGAAGGCCCCGTCGGGGTCGGCGTGGCGGGTCACCAACCACAGCGCGCCTCCGGCGAGCAACGCCGGAATCCCCACGACCAACAGCAGCACTCCGGCGATCACCCGCACGAACCGCATCCGCACCGTCCCCCTCCGTAGCCAAGTACCCGGCCGACCTTACCGACGTACACCGTCTGATCAGCGGATATCCACGGCACGGCCGGTGCCGGCTCCGGAAAGCGCGCTGGCCCGCCGGATGGTCCGGCGGGCCAGCGGTGTGACGGGGGTCAGGCCTTGGCGACCGGCTCCCGACGGGTCCGCGCGAACGCCAACCCGCCCAGCGCCAGGCCGGCCAGACCGGCGACGAGACCGGCCACACCGAGGCCGACCGCGAGGCCGTTGCCGTCCTCGTCGTCGTCATCGTCGGGTGCCGCGACGGCGGCGGCGGACGGCGTGGCCGAACCCCCCGGCGCTGCGACGGCGGCCAGGGTGAGCACCGGAGCCGGGTGCTCCGGCTCCTCAGCGCCCGGCGCCGGCTCGTCGATCCAGCGCGAGATGTTGCCGTCGGAGTAGGTCTGGAGGGTCTTGAAGACCATCGAGTCGACCTTCGGCAGCGGCCCCATCGACACCCCGAACTCCTGGAACTGGCCCGGCTTCACCCCCGCGTCGCCGGTGGCCGTCCAGGTGATCTTGGAAACCGCCTCGGTCAGCTGGCTGCCGTGCACCTC
This sequence comes from Micromonospora cabrerizensis, assembly GCF_022230955.1. GTDB lineage: Bacteria > Actinomycetota > Actinomycetes > Mycobacteriales > Micromonosporaceae > Micromonospora > Micromonospora cabrerizensis. Next base: position 42,847 of record NZ_JAKKFI010000058.1, read on the forward strand.
GATCGGCGGGTCCACCTTGCGCTTCTCCGTCGCGACCGTCCAGCCGGGCACCGGGATCGTCGACACCGAGCCGACCGGGGCGTTCTCCGGCAGCGTCACCTCCAACTTGGTCGTGGAGGCGGTGTCACTCTCGTTGGGCACCCGGAACGCCACCCGGGCGTAGCCACCCTGGGTCGCCTCCTTCGGGTTCACCGTCACGTGGGCGGACGCCGGTCCGGCGAAGCCGAGCACAGCGGTGGCGGCGGCGGTGAACGCCAGGGCGGCAGCGGCGGTTGCGGTACGCCGGATTCGGCTCATGGGTTTCGCGAACCTCTCTAACGGATCGGCACGGTGGCGGTCACCGTGGCCTGGTCGATGTCGGTCGTTCGGGCGGTGATCTTCAGTTGCCAGTCACCGGCCGCCGGCAGGCTGATGTCGCCGTAGGCGTGGTTGTCCGTCAACGGCAGCAGCGGGACGTCGATCGGCTCGATCCCGGCCGAGGGCAGCGCGACGGTCGCCTTCCACTCCACCACCGGCAGCGGCAGGTTGTCCTTGCCGTACGCGTACAGGTGCACCGAGTTGTTGCCCCGCTGGGCCGGGCTCACCTCGATCTGCATGTCGTACAGCGAGCTGGGCAGCCGGGTGCTGAACAGGCCGGCCTCGGCGCTGGACGGCCCGGCGGCGGCGGTGCGGGCGGGCGTGGTCTGCACGAGCGTGGCGGACAGGCCCAGCACCACGACGGTGACGGCCAACTCCACCCACACCGCCCGGCGTACCGGTGCCGGGCGTTGCGCGGCGACCCGGCTGCGGACCAACTGCCGGGAGTACGCGGCCACGGCGATCACCACCGCGAACAGCCCGATCTTGGCCAGCAGCAGCCGCCCGTAGGTGGTGTTGAACAGCGCCTGCGGGGTGGCCACCTCGATCAGCGCCTGGACGGTGCCGGCCAGCAGCAGCGCCGAGACGGCGAGCGCCGCCCAGCGCGACCAGATCGGCAGGATCGCGCTCAACTCCCGCTCGTCGGCCTGGCGCAGCAGGAAGCCGGCGAGCATGAGCAGACCGCCCAGCCAGACGGCCATGCTGCCCAGGTGCACCGCGTCGACCACCACGGAGACCGCCGGCGCCGGGGAGGCGGCCGGGTGCCCGGCCAGGGGCCAGGTCAACAGGGCGGCGCCGCCGAGCACGGCCAGGATGATCGCGTCGGCGCGGCCGGCCGGCCGGGCCAGCAGCGGCCGGAGCAGGAAGACGGATGCCGCCAGCAGGCCGAGCCGGACCAGGTGGGCGGCACCGAAGGCGCTGCCGAACACGCTGCCGAACCCCTCGCCGGTGACGTCGAAGAGGCCACCGCCGGCGGTGTAGGGCACCTGCAACCACAGGTCGGCGAGGGTGGCGACGGCCACCAGGCCGAGGCCGGCCCAGGCCAGCCGGGTCGGGCCCCGGCGGGAGAGCCGTCGAGGCCAGAGCGCGGCGAGCACCAGCGCCGGCCCGACCAGCAGCACCAGGCCGGCGTAGCCGAGGAAACGGGCAACCTTGACCGCCGTACCCACCACCGGGTTGGCGCGGCTGTCCGTGCCGGCGTCGACGGGTGGCGTCGAGGGCGCACCGACCGAGTAGGTGAACGCCCCGGAGACCGGGTGGCTGTCGGCCGAGATCACCCGGAAGCTGACCAGGTAGGTGCCGCGCCCACCGGCCGGGTCCACCGGGATGGTCACGACACCGCCGGAGAAGGACGGCTCACCCCGGTCGGCCCGGGCGCCGTCGGGCGCGATGACCCGGATCTTGCCGGGAACCTTGCGGACCCCCTCGCTGAACGTCAGCACCACCTCGGACGGCCCACTCGGCACGATCGAGGAGGCGGCCGGGCTGCTGCTCTCCAGCACCGCGTGGGCGCTCGCGGAGGTGGCCGGCGCGATCAACAGGGCGACGACGGTGACCAGCAGGCCGGCGGCTGCGGCCAGCCGGGCGAACCAGCGGCGGGGGGCGACAGTCATGTCAGCCATGGTCGCCGACCGGTGTGGATCTCGGCGACCCGAGTCGGGCGAAGGGCTCAACTCTGCTCAGCCGCCAGTGCCGCGCGGGAGGGAACGCGTGTCATGAGGAGGTAGTCGGCTCACGTTGGGGAAAAGTTCCCGACGTGGTGCAGACCATCCAGGAACCGAAGGACCGTGACGCTCCGACGGGCGCCGCGTAACCTGGGTTGTCGTGATCCCCGTCCCGCGTGACACCGGTGCCGCCGGTCCGGCAGAGCCGACCGGTGACGTCGCCCGGGACCCGGCAACCGAGTGGGCGCTGACCGCCCGCGACGGTGACCCGAGCGCCCAGGCAGCGTTCGTCCGGCTGACCCAGGTCGAGGTCTGGCGGTTCGCCGCCGCCCTGGTCGACCCGGACAGCGCCGACGACCTGACCCAGGAGACCTACCTGCGGGCGTTTCGGGCGCTGCCCGCGTTCGAGGGTCGCTCCACCGCCCGCACCTGGTTGCTCGGCATCGCCCGGCGCGCCTGCGCCGACCACCTGCGCACGGTGATCCGCCGCCGCCGGCTCGACGAGCGCCTCGCGGCGAACGCGTACACCGACCGCCCGTACCCGGATCCGGCCGGCCAGCTCGGGGCCGCCGACCTGGTCCGCCGGCTCAGCCCCGAGCGGCGGGCCGCCTTCGTGCTCACCCAACTGCTCGGCCTGTCGTACGCCGAGGCCGCCGCAGTCGAAGGGGTGCCGGTGGGCACCATCCGTTCCCGGGTCGCCCGGGCCCGCGACGAGCTGGTCGAGGCGGTCGGCGACGCGCTGACCGGCTGAGCGCGGAACTTCCGGCGAAGACGGGACGACCAATGAGCGTGACTGCACCTCCCTCCGGGGCTGGCCGTTGGCCTGTCGTCCGGCCCTGGCTCGGCACGGCGGCCCGTCTCGGCCTCGCCGCCGTCTGGCTCGTGGCCGGCGCGTCGAAGGTCGGTGACCTCGCCGCCTCCGGGCGTGCCGTCAACGCGTACCAGGTGATGCCGTACGACGTGGCGACCGTGATCGGGGCGGCCCTGCCGTTCGTCGAGCTGGCGCTGGGCGTGCTGTTGCTGCTCGGGTTGGCCACCCGGCTCGTCGCCGGCGTCTCCGCCGCGCTGCTGGTGGTCTTCATCGCGGGGATCGCCTCGGCCTGGGCACGGGGGTTGGCCATCGACTGCGGCTGCTTCGGCAGCGGCGGGCAGTTGGCCGAGGGACAGGCCCCCAGTTACCTCCCGGAGATCCTTCGTGACCTGGGATTCTTGGTACTGGCCGGATTCCTGCTGATCTGGCCACGTACGCCCGTCTCGGTGGACGCCTGGTTGTCCGGCGAGCCCGTTGTGGAGGACGAGGATGAGTAGTCGCAAGGGGCAGCGGGACGCCGCCCGGGTGGTTCGCGAGCAGCTCGCCCGCGAGCGGCGACGCCGGCGCACGATCTGGGTTTCCGCCGCGGCCGTCGTCGTCCTGGTCATCGCCGGTGTGATCGGCTGGGTGACCTGGTCCAACCAGCGCTCCGACGAGTTCACCACCCCGCCCGGCGCCAACGCAGCCGGCACCGGCATCGTCACCGGCGGCGGGCCGGTCACCGTCGACGTCTACGAGGACTTCCTCTGCCCGGCGTGCAGGCAGTTCGAGCAGACCAGCGGGGCGACGCTCGAACAGCTGGTGGCGGACAACAAGGCGAAGGTGGTCTACCACCCGGTCGCGTACCTCAACCGCTTCTCCACGACTGAGTACTCGACCCGGTCGTCGGCCGCCTCCGGCTGCGCCGCGGCGGGCGGCAAGTACCACGAGTACGCCAAGGCGCTCTTCGCCCAGCAGCCGCCGGAGGGCAGCGCCGGGCTCACCGACGACCAACTCATCGACATCGGCGTCGGCGTGGGCCTCGACCGGGGGTCCTTCGGCAGCTGCGTGAAGGACAAGACCTACCGGACGTGGACCGAACACGTCACCGACGACGCCAGCCGGAGCAACGTCACCGGCACGCCGACCGTCAAGGTCAACGGTCAGCCGCTCGACAACCCCACCCCGGACGCTCTCACCGCAGCCGTGGCGGCGGCCGGCAAGTGATCCGTACCCTGCTGGCCCGCGCCGGCCTGGTCGCCGCCGCGGCCTGCGCGGCCACCCTGCTCACCGCGGCGCCCGCCGCCGCGCACGGCGCGGACGCACCCGACGGCACCGACTACCGCACCCGGACCACCGGGGTCGCACCGGCACGACCAGGGCTTGAGGTACGCGTCGTCGAGGCGGGCGCCCGACTGGAGCTGACCAACCGCACCGGCCGCACCATCGAGGTGATCGGCTACTCCGGTGAGCCGTACCTGCGGGTCGGCCCGGACGGGATCTACGAGAACACCCGCTCCCCCGCCACGTACCTGAACCGCACCATCACCGGGGACACCGCGCTCCCGGCCGAGGCCGACCCGGCCGCCCCGCCGTCCTGGCGGCGGATCGACGACGGGCCCACGGTGCGCTGGCACGACCAGCGCGCACTGTGGCAGGAGTCGGCGCCACCGGCGGCGGTACGCGCCGCGCCGGACCGGGAGCACCGGGTCCGGGACTGGACGGTCCCGCTGCGCGACGGCGCCGACCCGGTGGTGATCGGCGGCACACTCGACTGGGTGCCGCCGCCGGACGCGTACACCTGGTGGACCGTGACCATCGTGGGCCTGCTCGCGGTGGGCGCGCTCGGCCTGGTCGCCGCCGCCGCGCCGGCCGGCGCCCGCGCCCTGTCCGCCGTCGGCGCGTTGCTGGTCGTCGGCGGCGCGCTGACCGTCGTGTACCCGGTGGGGCGGGAACTGGACGCCGGCGCGCAGGGTGTCGGCGGGGTGCTGCTCGGGCTGCTGTCCGGGCAGATCTGGTCGCTGCTCACCGGCCTCGGCGCGGTCGCCGCCGGTTGGTACGCGCTGGCCCGCCGCCCGGCCGCCGACTTCGCGGTGGCGTTGGCCGGGGCCTGCCTGGCGCTCTTCGGCGGCGCGACGAACGCCGCCGTGTTCGCCCGGTCCATCGCCCCGGTGCCCTGGCCGCCCGAGGTCGCCCGCGTCATGGTGGCGGTGGTGCTGATCACCGGCACCGGCGCGACAGCCGCCGGCATCCTGCGCCTGCACGCCGCGTCCCGGGTCGCCGCCCGATCGCCGCGCGTCGAGGAGGACGCCGAACGCGGGGCTACGGCCGCGGGGTGAACCCGTAGGGAAGCTCCAGGCGGTGGCGGGCCAGCAGGGCCTCGTCGCGCAGCAGCTCTCCGGTGGGGGCGTCGGCCACGATCCGGCCACCGTCCAGGATCACCGAGCGTTCGCACAGCTCCGCCGCGTACGGCAGGTCGTGCGTGACCATCAGCAGGGTCACCGGCAGGTCACGCAGGATCTCGGCCAGCTCACGGCGGGCCGCCGGGTCCAGATTCGACGACGGCTCGTCGAGCACCAGGATCTCCGGGTGCATGGCGAGCACGGTGGCCACCGCCACCCGGCGGCGCTGCCCGAACGACAGATGCTGCGGTGCCCGCTCCCGGTGCTCACCCATCCCCACCGCCGCGAGCGCCTCGTCCACCCGGGCGGCCAGCTCCGCCCCGCGCAGGCCCAGGTTCGCCGGCCCGAACGCCACGTCCTCGGCAACCGTGGGCAGGAACAACTGGTCGTCCGGGTCCTGGAAGACGATGCCCACCCGGCGACGCACCTCACCCAGGGTGGCCCGGTCCGGGGTCACGGTCAGCCCACCGACGCTCACGCTGCCCTCGGTCGGGGTGAGGATGCCGTTGAGGTGCAGCACCAGCGTCGTCTTGCCGGCGCCGTTGGGCCCGAGCAGAGCCACCCGGTCGCCGCGCGGCACGCTCAGGTCCACCCCGTGCAGGGCGACATGCCCATCCGGGTACGCGTAGCGAACGCCACGAACGTCCAGCGAGACAGCGGTCTGCACAACACCGATCATGACAGCACGACGGCGGTGGCGGCGATGGAGGCCGCCACCACCGGCACCGTTGCCGCGACCAGCCACTGGCCGGTGGTCGCCGCGCCCTCGCTCTGCCACGCCGCGGGCATCCGCCCGGTGTAACCCCGGGACAGCATCGCCAGATAGACCCGCTCACCGCGCTCGAAGGCGCGCAGGAACAGCGCCCCGATCCCGGCGGCGAAGCCACGCAACTGCCACAGGAACCGCGGGTCGTCACCCCGGGAGATCCGGGCCACCCGCATCCGCCGCGCCTCGCCGACCAGCACGTCGAGGTAGCGCAGCATGAACGTGGCGATCTGGGTGAACACCTGCGGGCAGTGCAGCCGGTCCAACCCCACGATGAGGTCCCGGGTGGTGGTGGTCGCGGCGAGCAGCAGCGAGGCGAGCACGCCCAGGGTGCCCTTGGCCAGGATGTTCCACGCGCCGTGCAGGCCGTCCTCGGACAACCGCAGGCCCAGCACCTCGACCCGGTCGCCGCTGCCGAGGAAGGGCAGCGCCACGGCGAACACCACGAACGGCAACTCGATCAGCGCCCGGCTGAGCAACCACCGCGGCCCCACCCGGGCCAGCGCCGCCACCACCGCCACCAGCACGGCGTACGCGCCGAAAGCCCAGAACGCCGTGCGTGGGGTGGCCACCACGGCGATGGTGAAGACCACCATCGCCACGATCTTCACCTCGGGCGGGAGCCGGTGCACCGGCGAGTCCGACTCGCGGTACAGCACGTGCCCGTGACCGGCACCCATCGCGTACCCCTTGCTCAGCTGGCCGCGTCGGCGCGGCGCCGGACGTCGTCGGACGTCGGCGTCGTGTCGTCCGTCGGGTTGGTGCCGTCGGTCGGGTCGGTGCCGTCGGTCGGCGTGGTGCCGCGGCGGCGCAGCAGCCAGAACCCGCCGGCGCCGATCGCGAAGGTCACCAGCACCCCGAGCACCCCGGACAGGCCGGTGGAGACGAAGCTGTTCCGCACACCCCGTACGCCGTAGTCGGCCAGTGGGCTGTCGGCCAGCTCGTGGTCCCGGGCCTGTTGGGCGGGGCAACTGCCGCCGACGATGTTGTCGTCGGCGTCGACGGTGCAACCCTTGAGCAGGGACGAGTCCAACCCGTCCGGGTGCGACGAGGCGTAGTTGCTCACCACACCGGCGAGCAGCAGGGCGACCAGCAGGCCACCGGCCAGGAAGGCCCAGGAACGGTTCTTCATCGGGCACCTCCGGCGACCGGGACAGCGGGGGCGGCGGGCGTGCGCAGGGAGCGCAGCGCGTACACCAGGTCGGGGCGCACTTTCGCCACGGTGAGCACGGTGGTCGCGGTGATCAGGCCCTCGCCGATGCCGATCAGCAGGTGGACACCCGCCATCGTGCCGGCCAGGCCGGTCAGGTTGTTACCCAGGTCGGTGGTGCCGCCCAGCCAGTACTCCAGGACGAAGCCCTGCGACGCGACCACCACGCTGAGCGTGGCCGCGACGAACGCGGTCACGGCCAGACCGGCCCGCGTACGGGGCAGCACCCGCAGCAACACCGCTATCAGCACGTACGCCGCAGCGGTGCCGAGCAGCGCCATGTTCGTGATGTTGAGACCGAGCATCGCCACGCCGCCGTCGCCGAAGATCAGTGCCTGGACCACCAGCACCACGGCCACGCAGAGCGCGCCGACCCACGGACCGACCAGAATGGCGGCGAGCGCGCCACCGAGCAGGTGCCCGCTCACGCCGGCCGTGAAGATCGGAAAATTGAGCATCTGGACGGCGAAGATGAACGCCGCCACCAGCCCCGCCATCGGGGCCAGGCGGTCGTCCAGGTCGCGCCGACCGCGCAGGACGCAGACGGTGAGCGCGGCGAGAGCGAGCGCAGCGAAGATCGCTGCGACCGGACCGTCGATGATCCCGTTCGAGATGTGCATCGCCAGTGTTTCCACGCGACCTCCCACGCGTCCGCCGGCCCGACCGGGCCAGCGTGGGTCAGCCTATTTCCCAAGCCTCGTTGTTGCCAGACTCTGGCAACAACGCATGGGCTTGATCACCTTCCAGGTCAGCGGCGGCGTCGGCGCCGCCGGGTGATCGACGCGCCTTCCAGGAATGCCGGGGTGTCCGCACGGTGATCGACTCGTCTTACGGGAATGCCGGGGTGTCCGCACGGTGATCGACTCGCGTTACGGGAATGCCGGGGTGTCCGCACGAAGATCGACTCGTCTTCCTTGATGTCGGGGTGTCCGCGGCGCCGCGATGCCCCGGTTTTCAGAATCACGAGTCGACCTTGGCTGGGCCAGCACAGACCTGCGCGGCTCGCCGACGACGGCAGCGGCCAGGCCGGCGGTATCGTCGGGCCATGACCGCGCCCGACCGTCTCTCCCCCGGTGACCCCGCGCCCGAGTTCACCCTCGCCACCGACACCGGCGACCAGCTCTCCCTCGCCGACCTGCGAGGCCGCAAGGTCGTCCTGTACGCCTACCCGTCGGCGATGACCCCCGGCTGCACCAAGCAGGCCTGCGACTTCCGCGACTCGCTCGCCTCGCTCCAGGCCGCCGGCTACGAGGTCGTCGGCATCTCCCCCGACAAGCCGGAGAAGCTGGCGAAGTTCCGCGAGCGCGACGCGATCACCTTCCCGCTGGTGTCCGACCCGGACAAGACGGTGTTGACCGCCTACGGCGCGTATGGCGAGAAGCAGTTGTACGGCAAGACCGTCACCGGCGTGATCCGCTCGACGTTCGTGATCGACGGCGACGGCAAGATCGATCGTGCGCTCTACAACGTCAAGGCCACCGGTCACGTTGCCAAGCTCCGCCGCGACCTCAGCCTGGACTGATCTGTCGTACCGGGCCGCTACGTTGCGTCAGTGGTTCGATACAAGTACACGCCCGATGCGTTGGCCGCCGCTGCCGCCGCCGCGCGCAACATCACCGAGGTGATGCGGCTGCTCGGCATCCGAGTCAGCGGCGGCTCACACGCGCACATCAGCCGGCAGCTCAAGAGGTTCGGCATCGACACGTCGCACTTCGCCCGCATCGCGCACAACAAGGGTTGCCGAGGTGCACGGCGCACCACATCCGCACAGCTTCTCGTTGAGCTGCCGGACGGGTCCCGCCGGACGCCCGGTGTGCGATTGAAGTGGGCGCTGGGCACGCTCGGCGTGCCGGACGAGTGCGAGGGCTGCGGGACAGGGCCGGTGTGGCGAGGCGCTCCACTCATCCTCCACGTGGACCACATCAACGGGGACTTCCTCGACAACCGGCCACCGAACCTGCGGCTCCTCTGTCCGAACTGCCACAGTCAGACCTCCACCTATGCCGGCCGGCGGAACCGGGCTGGTGATCCCACCATTCCCGTCAGGACGGCGCCCGGTGACCCGCAACGCTCGAACGAGACTGCCGGCCCCGGCCGTCGACCAGCAACGCGGGAAGAACTCGTCGACCTGTTCGGCCAGGTCGACGCGCAGCAGGTGACGGCCTTGGAAGCGGCCCGGCAATTGGGCTGGTCCCCGGCCTACCTGTACAAGGTTCGGCGGCGGCTCGAGCAGGACGGAGTGTTGAGGCCACGCCCGGACCGCAGTTGGCGTTCGAGGGCTCATCGCGAGGTGGTCTTAGAACAGGCGCTTGCGCATCCGGATGTTGGACCGAAGCGGCTGTCGGGGATCCTCCGCGATCTGCCTGGCGGGGCATGCAAGGTGAGTCATGGCACGATCTCGACCATTCTCAGGGAGGCCGGGCTCAACACCGTCGGAGCCAGACGCTCTAGACTCAGGGCGTTGGCGGGAGTGGCGTAACGGCAGCCGCGCAGGTCTTAGGAACCTGTATCCGGAAGGATGTGGGGGTTCGAGTCCCCTCTCCCGCACAGATCGGCCCGCACCCGCGCGCGACTGTCGGACGCGTCACTGTCGTGGGTCGTGGGCCTGGTCATCGGGTCAGGATGGCGGGCGTGAGTCTGCGTTTCGTCCTCGACCCTGACCTGACCCCGCAGCTACGCGCCGAGATCGTCGATCTCTGGGCGGACGTCAGCAACGCCGGCGGCGCGGTCGGTTTCGTGCCGCCGGTCACCGCTTCCGACGTCCACGTTCTCGCCGACCCGGCCTTCGCCGGCATCGCCGAGGGTCCGGACCGGCTGTTGGTCGGCTACTCCGGCGACCGGTTGGTGGCGTTACTGATCTTCAGTGACAACCGTTTCCCCCTCAAGGCGCACTGGTGTGTGTTGAAGCGGGTGATGGTCCACCCGGACACCCAGGGCGCCGGCTACGGCTCCGCGCTGATGGTCGAGGCGGCCCGGTTGGGGCGGGAGTTCGGCCACGAGGCGTTGCACGTCACGGTGCGCGACGGGCTGGGGTTGGACGCGTTCTACGCCCGTCTCGGTTATCGGGAGATCGGCCGGCTGCCGCGCGCGTTGCGGGTGGCACCCGCTGACGACCGGGACGAGATCCTGATGTGGCTCGACCTGACGTCGGTCGACTGAGCGGTTAGCCCGTGCACCAGCGGGCGTTCGCCGCGGCCGGCGGGGTGGTCGGCGTGCCGGTGGCCGACGCGCTCGCCTTCGCCACCTCGACCGGACGGCGAGCGGGGGTCGGTGTGACCGGGGGTCGGCTGGTGGATGGCCGAGCCGATGCGGTGGCGCGCGGGGTGGCAGCCACGGTTCCGGGCCCGTACATCCGGACGACGCTGTTCTGCACCTGCCCGGGCAGAAGACGGACACCGCCGACGGTGACGCGGTTTCCGTAGACGTCGCTGACGCGGATGCTGAACGGGCCGGGCCCGGCGCCAGAGGCGATCAGCCAGTAGTTGTAGTCCTGCCGGGCGGCCGACTGCCACGCACCGCGGTCACCCTGCCGGACCTCGACGGACCGCAGCGGGTTGCCGTGGTTTCCGACCCGGACGGCGAACCACCACTGCGACGCGCCCTCCTTGATCCGGAAGGTGAGCGGTCCGGGCAGCGGTGGGTTGACCACGGCGCGGTAGGTGACCGGGACGAGGCCCTGGACCGGGTCGGCGATCCGTGCGAACGCCTCGCGGGAGAGGTCGAGGTGCCCGGGCGCGCACTCCGGGCACTGGTCCATGATCAGCACCCGGACGGTGCCTTTCGGGCCGGTCACGTCGAGGAATCCACCGCAGGCGGCGCCGGCGGAGTATTCGGTCGGGCCGAGCGCGACGTAGAGCCGGTTGGCCGGTGCCGCGGGGTTCGAGCAGTTGCCGCCGGTGCCCTTGGAGTCGTAGAAGGTGGCCTTGCCGCTGTGTGTGGCGTTGCCGGTGGGTGGCGCGGCGGCGAGCGGCCGGGCGGCGGCGCAGGCCGGGGCGGAGCCGGACCGCAGGGTCAGGGTGAGGCCGAGCGCCGCCGCGAGGACGGTGACGCCGGTGGCCACCAGCCAGGGCACTGAGCGGGACGACGACGCGGGCCGCTCCTCGGGAGCATGGTCCAGGTCGATGGCGATGTCGACAGCGCTCTCGTCCGTCACGACGGCGATGCTGCCGGACCCGGGCGTGGGCGGACAAGTCGGCTAAGCCAAAGCTAAGACAGCAGTGACTGAGGGTGATCGGCACGTTCCGATCGCGGGTGGGTCGGTCAGATCACGACCGGGGCCCCCACGGTCAACGGTCCACTGTCGATCGGCACCAGGTGCAGTCCGAAGAGGATCTTCTGTTGGACGTTGCGGTGTCGCCCGAGTGTGCGCAGCGGCTCCTTCGTGCGTACCCCGGTGTCCTGGTCGGTGGTGGTCACCACGCAGCGACCGCACGGCCCGGCGGCGCGGAACCGCAGGTCACCGATGCGCAGCGACCGGCCGGCCCAGTCGTCCTCGGCCCAGGCCGACGCCCCGTCGACCACCAGGTTGGGCCGGAACCGGGTCATCGGCACCGGCTCCTCCCCCGCCTCGGCCAGCCAGTCGTTGAGGGCGTCGAGGGAGGCGGTGTTGGCCAGCAGCAGCGGGTAGACGTCGGCGAAGCTGACCTGGTCACCGGTGTCGTGTTCGCGGGAGCCGGCAGCCACGTGGCGGGTCGGCTGGCCCAGCCAGACGAGCCGGACCGGGCGGTCGAGCAGCGTGCCGAGCCAGTCGTCGGCGGCCGGGCCGGCCGGCAGCGCGGGGACCGTCAGGTCGCGGCTGCGGAAGGTGCGCACCGCGACGGGTGCCGCACCGGTCGGCTCGGGCACGTCGAGGTCGGGCTGCCCGTCGGCGCGCAGCGACAGACCACCGGGGCGCACGGTGGCGCGCAGGCCGACCAGCCGGGTGGTCTCGCGTTGGGTGACGCCGACGCCGTCGGCGTCCACGACCATCCAGCGCCGGTCGCCGGCCAGGCCCCACGGCTGCACGAACGCGCCGTCGTGGTCGAGCCGGTGGCAACCCTTGACGGGGTACGTGTGGATCGAGGTCAGCCGCACCCGGTCACCATGCCACGCCGATGCCGTCGCCCGGGTACCAGTGGTTGGCGGGGCTCTCCCGGTAGGCGAGGAACCGCCGGCCGGTGCGCTCGGCGTGCTCGGCGAGCACGTTGGTGCTGGTGACGTTGTCGGTGAGCAGGATCGCGCCGGGGGCCAGCTTCGGCTCGACGGCGTCAAACTCTCGTTTCTCGTGGGCGCGGCTGTGGTCGCTGTCGTGCAGGAACAGGTCGACCGGGCGGTCCAGTGCGCCGATCGAGGCGATCGAGTCGCCGATCACCAGGTCGACGACCTCCGACCAGGGCTCGTTGGCGGCCAGGTAACCGGCCTCGGGGTTGATGTCCAGCGAGGTGACCCGGCCCGGGTGGCCCTCCTGCGCGTTGCGGAGCAGTGCGGACGCCAGGACGCAGGTGCCCAACCCCTTGTCGACGCCGGTCTCCACCACGTGTGCGGGGCGGGTGGCCCGGACGATCGCGTACCACCCCACGCGTCGGGCGTAGTGGACCTGCTTGTCGGCGAGACCTCGGCGGGCGGCGCCCGCGGTGGCTAGTTCGATGTGCTGGCGCAGCGCCTGGTCGGACTCGATCTCGTCGAGCCAACCCCGGACCTGCTGCACGGGCCGATCGCAGACCACGCTGACGAACCAGGCCAGGTGGTGACGGCTGAGCTTGGTCAGCTCGTACGTGTAGTTGTGATGTTCCCGGGAGGTGACCAGCCACCGGGCCGAGATGCGCAGCACCTTGGCGTCGTGGCGGGCGACCCGGGCGAGCCGCTTGGGGAATGCGGCGACGGGGGCGAGCGGGGTGCGGGCGATTGCCCGGCGCAGTTGCGTGGCGTCCACCGCTGCTTCATACCAGGTTCAGGCGATCGTCCGGGCGGAAAGTTTTTTGGCCAGGATGTGAAACCGGACGGCCCAGACGGGGGTACGTGAGCGTAACCCGCAATCAGTAGCATCGCGGCATGCAGTATCGCCAGGAGTACGCGGAGCCCGAGACCCAGTTCCTTGACGTGCCGTCTCCACCTGAGCCGACTGAGCCGACGCGTCCGCGGCGTCGCCGGTGGCGCAAGATCGCGCTGATCACTTTTGTGGTCCTCGCGTTGCTCGGCGGTGGCGGCATGGTCGCCGGAGGCCTGTACTTCCGTTCGGTCAATTCTGGGATCGAACGCGTCGACGCGTTCGGCGATGTGCCGGAGGCGGAGCGCCCCCAGGTCATCGAGAAGGCCAAGGACGCGATGAACATCCTCATTCTTGGCAGTGACACACGTGACCCCGAAAACTCCGGTGGTTCCCGCACCGACACCATCATCCTGGCGCACCTGCCGAACGATCGGTCCAGTGCACAACTCATCTCGATTCCTCGCGACACCTGGGTGTCCGTGCCGCAGTCCAAGACCGGCCGTGGTGGCCGGGATGCGAAGATCAATGCTGCGTACGCGTGGGGCGGTGTGCCGCTGATGGTGCAGACGCTTGAGAAGTTCACCGGCGTCAGGATCGACCACGTCACCATGGTGGACTTCGCCGGCTTCAAGGACATCGTGGATGCCCTCGGCGGCATCGAGGTGACGGTCGAAAAAGGGTTCACCTCGACGCACTCCCTGAATCCGGACAGCCGACGGACGTTCGAGGCCGGCCGTCAGACCTTCGACGGCGCCGCCGCACTGGACTACGCCCGCGAGCGATACGCGTTCGCCGACGGCGACTTCGCCCGGATCAGGCACCAGCAGCAGGTCATCAAGGCGATCCTGGACAAGGCCGCGTCAGGCGGCACGCTCGCCAGCCCCGCCAAGTTGAACTCGTTCGTGCGGGCCACCACGAACGCGGTGGCGGTGGACAAGTCGATGTCTCTGGTCAACCTGGCGATGGAGCTGCGGCACCTCCGCAGCGACCAGCTCGGCTTCTATACCTGCCCGACGAAGGGCACCGGCATGATCGGCACCGAAAGCGTCGTGCTCGCGGACACCGCGAAGGCTCGCGCACTCTTTGACGCGGTGCGACGTGACTCGGTCGACGAGATCACCTCAATCCAGCCCCGTTCCTGACCAACAGGTTGGAGTCGGATTCATCCTAACGGACCTGTTGACCAATAGCGGGCGGCCATATCCTGCGTTCGCCCGACAGGCACTCGTGCCGTCGTGGCATCACGGGGGAGGGGCACCAATTGATGTCGAGCGAGTCGACATCGACGAGAGTCGTCGCTGACACGCATGAACACGCGTTCGCGTCGCACGACGTCGGTCAGCATCAGGACGCACCAGTCGTCGATCAACAGCGAGATCTGGAAACCACCACCGTACTGCCGTACGCCAGCTCGCGTACGTCTGGGCGGACAAATCCGCTGCGGGCATGGATGGTCGCCGTGCCGGTCGACGTGGCCGCCCTCCTGGCGCCACTTTTGTTCACCGACCGCTACTGGCGCGGCACGCTGGCCATGGCCTGCGTCACCGTCGCGATCTTCGCAGTCGGTGGCCTCTATCGGCCGCGGCGGCATCTGAGCATTCTGGACGAACTGCCGAGTCTGAGTGGGCGGTTACTCGCCGCGGCCTCTCTCATCTCCATCGTCGCGGCGACTCGGCACGATTCCGACGGTTACCTGGCCGACTTCATGCGCGGCGTGCTGCTCTCTGCCGCGTTGGTGGTCCTGGGCCGGGCGTTGACCCGCACCATCATCATGACGGCCCGTCGGCGGCGGTGGGTGGAGCACAACGCGATCGTGATCGGGGCCGGCCCCATCGGAGTGGAACTGGCGCGCCTGTTGCGCCGTTACCCGCAGTACGGGCTGCGCTTCGTCGGCTGTGTGGACACCGTGCCACGCGGTGCCGGGATCAAGCTGGCCGGCAGTCTGGACGACCTGGAGTACCTGGTCCGGCTGCAGCGGTGCGACGTGCTGATCCTCGCGGATCCGGCCAGCTCCGAGTCGACCGTCATGGAGGTGCTCCGCCAACCGCGCAGCGCGGCCTGCGACCTGTGGGCGGTGCCCCGACTGTGGGGATCCCGCGCGTCTGCCGGCAATCCCGACCACATCGGCGCCATCCCGGTCGTGAAGATCGGCGACACCACACTGACCGGACCGCGTTGGGCGCTCAAGCGGGCGTTCGACGTGGCCTTCGCGATGCTGTCCCTGGTGCTGCTCAGCCCGGTGATGCTGCTCTGCGCCATCGCAGTCCTCCTGGAGAGCGGCGGCCGTGGTGGCATCTTCTTCCATCAGGAACGGATCGGCCGGCACGGCATACCGTTTCAGGTGATCAAGTTTCGGTCGATGCGCCCGGTCAACGAGCACGAGTCGCAGACGAACTGGTCGATCGCCCACGACAAGCGGGTCGGCCCGGTGGGTCGGGTACTCCGGCGTACCTCCCTGGACGAGCTACCCCAGTTGTGGAACATCGTGCGCGGCGACATGAGCGTGGTGGGCCCTCGGCCCGAACGCCCCTACTTCGTGGAGAAGTTCTCGGCGGAATACCCGACGTACGCGATGCGACACCGGGTGCCGGTGGGTCTCACCGGGCTCGCTCAGGTCAGTGGCCTGCGCGGCGACACCCCCATCTCCGACCGTGCCCGGTTCGACAACTACTACATTGAGAACTGGTCGCCTTGGCTGGACGTCAAGGTGCTGTTGCGGACCGTCGCGGAGGTCTTCCGGGCCGGCGGTCGCTGACGGCGGGACCCGTCCGACCTCGGCACCGCCCGCAAAAGCGAAGTCGTGGCGTGGGATCATCGTCCGTCCACCGTGTAACGGGGAGGGGACTCATGGCCCACGAGGGCAGCGCGGCCCGACCGGATGGTCGGGCCGTCAGCCGCCGCTCCGCGCTGTTTCGGGGCGGGGCGGTCGCGGCGGGTGTGGGAACCGCCGCCCTGGGCGGCGCCGCGGCTGCGAACGGTCTCTCGTCCCGGGGTGATGGCCGGGTGGTCAACGTCCGCGACCAGGGCGCGGCAGGCGACGGCGCGACCGACGACACCGAGGCCCTCCAGGCGGCGATCGACGCCGTACGCCCGACCGGTGGGATCGTCTTCCTGCCGCCCGGCGTCTACCTGACCCGACGGCTGACCATCCGCTCCCGGGTGCACCTGCGCGGTTCCGGCGGCGACGCGACGACCCTGCGGCTCAGGGCGGATGCCAACTCGGCGATCCTCGAGTCGGAGGGCTTCGCACAGTTGACCGGCAACCGGTCCGACGCCGGTATCAGCCTGTTCAGCATCCGCGACCTCACCCTCGACGGCAACAAGGAGCAGAACCCGAACGGCGGCTACGGGCTACGGGTGTACGGCTACGGCTACGAGCTCACCGAAGTGATCGTCTTCAACTGCCGCAACGACGGCATCGTCAGCGAATGGGGCCCCACAGCAGCCCTGGCCGCCCCTTCGCACCAGATGGAAGCCCGCCTCAGCGCCGTTCGCACGCACGACAACGACGGGCACGGCGTCGCCTTCCAAGGCCCGCACGACTCGATGTTCCTCAACTGCGTCTCGTTCGAGAACGCGGGCGCTGGATTCCGCCTCGCCGGGGACTCGACCGGTACGCAGATGGTCAACTGTCACGCGTGGGGCATCCGACAGGACGTGGCATTCGACCTCGCCGCCACCAGCATCGGGTGCGTCAACTGCTACGCCGACCTGAACGGTGGGGTGGGCGTACGCATCTCGCGCAGCGACTGCCGTTGGATCGGCGGGTTCGTCCTGGGCTACAACGAGTCGCATCCGAACCCCGAGATCGGGGTGCAGTTCTCGCCGGGGACGATGCCGGACGAGCCGTCCGGCTGCGTCGTCGACAGCAGGGTCGTCAACTGTGGGACTGCGGCCGTCGACTTCGGTGCCGACCGGGGTCTCTCCAATGTCCGGGTCAGCATGTTCCAGCCCGGCGCCCTCGGTGAGGGCGGCCGGCGCATCGACGGGACCGGGCGCGGCTGGATCGGGAAGCCCGCGCCGTCGACCCAGGTGGAGATCGTCCAGGGCCTCGGCGACGCCGACCGCAACCTTGTCGTACGCCCCTCGTTCGATCTGCGGTCGCAGCCCAACCCCGGCCCTCCGTCGGATGGGAGCGTCCGGGTCTTCGCCCGGGAGGTCAACGGCCGGACCCAACTGTGCGCGCTCTTCCCCAGCGGCGCCGTTCAGGTGATGGCCACCGAACCCTGACGGCCAGAGGGCCCTCCCGGGCCGGGCCCACCGTCCTGGGATGTCGGGCGGCGCGGCCTGCGGCTGCCTCGCCGCACCGGTCAGTTGCGGGACGCGGAAACCGCCGCTCTTGCGGCGCGGTGTGCGCCGACGTGCCCGACCGGCCGCGCGTCCTCCGGTGCCGGGTCAGCGGGGGTGCTTCGCATCCTCGCCATGAACCACGCCACCACGAGCGCCTCGCAGAGCAGCAGTTGAAGCACGAGGTCGGACACGCCGATAGCCCAGACCAGTGCCACCGCCACCCCACCGAACGCGACGACCCGGGACCCGATGGCGGACACCAGGTACCGGCGCGGGACGGCGTGGATCATGTGACGGACCGACAGCCAGGTCGAGATCGCGACCAGCAGTTTGTAGGCGCAGTAGCCCGCGACCACCGCGAGACCCACGGCGGCCAGGTCGGGGGCGAGGAGACGGCGCACCTGTTCGCTGGCGAGGACCACCACGGACACGCCGAGCCACGCCACGAGTGTCAGCGCTCGGGTCAGCGACCGCCACCGTACTGCGCGGCCAGCCACGATGTCCTCCCGAGTGCTGGCCGAGAGCACCACGTGGAACGGGCCGAAGACAAGATCCATTGCCCGCAGGACCACGACTGCGGACTGCCCTGCCGCCGCGCCAGCCACTGATGGCAGCGTGATCGTGTAGGCCAGATCTGCCAGTGCCGCCAGGCAGTACACCGAGCCGACCGCCAGGCCCTCACGGGCCCGAGGCCGGACCCGACCAGCCGTGGCTGAACGTGGGCGCAGGGTCACCCAGGCCAGCACGGCGAGTTGCGCCGGTATGGCGGCGATGTCGACTCGGACGTCGGCGGCGAGGAGGAGCGCGCCGCTCACCAGCGTGCCGAGTGCGGTGAGCTGCGGGATGAGGTTGGCACGGCCTGGGGAACGGGTTCGTGCGCAGGCCCAGAACATCGCCTCCACCGGCAGTTGGAGGAGGACCGGGGCGATGACGCAGAACCGGTCGGTGAGACTGCTCTGTGGCAGTGCCACCGAGACCGACAGGAACGCCACGGCGGCGACCGGCAGCGCCACCAGCGCGGAGACCCGACGTGCCCAGCTCTCCAGGTTCCAGTCGTCCGGTACGACTCCCGCCGACAACGGCCGGCCGACCAGCGCCTCCATCAGCGTGTAGGGGATGGCCAGCAGGGTGCCGAGCAGGGCGACCAGCGCCAGCCGGTCGTTGTCCGCCCACGAGGCGTAGAGGAACAGCGCCACGCTGGACAGCCGGGTGAGCGCCTGCACGGAGATCTGCGACTGTTGCAGCCGCAGCACCGTCGTGGAGAGGGTAGCCACGGATCACCATCTCCCGTTGTGCTCGGATGACCGGCGGGTCGGGCGGATCACCGGAATGACCGCGGTGCTGTCATCGTCCGGGGGCCGGTAGGGCGGCGGCGGCGCTGACGGCGGCGTCTGGCGGGGTGCCGGCGGGAGGGGCGGCGGCGGCGCTGACGGCGGCATCTGGCGGGGTGCCGGCGGGAGGGGCGGCGGCGGCGCTGACGGCGGCATCTGGCGGGGTGCCGGCGGGCGGGGCTGCGGCACCTGTGGTGTGTCGCGTCGCCGGGTCGGACGCTGCGGCGGAATGATCGCGGTGTCCGCGTCGGTGCGCCGCAGCACCACCGTCTCCGCGTCGACTCGCGGTAGCACCGCTGTCTCTGCCTCGACCCGCGGCAGCACCGCGGTGTCGGCGTCGACCGGCCGTTGCTCCGGTCGCCGCGCCGGTCGGAGCGCTGCGGGAGGCGGAGCTGATGGCGATCCCACCGCCGCCCCTGCGCCGATCTGGTCCATCAGCGTGGGCGACCACGGATCCAGGTGCGTGCCGTACACGGCGAAGACCGCGAGACACATCATCGCACCCGTGTACTCCCAGGCCTCGATCACGAGGAAGGCAGCGGCGAGGCCGGTCAGGACGGCGAGATGCGGCACGGCGGAGGGGCGGGTGGACGCGCGCCGCCAGAGCCGGACCAGCAGGTATCCGATCCCGATGACAAGCGCGACCATCATCGGCAGCCCGTACTGCAGGGCCACGCTGACGAAGTAGTTGTCGACGAAGATCTGGTCACCGGAGGCGGCCCGCGACACCGTCGCCGCTCCGGCCGCACCGATGCCCCGACCCCAGAGGGGAAGGTCCCCGTCGAACAGGGCCGACCAGATTTCGAAGCGTTGGAAGAGGCTGCGGGCCCCGGTCGCTCCGACGGCCACGAAGCCGGCCGTTACGCACACCACGACACCGAGCCCGACCAGGCGCGCCCGGCGACGGGCGGCGGCGCCACCGGACCGGTTACCCACGGCCGCGGCGATCACCCCGCCGACCACCAGTAGCGCACCGGACCGGGAGGTGCTGAGGGCGAGGCAGACGACGGCCGCGAGCGCGCCCACGTGCCACGAGCGGCGGGTGGGACGGCCGCCGGACGTCAGCCAGAGCGCCACGTACCCGAGGAGGTACGCGCCGGAGAGGATTCCCAGCTCGGCATTGAACTCGGTCAGGCCGGGTGCCCGGAAGGTGTTCCCGATGTAGCGGACCGCTCGCCCGTCCTCGAACCCCCACTGCACGAGTTGCTTCGGTCCGATGATCAGCTCGGCGATGGTGGCCACCCCGTTGGCCATCAGCAGCCAGGCCGACACCGTCACGATCCGGGTCGCCGCTGACGCACGCAGACCCACGAGCGCGAGGAAGAGCAGGAGGGGCAGCACAGTCAGGCGGAGCCCGGCCAGGGTCTGCCCGGGCCCGTGGTTGGCGACGCCGATCAGGCTCCACACAACCAGGGCGAGCAGGGCGAACACACCGCCGACGACCTGGCCGCGCCCCCAACCGCCGCGCAGCACGCAGCGGAGGGCGTGCACACCTGCCACCGCCGCTGCGGAGAGCCCGAGGGCGTACTCGCGCCCTCCGAAGGCATCCCCGACGAGCCCTTCCAGGCCGGCGAAGCGCAGCCCCAACGGCGCGTTGAGCACGACGAGCGCGTAGGCGAGGCCCGGCACCGGGAACACGGCGAGCGCGGCGAAGGCGACGACGAAGACCGGCAGGAGTGGTGAGAGACCGACGAACAGGCACACCACGGCGGCCAACGGCACGGCGGCGACGGCACCGAGGAGAAGCTGCACGGTGCGCCATCGGATCGGGCCCGGCGACCGCACCGCACGCCGGCCGGTGGTCATCGTCGAGTTGCCGGGACGCGTCGGCGCCGCACCGCGTCCTCCGCACGCAGGGCGGTGTAGGCGCCGACGACCGCGTCGACATGCCGGTCCCAGTCCAGCTCGCGCCCATCCCGTGCCGCAGCCGCCGAGACTGCGGCGTAGTCGGCCCGGGACGAGGCGGCGGCTCGCCGCAGTGTCTCGGTCAGCTCCGACCGTGTCCGGAAGACCCGGACGGAGTCCTCCGACGCCATCGGTGGCCGGGCCACCTCACTCGAGATGATCGGACGTCCGGCCCGTAGTGCCTCAACGCAGGAGATCGGGAAGTTTTCCGCCCACTGGCTGGGGAACACGAGCCACCCGGCCCGCCCCATCGCCGCCTCCTTGCCCGCGGCGTCGAGGAAGCCCAGATACTCCAGGCCGGGCAGTTCCCGGGCCGCGGCCTCGACGTCGGCCCGACGCGGGCCGTCCCCACCCACGAGCAGCGTTGCGCCGTTCTCGCCAGCCACCTCACGCCACGCGTCGAGCAGCAGGTCGATGCCCTTGTGGTCGCTGAGCGCGCCAAGATACAGAAAAACCGCCGGGTTACCGGCCGGCCAGGAAACCGGGGCCCCGGTGGCGGGCACCGCGAGCGGTACGACCGTCCCTCCCAGGGTGGATCCGGACGGAAGATGACGCTGCGCGATGTCGCGGGTACGCGCGGCGGGCCAGAGCATCGACACCTCCCGCATCTGCCGGACCAGCCAGGCGGACCGGGCTCGCAGGAGACGGTCGGTGAGGTCCGACCGACCCTGGTTGGCGAGGCTGTTGTTCGGGTCGCAGACTGCGTAGTCGTGGACGGTGTGGCAGGTCGGCCACGTGCGGGCCATCCGCGCCACCGGCAGGACGCCGAGGCCCTGCCAGTTGTGCAGGTGCACCACGTCGGGCGCGAAGTCGCGCAGGGCGCCGAGCCGGAGGCCGGTCGGATCGGCCAGATCGCCAAGGTGGGTGAGGACCTTGCCAAGCCGGGGGTCGGCACCGCCCAGCCGGGCCGAGACCCTGGTGTCGACCGACGCGTCGGTGGGCAGGCTGTGCGGTGACGGACGACTGAAGACCTGCACTTCGTGGCCGCGCTCGACGAGGGCACCACTCAGGTCCCGCACGTACTGCTCGGCGCCGCCGCGGATCGCGAACGACGAGTGCACCATGGCGATCCGCACTGCTCAGGCCTGCTTTCCAGTCGGCTGGGACACCGCGCGGGCATCATGGTTCGTGGCGAGTAGATCGGCCAGGTGGGCGGTCGCGTCCCGCCATGAGCGGCCAGCCACCCCCGGCTGCGGGCGGGGGGCGGCCAGTGCCTCGGCCACCGCTCGGACCAGCGCCGGTGCCGTCCAAGCGGTCATCCGGACGGCTCGCCCGTCGGTCGCCTCGAGCAGAGCCGGGTCCGGTGAGATGACAGTAGGGGTGCCGAGCCGCAGCGCCTCGGCGGCGGGCAGTCCGTATCCCTCGAAGTGACTCGGCATCAGGAATGCCGCGGCACCGGCGACGGTGGCAGCGTAGTCGGCGTCGGAGAGCCGGTCGAGCAGGACCACCCGGTCAGCCGCCGGGGACGCCGCAACGGCATCGGCGAACCGTGCGATCCGCTGGCCGCCGGTCAGCACCGCCAGCACGTGCCCGGGGATGTCGGCCAGGGCCTCGACGGCGAGCTCGACCCCCTTGTGGGCCGCGTGCCCGGCGACGAGGAGGTACGGGAGAACTCCGCCGGTGCGGGCCGCGATCTCCGGTGCCGGCGATCCGGGGACGACGTGCACGTCACTGCCCGGATACCAGACCGTGCTGTGCTCCTCGGGCACGCCGTACAGCCCGAGGAGGTCGTGACGGGTGCGGGCGCTGACGCAGAGCAGTTGCCGGGACCGGTTGATCGCTGTCGCGTAGCTGGCCCGTCGGTACTGCCGCACCGACGTCGGCAGATCGTGCGGCCAGAGCCGGAAGGCCAGGTCGTGGATGACGGTGGTGACCGGCAGCTGGCTGCCGACCAGGGCGACCGATGGACTCAGCGAGAGCACCCGGGCCCCGGCCTCACCGTGTCGGGCCTCGGCGGTCGCCCGCCGAAGTGCGGCGGTGGCGGACGCGACGGCGCGGGCACGGTCGCCGGCCTGCCGGCTGACTATCGCGACGTCGGCGCCCGACTCGGCCGGCGTCTCCCAGCTCGGAGGTACGGCGACGAGGCGGAGTGGCTCTCCGGCCGGCCAGTACCGCACGACCTCGGTGAGGACGCGAGAGATGCCGCCTGGACCGACTCCGCTGCAGTCGACGATCGTCTCAGCGGGTCTCATGCGCGATCCACTCGCTCATCTCGTTGCTGAAACGCTGCGGTGAGAAGGCCATCGCGTGCTGCCGGATGCGCGTCGCATCGAGCTCGCCGACACGGCGAACGGCTGCGGCATGGTCGCCAGGACGCATGGAGCCGAGCAGGAAGCCCGTTTCGCCGTCGACCACCGTCTCCAGCAGGCCACCGCTGTTCACGCCGATCACCGGGGTCCCGCAGGCCTGGGCCTCCACGGGGATGATGCCGAAGTCCTCGTGCGCCGGGAACAGCAGTGCCCGAGCGCCGGCGTAGAGCTCCCGCAGCCGCTCTCGGGAGGGACGCACCTCGAAGGTCACCGGCACCCGAACGGCGGCCGCGAGCCGGCGCAGGCGGGTCTCCTCCGGCCCGGAACCGGCCACGACCAGGGGCAGGCCCGCCTCGGCGGCCACCTCGATCATCAGGTCGAAGTTCTTGTACGGGATCCAACGCCCCACGCCCAGCAGGTAGTCGCGGGCAGGCTGGGCCGGGGCCGCAGCGAAGTACTCGACGTCGACGGGTGGGTGGATCACGACCGCGTCGCGCTTCCAGAACCGTTGGATCCGGGCCTGCACCTCACGTGAGTTTGCGGCGTAGGCGTGCACGTGTCGGCTGAACCGGACGTCGACCGACTGGAGCGCCCGGCGGGGGCCGCTGAGCAGCGCCCCCGAGCCTCGGCCGTCGAAGTCCGGGCTCCAGACGTAGCGGGCGGGCGAGTGCACGTAGCTCAGGTGCCGGGTGCGCTCCGGCGGACCGAGCCGGACGGTGTGAGCGAAGGCGTGACTGGATGAGATGACCACGTCGTACCGGTCGTCGCCAACGGTCCGCCAGGCCAGGGGCATGAGGGGCAGTGCGAGCGCCTTGCTGCGGCGCAACGGCGTCCGGGCCAGCCAGGTCTCGTGCAGGCCGAGTTGCTCGACTTCGACGTCCCGATCCGCCCAGAGCACGATGCGCCGTGCGTGCGGAAGAAGATCGGCGATGGCGAGGAAGACGTTCTCCGATCCGCCTGTGGCGCCGAACCACTCGTGCACCACCGCGACCGACCGGTCGGCGAGCAGCGGCGTTGGCGTTACCGGTGCCGCGGTCGGCTCAGCGTTGTTCAACGAAGTCATTTTTCCCCACTCTTGTTGACACTCCGTGCCCCGGGCGTGCGACGTCTCCCGCCCCGACCACGATCAGCTGTTGCGGCGCCACAGGTCCCGGAACGCGTCCCAGTTGCCCGCGATGCCGGCCTCGCACAGGGTCTCCAGGTAGAACGCCCCGTCGACGTCGTCGCGGTCCCACCACACGCCGCAGACCGTCCGGTCGTCCCCGCCCTTGAAGGCGTACTCGATGTAGCTGCCGGCGGCGCCGGTCACCCCGCCCGTCGTCCGGGTGGCCTCACGCAGCCCCGGCGCGAGGGCGCCACCGGCGAAGTTGAGCTGATGGCGGTAGGCACGCGCCGCGTCCTTCTCGGACTTTCCGGGGTACAGGGCGAAGTGCAGGGAGGTGCCGCCGTAGCGGCAGAACACGTGCCGCTTCTCGTCCGCCGGCAGCGGAGGCCCGCCGACCTCGGTGTCGACGGCGCATCCGCCCGCCTCGGCCAGCCAGGGCTCCGCCAGCGGCATGAGATCGCCGTCGAACTTGGCCTTGTTGATCGAGAACTGCGTCGCTTCGTACGGCGCGAGGGAGGCGCTGGCCGACGGCGAGGGCGACGGATTCTCGTCACTGCCGGCGCCGCCGACGAAGTAGCCGACGGTGCCGGCGAGCAGTGCGAGCACCAGCGCTCCGACGGGCCAGATCCAGTTCGGCCGCTTCGGCTCGCGTCGCACCGGGGCGATTCGCCGGCCTGTCCCACCGAAAGCGCCGAAGGCGGCGTCCGACGACGACGCCGAGCCACCGGCGAACGTCGGTGTCTCACCCAGCGACCCTCCGGGCGAGGTCGGCGCAGCCGAGACCGGCTGCGGGGACGCCGACACCGGCTGCCCGGAGACCGGGGTGCTGTGCACCGCCCACGGGAGTTGCGGCGTGTGGGCCACCAGCTCGGGGGCCGGGGCAACCGACTCCGGGGGGCCGCTGACCTGCTGCGGCACGCCGGGCGGGGCCGAGGTGGGCGGCGCGGGGATGGGTGGGGCCGAGGTGGGCGGAGCCGAGACCGGCAGGTCGGGCACCGGCTGGTAGTCCATGCCGAGGCTCTGGAAGAGCCGCTGCGGCGCGTGCCCCTCGTTGGCCCGGTAGGCCACCCAGGGATGGGCGGCGGAAAGGTCGGCGGCCGCGTAGGGGTGGCCGCCAGCGGCCTGCGCCAACGCGTTGGCCGCCGTGCCAAAGGCCGCACGCCACCGCTCGTCGGACGCGGCGACGCCGTCCAACACGGCCACGGTGGCGAACTGGCCCTGCCCATCCACCGCTGCCCATGCCTTACCAACCTGGCATGCGCCCAACATATGGGTGTACCTGTATGGGCTTTCCGGCTGCATCCCGCTCCTTCGCTCAACCGCCGTGCGGATCCTACAGAGCCCGCGCCATCTCAGCGCCCCGCCGGTCGGCCGTGCGACAGCTCGGGAAAACGGGTGGTCACGTCAAAGCTTGCCGACTGAAAGTTTTGATGCATAGAGTCACGCCGTGAATGAAGGAGCTGCCGGGGCGTCGGTCGAGCAGGTGCTCGACCTGTTCGACGGGGTGCGGCTGACCCCCACCCAACGCCGGATCGCGCACTGCCTCGTGCAGCACGCCCCCGCCGTGGCGTACCTCTCCGCCGCCGAGGTCGCCGAGCTGGCCGGGGTCAGCCAGCCGTCGGTCACCCGCTTCGCCGTCGCGCTCGGCCACGACGGCTACCCGGCGCTGCGCCGCAGGCTGCGCGACCTCACCATCGCGACGCCGACCGGATCGGCGGACGGTGGCAACGAACTCCAGCAGGCGGTACGCGCGGAGATGGGCAACCTGGACCGCCTGGCTGCCCAGCTCGCCGACCGGGACCGGATCGCCGAGACCGGGCGGCTGCTCGCCGAGAGCCGACCGCTGCCGGTGCTCGGCCTGCGCGCCGCCGCGCCGCTGGCCGCGTACTTCGCCTATTTCGCGGCCAAGGTGCACCCGGACGTACGGGTGCTCGACGACGGCGGCAGCCTGCTCACCGACCGGCTGGAGCAGGCGGCCGAGGCGGGCGCGTCCGCCGTGCTCGCCTTCGTGCTGCCCCGCTACCCACGGGAGACCCTGGACGCGCTGCGCGACGCCCGCGCCGCCGGGCTGACCGTGGTGGCGATCACCGACTCACCGGTCAGCCCGGCCACCGAGCACGCCCACGTGGTGCTGCCCGCCGCCGTCGGCGCGCAGCTCGTGTTCGACCTGCACACCGCCCCGATGACCCTGGCCATGGTGCTGTTGCAGGCGATCTGCGACGCCGCGCCGGCCGACACCCAGCGCCGACTGGAGGCGTTCGAAGCCTCCGCGGCCCGCCGACAGTTGTTCCTCGGTTGACCGGAGGAGACCAGAGATGACCAAGCCCATCCGTGCCGCACGGGGCAGCCAACTCACCACCCGCGGGTGGCAGCAGGAGGCCGCCCTGCGGATGTTGATGAACAACCTCGACCCCGAGGTGGCCGAACGCCCCGACGACCTGGTGGTCTACGGCGGCACCGGCAAGGCGGCGCGGGACTGGCCGTCGTACCACGCGTTGGTCCGCACGCTGACCGACCTGCGCGAGGACGAGACGATGCTGGTGCAGTCGGGTCGCCCGGTCGGGGTGATGCGTACGCACGAGTGGGCGCCCCGGGTGCTGCTGGCCAACTCGAACCTGGTCGGCGACTGGGCGACCTGGCCGGAGTTCCGCCGGTTGGAGCAGCTCGGCCTGACCATGTACGGGCAGATGACCGCCGGTTCGTGGATCTACATCGGCACCCAGGGCATCCTCCAGGGCACCTACGAGACGTTCTCGGCGGTGGCCGCGAAGAGGTTCGGGAGCACCCTGGCCGGCACGGTGACGTTGACCGCCGGCTGCGGCGGGATGGGCGGTGCGCAGCCGCTCGCGGTCACCATGAACGGCGGCGTCTGCCTGATCGTGGACGTCGACCGCACCCGGCTCGACCGTCGGGTGCACGACCGCTACCTCGACGAGGTCGCCGACTCCCTGGACGACGCTGTCACGCGGGTCCTCGCCGCGAAGCGGGATCGCCGGGCCCTGAGCGTCGGCGTGGTCGGCAACGCCGCCGAGGTCTTCCCGGAGCTGCTCAGCCGTGGCGTCGAGATCGACATCGTGACCGACCAGACCAGCGCGCACGACCCGCTGGCGTACCTGCCGGTGGGGGTGGACCTGGCCGACGCCCGGGACTACGCCGCGGCGAAGCCGGCCGAGTTCACCGACCGGGCCCGGGCGTCGATGGCGAGGCACGTCGAGGCGATGGTCGGCTTCCTCGACGCCGGGGCCGAGGTGTTCGACTACGGCAACTCGATCCGTGGTGAGGCGCAGCTCGGTGGTTACCAGCGCGCCTTCGACTTCCCCGGTTTCGTGCCGGCGTACATCCGGCCCTTGTTCTGTGAGGGCAGGGGGCCGTTCCGGTGGGCGGCGCTCTCCGGCGACCCGGCCGACATCGCGGCCACCGACCGGGCGATCCTGGAGCTGTTCCCGGAGAACGAGTCGCTGGCCCGTTGGATCAAGCTGGCCGGCGAGCGGGTCGCCTTCCAGGGCCTGCCGGCCCGGATCTGCTGGCTCGGTCAGGGCGAGCGGGACAAGGCGGGCGTGCGGTTCAACGACATGGTCGCCTCCGGCGAACTCTCCGCGCCGGTGGTGATCGGCCGCGACCACCTGGACACCGGCAGCGTCGCCAGCCCGTACCGGGAGACCGAGGGTATGGCCGACGGCTCCGACGCGATCGCCGACTGGCCACTGCTCAACGCCCTGGTGAACACCGCCAGCGGCGCCTCGTGGGTGTCCATCCACCACGGCGGTGGCGTGGGCATCGGCCGGTCGATCCACGCCGGGCAGGTGTGCGTGGCCGACGGCACCGCCCTGGCCGGCCAGAAGATCGAACGGGTGCTCACCAACGACCCGGCGATGGGTGTCATCCGGCACGTCGACGCCGGCTACGACTCGGCCCGCGAGGTCGCCGACCGCACCGGCGTCCGGGTGCCCATGACGGAAGGCGGGCCCGCGTGAGCGCGAGGGGTGCAGCGCAGCGGAGCTCCGCAGTCGCGAAGGAAGGAGGTGCAGCATGAGCGACGACCTTGCTGCCCGCTTCCGGGCGTTGTGGGACGAGATCGCGCCGGTCGGGCGGGACGCCGACAGCGGCGGCTACCTGCGGTACGCGTTGACCGCCCCGGAGATGGAGCTGCGCGGCTGGTTCCGCGCACAGGCGGAGCAACGCGGCCTGCCGGTCACCGAGGACGGCAACGGCAACCTCTTCGCCCACTGGGGTGACCCGGAGGGCGAGGACGCCGTGCTCACCGGCAGCCACTTCGACTCCGTGCCGCACGGCGGGGCGTACGACGGGCCGCTCGGCATCGTCAGCGCGTTCCTCGCCGTGGACGAGCTGCGCGCCGCCGGGGTCACCCCGGACCGGCCGCTGGTGCTGGCGGCGTTCGTGGAGGAGGAGGGCGCGCGTTTCGGCGTACCGTGCCTGGGGTCGAGGCTGCTCACCGGGGCGCTGCCGCCCGAGCGCGCGGCCGGGCTGCGCGACGCGGCCGGGGTGAGCTTCGCCGAGGCGCTCGGCGACCGGCCGGCGGGCGCCCGCCCGGAGCTGCTGGGCCGGTTCGGCGTCTTCGTGGAGTTGCACGTCGAGCAGGGCCGCGCGCTCGTCGACACCGACGCGCCGGTCGCGGTGGCCAGCGCGATCTGGCCGCACGGCCGGTGGCGCTTCGACGTCGACGGCGAGGGCAACCACGCGGGCACCACCCGGATGGCCGACCGCCGCGACCCGATGCTGACGTACGCGTTCACGGTGCTGGCGGCCAACAAGGAGGCCCGGCTGCGGGGCGCGCACGCGACAGTGGGTCGGGTCTCCGTCGAGCCCAACGCCACCAACGCGATCCCGTCGAGGGTGACCGGTTGGCTGGACGCCCGGGCCGCCGACCCGCAGACCCTCGACGGTCTGGTCGAGGCGGTGCGCGGCAAGCTCGCCGAGCGGGCGCGCCGCGACGGTACGGCGGTGACGGTCACCGAGGAGTCGGCGACCCCGCTGGTCGCCTTCGACGGCGGGCTGGCGCAACGGCTGGCCGCGCTGCTCGACGCGCCGGTGCTGCCCACCGGTGCGGGGCACGACGCCGGTGTGCTCGCCGGGCACCTGCCCACCGCGATGCTCTTCGTGCGCAACCCGACCGGGGTGTCGCACTCCCCCGCCGAGGCGGCCACCGACGACGACTGTGCCGCCGGGGTACGGGCGCTGACCCGGGTGCTGAAGGAGCTGACATGCCGGTGACACCGACCCGCTGGCTCGCCGAGTACGCCTGGCTGCCCGAGCACGCCGAACCCACACCCGACGTGCTGATCGAGGTCGAGGACGGCCGGATCAGCGCGGTGACGCCACTGACGCCCGAGGGTCGGCCACCGGCCGGGGTCGAGGTGCACGCCGACGCCGTGCCGCTGCCCGGGCTGACCCTGCCCGGCCTGTCCAACGCGCACTCGCACGCGTTCCACCGGGCGCTGCGCGGGCGTACCCACGGCGGTCGGGGCGACTTCTGGACCTGGCGGGACCAGATGTACGCGGTGGCGGACCGACTGGACCCCGACACCTACCTCGCCCTGGCCCGTGCGGTCTACGCCGAGATGGCGCTCGCCGGGATCACCTGCGTGGGCGAGTTCCACTACCTGCACCACCGGCCCGACGGTGGCGCCTACGACGACCCGAACGAGATGGGCGCGGCGCTGGTCGAGGCCGCCGCGCACGCGGGGATCCGGCTCACCCTGCTGGACACCTGCTACCTGACCTCCACGGTGGACGGTCAGGCGCTCGCCGGGCCGCAGCGCCGGTTCGGCGACGGCGACGCCACCCGCTGGGCGCAACGGGCTGCGGCGTTCCAGCCGACGGACTCCCACGTCCGGGTCGGCGCGGCCGTGCACTCGGTGCGGGCCGTCCCGGCCGACCAGCTCCGCACGGTCGCCGACTGGGCCCGGGAGCGGCGGGCGCCCCTGCACGTGCACCTCTCCGAGCAGCCCGCCGAGAACGACGAGTGCCGGGCCGTGCACGGGCGCACTCCCACCGCGCTGCTCGCCGAACACGGCGTGCTCGGTCCGGACACCACCGCCGTGCACGCCACCCACCCGACCAGCGCCGACCTGACCCTGCTCGGCGACAGCCGGACCGGGGTGTGCCTCTGCCCGACCACCGAGCGGGACCTCGCCGACGGCATCGGCCCGGCCCGTCTGATGGCCGACGCGGGGATCCGGCTGAGCCTGGGCAGCGACAGTCACGCGGTGGTCGACCTGTTCGAGGAGGCCCGGGCGGTGGAGCTGGACGAGCGCCTGCGGACCCGCCGGCGCGGCCACTTCGCGCCGGTCGACCTGCTGACGGCGGCCACGTCCGCCGGGCACGCCGCGCTGGGCTGGGCCGACGCCGGGAGGATCGCCGTCGGCGCCCGCGCCGACCTGGTGACGGTACGGCTGGACACCGCCCGCACCGCCGGGGTGCCTCCGTTGGGTGTGTTCTTCGCGGCCTCCGCGGCGGACGTCGAACACGTCGTCGTGGACGGTCGGGTGGTGGTGGCCGACGGCCGGCACCTGAGCGTGGACGTGCCGGCCGAGCTGTCGGCGTCGATCGAGGCGGTCACGCCCTCATGAGCAGCCTGCTGGTCGACAACATTGGGGAGCTGGTCACCAACGGCGCCGGTGAGGGCCCGCTGGGCATCCGCCGGGACGCGGCCGTGCTGGTCGAGGAGGGCCGGGTGGTCTGGGTCGGCCCGTCCGCGTACGCGCCGGCGGCTGACCGGCGACTGGACGCCGGCGGGGCGGCCGTGCTGCCCGGCTTCGTGGACAGCCACGCCCACCTGGTCTTCGCCGGGGACCGCGCCGCCGAGTTCGCCGCCCGGATGGCCGGTGAGCCCTACACCGGCGGCGGCATCCGGACCACGGTCGGGGCGACCCGGGCCGCCACCGACGACGAGCTGCGGGCCACCGTGCGCCGGCTGCGCGGGGAGGCGCTGCGCCAGGGCACCACGACCATGGAGATCAAGAGTGGGTACGGCCTGACGGTCGCCGACGAGGCCCGCTCGTTGCGGATCGCCGCCGAGAGCAGCACCGAGACCACCTTCCTGGGCGCGCACGTGGTGCCCGCGGAGTACGCCGACCGCCCCGACGACTACGTCGGGCTGGTCTGCGGCCCGATGTTGGCCGCCGCCGCGCCGTACGCGAAGTGGGTCGACGTGTTCTGCGAACGGGGCGCGTTCGACGTCGACCACGCCCGGGCCATCCTGGCCTGCGGTCAGGCCGCCGGTCTGGGCGTACGGATCCACGCCAACCAGCTCGGCCCCGGGGGCGGGGTGCGGCTCGGCGTGGAGCTGGACGCGGCCAGCGTCGACCACTGCACCCACCTGAGTGACGCCGACGTGGACGCGCTGGCCGGCACGGCCCACGGTGACGGCTCGGGCACCCGCACGGTGGCGACGCTGCTGCCGGGGGCGGAGTTCTCCACCCGCTCGCCGTACCCGGACGCCCGCCGGCTGCTCGACGCCGGTGTCACCGTGGCCCTGGCGACGGACTGCAACCCCGGTTCCTCGTACACCTCGTCGATGGCGTTCTGCGTGGCCCTGGCGGTCCGCGAGATGCGGATGACCCCGGCGGAGGCGGTCTGGGCCGCGACCGCCGGCGGCGCGCGGGCGCTGCGCCGCGACGACATCGGTGTCCTCACCCCCGGCGCGCGGGCCGACCTCGTGGTCCTGGACGCGCCGTCCTACCTGCACCTGGCCTACCGGCCCGGTGTCCCCCTGATCCGCCAGGTAATACGCAACGGAGTTCCGCAATGACGCACGTGACCATCCAGCCCACCGGGATCTCCGCCGACGACGTTCTCGCGGTGGCCCGCGGCAGCGCCACGATCGTCCTCGACCCCGCCACCGTCGACGCGATGGCGACAAGTAGGGCCATCGTGGACGGCATCGAGTCGTCCGGCCGTCCCGTCTACGGGGTCTCCACCGGGTTCGGTGCGCTGGCCAACACCTTCATCGCCCCCGAGCGGCGGGCCGAGCTGCAACACGCGCTGATCCGCTCGCACGCCGCCGGGGTGGGTGCTCCGATGCCGCGCGAGGTGGTCCGGGCCATGATGCTGCTGCGGGTCCGGTCGCTCGCCCTGGGCCGCTCCGGGGTTCGGCCGCTGGTCGCCGAGGCACTGGTCGACCTGCTCAACCACGACATCACCCCGTGGGTGCCGGAGCACGGCTCGCTGGGCGCCTCCGGCGACCTGGCGCCGCTGGCGCACTGCGCGCTGGTGCTGCTCGGTGAGGGCTGGGTCCTCGGCCCGGCCGGCGAGCGGCAGGACGCGGCCGACGCGCTGACCGCCGCCGGGCTCAAGCCGATCGAGCTGGCCGCCAAGGAGGGGCTGGCGCTGATCAACGGCACCGACGGCATGCTCGGCATGCTGCTGCTGGCCATCCACGACGCGGCGCACCTGTTCGCCATGGCCGACGTGACGGCCGCGCTGGCCATCGAGGCGATGCTCGGCTCCGAGCGACCGTTCCTGCCCGAGCTGCACGCCATCCGACCGCACCCCGGGCAGGCGGCGTCGGCGGCGAACATCCACCGCCTGTTGCAGGACTCCCGGGTGATGGACTCGCACCGCGACGACCTGGCGCACGCCGTGCAGGACGCGTACTCGATGCGGTGTGCCCCGCAGGTGGCCGGCGCGGCCCGCGACACCCTGGACTTCGTCCGCACCGTCGCGGGTCGGGAGCTGGTGTCCGTGGTGGACAACCCGGTCGTGCTGCCCGACGGGCGGGTCGAGTCGACCGGTAACTTCCACGGCGCGCCGCTCGGCTTCGCCGCGGACTTCCTGGCCATCGCCGCGGCCGAGGTGGGCGCGATCGCCGAGCGGCGGGTCGACCGGCTGCTCGACGTCACCCGATCCCGGGAACTGCCGGCGTTCCTCTCCCCCGACGCCGGGGTCAACTCCGGGCTGATGATCGCCCAGTACACGGCGGCGGGGATCGTCGCCGAGAACCGTCGGCTGGCCGCCCCGGCCTCGGTGGACTCCCTGCCCACCAGCGGTATGCAGGAGGACCACGTCTCGATGGGCTGGGCGGCTGCCAAGAAGCTGCGCACCGTGCTGGACAATCTCACCAGCCTGCTGGCGGTGGAGCTGCTGGCCGGCGTACGCGGCCTGCAACTGCGCGCGCCGCTGGAGCCGTCACCGGCGGGCCGGGCGGCCGTCGCGGCGCTCGGCCCGGCGGCCGGCGCGCCCGGCCCGGACGTGTTCCTCGCTCCGGTGATGGAGGCGGCCCGAGCGGTCGTCGCCGGGCCGGAGCTGCGCGCCGCCATCGAACGGGAGGTCGGCCCGCTGGGCTGACCTCCGTCGGGAGGCTGTCGTCCGCCGCGGGTCAGGCGGCGGACGGCAGCACCTGGTTCGCCCCGGCCGGCCTGTCGGCTGGTGCTGCTAGCGTTCGCCGCCGTGGAGATCGAGGAGCAGGGGCTCAGCGAGCAGATCCAGGACTTCGTACGCCGTCAGGTGGCGCTGGCCGAGTTGCCGGCCGCCGCGATCGTCGCCGAGACGATGGAGTACCTGGCTGGCGAGACGGACCCGGCGGAGGTTGAGGCCCGAGCCTGGCCGATGGTGACCGAGGAGCTGGGCGCGCACCTCGCCGCCCAGGCGCGCTGGCCGGAGGTCACCGACAGCGACCGGCTCACCTCGGCCTTCCGGACGCTCTCGGCCGCCGGGCTGGTGGCCCGGGAAGATTTCGCCTGCTGCCAGAACTGCGGCGTTACCGAGATCGGCGACGAGGTGCCTCGGGGTCGCACCGCCCGGGGTTACGCCTTCTACCATCGGCAGGACGCCGAGCGCGGTGTCGACGGCTCCGGGGTCTACCTGACGTTCGGCCTCCTCGGGCAGCCCGCGACGGTCGACGTCGGCGAGGAGATCGCTGCGGCGCTGCGCGCCGAAGGGTTGACGGTGCACTGGGACGGGCACACCGGCACCCGGATCAGGGTCGCGCTGACCTGGCAGCGACGTCGGGTCGGCCGGCTGGCCGCGCTGCCCGCACCTGTCGACGACGACGTGGACATCGACGTGGAGCTGCTGGACCAGTGGACGGGGAGCGACGCCCCGACCGAGGGTCTGTCGTCGGCCGCCCGGCTCGCCGGCCTGCACCTGCCCTGGTTGCCTGCCGGCGTACGGATCCGGGCGGCTCATGAGGGCGCCGCTGTCGTCGTTCGACGGGAGGGGGACACCCTGCTGGGCGCGTACCCCGAGCAGGACGCACGGGAGCTGACCGTCGGCCGGAACGACGGCCTGGATCTGATCCGCCGGTTGACCGGCGGATCGGTCCCGGCGGCCGCCCTGCCGGGCCCGCCCGATTTCCTCGAGGCGACCTACCAGTACCGCGGCCGCTTCCAGAAGGACGTGCCGCTGGACGCGGCCGAGGCGCGCCTCCTGCTGCGCGCGATGCGGCCGCTGAGCAGGGACTTCCTGACCGCCTTCGGCCGCTCCGGCGGCTGTGTGCAGGTCGCCTGGGAGCGCGACGGGCTGTGGCTGGAAGAGCTGGACACGGCGCGGTCCACCTCGACCGGGCGGATCGCCACCATCGGCGAGGCCGAACGGATGCTCACCGTGCTGGCCACTGAGGACCGAGTCCCGATCGACGAGCTGGGCGGCGACCTCGTGACGAAGCGCTGGTGAGACGTGTCGGGGCGCTCAGGTGGCGGGCGGTAGGACCTCGCGCCCGTCAGGTGGCGGGCGGTAGGACCTCGCGCCCCTCAGGTGGCGGGCGGTAGGACCTCGCGCCCCTCAGGTGGCGGGCGGTAGGACCTTGGCGATCAGCTTGGCCAGCTCGCGGAGCGCCTTGCCCCGGTGGCTGATCGCGTCCTTCTCCGCCGGGGTCAGCTCGGCGTTGGTCCGGTCCTGGCCGTCGCCCAGGAAGATCGGGTCGTAGCCGAACCCGCCGTCACCGCGCGGGGCGCGCAGCACCCGCCCGGACTGCCGGCCGTCGACCAGGTGCTCCTTGCCGCCGGGCAGCACCAACGCCACCGTGCAGACGAACGACGCCGCCCGCTGCTCGTCCGGCACGTCGCCGATCTGGTCCAGCACCAGCTGAAGGTTGGCCCGGTCGTCGCCGTGCTGGCCGGACCAGCGGGCGCTGAACACCCCGGGCATCCCGTTGAGCGCGTCGACCGCGAGCCCGGAGTCGTCGGCGATGGTCGGGAGGCCGGTCTGCCGGAACCCCTCCCGCGCCTTGATCAGCGCGTTCTCACCGAAGGTCAGGCCGGTCTCCGGCAGCTCGGCGTACTGGTCGACGTCGTCCAGGCCGAGCAGGGCGATCCGGTGCGCGCCGAGCGCGCCGTCCAGGATCCGCTGGAGCTCGACCAGCTTCTTGCGGTTACGGGTGGCAAGCAGGACCTTGTTCATGCTGGGACACCTTCGTTCGCGATTGCGGGGCTCGCAAGCTCACTCCTCACGCTCACCCGAGTGCCTTCCGCTGGGCTTCGGCCAACTCGGCGCAGCCGGCAACGGCCAGGTCGAGCAGGCTGTCGAGCTGGTCGCGGGCGAACACGCCCGCCTCACCGGTGCCCTGCACCTCGACGAAGTCGCCCGCGCCCGTGCACACCACGTTCATGTCGACCTCGGCGGCGACGTCCTCCTCGTAGCAGAGGTCGAGCCGCGCCTCACCGGCGATGACGCCCACGCTGACCGCGGCAACCGAGCGGTGCATCACCTTCTCCGGCTTACCCGCCAACGCCTTCCGGGCGGCGAGCCAGCCCACCGCGTCGTGCAGCGCGACGTACGCGCCGGTGATCGCCGCCGTGCGGGTGCCGCCGTCGGCCTGGAGCACGTCGCAGTCGAGCACGATCGAGTTCTCGCCGAGAGCCTTGAGGTCGATGCTGGCCCGCAGGCTGCGGCCGATCAGCCGGGAGATCTCGTGGGTGCGACCTCCGACCCGGCCCTTGACGCTCTCCCGGTCGGAGCGGGTGTTCGTGGCGCGGGGCAGCATCGCGTACTCGGCGGTCACCCAGCCGAGCCCGGAGCCCTTGCGCCAGCGGGGCACCCCCTCGGTGACGCTCGCCGTGCAGAGCACCCGGGTGCCGCCGAACTCGACGAGCACCGAGCCCTCCGGATGGGTGCTCCAGCCTCGGGTCAGGGTCACCGGTCGGAGTTGAGAGGGCCCTCGCCCGTCAGGTCGCGCCATGCCTGCACCCTATGCGGTGCGGTGGTCCACGTCCGCCGGGGTGTCCCGCCGAGCAGGTGCGGAAGGGTCAGACGTCGTAACTGGCACCCGGGCGGACAACGTCGATCGGTCCGGTGTACGCGGCGGCGGCCGACTCCAACGTGTGCGCCTCGCTGCCCCAGGCCGCGACCAGGTGCGTGAGCAGCAGCCGCCCCACCGCGGCCTTGGTCGCCGTCTCGCCGGCCTCCCGGCCGGTCAGGTGCAGATCCGGTGGGTTGTCCACCCCGTCGAGGTAGCTGGCCTCGCAGAGGAAGACGTCGGCGTTCTGGGCCAGCCGCAGCAGCGCGTCGCAGGACGCCGTGTCCGACGAGTAGCACAGGGACCGGCCGTCGTGCTCCAGCCGCACCCCGTACGTCTCCACGGGATGGTTGACCCGGTCGACGGTGACCGAGAACGGGCCGATCGGGAAGGTGCCCGGCTGGAGGGCGTAGAACTGGTACACGTCCTCCACGGTGCCGTCGTCGCCGTAGGCGGCGCTGAGCCGGTCCGGTGCGCCGGAGGGCGCGTACACCGGAAGCGCCGGGTAGGGGCCGTCCGGGGCGTACCGGCGGACCACCACGTACGTCACGGCGTCGAGGATGTGATCACAGTGCAGGTGGGTCAGCAGGATCGCGTCCGGGGCGTGCAGCCCGGCGTATCGCTGGAGGCTGGACAGCGACCCGGAGCCGAAGTCGACCAGGAGCCGGAAACCGTCGGCCTCGACGAGGTAGGCCGAGCACGGTGACTCCGGGCCGGGAAAGCTGCCGGCGCAGCCGAGGACCGTCAGTCGCATCGAGTTGTCTCGCTGTCACTGTCAGTAGCATCCATGCCGGCCGTCGTCCCAGCCATGATCTCTACCGACGCGTACGTCACGCTGCGCAGCCTACGCCGGGGTGCCCGGCAGCAAGAATGATCCAACCGAAGTTGTCACGAACGTGACACCTGCTCACGGTGCCGCGGGCAAGGCGCGGGCCGCCGACACACGTCGACGGCCCGCACCCGGTAAGACCACGTCGGTCAGGCCCAGAGCTGGCCCTCCAGGGCGTCCTCGGCATCGGACAGCGTGCCGCCGTACGCGCCGGTGGACAGGTATTTCCACCCGCCGTCACAGACCACGAAAGCCACGTCGGCGCGCCGGCCGTCGCGAACCGCCTCGTGCGCCACCGCGAGCGCGGCGTGCAGGATGGCGCCCGTGGAGAAACCGGCGAAGATGCCCTCCACCTCCACGAGCTGCCGGGTACGCAGCACCGCGTCCCGGGTGCCGACCGAGAACCGCCGGGAGAGCACCGAGGCGTCGTACAGCTCCGGCACGTACCCCTCGTCGATGTTGCGCAGGCCGTAGACCAGCTCGCCGTACCGCGGCTCGGCGGCGACGACCTGAATGCCGTCGACCTTCTCCCGCAGGTAGCGCCCGGTGCCCATCAGCGTGCCGGTGGTGCCCAGCCCGGCCACGAAGTGCGTGATGGTGGGCAGGTCGTGCAGCAGCTCCGGCCCGGTCGTCTCGTAGTGCGCCCGGGCGTTGGCCTCATTGCCGTACTGGTAGAGCATCACCCAGTCGGGGTGCTCGGCGGAGATCTGCTTGGCGGTCGCGACCGCCTGGTTGGAACCACCCGCCGCCGGCGAGAAAATGATCTCGGCCCCGTACATGCGGAGCAGCTGGATCCGCTCCGTGGAGACGTTCTCGGGCATCACGCAGACCAGTCGGTAGCCACGCAGCTTGGCCACCATCGCCAACGAGATGCCGGTGTTGCCACTGGTCGGTTCGAGGATGGTGTCACCCGGCCGGAGCCGGCCGGCCTCCTCCGCCGCCCGGACCATGAACAGCGCCGCGCGATCCTTGATGCTGCCGGTCGGGTTGCGATCCTCCAGCTTGGCCCAGAGCCGCACCGGCGGCGCCCCGTCGGGCACCGTCGGCGAGAGCCGGGGCAGGCCGACGAGCGGCGTGCCCCCGCAGGCGTCCAGCAGACTGTCGTACCGCGCCATGGCGGACGACCTCAGCGAGCCGCGACGGCGGTGCCGCGCGAGCTGACCGCAGCGGCGGCGCTGTGCGAGCTGATCGCCGCAGCGGCGGCGCTGTGCGAGCTGATCGCCGCAGCGGCGGCGAAGCCGAACGCGCCACCGGCCACGGCCGGCAGGATGGTCACGCTGTCGCCGTCGGAGAGCTTGGCGTCCAGCGCGCCGAGGAAACGGACGTCCTCGTCGTTGACGTAGACGTTGACGAAGCGGTGCAACGTGCCGGTTTCGGTGATCAGCCGGCCGCGCAGACCGCTGTGGCGGGAGTCAAGATCGGTGAGCAGATCGGCGAGGGTGTCGCCGCTGCCGTCGACGACCTTGGCGCCGCCGGTGTAGCTGCGCAGGATGGTGGGGATGCGAACCTCAATGGCCATGATGTCGAACTCCTCGGTCGGGTGTGCCTACGGTGACGGGACGAACGGGTGCGGACGCTGACAGGTCAGCGGCCGGAACACTCGTAGTCGACCGTCGCCGGGCTCTGCCCGAACATGTAGGACTGGACCGCGTGCGGGTCGACGCCCGCCTCCACGACCTGGACCGGCTCCTCGGCCACCACGCCGTCGACGATCCGGAAGGACCGGATCTCCTCCGAGTCGGGCTCACGGGTCGAGACGAGCAGGTAGTGCGCGCCCGGCTCGCC
The DNA here is from genome assembly GCF_022230955.1 of Micromonospora cabrerizensis. Taxonomy (GTDB): domain Bacteria; phylum Actinomycetota; class Actinomycetes; order Mycobacteriales; family Micromonosporaceae; genus Micromonospora; species Micromonospora cabrerizensis. The sequence continues at coordinate 81,691 of NZ_JAKKFI010000058.1, forward strand.
GGCGAAGGAGACATCCGTCCGTGACGGGTACGCCTCGGTGGCGGTGTGCGAGTGGTAGATGACCACGGGCTCCTCGTCCCGGTCGTCCATCTCCCGCCACACCCGCAGGTGCTCCATCGAGTCGAACTCGTAGAAGGTCATCGACCGCGCGGCATTGTCCATCGGGATGTGCCGGGTGGGAGTGTCGCTGCCGACGGGACCAGCGACGACGCCGCACGCCTCGTCGGGGTGGTCCCGGCGCGCGTGGGCGACGATCGCGTCGATGATCGACCGGTCGATGCTCAGCACGAGCACCAGCCTAACGCCTGACGAGCACTCCCCGAAGTGGTGCCGGTCACGCTTAGTCGATCAAGGCGTTGAGCAGCGACTCCTGCAGATATCCGAGATAGGCGTAGACCGACAGTTGGAACACCCGGCTGGAGCCCGGATCCTCGGCGACCGCGTCGTCCAGCTCCTCGCCCAGGTCCGTGCCGTCCTTGATCTCCAGCCGGACGCCCATCGCGAGCCGGGCGTCGTTGAGCGCCCGCAGCCACGCCTCGGCCGCCTCGGCGTCGAGCCGCACCTCACCGCCGGCCTCGTCGGGTAGCGCGGCGAGGATCGCCCCGGCCTGGTCGATCTTCGAGGTCTTCAGGTCGCCCTCGGTGTAGCGGCGGAACTCGGCGGTGCCGGGGGCGTCCTGCGGATAGACCGCCGGGAAGAGCCGACCGACGACCGGGTCGGTGTGGTCGAAGCCATCGGTGAGCAGGCCGACCACCTCGGAGGCGACCTTGCGCAACACCCGCACCTCGTCGACGGCGAACGTGGCGACATAGCGGCCGGCCTGGCGACGGAACATGCTCATGACCTGTCCACCGTCGCCCACAGCCCGTACGCGTGCAGCTGCGACGCGTCGTGCTCCATCCGCTCGCGGGCACCGGTGGAAACCACGGCTCGACCCTTGTGGTGCACGTCCAGCATCAGCTGCTCGGCCCTCTCCCGGCTGTAGCCGAAAAGCTTCTGGAAGACCCAGGTCACGTACGTCATCAGATTGACCGGGTCGTCCCACACGATCGTCACCCACTGCCGGTCGGACGCCGGCACCTCGTCAGTGTCCGGCGTCTCGACCGGTGCAACCTGCGGAGCCGCCATGCCCCCCATCGTGCCACCGGTTTCCCGGAACCGAGGAACCGGAACACCGGCCCGGCGTGGATCGCCCACCCCGGGCACCCCTGAGCCGCCCCGCACACCGTCGAGCGCGCGGTGCGAGGCGAACCGGGACCGAAGGGTCACCACGCCGTCAGGCGAGCAGGATGCCGTGGTCGACTGCATCGGAGAGCACCGCGCCCAGCGAGAGGCGGATCACCTCGAACCGTCGGGAGACCTCCCGGGACAACCCCAGCTCGACCTCCCGCACCGCCCGCTGGGACCAGGCCCGCGCCGCGCTGTGGTCGTTGTTGCCGGGCGTACGCCACTGCTGCCAGCACCCGCCGGAGAGCGCCACCGCGACCGGCGGGAGCACTTCCGAGCGAGCCGGCGCCGGATAACTGGCCAGGGCGTCGATCGCCTCCGGGCCGGTCAGCCCGGCGACCCCGGCCGTGCTGGTGATCAACAGCACCTTGTCCACTTCGTGGCCGGGCCGGTCGTCGACCAGGCCGTACTGCACGGCGGTGGCGATGCGCCGTCGCACGCCTTCGGTCGGCGGCGCGCCGAGCACCCGGCCCGCGACGTCGGTGATGATGCCGCGAACGGCCTGGTCGCACTGTGCCGTGGCCAGCAACGACAGCGCCGCCATCTCCCGGTCGAGGAGATCCGGTAGGCCAGCGCAGCCGACCCCGAACACGATCTCCTGGACCGCCCGCAGGTGGATGTTCGCCAGCTCCAGGGCGAGGTGCTGGCGGATGCGCTGGGCGCACGAGCGGGTGTGCCGGTCGAGGCGCTCGGACCAGTCGCCCGGGTCGGCGGCCACCGCGATCCGGTCGTGCTGACCCGGCAGCACCGGTGGGTTGACGCTGGCCCGTTGCAGCCCTTCCCGCGACGACCAGCCCACCAGGGCCCGCCGCAGATCGGCGGCGGAGTCGGCGTCGTCGACCGGGAACCACCGCGCGCCGGCCAGCGCCGGCACCGCCGCCAGCAGCGCCGCCCGATGTGCCGCGACGGTCACCGCAGCGGCGGTGGCCTCCGTCGCTCCGCTTCCGGCCGGCGGGACGGACGCCCCCGCGTCCTCCGTAGTCGCCGCGCCGTCGGTCAGCGGGGCCCAGCCCGCCGCGCCGGGGGTGACCGCGAAGAGGACCTCCACCGAGGTCGGCGCGACCTCGGCCAGCAGGTTCAGCTCCGCGGCGGTGAACGCCTGGTCGGCGGCGATCACGAAGAGCAGCGCGCCGGCCCGGCCCACCGCTTCGAGCAGCACCCGGTTGCCGGCCGCGCCGAGTGTGGCCGTGTCCGGAACGTCGATCAGGGTGAAGTGCCGCAGCAGCGGCTCGGGCACGCTCAGCTCGACCCGCCGGGGAGGACGGGCCAACGCCGGGCCGGCGGCGTCCCGGTCCGCGCCGTACGAGTGTGGTTGACGGTAACCGGGCACGAACGCCGCACGGGTGGGCACCTTGGCGTTGCGCACCACCAACCAGCTGCCGGCCGGCACGGTGAGCATCACCGGGTCGAGCCCGAGCAGGGTGGCGAGCACGGCGCGCCGCTCGGCACCGGCTGGGCCGACGGCGACCACGCCGAGCGGCTCCTCCGGCGCGGGACCGGTCACGCCGACCCGCGTGGGCAGCGGGCCGCAACTGGGCAGGTCGGTCGGGCCCGTCATGTCGTCCGGCGAGTCGACCGAGGGGAGAGGGCCCTGCTTCATCAGGTGCCTCCCGTTGCAGGTGACCGGTCGCCCGGTCGCGTGAAGATTCCGGGGGAGCAACCCGGATGTCGGAAGACTACGGGCGAGCCGCTGACCGGCCGAACACCTCGGGTACTCACCGGTAATTGTGCGACTACTCAACTTCGTTCGGTGACGGTACGAGCGCGGACGGAATTCCATCGATATGCTGCGCGGATGAGTCGATGGGAGTTCGTCGGCCGAACAGATGAGCTCAACCGCCTGCTGGCGGCGGTGACCGGCGAGGCCGGTCGGGGGCTCTTCTTCAGCGGCAGCGCTGGCATCGGCAAGAGCCGACTGCTGCGCGAGGGCGTGAACGCGTTGCCCACCGACCGGTTCGCGATCTGGTCCATCGCCGCCAGCGCCACCACGGCCGCGCTGCCGTTCGGCGGGCTGGTGCAGGTGCTCCCCGCCGAGCAACCCCAGGGCCTCTCCCCCGCCGGCATCCTGCGCTGGGCGCTCAACGTGCTGCAACAGCAGGCGGCCGGCCGACGCATCGTGCTCGCGATCGACGACGCCCACCTGCTCGATCCGCCCTCGGCGGCGCTGGTCCACCTCGTCGCCCGTGCGGAGAACGCGACAGTGCTCGGCACCCTGCGCGACGGCGAGCAGATCCCCCTGCCGATCCGTGCACTCTGGACCGACGACCTGGTCGAGCACGTCGAGCTGACCCCGATGCCACCGGAGGAGACCGCGGGCCTGCTGGCGGCCATCCTGGGTGGCCCGGTCGACGCCGGCTCCGCCGACCGGCTCGGCCAGCTGTCGGCCGGCAACCCGCTGCTGCTGCGCGAGCTGGTGCACGCCGCCAGCGGCAGCGCGGAGCTCAAGCGCACCTACGGCCTCTGGAAGTGGACCGGGCGACTGGAGCTGGCGCCGAGCCTGACCGACCTGATCGACACCCGGGTCGGCAAGCTCACCGACGGCGTCCGCGCGGTCGTCGAGCTGGTGGCGTTCGGCGAACCACTCGGTCTGCACCTGCTCAGGCAGGCCGCCGACCAGGCAGACGTGGAGACCGCCGAGGAACGCGGTCTGATCAGTGTGATCCAGCACGACCGGCGGACCAACGTCCGGTTGGCCCACCCGCTCTACGGCGAGGTGATGCGTCGCCGCTGCCCGGTCAGCCGCACCCGCCGCCTCCAGGCGCACCTCGCGGAGCTGCTGGAGCAGGTCGGCAAACGCCGACGCGACGACCTGCTGCGGGTGGCGGTCTGGCGACTCGACTCGGGCACCGCACAGGACTCGGCCATGCTGCTGGATGCGGCGGTGCAGGCCTTCACCCGCTACGACGTGCCGCTGGCCACCCGCCTGGCGCGCGCCGCGCTCAACGCCGATGGCGGCTCCGACGCGGCAGAGCTGCTGGCCACCATCCTGATGTTCGCCGACCGGCCGGAGGAGGCGATCGACGTCCTCGACGCGGTGCCCCCGGAGCCCGACGACGAGCGGCGGCTCTGCCGCTGGCTGACCGTGCGCGGCATGGTGAGCTACTGGGGGCTGAGCCGGCAGTCCACGGTGGAGGAGATCGCCAGCCGGGTCGAGCAGCTCGGTGACTCCGCGGACCAGTCCCGGGTGCACGCCTTCGAGGCGATCATGCGTCTGCACGGGCTCGACACGGCGGCCGCGGTGCGGCTCAGCCAACGCGTACTGGACCGGCCGGCGGCCGGCGTCGCCGCCCGCGAGCTGGCCCGATCCACCATCGCGTACGTCCAGGCCGCACAGGGCCAGCTCAACCGCAGCGGTACGGCGATCGCCCAGGTGCACTCCGCTGCGGCCAGTTGGCGCACCGACATGCCGTACCTCCAGTTGGCACTGGAACTGGCCCGGGGCACCAGGCTCATGCTCACCGGTGACCTGGCCGGCATCGACGCGATCGTCGCCGACGAGTTCGCCGACCTCGCCGGTGCCGGCGACTTCCGGCTCGGCACCGGCTACCTGGCCATTCTCCAGGCGTACGCGGCCCGGATGCGCGGGCAGAGCGACGTGGCCATGCGGACCGCCCTGGGCGCCTGCGCGGTGCTGGCCACCAGCCGTGTCTACGCCGGTCTGGCCCAGGCCGAGCGTGCCCAGTCGGCGGCGCTGCGCGGCGACTCGACGCAGGCGACCGCGGCGATGGCCGAAGCGGACCGCACCCACGCGCCGGGCATGGCGGTGCTCTACCCGTGGCTGGAGCAGGCCCGGGGCGCTGCGCTCGCCGCCTCGGGCGACCTGCCGGGCGCGGTCAAGCACCTCGGCGACCTGGTGGATCGACTGCGCGCGGATGGTTTCGCCGGGCACGAGGTGCACGTGCTGCACGACCTGGTGCGGCTGGACCAGGCGAGCATGTCGGTCGGTCCCACCTGCTCCGACGGTGGCCGCCGTACCGTCGCGCAGCGCCTCGCCGAGCTGTCCGAACGGGTCGACGGGGCACTTCCGCCGCTGCTGGCCCGGCACGCCCGCGCGGCGGTGACCGACTCCGCCACCGATCTGCTCGCGGTCGCCGACGACTATGCCGCGTTGGAGTTGACCGTGTACGCGGCGGAGGCCACATCCCAGGCCGTGCAGCGGTTGCGCCGGCAGCACTCCGCGGCGGCCAACGACGCCCGGGAGCGCCTGGCCGGGTTGCTCGGGCGTTGTGACCTGATCCGCACGCCGGCACTGCAAGCGGGAGCGCCGGTACTCACCGAGCGGGAGTGGCAGGTGGCCCGCCTCGCCGCGCACGGCGCGCCCAGCCGGGCCATCGCCGAGCGGCTCTACCTCTCGGCGCGCACCGTCGAGAACCACCTTCAGCGCATCTACGCCAAGCTCGGCGTGACCGGTCGCTCGGAGCTGTGGGCCGCGCTGCGCTCGATCCCGGGCCACGACGGCGGCGACGCGGGCTGAACCTTAGGCTGGGCCGGTGAGCACCCACCGCCCCGCGCTGCTGACCGACCACTACGAGCTGACCATGGTCAGCGCGGCACTGAAGGACGGCACCGCCGACCGCCGGTGCGTCTTCGAGGTGTTCAGCCGTCGGCTGCCCAGTGGCCGTCGCTACGGCGTGGTCGCCGGCACCGCCCGGCTCATCGACCTGATCCGCGACTTCCGGTTCGACCCCACCGAGGTCGACTTCCTGCTGCGGACCGGGGTGGTCGACGAAGCGGCCGCGGCCTGGCTCGCCGACTACCGCTTCACCGGCGACATCGACGGGTACGCCGAGGGTGAGCTGTTCTTTCCCGGCTCGCCGATCCTCACCGTCTCCGGCGGGTTCGCCGAGTGCGTGGTGCTGGAGACGGTGGCGCTCTCCGTGCTCAACCACGACTGCGCCGTGGCGGCAGCGGCGGCACGCATGGTGACCGCGGCGCGGGGCCGGGCGCTGATCGAGATGGGGTCCCGTCGGGCGCACGAGGAGGCGGCGGTGGCCGCGGCACGGGCCGCGTACCTGGCCGGGTTCCGGTTCACCTCCAACCTCGCCGCCGGTGCGCGCTACGGCATCCCGACGGCGGGCACGGCGGCGCACGCGTTCACCCTGCTGCACGACGACGAGCGGGCGGCGTTCGCCTCGCAGGTCGCCACGCTGGGCAAGGACACCACACTGCTGGTCGACACGTACGACATCAGCCAGGGCATCCGCAACGCGATCGCGGTGGCCGGGCCGGAGCTGCGGGCGGTACGGATCGACTCGGGTGACCTGGCGGTGATCGCCCAGCAGTCCCGGGAGCTGCTCGATTCGCTGGGCGCCACCGAAACCAAGATCATTGTTTCCGGTGACCTCGACGAGTACTCGATCGCCGCGCTGGCCGCCGAACCGGTGGACATGTACGGCGCCGGCACGGCCGTGGTCACCGGCTCCGGCGCGCCGACCGCCGGGCTGGTCTACAAGCTGGTCGAGGTCGAGGGCCGCCCGGTGGTGAAGCGCTCCGAGCACAAGGCCACGATCGGCGGCCGGAAGGTCGCGGTCCGCCGCCACAAGCCGACCGGCACCGCCACGGAAGAGATCATCGTCCCGCAGGGCGTGCCGGACCGGAAGCCCAACGACCGGATGCTCCAGCACTCGTACGTGGTGGGCGGCGAGCCGGTCTCGCTGCCCTCTCTCGACGAGTCACGGGAGCACCTGCGCGAGTGCCTGATCTCCATTCCGTGGGAGGGGTTGAAGCTCTCGGCCGGCGATCCGGCCGTGCCGGTCACCGTCGTACCCTCCGACTGACCTCGACCCAGAAGCAGACCGCCCGCGCGGGCCGGCCCACGAGAGGAACCCCCGAATGGCCAACGCTCTGATCATCGTGGACGTGCAGAACGACTTCTGCGAGGGCGGCTCGCTGGCCGTCGCGGGCGGCGCGGGGGTGGCGTCGGGCATCTCCCGGCTGCTGGCCTCCGAGCCGGACCGGTGGTCCCACGTGGTCGCCACCAAGGACTACCACGTCGACCCGGGTGCGCACTTCGGCGATCCGCCGGACTTCGTGGAGTCCTGGCCCCGGCACTGCGTGGTCGGCACCAGCGGCTCCGAGTTCCACCCCGAGCTGGACACCGGCCGGGTCGAGGCGATCTTCCACAAGGGCGAGCACGCGGCGGCGTACTCCGGGTTCGAGGGGCACGCCGACGACGGCGAGTGCCTGGCCGACTGGCTGCGCCGGCACGACGTCGATCAGGTCGACGTGGTCGGCATCGCGACCGACCACTGCGTCCGGGCGACCGCGCTGGACGCCGCCCGGGAGGGTTTCGCCACCACCGTGCTGCTCGATCTGACCGCCGCCGTCGCTCCGGCGACCACCGACGTGGCGTTGCGTGCGATGGACGGCGCCGGGGTGACCCTGCACGGCCAGCCTGTGATCAGGGCCGCATGAGGGCGTAAATGGTTGGCCAACGGGCCGTCCCCGGTTGACGATGTCGCCGGAGGTACGGACCCACGTGAACATGAAGCCTTACCGGCAGGCGCTTGCCCTGCCCGGCCTGCGGTCGCTGTTGCTGGTCGCCGTCCTTGCCCGCATCCCGCTCACCGCGACCGGGGTGACGCTGACCTTCCACGTGGTGTTCGATCTTGATCGCGGTTACGGGGCCGCCGGTCTGGTGGGCGCAGCCGTGACCGTGGGCGCGGCGATCGGTGGGCCGGTGCTCGGCCGACTGGTGGACCGGCGTGGCCTGCGCCCGGTTCTGGTCGTCACCGGCATCGCCGAGGCGATCTTCTGGTCCACCGCGCCCACCCTGCCGTACCCCCTGTTGCTGCCGGCCGCCTTCGTGGCCGGCTCCCTGGCGCTGCCCATCTTCTCCGTGGTCCGTCAGTCGATCGCCGCGCTGGTTCCGGAGGCGCAGCGCCGCCCGGCGTACGCGTTGGACTCCATGTCGGTCGAGCTGTCCTTCATGATCGGGCCGGCGCTGGCGGTGGCCCTGGTCACCGCGATCTCCGCGCAGACCACCATGTACCTGGTCGGCGGCGGCATCGTCGCCGCCGGGATCGCCCTGTGGGTGGTCAACCCGCCGATCCGGGGAGCCGCCGAGCCCAGCGGCCCGCCGCGGCGGGTGCCTCGCCGGGAGTGGCTGACCCCCCGACTGCTCGCCGTGCTGGCGCTCAGCGCCGCCGCGACCCTGGTGCTCGGCGGCACCGACGTGGCGGTGGTCGCCGTGCTGCGGGCCAGCGGCGAGGTCGGCTGGACCGGCGCGGTGCTGGCGATCTGGGCGGTCGCCTCGCTCGTCGGCGGGTTCGCCTACGGGGCCGTGCACCGCTCGTTCTCCCCGTTGGCGCTGACCGCCGCACTGGCCCTGTGCACCATCCCGGTCGGGCTGGGCGGTGCGCACTGGTGGCTGCTGTCCCTGGCGCTGATCCCGGCCGGCGCGCTCTGCGCGCCGACCATCGCGGCCGGCTCCGACGCGGTCAGCCGCCTGGTCCCCGCCGAGGTACGCGGTGAGGCGATGGGCCTGCACGGCTCGGCCGTCACCGTCGGCATCGCGATCGGCGCGCCGCTCGCCGGCGCGGTCATCGACGCCAGCTCGCCAATCTGGGGCTTCGTGGTCACCGGAGCACTCGGTGCGCTGGTCACCCTGGTGGTGCTCCCGATCGAGCTACGCCGCCGCCGCATCGCCGACGCGTCCACTCCCGCGCAGCCCGTCGAGGCCGACCTCACCCCCACCACCCGCTGACGGCCCCACCGTCGCAGCGAATCGGAAGGTCGGCGTCCGTAGCCGGCCCTCGCTACGCTCTCTGACCGCGGCCGTGGCGCCACACTGTTCGGCGATCCACCTCAATCGCCCGACAGACGGCACACATACTCACGGCAGATATACCTGGGAGGCATATTTATGACTCACAGGTATATCGCTCGTCAGCACTACCGCCCCCGGGAGACCGGCCACGCAGGTGCGACGCGGGCCAGGCCGGACTAGGCAGAGCCAAGCGGACCCAGCCGGAGCAAGCCGGCCAGCCAAACCAGGCCAGGGCTAGGCGGACCCAGACCGGACCGGCCGAGTCAGACCGGCCAAGCGGACTCAAGCCGAGCCAGGCCGGGCAGGGGCAGGGGCAGGGGCAGGGCGGGAACTGCGGTAGACAGCCGCCGGTGGGCGACGCGGGGCTGCTGGAACTGGGCGAGACTCGAGAGTGACAGTGGGCCGGACATGGCGACGGGCGCCGCTCCCGGTGGTCCCGGGGGCGGCGCCCGTCGTACAGCTGGGCTGAGCGTCAGTGCCGGTCGATGTCGCTGCCGGTGTCCTCGCGGTAGCTGGCCCCGCCGTCCGACTCACTGGTGAGCGGCTTGGAGCCGCCCTCCGGCGGGCCGGCCAGGCTCTGGCCGCCAGCGGCCAGCTCCGGGAACTTCGCGTCGAACGCCGGCCGCTCGGAACGGATGCGGGGCATCCGGTCGAAGTTGCGCAGCGGCGGCGGGCTGCTGGTCGCCCACTCCAACGAGTTGCCGTGACCCCAGGGGTCGTTCACCTCGACCACCGGGCCGGTCTTGTACGACTTCCAGCAGTTGTAGATGAAGGGCAGGGTGGAGATACCGGTGATGAACGCACCGATCGTGGAGATCATGTTCAGCGTGGTGAAGCCGTCGCTGGGCAGGTAGTCGGCGTACCGACGGGGCATACCCTCGTTACCGAGCCAGTGCTGCACCAGGAACGTGGTGTGGAAGCCGATCATGGTGAGCCAGAAGTGAATCTTGCCCAGGCGCTCGTCGAGCATCCGGCCGAACATCTTGGGGAACCAGAAGTAGATGCCGGCGAACACCGCGAACACGATCGTGCCGAAGAGCACGTAGTGGAAGTGCGCCACCACGAAGTACGAGTCCGACACGTGGAAGTCGATCGGCGGGCTGGCCAGCAGCACACCGGTGAGACCACCGAAGAGGAAGGTGACCAGGAAGCCGACCGCCCAGAGCATGGGCGTCTCGAAGCTGATCTGGCCCCGCCACATGGTGCCGATCCAGTTGAAGAACTTCATACCGGTCGGCACGGCGATCAGGTAGCTCAGGAAGCTGAAGAACGGCAGCAGCACCTGACCGGTGGCGAACATGTGGTGCGCCCAGACGCTCATCGAGAGCGCGGCGATCGCGACGGTCGCGGCGACCAGACCCTTGTAGCCGAAGATCGGCTTGCGGGAGAAGACCGGGATGACCTCGCTGATGATGCCGAAGAACGGCAGCGCCACGATGTAGACCTCGGGGTGCCCGAAGAACCAGAACAGGTGCTGCCAGAGCATCGGCCCACCGGTTGCGGGGTCGTACACGTGTGCACCGAGGATGCGGTCCGCGGCGAGCGCGAACAGCGCGGCGGCCAGCAGCGGGAAGACCAGGATCACCAGGAGGCTGGTGACCAGGATGTTCCACGTGAAGATCGGCATCCGGAACATGGTCATGCCGGGCGCGCGCAGGGTCAGCACCGTGGTGATCATGTTCACGGCGCCGAGGATGGTGCCCAGACCGGAGATGGCCAGACCCATGATCCACATGTTGGCGCCGACGCCGGGCGAGTGCTCCACGCTGCTCAACGGCGCGTACGCGAACCAGCCGAAGTCAGCGGCACCACCCGGGGTGATGAAACCGGCCGTCGCCATCGTGCCGCCGAACAGGTACAGCCAGTAGGCGAAGCTGTTCAGTCGGGGGAAGGAGACGTCGGGTGCGCCGATCTGGATCGGCACGATGTAGTTCGCGAACGCGAACACGATCGGCGTCGCGAAGAACAGCAACATGATCGTGCCGTGCATCGTGAAGAGCTGGTTGTACTGCTCGGGCGACAGGAACTGCAGCCCGGGTCGGGCCAGCTCAGCCCGCATGATCAGGGCCATCAGGCCACCGATCATGAAGAACGCGAATGCGGTGATCATGTACATGATCCCGATCTGCTTCGCGTCCGTGGTTCGCAGCAGCCGCGCGATGGCCGACCCCTTGACCGGCTCCCGGACCGGCCAGGGCCGGGTCACGACCGGCTTGGGTGCGACGGTGGTCACGAGTGGCCTCCGGTTCTCGGTTGTCCCGCTCGGCACACGCTGGTTATCGGCGGGCCGTCATCCGCAAGGAGGATAGTCCCCGGCAGGTCGCAGCGCCGCGTGGGGTGGCGTGACACGATCTCCAACGGGGCTACAGCGGGCCGAGCAAGAGCCGGTAGTGCTCCCCGAAGATTCGGCCGCCTCGCCCGCGCAGCAGAGGGTCGCGCAGCGCCGGCGGAACGTCCCTGGTCCGGTTGCGGTCCCGGGTCCGGTCGCGCACCCAGCGGGTACGCGGACGACGACGACTCTCGTACGCGACCAGGGCCGCGTCCACGCTGCCGGCGGCGCCCAGCGACTCGGCCAGCACCACGGCGTCCTCCAGTGCCATGGCCGCGCCCTGCGACAGGGTCGGCGCGGTGGCGTGCGCGGCGTCACCGACCAGCAGGACGCGCCCCCGGTACCAGCGGCCCAACTCCACCTCGTCGGTGATCCCGACGTGCACCTCGTCGAGCGCCGCCAGCACCTCGGGCACCGGGCCGCGGTAGTCGGCGAAGAGGTCCCGCAAGCGGGCCAGCGGGTCGGCCGGCTCCTCGGTGCCGGCCTCGTCGGCGTAGAGGTGCAGTCGCCCGGCACCGATCGGCACCATCAGGAACCCGGAGCGTTGGCCGAGCAGGGCGGTCCACTCGGCGACCGGCGGGCCGTCGCGGAGCACGGCCCGGTAGACCACCTGGCCGACCGGCCGGGGCGGCCCACCGAGCGCGGCGAGGGCCCGCACCGAGGAGCGTGGGCCGTCGGCGCCGATGACCAGGTCGTACTCGGTGGTGGTGCCGTCGGTGAAGGTGACGCCGACGGCGCCCGGGAGCAGGTCCAGGGTGCGGACCTCCGCGCCGTGGCGGACGGCGCCGCCGGCACCGCTGAGCAGCACCCGGTGCAGGTCGGCCCGGGGCAGCGCCCGGCATTCGCCGACGCCGGCCCAGAGGGTGTCGAGGTCGACGTCGCAGAGCTTCGCGCCGGCGGCGTCGAAGAAGTGCTGCCGGTGGATCACCTGCCCGAGTGGACGGACCGGGTCGTGCAGGTCGAGCCGGTGCAGCGCGCGGGCGGCGTTGCCGGGCAGGTAGAGGCCGGTCTCGGTGGACTCCCCCGGGGGCAGCCTGTCGGTGACGTCCGGCCGGAAGCCCGCCAGGCGCAGCGCCCTGGCCACGGCCAGGCCGGCGATGCCCGCGCCGACGACGAGGATGCGCAGGGGGGAGCCACCCATGGTGGTGTACGCCTCCGGAGGGGGAGCGGCACGCGTTGGAGGCAACACGCTACTCGGAGCTATTGGCGCACACCAGGCCCCAATCGGGCGGCTCGGCGACGCTCGTCGGCGGCGCGCGTCGTTCAGCTGGCAGTCAGGCGACAGCCGTCCGGCTGGCGGTGGCAATCCTCACAATTCACCAGTTTGACGCGCGCGGTTGCGGATGAGTTTCAGACATGTAAATGTGTCGTTGAGCGTGGGAGCGCTCCCGCACAGCCCCACCACATCCGGCGCCCGGCACGCGCCGAGTCAAGGAGCGTCATGAAACGTCAACTTCGAGCCCTGGCCGCCGCCGCCGCCCTGCTGCTCGGCAGCTCGCTCGTCGCCGTGGCCTTCGGCGGCAGCGCCTCCGCCGACACCCTGATCTGTGAACAGTACGGCTCGACCGTCATCCAGAGCCGGTACGTGGTGCAGAACAACCGTTGGGGCACCACCGCCCAGCAGTGCATCAACGTCACCGGCAGCGGCTTCGAGATCACCACCCAGAACGGCAGCAGCCCCACCAACGGCGCGCCGACGGCGTACCCCTCGGTGTTCCTCGGTTGTCACTACACCAACTGCTCCCCCGGCACGAACCTGCCGATCCAGGTGAGCCAGATCAGCAGTGCCACCAGCAGCATCTCCTACCGGTACGTCAGCGGCGCCACCTACAACGCGTCGTACGACATCTGGCTGGACCCGTCGCCCAAGCGGGACGGGGTGAACCAGATGGAGATCATGATCTGGCTCAACCGGCAGGGCTCGATCCAGCCCATCGGCTCGGTGGTCGGCACGACGACTCTGGCCGGTCGGACCTGGGAGGTCTGGCGGGGCAGCAACGGCTCCAACAACGTCATCTCGTACGTCGCGCCGTCGGCGATCTCCAGCCTGAACTTCAGCGTGCTGGACTTCATCAACGACACCCGCAACCGGGGCGCGATCACCAACTCCTGGTACCTGACCAGCATCCAGGCCGGCTTCGAGCCCTGGCAGGGCGGCGCCGGTCTCGCGGTGACGTCGTTCTCGGCCTCGGTCAACGGCGGCGGCAACCCCACCACCCCGCCGCCGACCACCCCGCCACCGGGTAACGCGGCCTGCGCGGTGAAGTACACGGCGAACTCGTGGAACAACGGATTCACGGCCGACGTGCAGATCACCAACACCGGGTCCAGCCCGATCAACGGCTGGACGCTCACCTACAGCCTGCCGAGCGGGCAGCAGGTCACCAACGCCTGGAACGCCACGGTGAGCCAGAGCGGGTCGGCGGTGACCGCCCGCAACACCGGCCACAACGGGTCGGTCGCACCCGGCGGCACGGCCAGCTTCGGGTATCAGGGAACGCTGAGCGGGTCGTACTCGTCCCCGACCAGCTTCTCGCTCAACGGGGCAACCTGCTCACGGAACTGAGGGGTAACCACCAGGCAGCGGGGGCGTGACCTGAACGGTCACGCCCCCGCTGCGTCTGTCAGTGCCGGACTCGCTCAGGCGGCCGGCGGGATGGCCCGCGACCGGGACAGTTTGCCGAAGCTGGTAGCCGGGTCGTCGTACGTGCTGCCGAAGCCGCTGCCGGAGACGGTCGTCCAGGTGGACGTGCTGACGTAAACGGTGCCGTCCTCACCCGTCCACCGCTCGCGCTCGAGCGGCTCGCCGTCGGCCACCCAGGTGACCTTGACGGTGGTGCTGCCCGTGCTCTCCTGCCACTCGCTGCAGATCTCGTCCCCGTCGACGAAGTCGCAGTGCTGCCGAGACTCCTGGTACGGCACCGTCGCGGTGAGCTTCGCACCCGTCAACGAGAACGAGAAGCGGGTGACCGGCACGTCGTACGCGCGGCGGGAGACGATGTCGCAGCCGCGCACGCCGTCGGTGACGGCGCAGACGCTCTTCCCCCACTCGACGTCGACGACGGTGTCGCCGACCGCTGGCCGGGTCACGTCGACGAACATCCTGCCGTCGCCGCCGTCGAAGTGAGCGTGTGCGTACCGGTTGACCGTGTCGGCCTGCGCCGGGCCGGCGACCAGCGCGACCGTGGCGGCGGTGGTGACGCCGACTGCCAGGATGGTGCGAAAGCGAATCACTGTGCTCCCTTGGTGAGGCGGAGCGATGACCTTAGATCAATCCACCGACATCCGGCACACGGTTTGATCCACTCGCAGTTCACGAGGTCGGGGCGTCCCCGCGCCTGGGGCACCCCGACCTCACGGACGTCGAGTCGATCAGACAGAGCCAGCCGAGGTCAGACCCGGGTGAGGCGTACGGCGTCGGCGATGACCAGGCCCGTCGCGTTGCTCCACCGGCTCACCGCAACCCGGTTGGCGTCCCCGGCCGGCAGCGCGAACGTGCCGAGGACCCGCCACTGCCCACCGGTCACCCGCTGGTCGACGCGGACGGTCTGGTTACCGCTGCTGGTGGCGACGATGTACGGGGTGGCGCTGTTGTAGCCCGAGTTCGCCGGCCACCACGCCTCGACCCGGTAGTTGCCGGCCGCCGGCACGTTGAACCGGTACCAGGCGGGGTCGCTGGCGGCGACCGGGTCGGCGTAGCGATAGTCGGTGCCGTACCGCTGGCTGGAGTACGTCGACACACCCCAGTTGGCGCTGGCGGTGAACCGACCGGCGGTGGTGTTGTCCACCGTGGACGACCACGCCGTTCCGCCGCCGGCCATTCTCGCCGCCACGTCGGCCCGCATGACGTTCAGGTCGATGAAGGACGGGTCGATCTTGCCGCTGGTGCTGGTCTCCCGGTGCCCCCGGGCGTAGCTGCTGTCCCGGCCGAGCCGGGTGAGCACGGCGGCGGTGGCGGCGAGCGACGCGTTGTACTGCGCGGCGGTCATCTCCTGGTTGACGCCGTTGTAGTCGATCTCCCACCCGATCATCAGGGTGTTCCCGTCCCCCGCCGGGATCGGCCCGCTGCCGCCGCTGACCCCGGCGTGGTTGCAGCGACCGGCGGAGATGACGTGGAAGACACCGTTGTAGTCGACGAGCGCCTGGCACAGCGGCCCGGGCAGGTCGGACCGACCGTTGATGCAGATGCCGAGCGCCGGGTGCGGGTTGCTGGCGCTGGAGGTCGAGGCGGTGTGGTGCCAGAGCACCCCGATCGGGTCGAAGGAGCCGGGCCGCATCCGGTTGAGCCAGTCGCCCTCGACGACGACCTGGACCCCGGCGGCGCGCAGCACGTCCACCAGCCAGGGAATCGTCGCCATCAGAAGCCCTGGATCAGGTCGGCGAGGCACTCGGCCTTCGGCGCGGCGCTGGCCTCGGAGGGCGGCGCCGCGCTGGCCGAGGAGGGCCGGGTGACGACAGTCAGTGCGACAGCCACCAGGGCGGGGATGCCGAGCACCCCACGGCGGCGCAGACGGATGGACGGTGATCGGGTCATGGCGATCCTCCAGCGACGGCGGGCACGAACGGATCGACGATCGTGATGACGGGGACGCTATACCGTCACGTACGTCGATGTCGATACCCTTCACCGCCGAGTCACGACCTGAAGGAAACCGCCGGTTCAGACCTCGCCGAGCGCGTCGATGTCGCGCATCTCCTCCGCCGTCAGCGAGAAGTGGAAGACGTCGAAGTTGGCGGTGATCCGCTCCGGGGTCACCGACTTCGGGATCACCACGATCTCGTGGTCGATGTGCCAGCGCAGCACCACCTGCGCCGGGGAGACGCCGTGCGCGGCGGCGATCCTGGTCAGCACCGGGTCACTCAGGTCGCTGGTCTTGAAGGGGCTGTACCCCTCCAGCACCACGCCCCGGTCCCGGTGCTCGGCGTGCCTCTGCCGGTCGTACAGCGACGGGCTCCACCGGATCTGGTTGACCGCCGGGTTCTCCTCGGTTGACTGGATCAGCTCGTCGATCTCCCCGGTGCTGTAGTTGCTCACCCCGACCGCCCGGACGAGGTTCTCGTCCCGGGCGGCCAGCAGCTCCCGCCACAGCGGGATGCTGTCGGCGGCCGACGACGGCGGCCAGTGGATCAACCAAAGGTCCACCTGGTCGACGCCGAGCGCCTCCAGGCTGGCCTCCAGGGTCGCGCGCTCCCGGCCCACCCGGTCCGGTGGGAGCTTGGTGGTGATGAAGACGTCCTCCCGGCGCAGCCCGCTCTCCCGCACCGCCCGGCCGACCTCCCGCTCGTTGCCGTACATCGTGGCGGTGTCGAGGTGCCGGTACCCGGTGTCGAGCGCGGCCAGCACGGCGTCGTAACCCGCCTGGCCGGTGGCCTGCCAGGTGCCGAAGCCGAGCAGGGGCATCCGCACGTCACCGGAGAGCAGGGCGGCGGGCTGGTCGGTGTGGTCCATGAGGTCCGTTCTACCCCGCCGCGCCGCCGGCCGCCGAGTGAACCGGACACTCCGGCGTCCAGCGCGCTGGTCCGGTTTGCCGGAGAATGCGGGTGTGACCGACCGGTTGGAGGAGTACCGGCGACGACGGGACGCGGCCCGTACGCCGGAGCCGGTGCCGTTGCGGAGCCCGACGGCGGCCGGCACCGACACCGAGGCGGGCCGCTTCGTCATCCAGCAGCACCACGCCCGCAGCCTGCACTGGGACCTGCGCCTGGAGCACGAGGGGGTGCTGGCCTCCTGGGCGGTGCCCCGTGGCCTCCCCCGCGACCCGGGCCGCAACCACCTCGCCGTGCATACCGAAGACCACCCGATGGAATACCTCGACTTCTCCGGCGAGATCCCGGCGGGCGAGTACGGCGGCGGCCGGATGCTGATCCACGACCGGGGCAGCTACCGGTGCGAGAAGTGGCGCGACGACGAGGTGATCGTCACGCTTTCCGGTGACCGGACGTCCGGTCGTTACGTCCTCTTCGCCACCGGTGGCCGGGACTGGATGGTCCGCCGCGCCGACGCGGCGCCGCCGGGCTGGACGCCGATGCCCGACCTGGTCCGCCCGATGCACGCCACGCCGGCCGCCGGGCTTCCCCGCGACCGCGCCGCCTGGGGGTACGAGCTGCGCTGGGACGGGGCCCGGGCGATGGCGTACGTCTCCGGGGGGCGGCTGCGGTTGCTCTCCGAGACCGACGAGGAGATCACCGGCGGGTTCCCGTGGCTGCGGGCGATGGCCGAGGCGCTCGCGCCCACCGAGGCGGTGCTCGACGGTGTGCTGGTGCGCATCGACAATGCCGGCCGGGTACGCCCGGTCCGCCCGAGCACCGGCAGCCGAGTCCCCGCCGGTGCCCAGTACCTGATCGTCGACCTGCTCTGGCTGGAGGGTGTGAGCAGCGTCGACGTGCCGTACGCGCAACGCCGGGAGCTGCTCGATGGGCTGGCCCTGGCCGGTGCGCACTGGCAGACTCCGCCGTGGTTCCCCGGCGCGGGCGACGAGGCCCTGCGCGCCGGGCAGGAGCAGGATCTGCCGGGCGTGGTCGCCAAGCGGCTGGACTCGGTCTACGAGCCGGGGCGGCGCAGTCGACGCTGGCTGAGCGTCGACGCGGTGTGACGGCGAGGAGCGACGTGTACCTGACCCACCTGGACTGCCCGCGCTGCGGGCGGGAGTACGCGGCCGACGTGTTGCAGAACCTCTGCGAGTGCGGCTCGCCGCTGCTCGCCCGCTACGACCTGCCGGCGGTGGCCAGGGCAGTCACCCCGGAACGCTTTCCGCTGCGCCCGGCGGACCTGTGGCGCTACCGGGAGCTGCTGCCGGTCGCCGACCCGCGGCACGTCACGACGCTCGGCGAGGGGTGGACGCCGCTGCTGCGCGCCCCGGCGTACGGCGCCGAGATCGGCATCACGGACCTGATGGTCAAGGACGAGGGGTTGATCCCGACCGGGTCGTTCAAGGCGCGCGGCGCGGCGGTCGGGGTGAGCCGGGCCCGTGAGCTGGGTGTCGAGCGGATCGCGATGCCCACCAACGGCAACGCCGGGTCGGCCTGGGCTACCTACGCCGCACGGGCCGGGATGGGCGCGACCATCGTCATGCCGCTGGAGGCGCCGAGCATCTGCCGGCGCGAGTGCGTCGCCGCCGGTGCCGACCTGCGTCTGGTGGACGGGCTGATCAGCGACGCCGGTCGGCGGGTGGCCGAGTTGATCGCGGCGTCCAACGGGTCGATCTTCGACGCCGGCACGCTGCGCGAGCCCTACCGGCTGGAGGGCAAGAAGACGATGGGGTACGAGATCGTCGAGCAGCTCGGCTGGCAGGCGCCGGACGTGATCATCTACCCGACCGGCGGCGGTGTCGGCCTGATCGGCATCCACAAGGCGCTGCACGAGCTGCGCGAGCTGGGCTGGATCGGCGACAAGCTGCCCCGGCTGGTGGCGGTGCAGTCGACCGGCTGCGCGCCGATCGTGCGGGCCTTCGCGGCGGGCGAGGATCGGGCGCAGCCGTGGGCGGACGCGCACACCGTCGCGTTCGGCATCACCGTGCCGGCGCCGCTGGGTGACGAGCTGATCCTGTCGGCCCTGCGGGAGTCCTCCGGCACGGCCGTCGCCGTCGACGACGCGGACATCCTGGCCGACCTGCGGGACTTCGCCGGCCGGGAGGGGTTGCTGCTCTGCCCGGAGGGGGCGGCCTGCCTGACCGCGGCCCGGCAACTGCGCGCGGGCGGGTGGATCCGGGCCGGCGAACGGGTGGTGGTGCTCAACACCGGCGCCGGGTTGAAGTATCCGGACACCGTCGACGTGTCCGGCGTACCGCTGATGGGCTGAACGCGGCAGGCACCCCGCGGACCTGCGGTCCGCGGGGTGTCACCGTGTCGACCTACTGGTAGGTGATGTCGGAGGACGAGTAGAGGCAGTTGACGCCGTCGGCGCCCTCGCCGATCTCGGTCGGCTCGCTGCCCTTCGGCACGCCCTTGTACTTCACGCAGATGGACGTCTCCCGGTCCGGGTCACCGACGATGGTGATCCGGCTGAACCGGGCGGTGTCACCCCAGTTGGTGTTGATGCCGGCGATCGCGTCGGTGTTGCGGACGGTCACGTTGTCCAGCACCACGTGCCGCTGGTACGACGTCGAGCAGTTGCCGCAGGCCCGGTAGAGCTTCCCGACGTTCTCCGCCCGGAAGTTCTTGATGTGGACGGTGCCCGAGCCGTTGTGCTGGAAAACCTTGTCGCTGGCCGAGCGGGCGCCGCCGCCGTCGACGGTGTACGTGGTGCCGCCCCGGAAGGTGGCCGCGTCCTCGCCGACGTCCTCCCACCAGACGTTGATCAGGGTGCAGTTGCCCTCGCAGTGCACGCCGTCGCCGGCCGGAGCACCGATGATGACGTTGCGCAGGGTGGCGCCGGCGGCCAGCTCGAACATCGGGTCCTGGCTCTCGCTCTGCCCGCCGTCACCGATGCCGTAGTAGCGCTTGAGCCCGCCGTCGAAGGAGCCGGAGACCGTGATGGTGGCGTCGACCTTCTGGCTGCTGGTCGGTGTCGGCCAGCCAGCCGGCGGAGGTGTGGTGGTCGGCGGCGGAGTGGTGGTGGGTGGCGGGGTGGTGGTCGGCGGCGGCGTGGTCGGGGTGCCGCCACCGGACGAGTCGACGGTCACGTCGTCGAAGCCACCGCTGGCGTACGCGGTGACCAGGCCGATGCGGCCCGCGCCGGCCAGGCTGTTGCTGCCGGACGCGATCTGCGTGCCGTTGACGAAGCCCCGGATGGTGCTGCCGCTGGTCTCGATGCGCAGGGTGTACCAGGTGCCGGTGCCGACGCCCAGCGCCGCGGAGCCGATCGCGGTGACGCTGCTGCCGTTGACCGCCTGGAGCTCGGCCCGACCGGAGCCGAGCAGGGCCAGCCGGTACATCTTGGTGCTGCTGGCCGACCGTGCGGCCAGCCCGACCAGGGCGCTGGAGGAGCCGAAGCTCGCGGGCCTGACCCGGGCCTGCACGGAGTAGTCGGTCCAGCTGGTCTGACCGGCGAACTGCCGGGCCAGTTCACTGCCGGCGTTGGACTGGTTGAGCACGCCGGAGCCGTCGACCGTCCAGGTGCCGCCCGACTTGGACCAGCCGGAGGTGTTGCCGTCGGTGAAGTCGTCGCTGAAGACGGTGGCCGCGAAGGCCGAGGTCATGCTGGCGGTGAGAGCCGCGGCGGTCACGCCGGCGCCCAGGGCCAGGAGTAGTGGCCGACGGCCGGGAAGTCGTCTCTTCTGCACAGGTGTCCTCCTTGACGCATGTGGTGGCGATCCCTCGGCGTCCACTCGGGGACGTGGCGGCACGGCGTGCGGCCGTCGCCTGGGATCGGTGCGCGCCCCCGTCGGATGCCCGGACCGAAGCGGGGTGAAGCGGGGTCAAAGACCATGGGAAAGGGCTTTCCCGCTCCTTCGAGGCTAGGACCGCGCACACATCGACGTCAATGCCTGGCGTTTGCAGGTCTGTTGCAGGATTTCGCGGTGATCAGTAGCTGTCCGGCTGGGTGATCCGCCAGGCCGCGTTGATCAGCCCGATGTGCGAGAGCGCCTGCGGGGTGTTGCCGAGCTGCGCACCGGTGGACAGGTCGATCTGTTCGCTGAACAGGCCCAGGTCGTTGGCGTACCCGACGACCCGCTCGAAGAGCGCCTCGGCCCGCTGCTGCTCACCCGTCATCACCAGACACTCCACCAGCCAGAACGAGCACAGCAGAAATCCGGCCGGGTCGGTCGTCCACCGCCGCAGCAGTCCGTCCTCGGTGCCCAGCTCACGCTCGACCATCGCGATGGTCGAGCGCATCCGCGGGTCGGTGGCCGGAAGGAAGTGCGTCACCGGCAGGGCGAGCACCGAGGCGTCCAGTTCCGCCGACCCGAACGCGCCGGTGAACGCCCCGATCCGGTCGTTCCACCCCTCACGCAGCACGGTGTCGCGGATCTCGTCGCGGATCGTGGCCCAGCGACCCGGGTCGGCCCGATCGCCGAGCCGGTCGGCGAGCCCCACCGCCCGGTCCATCGTGAGCCAGCAGGCCACCTTGGACGAGACGTAGTGGCGCTCCTCGTCCCGGGTCTCCCAGATACCCCGGTCCGGCAGACGCCACGTCTTGGCCACCTGCTCGGTCAGGCCGAGCACCATCTCCCGCAACTCGTCCTCGAACGTCGCGCCGAGGTAGTCGCGCAGCCGCCACACCGCGGACATCACCTCACCCGGCACGTCGAGCTGCCGCTGCCGCCAGGCGTCGTTGCCGACCCGCACCGGCCGGCTGTCGCGGTATCCGCGCAGATGGGGGCAGTGGTGCTCGGAGAGATCGCGCTCGCCCTCCAGCCCGAAGAGCACCGGCACGGGCTCGTCGCCGATCCGGCCGATCGAGCGGGTCGCCCAGGCGAACAGCCGGGACGTCTCGTCGGGGCAGGCGGCCACCCACAGCGCCCGCATCGTCAGCGAGAAGTCCCGCAACCACGAGTACCGGTAGTCGTAGTTCCGGTCGCCGCCGATCTGCTCGGGCAGCGAGGAGGTCAGCGCGGCGGCGACCGCGCCACTGCGGGCGTACGTGAGGCCGGTCAGGACGGTCGAGCTGTGCTTGACGAGTTCGGGGTAGCGGCCGGAGTACCCGTGTGTCTCCCGGAACGCCTGCCAGGCCTGTGTCGTCTCGGCGAGGGTCGTCAGCGGGTCCACCCGGGCCGGCGGTTCGCCGTACGCCGCACCGAAGGCCAGGTCCGTCCCGACCACCTGACCGGCGGAGACCTCGAACTCCTGGGTCACCCGGTCGGTACTCGCCCGCAGGTGCAGGCCCCCGGCGCGCAACATCAGCACGATCGGGCCGGCACCGGCCAGCACACCGCCGTCCGGCTGCTCGTGCAGGTACGGCGTGAGCAGGCCGTACTCCGGGCGGGGCGCGAAGTCCAGCGCCATCCGTACCCGGCCGGACAGCCCCTCGACCACCCGGATCAGTACGGCGGGTGAATTCCTGCCCAGCTCGTGGGCACGGGCGCCGACCTCGGCGGCCAGGGCATCGGTGACCGCCACGCTGCCGTGCGGCGTGTGGTGCACCGTCCGCAGCACCAACGTGTCCGGCAGGTACGCGCGCTCCACCCGGAACCCCGGACCACCGACCCCGACCGGCGCCAGCCGGAAGTGGCCAGCTCCCGGGTCGAGCAGCCGCGCGAACACGGCCGACCCGTCGAACCGGTGCGGGCACCACCAGTCGATCGAGCCGTCCTTGCCGACCAACGCCCCGGAACGGGAGTCCGAGAGGAACCCGTAGTCGGAGATCGGCGGCTGCTGCTCCACCCGCCGGGGGTACCCGCATCGGCCCCGATCAGGCCGCTGCCGTGCCGGTCACTCGGTCGGTGGCTCGTCCTCGCCCGCCGCCTCGGCCGCGTCGGCCTCCTCCTTGGTCCGGTGCACGGCCTGGTCGGCGTGCTCCGGCGGACCGTAGACCGTGTACAGCACCAGCGGGTTGGGGCCGGTGTTGACGAAGTTGTGCTTGGTGCCCGCCGGGACCACGACCAGGTCCCCGGCGGCGACCTTCCGCGTGTTGCCGCCGACCTTCGCCTCGCCGACGCCGCTGACGAAGGTCAGGATCTGGTCGATGCCCTCGTGCACCTCCTCGCCGATCTCCCCATCGGCGGGGATGGTCATGATGACCAACTGGGTGTGCTCACCGGTCCACAGCACCCGCCGGAAATCCGGACTCTTCTCGGCGACGGTCGCGATCGTGAAATGCTCCATGCCCACGCTCATACCCCGTTCGGCGGCACGCCACGCCGGGACTCGCGAATGGTGGAATTCCCCACGGTCCGCAGGTTTGGTTCCGGGCGGACCGGGGATCGAGGACCAGGACCGGCACGAACAGCCGGTCGAGCCAGGTCCCCGCCGGCGTACCGCCGAACGGCTGCGGTGGTGGGAGACGGCCAGAGCGCGGCGACGCCCGACCACGGTCGAGCGGCGCCGCGCGCTCTTGTGGGTCTAGCGGTGCAGCCAGCTGAGCAGGTCGGTTGGGCCCAGCGCCGAGACCCGCTCCTGGTAGCGGGCCTGCGCGGACGCGTCCAACAGCGTGCGGCCCTGCCCCGAGCGGCCCTGGCGGAAGAAGGCTTGACGGTCGCTCAACACACCGAGCGAGTCCGGGGCGAGCCGGTCGGCGCGCTCCCGCATCCGCCCGAAGGTGGCCGCCTCGACCAGCTCCGGCCACCGCTCGGCGGCGACCGGGATGCCCCAACGGTCGGCGAGCCGCCGCATCTCACCACCCAGGTCGGCCAGCAGATCGTCGTAGTGCACCAGCGCGATGTTCGGCTCGTGCCGCCGGGCCCAGGCGTCGCGCAGGTGCAGCATCACCCCGGGCAACGAGTCCAGTTCGGTACGCGGATCCACCTCCTGGTCGACCCAGCTCGGCAACCACTGCTCCAGCGGGAGGCGCTTCCTCGGCGGCCCGGTCGGGGCGGGCTGGCCGGTCAGCTCGGCGAGGCGCACCCGGTTGAGGTTGCCGGCCTGGTGGTAGAGGGAGACCGCCATGTCCAGCGGGTGCCGGGCCACCACCACGTAGTTCACCCGGGGGTCGAGCGGCACCCCGTCCAGCGGAGTGTGTGTCTTGACGAACCGCCGGTGCGGCTGCGCGGCCAGCCGGTCGTACACCGCGTCCTGCGGCTCGGCCAACCAGTCCAGCCACGGCGACAGCACGTTCAGCGGCGCCGGCAGCTCCGGGGTGCCCAGCACCAGCAGCGCGCAGATCATCTGCATCCAGGTGGTGCCGCTCTTGGAGCGGGTGCTGATCACGATGTCGCCGTCGCGGAAGGGGAAGCCGACCCATCGGGCGCTGTCCTCGTCGTCGGATCGGTAACGGTGGGCTGGCGTGGGCATCGGAGCAGCGTAGTCGCGGAGCCGACAGCCCAGCAGCCGAATTGCGACTCCACAGCCTGTGAGACATGCCCATGCCTGGCTAGATTGAAGTATGGTGCCCGCCCACGGGAGCCGGGCGGCGGAACCGGTCTACCGCCCCATCCTCGCCTGCCGACGAGGCGAGCTGGACGCTCTGAGCCACCTCGACCCCACGGCCGCCGCCCTGGTCGCCCCGATCCTGGAGGTCGGCGCGATCGACAGGTCCACCATGGACAGTGTCCGCCGGCTGCCGCCCGGGCTCGTGCCGGCCGTCGACGTCAGCGCGCTGCCGGACACACCCGCGACGGAACTGGGCCGTTGGGACGTACCCCTGGTGCCGGTGATCGGGCTCGCGGAGAGCGACCACCGGCTGGTCGTGCACGGCGCGGCGGCGCGGGCGCACGGCCGGGCGCTGGTCCGCCTGCGAGCCGGCCAGGACCGGGCCGGGCCGGACGGGAGCACCACCGCGGTGGAACGGGTCTGGCGGCACACCGCCCTCGCCCCCGAGGAGTGCGACCTGCTGGTGGACGCCGGGGACGTGTGCTGCCCGGCGGATGTGCGGTCGGCCGAGCCCCGGGTGCGTCGCCTGCTGGACTGGGCGCGCCGGCACGCCTGGCGGTCCGTGACGGTGGCGGCGGGCGGGATGCCGCCGACGTTGTCCCGGCTGCCGACCGACGAGCCGATCCGGCTGGACCGCTGGGACTGGCAACTTTGGCAACGACTGGCCGACGCCGGGGTCGGCTACGGCGACTACGGGGTCCACCCGGCCGTGCCCGGCACCGGCGACCCCGGCGACCGGCTGCCGACGGTGCGGTACACCGACGACGGCAGCTGGTGGGTCTACCGCTGGGCGCGGCGAGGTGGCCGCAGCGAGGAGCGGTTCGCCGACCTGTGCCGCACGCTGGTGTCGGCGCCGCACTGGCCGAGCGCCGGCGCGGCCTTCTCCTGGGGCGACCACGAGCTGCTGCGCCGCGCCCGGCGGGGCGCCGGTGCCGGCTCGGCCGCCAACTGGGCGGCGTGGAGCACCTCCCACCACCTGGCGTACGTACTCGCGACGCTGGTGCGCCCGGACGACGACACGCCGCCGAGCTGGCGCCCCCGGCCGGGTCCGTCACAGCGGGGGCGAGCGCCTCGGTGAAACCGCTGCTACTGCTTCTCGGTGAAGCCGAACTGGATGATGCCCTCGTCGTCGACGGTGGCGTCCACCGACGCGTCGCCGAGCAGCTCGGCGGCATCCTCGTCCAGGAAGATCCGGGCACCCTGGTTGTCGACCACCCGATCGCCCTGCGCCGGCTCGGGCACCAGCTCCACGGTGAGCGAGCCCGCCTCGGTGTCGGCGGCGATACGGACCCCGCCGTCCTGGGCGACGTCCTGCTGGTTGGCGAGGTCACGGATGACGAGCACAGCGTTGTCGGTCATGGTGAGCATGGGCGGAACTCCTCGTGGATTCTCGGCTCGCGGTCGGATTCACGGGCAGACCGGACAGTCGGCCCGCGGACGAGCGCACGTGGGAGGCGACAGGAGGGGCGAACGGTCATCGCCGTCGCATCGGGATCGGGGCAGCTGACGGCCCCGTCACCTCCACCGTGCCCGCTGCCCGACGATCCGTCAAATAGAGCCAGGTCAGTCGAGTGCGGGGGCCGGGGCGAGCCAGGCGCGAATCTCGTTGACCGCCGCGCGGCCGGCCCGGTTGGCGCCGATGGTGCTGGCCGAGGGGCCGTACCCGACCAGGTGAACCCGCTCGTCGGCGACCACCCGGGTGCCGTCCATCGTGATACCGCCGCCCGGCGCGCGCAGGCCCAGCGGGGCGAGATGGTCGATGGCGGCGCGGAAGCCGGTGCACCAGAGGATCACGTCCGCCGGCACGTTCCGCCCGTCCGCCCAGGCCACCCCGTCGGGTGTGATCCGGTCGAACACGGGTAGCCGGTCGAGGACACCCCGCTCCCGCAGCCGGCGTACCTCGGGGGTGACCGGCAGCCCGGTCACGCCCACCACGCTGCCCGGTGGGCGGCCCGCCCGGACCGCCTCGTCCACCCGGGCGACCGCGGCACGGCCCAGCTCCGCGCCGAACTCCTCGTCCCGGAACTCCGGCGGTCGGCGGGTCACCCAGGTGGTGGCCGCCGCGACCGTGGAGACCTCACCGAGCAGTTGCACGGCCGAGGTGCCGCCCCCGACGACCACCACCCGCAGGCCGGTGAACTCGGCCGGGCCCCGGTAGTCGGCCGTGTGCAACTGCCGGCCCCGAAACGACGACCGGCCGGGGTAGTGCGGCCAGAACGGCCGGGTCCAGGTGCCGGTCGCGTTGATCAGGGCCCGGGCGACCCACCGGTCCTGGTCGGTCTCCACGTCCAGCCGCCCGTCCGGGCGGGAGCGCACGGCACGGACCCGCACCGGCCGCCGCACCGGCAGCTCGAAGGCCCTCTCGTACGCGGCGAAGTAGGCGCTCACCTGCTCGGCCGCCGGGCGCTTGGGCTCGGCGGGCGGGAGCGGCAGCCCAGGCAGGTCGTGGAAGCCGTGCACCCGGTCGAAGACCAGTGTCGGCCAGCGGTGCTGCCAGGCTCCGCCCGGCCCGTCGTCGCCGTCGAGGATGACGAAGCCGCTGCCGGGCGGGAAGCCGGTGCGGCGCAGGTGGTAGCCGGCGCTCAGGCCGGCCTGGCCGGCGCCGATCACCACGACGTCCGCGGAGTGGGTGTCCACGCCGTCTACAACGCCGCGTTCGTCACCGCTGTGCCCGTTCCCGGCGGTCGCGCCGATCACAGACCGCCATTTCGGCGACGACCACCTGACCTGCACATACGCTGAGTGAATGAGCGACTTCCGTCGGTACGCGGCCGAGTTTCTCGGCACCCTGCTGCTGGTCTTCTTCGGAGTGGGCAGCGCGGTGGCCGCGCGGGTTCAGGGCGGCGTGGTGGTGGTCGCATTGGCCTTCGGGTTCGTGATGCTCGCCCTCGTCTACACGATCGGCCCACTCTCCGGCAGTCACGTCAACCCGGCGGTGACGCTCGGCGTGCTGCTGTCCGGCAAGATCTCGCTGCTCGGTGCGGTCGCGTACTGGATCGCCCAGTTCGTCGGCGCGACCGTGGCCGCCTTCCTGCTCTGGGGCCTGACGCGCTGGGGCGACGTCGCGGACCAGACCGGGGCACTGGGCACGAACGGGTACGGCGCGCACATCAACCGGGGCGGCGCGGCGGTGCTGGAGATCGTGCTGACCTTCCTCTTCGTTCTGGTCGTCCTGGTGGTGACCAGCCGCAGCGAGAATCCGGGGACCGCCGGTGTGGCCATCGGCCTGGCCCTCGCCGCCACCCAGCTGGTGGGCGTGACGCTCACCGGGGCCGCGGTCAACCCGGCCCGAGCGTTCGGCCCGGCGGTCTTCGAGGGCGGCGTGGCCCTGCGGCAGCTCTGGGTGTTCATCGTCTTCCCGCTGATCGGCGGGGCGCTCGCCGCACTGGTCGCTCCACTGGTGATGGGGGCGCAGCGGCACTACTGGGGTGGGCACGAGAAGTCGGTCGGCCGGCCGACATAGCTAACGCGGCAGTAACTTTCGCGCGGCACTCTTCTCCGGCGAATACCTTCGTGGCAGCATCAGCGCATGTATCGCCGTCACTTTCCCCGCGCCCTCGCGCTGCTCACGCTGGTCGCCACCGTGGCCACCGTCGGCGCGCCCGGTGCCACGGCTGAGTCGCCCACCCCCGCGACGACCCGACTGCACGCCACCATCGACACGATCCTGGCCGACACCCGGCTCGCCGGCGCCCAGGCGTCGGTGGTCGTGGTCGACACCAGCACGGGACAGACGCTCTACGACCGCAACGGTGACCGCCGGCTCGTTCCGGCCTCCAACACCAAGCTGATGACCTCGACGGCGGCCCTGGAGCTGCTCGGCCCCGGGCACCGCTTCACCACCGACGTCCGCACCAGCGGCAAGCGCCGCGCCGGTCTGCTCTCCGGCAACCTCTACCTGCGCGGGGGCGGCGACCCGACCATGCTCGCCGCCGACTACGACGCGCTCGCCGCGCAGGTCGCCGCCGACGGCGTACGGGTGGTCACCGGCAACCTGGTCGCCGACGACACCCGCTACGACCGCACCCGGCTCGGCCCCGACTGGACCTGGGACGACGAGCCCTACTACTACGCCGCCCAGGTTTCCGCGCTGACCGTGGCACCGGACACCGACTACGACGCCGGCACCGTGATCGTGCACGCCGCCCCGGCCGGCCGGGCCGGTGCCCCGCCGGTGGTCAGCACCACTCCGGCCACCGGGTACGTCCGCGTCGACAACCGCGCCGAGACGGTCGCCGAGGGCGAGACCTCGATCTCGATCGAACGCGAGCACGGCGGCAACACCGTCGTGGTGACCGGCCAGATCGCCGTCGGCGACGAGCCCGCCAGCGACTGGGTGACCGTCTGGGAGCCCGCCGGCTACGCGGCCGACGTGTTCCGGTCGGCGTTGCACCGGCACGGCGTCCGGGTGCTCGGCCGGACCGTGCTCGGCCAGCCCACGCCGGAGACGGCCCACCCGGTGGCCCGGCACGACTCGATGAACCTGGGCGAGCTGATGACGCCGTTCCTCAAGCTCTCCAACAACGGGCATGCCGAGGTGCTGACCAAGGAGATCGGCCGGGTGCTGACCGGAGCGGGCACCTGGGCGGCCGGGCTGACCGCGATCAGCGAGTACGTCGCCGACACCGGAATGGACACCGGGCGGCTGCGCCAGCGCGACGGCTCGGGGCTGTCCCGGCGCAATCTGGTGCCGGCCGCGGAGTTCGTCGACCTGCTCAGCGCCGTCCGCGCCGAACCGTGGTTCGAGGGCTGGTACGCGGCCCTGCCGATCGCCGGGCAACCCGAGCGGTTCGTCGGCGGCACCCTGCGCAGCCGGATGGCCGGCACTGCGGCGGCGGGCAACGTGCACGCCAAGACCGGGAGCCTGACCGGTGTCTCCGGACTCTCCGGCTACGTGACCAGCGCCGACGGCCGCCTGTTGGCGTTCTCGATCCTGCTGAACAACTACCTGACGGCGTCGGTCAAGTCGATGGAGGACCAGATCGCCGTGGCCCTGGCCGGGTTCCGTGAGGACGGGGCGACCGCGGCGCGGACGGCACCGCCAATGGTGCCGGAGACGCCCCGGACCCCGGAGGGCGTCGAGTGCTCCTGGGTCAAGCCGATCACCTGCTGAGCGGCGGCCGGGAGGCACTGCTGTGCCTCCCGGCCGGGCGCGCGCTCAGGCCGGACGGTCCGGTGGGGGGATCACCGCCGTCGGGTCGCCACGCTCGATGAGCGCGGCGATCTCGGCGGCCCGCAGCCCGCGCAGGGCCAGCACCCGGGTGCCCCAGCGGTGCAGGCGACACGGGTGCGGGCTGGCATCGTTGCGGCAGACCACTCCCCCGGACCATCGCCGGGGGGCGTGGACCACCACCGCCCGCACCGCGAACTGGGTGTCCTCACCCGTCACGTACGGCGGCAGGGGAATGTCGCGGAGCACCTCCCCGGACGCTTCACCGGCACCGGACGAAGTGGCGCCACGGACGCGGTGGGCGGCACTACTGGTCATCTCCGCTGCCTCCACACTGGATGGTCGGGTGGGATCAGCAGAAAGTTACGGCCATCTCGACCGTCCGCGACGGACAAACTGTCCCGCTGTGCGAGCGCACAGCGAGCGGCCGGTCAGCGCACCGCCACGGCCTGGAGGCCGACGTTGCCGCAGTGCGGGGTGAAGACCTTCTCGGCGGTCCAGGTCAGCAGCAGTTTGGCGCCCTTCGGCAGCGTGAACCGGATGGTGAACTGAGCGCTGTTACTGGTGTACGGGTCCTCCAGCACCGAGGTCCGAGCCGGCCCACCGGTGGACAGCCGCGCTTCGAGGCGCCCCCGGGCCATCCACGTGCCGGCGTAGAGCTGGACCGTGCGCGCCTCACCGCTGCCGGCGACAGCGAGGCGGAAACCGTTGCCGGCGCCGCAGGTGTAGACGCCGTCGGCACTGTCGCTCGCCGACCGCTGGGACGAGCCGTCGGACCAGCGGACGTGCTCCTGGTTTCCGTCCCAACCGACCCGTCTGCCGGCACCGCCCTCGTCGGTGATCTCCCCGGAGCCTGCGCGCTTGCGGACGGTCGAGGTGCCGCCGCGCTGCCCCCAGTGCATCCAGTCCCGGGCGCCAACGGCGGTGAGGTCGACCTCGGCGGGCATCTCCCCCTGGCTGACCGACAGCGCCGACGCCTCGGGCGATGACGGCGGTGGGGCCGGTGCGCTGGCCGACGGTGTCGGGTCGGGCGAGGGTGGGCGCTGACGCGGACGCAGGCCTGGCATCGCCGGGCCCGCCTCCCCGGTGCGCCCGTCGGTGGCGGGAAGACCGGGAGAACGGGCAGCGCCCGCGGTCACGTCGCCGGAGCGGCCCCCCTGGCCGTCGCCGGGCTCCGGGCCCGACCGGCTGCCGAGGTAGGCGACCAGCACCACCAGGCAGGCGAGTACGGCGGCACCCTCCACCGCCCACCGTCGCCGCTGCCGGGCACGGGCGAACCGGCGCAGCACGGCACGGGTCTGCCCGAAGGTGGCGGCACTCGAGCGGTGTCTCGCCGGCGCGTCCCCGGCACCCGAATCCGCCCGCGTGCCGTCGTCGTCCGCCACCGACCCCTCCAACTCCACCACCCGGCCGCCGTTGACCGCACCGTCCACTGTGGGCCGTTTCGCGTTCGTACCGGCGTGGACGACACGCTAGATCCGGACTGCCGGACGTGTCCAGCCCACAACCGGACGCCGCCGGACAACCCGGCCCGCGCGAACCGGCACTTCGGCAGGCCAGGAGCCCCGCTCGGCGTCAGCCGATCCGGAAGCCGAGCAGTTGCGCGATGACCACGGCCTGCCCGACGTCGATGACGGCCCCGGCACGCTCGACGGCCGTCGGGTCGAGCGCGGTGAGATCGCTGCCGCGAAGGTCGGCGCCGCCGAGTCGGACGTTGAGCAACTGGGCGCCGGACAGATCGACGCCGGTGATGGCGGCTCCGGTCAGGTTGGCCCGGGTCAGGTCCACCTCGCGCATACGTACCCCGGTCAGCCGGACGCCCCGCAGGTCGGCACCGGGCAGCGCGACGAACGACCAGTCACCGCCGTCGACGGTCAACGGGCGCAGGTCGCACTCGAAGAAGGTGCTGCCGACCAGCTTGCAGCCGGTGAACTCGGCCTCGAAGAAGTTGCACCGCCGGAACGCGCAACGGGTGAAGGCCGAGTCGACGTGCCGGGACGCGTTGAACCGCACGTTGCCGAACGTGCACCCGGTGAAGACCGCTCCACGGCTCACCGCCTCGGTCAGGTCCACGTCGAAGAACTCACAACCCACGAAGTGCCGGTCGGTCAGCTCCTCGCCGTACCAGTCCTCGTTGCGGTAGGTCACGTCCTCGGTCAGCTCCGGCATCCGGCCAGGCTAGTGGTCGGCAACGACAGCCGGCGGCCGGCGCGGCCGGCGCTGGCCCCCTTCCGGTACGGGCGAACCGGCGAGTAGGTTCGGCGGCGTGAGTGTGGGGCGGAGCAAGGACCCGGATCAGATCGGTTTCGACCCGGCGCGGCTGGCGCGGATCGACGAGCACTTCGGCCGGTACGTCGACGACGGCCGGCTGGCCGGCTGGCAGGTGGTGGTCACCCGTCGCGGCGAGGTGGCGCACTCCTCGACGTACGGGCTGCGGGACCGGGAGTCGGGCGCCCCGGTCGAGGCCGACACGCTCTGGCGGATCTATTCGATGAGCAAGCCGGTCACCTCGGTCGCGGCGATGATGCTGTGGGAGGAGGGCCGGTTCGAGCTGACCGACGAGATCAGCCGCTGGCTGCCGGAGTTCGCCGACCTGCGGGTCTACTCCAAGGGGTCGGTGCAGAAGCCCTTCACCGTGCCGGCGACCGAGCCGATCCGGGTCTGGCACCTGCTCACCCACACGGCCGGCCTGACGTACGGCTTCATGCAGACCTCGGTGGTCGACGGGCTCTACCGGGCCGCCGGTTACGACCTGTACCCGCCGGCGGACGTCGACCTGGCCACCGCCTGCGCGGCCTACGGCAAGCTGCCGCTGCTGTTCCAACCCGGTACGGCCTGGGGCTACTCGGTCGCCACCGACGTGCTCGGCCGGCTCGTCGAGGTGATCTCGGGGCAGAGCCTCGACGCGTTCTTCGCCGACCGGATCTTCGGCCCGCTGGGCATGACCGACACCCGCTGGTGGGTGGAGGGCGACGAGGCCGACCGCCTGGCCGCGCTCTACGTCCCGGACCCGCGCAGCGGCCGGGCCGCCCGCTACGACACCCTCGGCTCGCTCGCGTTCAGCAAGCCGGCCCTGCTGTCCGGCGGCGGCGGCCTGATCTCCAGCGCCGCCGACTACCACCGCTTCACCCAGATGCTGCTACGCGGCGGCGAGCTGGACGGGGCCCGGCTGCTCGGGCCGCGCACGGTGCGGTTCATGACCCGCAACCACCTGCCCGGCGGGCAGGACCTGGGCACCCTGTCCACCGGCGGCTTCGCGGAGTCGACCCTGGACGGGATCGGCTTCGGCCTGGGCTTCGCGGTCACCGACGACCCGATCCCCAGCCGGGTGCCGAGCAGCGTCGGCGAGTACTACTGGGGCGGGGTGGCCAGCACCGCGTTCTGGGTGGACCCGACCGAGGAGATCACCGCGATGCTGTTCACCCAGCTGATGCCGTCGAGCACCTACCCGCTGCGCTCCCAGTTGCGCCAACTCGTCTACGCGGCGCTGCTCGACTGAGGCGGTGTAGGGGCCCGTCGACCAAAGTTGACGGGCCCCGCCGCTCAGGTCAGCCGAGCTGTTGCGCCTGGATCGCCCGGATCTTCGCCGGCTTGCTGGTGGAGAGATTCGAGATCAGGTACGCCCGCACGGTCCCGTCCGGGAAGACCGCCCACAGGTCGGTCACACCGTCGGCGTTCAGGTCGGCGGCGGTGAGGCTGCTGATCGTCGCGCCGGTGTTCCAGCCGGAGGCGAGCCGGTACTGGGTGTAGGCGAGCGTGCCGGTCCCGTCGCCGTTGTCGGTCATCGTGACGCCCTGCCAGAGGTAGAGGTCACCGGTGGTGGCGTTCCGCAGCACCAGCGCCATCCCCGAAGCCAGTTCGGTGCTGGCCAGCGTCCAGTTCTGCCAGTCGCTGCCGCCCGTCGGGGTGGCGTTGTTCATGGAGGCCTGGAAGTAGTAGACGCCTGGTGCCCAGGCGTTCGGGTAGTACGCCGGCCGGTAGCCGTTGGTCGCGTCACCCACGATGCCGAGCAGATCGGGGATGCCGGATTCGACGCCGTCGGCCGTGTACGCGTTGACGAGATGAAGTGGGACGTTGCCGTGCCCGTCCATCAGCGAGTCGCTGAAGATGCTGCCCTGGTTGCCCTGCCGATAGGGGTCGGGCATGGTGCCGTCGCCGGCACCCCGGACGATGCTGGCGTTGCCCACGCCTGGACCGCTCAGGTAGTAGGCCAGGAAGTCCTCATTCGGGCCGCCGAAGAAGCGCCCGGTGATTATCTCGGCGCCGTCGAAGTCGGCCGCCGAGCGCCCGCCAAAAACGCCGTTGCCGTACACGCCGATGTTCACCGCCGGGACCTTCACGCGGCCGGTGCCGACACCGGTGGTCGCATTGATCCGGCCCCGCGCCGTCCACACCCCGGAGTCGAGCCCGGCGGTGCCGCCGGCGACCACCAGGTCCGGTACGCCGTCGCCGTTGAGGTCCTTGTCGACCGGACCGGCGACGGCGGAGGTCGGGGTGGCGCCCGGAGCGGCCTGGGCCGGAAGGGCGGGTGCGACGACGGCGAGCGCCAAGGTGGCCGGCACCGCCCAGGCAAGCAGGCGGCGAGGGGCGGAGAGAGTGTTCACGAGGTCCCCGTTCGTGTCAGTGGATCTTGCCCGCTCACCGTAGTCGATGAGCGCCAGCCCGGAGATCCACCGAACGAACGGTCAGTCGGCGAGGCGGGCGGGGAAGCCTCCGGTGGCGATCGGGCCCCAGGTGTCGATGGTGACCCGGATCAGCGACTTGCCCTGGCGCACCATCGCCGCCCGGTAGTCGTCCCAGTCCGGGTGTTCGCCGGAGATGCTGCGGAAGTATTCGACCAGCGGCTCCAGCGCATCGGGCAGGTCGAGCACCTCGGCGGTGCCGTCGACCTGCACCCAGGGGCCGTTCCAGTCGTCGCTGAGCACGCACGCCGAGACCCGGGGATCACGGCGGATGTTGGTCACCTTGGCCCGCTCGGGGTAGGTCGAGACGACGAGCCGACCCTGCCCGTCGATCCCCGCCGAGACCGGGGAGGACTGCGGGCGACCGTCGGCCCGGGTGGTCATCAGCAGGACGCGGTGACGCGGCCGGAGGAAGTCGAGCAGGCTGTCCCGGTCGACCCGGGTGTTCCGTGCGATGCTGCGCGCCATTCCCCGTTCCTACCAGGGCGCGGGCAGGGCTGCGGCAGCGGGTCAGCGGGGCCGGGCCGTGGAGCGGTGCACCGCCTGGGTGGGCACCCGGGGGCGGCCGGACGGGCGCCAGGCCCGACCGTTGGCGTAGATGACCCGAAAGCCGAGGTACGACGCGAGCGGCGCCCAGTGGGCCGAACCCATCCGCAGCTCGGCGGCATTGTGCCGCTGGCCGTTGGCGAGCACGTCGAGGAGGACGGTTTCGAATGCCGCCGATTCGACCCAGTCGACTTCCCGGGTGAACCCGCAGATCAGAGCGGCGCCGGTGACCTCCAGGAACTCGCGCAGCACCGCGTCCGAGGCCCGCAGGACGGAACAACTGCCGAAATAGAGTCGCCGCCCCTCGGCCCGGCCGGCCATCAGGTCGGCCACCTCGTTCAACTCCACGGACTGCCAGTCGGTGAGGCAGAGCCGGCTCGGTTCGCCGTGCATGGCGAAGAAGCCGACCCGGTGGTCGGCGTACTGCTTGAGCAGCCAGCGATCGAGGAAGTAGAACAACTCGTCGCGGGTGGCCGCGTCCTTGTGGATGAAACGGATCTTGCCGAGCCGCTCCAACAACTCGAGAGTGGGCAGCACGGAGCCCCGCTCGTTGAGGTCGCGGTGCCACTGACCCTCGACACAGAAGACGCCACCGCGTGCCACGTGCACCTCCGCCAGTCCGCAGCCCGGGGCTGACGTTACCGGCCGCCAGTGGCCAGGGAACATCACCCTCGGTGTGGCAGATTGCGACGTTCGGTGCGCTTGATCCGTGAAGAGCCGATCGACGGCCAATGGCTGTTTCGCAAATCAGCCTAATTCCCAGGCAATACCCAGGGACCACGGATTGTGAGGACGATTCTCGTTAATCGCCTCCAACCACACCGATCAGTGTCAGGGTGGAGATCGCGGGACTTCTCGGTCGATGTCCCGTGGCCACCCCATTCGCTCTCCTATCGGGAGGACTTCTGTGCGCGTAAACACCTTGAAGCGTGCTGCCATCGCATTCGCCCTGGCGTTGCCCGGTGCAGCGATCGCCGCGGTGGTCGCCGCGCCAGCGGCGTATGCGGACGGCTGCTACACGTGGAACCGCACCCTCACGCAGGGGCGCTCCGGCGACGACGTCCGACAGCTGCAGATCCGGGTCGCCGGCTGGGCCGGCTACCGGGACATCGTGGAGAACGACGGCCGCTACGGACCGAAGACCGCCGCCGCGGTCAAGCGGTTCCAACAGGCGTACGGGCTGCGCGCCGACGGCATCGCCGGCCCACAGACCTACGCGAAGCTGTACCAGCTCCAGGACAACGACTGCACGCCCGCGCACTTCAGCTACAACGAACTCGACAACGGGTGCGGCGGCAGTGGATGGGGCGGCGGTCCGCTGTCGGCGGCCCAGACCAAGCAGAACGCGCTGCGCACCATGTGGAAGCTGGAGGCGCTGCGCAAGAGCCTCGGCGACAAGCCGCTCGACGTGTCCAGCGGATACCGCAGCCGCGCCTGCAACAACCAGGTCGGCGGCGCGTCGGACAGCCAGCACCTGTACGGCAACGCGGCCGACGTCACCTCACGGACGTCGTCGCTGTGCCAGGTCGCCCGTGGCGCCCGCAACAACGGCTTCAGCGGGATCTACGGGCCGGGTTACCCCGACCACGACGACCACGTGCACGTCGACTCGCGTCGGGAGAACAACAACGACGGCACCTCGAACACGACGAACTGGTCCGCGCCGGACTGCGGGATCTGAGCCGGCGACGACCGGGTCGACCGGTCGGAGCGACGTCGGCCCGACGCGGAGGGGGAATCCGCGTCGGGCCGACGTTGTGTCGCCCCGGGTCGGGTGGGCGGAGGGGTGCGCTCAGCTCGCCCGGGGCCAGCGCGGCGCGGTGACGGGGGGTGTCACCGGCCGGCCAGCAGCGGTGGGCCGTACGCCCGGTGGGACGACCCGCGCGGCCTGCTGCCGCGCCGGCAACCCACCGGTACGCCCGGCCGGCGCCGAGTAGCCGGTCGTCGCCGGCCGGTTTCCGGCGGGACGCGCGGGGGACGGCCCGGTCGCGGTGAACGGGAAGGGCACGTGCACGAACGGGTTGCCATGCCGGATCAACGCCTCGATCTGGCGCTCGTTGAGCCCGTGTGTCTCCAACACGCGTCGCCCCCAGCGGTGCAGGCGGCACGGGTAGGAGGCACCGTCATTGCGGCACAGCGGCCCGGTGGGCCACTCCTCGGCGGTGTGCACGACCACCGCCCGGACCGCGAGCCGGACATCTTCCGGGGTCAGTGGTGCCGGCAGGGGCACCTCACCCAGTACCTGATCGATGGGATCCGTCGACTGCTCACCAACTCGCACGGCAGGCCTCCCGCAGTTCGGCAGCGGTACGGCGGACCTACCGCACCGACATCCTCGGGCATGGGTACGGCCGGCACCGGACGAAAGTTCAATTCTGGTACGCGGTAAGCAGATCCTCCGGCGACAGCACTCGGATCCCGTCGACGACGGCGCCGCTGCGCGACACGGCGACGGCCGGCACCGACTCGTCGGCACCGGGCAGCCGGGACCGATGCAGCAGCAGCCGACCCAGGTCATGCGCATCGAAGGGCCGGTTCTCCTGCCATTTGATCGAACCGACGAAGCTGATGCGCTGAGCGACGGGCCCCCGGTCGGCGCCAACTATGTCGATCTCCGGGTCGTTGGTCCGGGTCCAGTAGCCGCCGATCACCGCTGCCTCCGCCGGCAGATGGTCGCCACTCAGCCGGCGCAGCGCCTCTCGGATGACAGGTTCGATGGCCCGTCCCCGCCAGGACGCCCACGACCGGACGATCCGGTCCAGGGTCAGATCACCTCGCCCACGCTCGATCTCGGACAGGTGAGGCCCCAGGAATGACAGCCAGAAACGCAGGTACGGATCGGCCACCGCATAACGGGTTTCCCTCGACGGCCTGGTCGACAGCGGAACGGCGACCTCCACGGCCCGCTTCTGGGCCAGCAGGCGCAGGGCGCGGTTCAGGGACGCCTGTGGAAGATCCCCCGCGGCACGGGAGATCAGCGAGAAGGTCCGCTCGCCGGAGCCGATGGCCCGCAGCACCAGCCCTGCCTGGGACTGGGGCGGAAACTCCGCAGCCAGTGCTCGCTCGCCGCTCACCAACAGGGCGGAGGTTGGATCCCGCACTGCTTCGGTCAGGTACTCCTGGACGGACGCGCCGGTCGGCCACTCGTCGAGGATCAGCGGCAGACCACCGGACACCAGGTAGGCGTCGAACGCGTCGGCGGCGGGCAGGTCGAGCATGTCGCGGACGTCGGCCGGGCTCAGCGGCGGAACGACCATCTCGGTGGCCCGCTGGTGGAACGGCCGGCCGTAGTCGTTCAGTGCCTCCATCATGGCCAGGTCCGATCCGACGCAGATCAGCAGGACCGGCAGCCGGGACAACTCGCGATCGAAGACCTTCTGCAACGTTCCCTCGAAGCCCGGGTCACTCGCGATGAGGTACGGCATCTCGTCCAGGACGACGACGCTCGGCCGGTCGGACGGCAGCGCGGCGGCGAGCAGGGTCAGCGCGGCGTCCCACGTCCGCGGTTGCTGCTCACGAAGGATCTGTGCCCCCGGCAGCGTCGAGGCGGCCGCCGTTTCCACGAAGAGCGCGAGGTCGGCTGTGACGGTCGGCTGCGCGGAGGCGGTGAAGAAGAGATATGGCACGTCGGCCCGCTCGACGAACTCCTCCACCAGGCGGGACTTGCCGACGCGTCGGCGACCGCGCATGAGGAGGGCCCGCCCCGGCCGCCCCGCCCGACCACCCCGTCGCACCCGCGCGAGCATGCCGTCCAGAAGGTGGAGCTCACGGTCCCGTCCGACGAAGCCGTCCACGATCACCCCTGATGCTGCCAAAAATGGAACAACCAAAAATGAGTGTAACCTGCTCGGCGGTGGGGATGGACGATCTGAGCCCGTGCGTCGGACTCTCAGACCAGGCCGGCGTCGTGCACGAGCAGGGCGACCTGGACCCGGTTGTTGAGGTCGAGCCGGGTCAGCAGCCGGGAGACGTACGCCTTCACCGTCGCCACACTCATGAACAGCTCCACCGCGATCTCCGCGTTGGTGTGCCCGCGCCCCAGGGCGACCGCCACCTGCCGCTCCCGCTCACTGAGCCCGGTGAGCAACCGCAGCGCCCGCTCCCGTCGGGGGTCGGGGCCGGCCGGGCCGGGGGTGCCGGCGGTCACGTGGGCGATCAGCGTCCGGGTCACCGTCGGGGAGAGCGTCGCCTCACCGGCCGCCACCCGGCGCACGGCGCGCACGATCTCCGCCGGCGGGGTGTCCTTGAGCAGAAAGCCGGCAGCCCCGGCGCGCAGCGCCCGCAGCACCTGATCGTCGGCGTCGAAGGTGGTCAGCACCAGCACCTCCGGCGGGTGCGGCTGAGCGCGCAGTGCCTCGGTGGCGGTCAGCCCGTCCACCCGGGGCATCCGGATGTCCATCAGCACCACGTCCGGGGCGTACGCGGCGACGGCGGCCGGGACCTCACCGCCATCGGCGGCCTCACCGACCACGGTCAGGTCCGCCAGACCGCCGAGGATCATCGAGAGCCCGGCCCGGACCAGCGCGTCGTCGTCCACGATCAGCACCCGCACCGGCGACACGGCCGACTCCGACCCGGCCGCACCGGAGGGCTCCGCCGGACCGGACGGACCGGTCACACCGGAAGGGCCCGCCGCACCGGGAACCCCCGGCACACCGGAGGGGCCGGTCACGCCGGCCACGGCAGCCAGGCGGCCAGGCGGAAGTCACCGCTGTCGTCGCGCCCGTACGCGAGCCGGCCACCGGCGAGGGTGACCCGTTCGCTGATGCCGACCAGGCCGGTGCCGGCGCCCGGCAAGGTGCCGCCGGCCGGTGCGCCGACCGGCCAGCGGTTGCCGATCGCCACGGTCAGGCCGGTGCCCGGACCGCCCGCCACGTCCACGCTGACCGCCGCGCCGGCCGCGTGCTTGCGGGCGTTGGTCAACCCCTCCTGCACGATCCGGTACGCGGCCCGACCCAGCGCCGCCGGCACCTCCCCCGCCCTGGCGACGCTGTCGCTGACGTTGACGCGCACCCCTGCTGCCCGCGATTCGGCGATCAGGGCCGGCAGGTCGGCGAGGGTGGGCTGCGGCGGCTCCGGGGCGTCACCGCCACCGTCGCTCTCGGCCCGGAGCACCCCGATCACCTCCCGCAGGTCCTGAAGGGCGGCGTGCGCGCTGCCCCGGATCACCCCGGCGGCCCGGGCCACCTCGTCCGCGGGAGCGTCCGGGCGGAACTCCAGTGCCCCGGCGTGCAGGCTGAGCAGCGAGATGCGGTGCGCCAGCACATCGTGCATCTCCCGGGCGATCCGGGTGCGTTCGAGGTGACGGGCCTGGGTCACCCGCAGCTGCTGCTCCGCCTCGGCCCGCTCGGCCCGCTCCCGCAACGACACGATCAACTGCCGCCGAGCCCTTACGAACATCCCCCAGGCCAGCACGGCGAAGCTGAGCACCACGCCCCACGACGCGGTCTCCCAGTACGACATGTGCGGATCCGGACGCACCCAACTGAAGACCAGGTTGGTGAGGAGGCCGGCGCCGGTGACCGCGATCGCGACGGCCGTCCGTCGATGCACCACCACGGTGAAGTAGAAGATCAGCAGCGGAATGGCGGAGGCCAGCGAGAACAGGGTCAGCGGTGTCGTGGCCACGATCAACCCGAGCGGCCACCGGCGGCGTAGCCAGAGCAGCCCGCAGCAGACCAGACCGAGCAGCGCGTCCACGCCGGTCAGCCAGTCGCTCGGCAGCGGGATCGCCATCGCCGGATCCGGCGACAGGGCGTCCGCGGT
The DNA here is from genome assembly GCF_022230955.1 of Micromonospora cabrerizensis. Taxonomy (GTDB): domain Bacteria; phylum Actinomycetota; class Actinomycetes; order Mycobacteriales; family Micromonosporaceae; genus Micromonospora; species Micromonospora cabrerizensis. Next base: position 122,085 of record NZ_JAKKFI010000058.1, read on the forward strand.
GACGAACAGCACCCAGAGCAGGGAGAGCAGGAAGGCCAGGGTGTCGACCGCCCAGTCCCGGGTGGTGCGCCGGGGCCGACGGGTTGCCGCGTCCGGGCTGACCGCGCCGGCCAGCGCCCCGGGCAACAGCCAGGGGTGTTCCGGCACGGCGAGGCTGGTCACGCAACCATGCTAGGCAGCCGACGGGCACCACGACCAGCTACCAAAGTCGAGACCCGCGAGTCGACCAAGGTCGGTACGGCATCGACCGGCGGCCGCAGCGGATGGCCGGGCGGCGCGGGCAGGCTCGACCACATGATCACCGTGGAGAACCTCACCAAGCGATACGGGCCACACCCGGCGGTGGACGACGTCTCGTTCCACTGCGAGCCGGGCACCGTGACCGGCTTCCTCGGCCCCAACGGCGCCGGCAAGTCGACCACCATGCGCATGATCTGCGGGCTCACCGCGCCGAGCGCCGGCCGCGCCACCGTCTCCGGGCGCCCGTACCGGGAGCTGCCCAACCCGGGACGGGAGGTCGGGGTGCTGCTGGACGCCTCCGCCCAGCACGCCGGGCGCACCGGCCGCGAGGCGTTGACGCTGTCCGCGTACACCATGGGGTTGGACCGGCGCGAGGTCGCCGCGAAGCTCGACCTGGTCGGGTTGAACGCGGTGGCCGCGAAGCGTCGGGTACGGGCGTACTCGCTGGGTATGCGCCAGCGCCTCGGCCTGGCGCAGGCGCTGCTCGGCGACCCCCGGGTGCTGATCCTCGACGAGCCGGCCAACGGCCTGGACCCGGAGGGGATCTTCTGGATGCGCGGCCTGCTGCGCGACTTCGCGGACCGGGGCGGCACCGTGCTGCTCTCCTCCCACCTGCTGCGCGAGGTGGAGGCGGTCGCGGACCGGCTGGTGGTTATCGGGGGCGGCCGGATCGTGGCCCAGGGCGACAAGAACGAGCTGCTGGCCGGTGGCGGCACGGTGGTCCGGGCCCGCGACGGCGCGGCGTTGCGCCGGGCGCTGGACGCGGCCAACCTGAGCGCCGCCGACAGCTCCGAAGGACTGCTCGTGCAGGCCGACGCCGAGGCGGTCGGCCAGGCCGCCGCTGATGCCGGCGTCGCGCTGGCCGAGCTGCGCCCCGCCAGCGGCGGTGGCCTCGAACAACTCTTCCTCACCCTGACCGCCGGCGAATCCACCAAGGAGGCCGTCCGATGACCACCACCGCGCCCGCCGCCGGCGCCGTCGCGCCTCGGCAGCACACTCCGGTACGCCGACCGTCGCTGCTCCGCCTCACCGGCGTGGAACTGCGCAAGCTCGTGGACACCCGGGCCGGCCGCTGGCTGTTGATCACCATCGGCCTGATCGCCGCCGTGGTCGTCACCCTCCAGTTGATCTACGCGGAGGAGGCCGACCAGACGTTCGGCAGCTTCTTCGTCCCCTCGCTGCTGCCGGTGGGGGTGCTGCTGCCGGTGCTCGGCATCCTCTCGATCACCAGTGAGTGGTCGCAACGGACCGCTCTCACCACGTACGCCCTGGTGCCCCGCCGGGAGCGGGTGGTGACCGCGAAACTGGTCGCGGTCATGGTGGCGGCGCTCGGTTCGGTGGTGGCCAGCCTCGCCCTCGCCGCCGTCGGCACGCTGGTGGCCTCCGCCACCGGCGGAGCGGGCACCTGGCAGCTCGACGGGTCGCTGATCCTGAACGCGGTGATCCTCCAGGTCACCAGCGTGCTGATGGGCGCCGCCTTCGGTCTGTTGCTGCTCAACCCGCCGCTGGCCATCGTCGGCTACTTCCTGCTGCCCACCGTCTGGGGAGTCCTGGGCGAGATGGTCCGGCCCCTGCGCGGCCCGTCCGAGTGGCTGGACACCAGCAAGACCATGGAACCGCTGTTCAGCAGCGACGCGCTCACCGGGGAGCAGTGGGGGCGGATCGTGGTGTCCCTGCTGGTCTGGATGGTCCTCCCGCTGGCCGCCGGGCTGTTCCGGACGCTGCGCCGCGAGGTGTCCTGACCATGGACACGGCCGGCTACCGACCACGCACCGTGGTCAGCGGCGGCCCGGTGGAGCTGGCGGTCATGTGGGGCGGCTTTCCGCTGCTCGGCGCGGGCGCGGGATGGCTCCTCGCGGCGACGACGGGTTGGCTCGCCCGGCTGCCCTGGGTGCCGTTCGGCGACCTTATCGAGTGGCTGGACCGGCTGCCCGAGCCGCAGGCCACCCTCGGCACGGTCGCGGTGGGCGTCCTGGCCGGCCTGGTCGTCGCCGGGATCGGCACCGCCGAGCGGCTGATCGTCACCGTCGACGCGGCGCAGGTCCGGCTGCGCCGCTCCGAGGAGGACCGCACCATCGCACGCGTCGACACCCGGGTGGTCTTCCTCGCCGACAAGCACCTCGTGCTGCTCGACGCCGACGGCGCGGAACTCGTCCGGGAGCCGACGGACCTGTCGGCCACCCAACTGGCCGCGGCGTTCCGCACGCACGGCTGGGGTTGGGCGGACGACGACCCGCACCGTTCGGCGTACCGGCTGTGGGTGCCCGACCTGCCCGGCCTGCCCGCCGGCGCGGACGCACTGCTGCGCGCCCGCGAACGGGCGATCGGGCGGGACCGCCGCGACGACGCCCGCGAGCTGCGCCGTGAGCTGGGCCTGATCGGGGTTGTGCTGCGCGACGAGAGCAAGCGGCAGTACTGGCGACTGTCCGCCCGGGCTGTCGCCCCGGGATCGGAGCAGTCGACTTCGGCCGAGCGGGAGCCGGACGGGCGGTAGCGTCTGTCCCAGCAGACCCTGGGAGCCGCGCCATGACCGAACAGCAGCCGTACCGGGTGGTGTCCCGCCACCCCGGCTTCGAGCTGCGTCGGTACCCGGCCCACCTGGTGGCCGAGATGCAGATCCAGGCGTCGTTCACCCGGGCGCCGATCGAGGCGTTCCGGCCGCTGGCCGCGTACATCGGGGGCGCCAACCGGGCTCGGCACCCGATCGGGCCCAGCACGCCGGCGATGGCCGCGCCCGGCAGCTCGGAGAAGATCGCCATGACGGTGCCGGTGGTGCAGGTGGAGGGTGAGTGGCCGGGCGCGTACCTGGTCCAGTTCGTCATGCCGGCCACCTTCACCGCCGCCACCCTGCCCGAGCCCGTGGACGCCCGGGTGCGGATCCGCGAGGTTCCGGCGCAACTGGCGGCGGCGATGCGCTTCTCGGGCCGGTGGACGGAGCAGGCGTTCAGCCAGCGGGCCACCATGCTCGGTCGGTCGGTCACGGCCGCCGGGCTGCAACCCACCGGCGCGATCCGGTACGCCCGCTTCGACCTGCCGTGGAAACCGTGGTTCCTGCGCCGCAACGAGGTCGTGCTGCCGGTCGTCGAATGAGCTAGCTGAGCCGCCGACGGTCCTCCACGCTCGGCCGCGCCAGCAGCACCGCCACTCCCAGCCCGGCGATCAGCCCGACCAGGGAGACCAGCACATCGGAGTCGGCGGCGTTGATCGGGCTGTTGCCGGCCAGCGAGGTGAACGTCGCGCCGATCGGCAGCATGAGCATCATGGGAACGGCCGTGGCCACCAGGAAGACCACCGGACCCACCAACGCGATGAGCGCGGCCAGGGCGTGGTGCCGCCAGACCGGTCGGCCACCCGGCCAGTCCCAGGCCAGCAGGGTGACCCCGGTGAGCAGCACCGCCCCGAGACCGACCTCCGGCAGGAAACGTTCGCCGGGCGCGGCGGCACGGACCAGCCCGACCCCGAGCAGGGCCGCCACGGTGAGACCGGCCGCCAGCCCGACCCGAGCCCCGGTACGCGCCGGAGCCGCCGCCAGCGCGGCGCCGACGGCCAGGGCCACCAGCAGCGCCGCCGTGACCAGGGCGCCCTGGTTCAGCTCCGGCTCCCGGTCGGTCGGTGACTCCATTCCGGCCGCCACCAGCGTGAGCACCCCGGCCACGCAGGCCGCGCCGGTCAGCACCCGCCGGGCGGCCGCCGACGGCGTGCCGCGCTCCCCCGTCGACTGCCTGTCGTAATCCCAGGCTGGCTGCGCGCCGCGCTCCCGCCACCACAGCATCCCTGCCAGCGCACCGAGCACGGCGCAGCCGGCGACGGCGAGCAGCACCGTCGCCCGCACGCCGATGGGGTCGGCCCGGTCGACCACCACGTCGGCGGCGATCCAGCAGCCGCCCAGCACCACCGCCGGGCCGCCCCACCGCCGCTGCCCCCGGCCGGCCAGCACCAGCCCGAGCGGCACCGCCATGATCGCCATGAACCGCAGGTCGCGCGCCCAGTAGGCGTTGTTGCCCGGCAGCCTCTCCGACCACGGGCCGAGCGGCTCGGTCAGCGGTTGCCACCTGGTCATCCCGTACGCCCAGAGCACGACGGCGGCGGCGGAGAGCAGCAGCCCGACCGGGCGCGCGGATCGCATCCGTGGACGGTAGCGGGCCGATCGCCCCCGCGGGGGGCGCGGTCATCCGACGAGGCCGACCGGCGACCGTGCGGGGCGGTGACGCAGCGACCGCCACGTCGGCAGGACGCTCGCCAGCACCGCGAGCAGCAGGCACAGCCCCACCACACCGGCGATCACCGACCACGGCACCACCAGGTCGACGGGTACACCGACCTGCTCGGCGAGGCCGGCGCGGATGCTGAGCAGACCGACGAACGCGACCACCCCACCGAGCAGCGCGCCGATCAGCACCACCAGGGCGGATTCGGCCGTGACCAGCCAGACGACCTGTCGCCGGGTCGCCCCGGCCATCCGGATCAGCCGTAGGTCCGCGGCCCGGCCGGCGGCGGCCAGCAGCAGCGTGTTCGCCACCGCGATGGCCCCGTAGCCGGCCGACACACCGATCAGCAGCAGCGTGAAGAGCCAGACGAGTCGGTCCTCGGCGGCGTCCGCCTCGGCCGCCCAGGTGGCGACGTCGACGGTCCGCGCGCCGGCCGGAGGATCGATCCGGTCGGCGACGTACACCGTGGACGTCAGCGCCGACGGGTCGTGCGTCCGCACCACCGCCCGGGGCACGAGCAGGTCGCCGGGGAGCGAGGTGTCGGTGACCACGGCGACGACGCGCAGCGACACCAACGTCCCGTCGGCGAAGACCACCGCGTACGGCTCGGACGGCCGCAGGTTCGCCGAGGCGGTCACCACCACCGTGTCGTCGCCGCGCAGGTCGGCGAGCGAGCCGGCGACGACGGTGAGGGCCCGGTTCGCGGCGGCGAAGCCGGTCGGGTCCACACCGAGCGCGGTCAGCGGCCGGTCCGCCGGCACCGTCCCGGGGTCGGTGCGGAAGACCGTGGTCGGCAGCAGGGCGGTGCCGCCGGTCGCGGCGACGGCCTGGTCCGACAGACCGGGTGCCCGGTCGGGCAGCACGATCCAGCCGGCGTTCACGTCGCCCGCCCGGCCTGCCGCCCAGGCGGCGGTGCTGGTCTGCACCATCCCGGACACCAGCACCGCGAAGGCGACGGTGAGCAGCACCGGGGCGGCCGTCGACGCGGTCCGCCGGGTCGCGGTCAACGCCCCGCCCCGGACCAGCATCCCGATCGCGCCGCCGCGCCGCCGCACCGGAGACCGCAGCAGTCGCACCACCGGCCCGACCACCGCCGGGGAGAGCACGGTGGCGCCGGCCACCAGCGCCATCACCGCGTACAGGGCGTACTGCGCCGCGACGCGGGCCTCGTCGGCGGTCGCCGTCCCGACGCTGAGCGCGACCCCCACCGCGACGAGCAGAGCGCCGGTGGCGACGCGCAGCCGCCCGATCGGCCGCTGCTCCACCGCCGCCTCGCGCAACGCCTCCAACGGTCGCACCCGCGCCGCCCGGCGCGACGCCGACCACACGGCCAGCAGGGAGATCACCGGCCCGGCGACGAGTGAGAGCGCGACGGGCCAGTGCTCGTACCGGGCCCGGAAGGTCGCCGGCTCGAAGCCGACGTCGACCAGCAGCGGCGCCAGCAGCAGTGCGAGCGCCGCGCCCACCAGCAGGCCGACGATCCCACCCGAGGCGCCGACGACGAGCGCCTCGGCGTACACCATGCGGCGGACCTGACGTGGGGTCGCGCCGACGGCGCGCAGCAGGCCCAGCTCACGGCGACGCTGCGCGATGGTGAACGCGAAGGTGGAGGCGACCACGAACACCGTGACGAAGCCGGCGAGGGCCGCCGTGGCGGTGAGCACCTGCATACCGATCCAGCGGGTGCGGGCGTCGGTGCGCGGCTCCAGCGCGCCACGCGCGTCGCCGGTGAGCACCCGTCCGTCAGCGCCGACGACTCCGCGCGCCGCCGTGGCGACCCCCTCGGGGTCGGCGTCTGGCGCGAGCACCAGCCCGACGGCCCGGACGCCGGGCGCGAGCGCGGCGGCCACCTCGTCCGCGACATGTACGCCGGGCCCGTCGACCAGACCGGTGACGGTGTACGACTCCGGTCCCGCCGCGGTCAGCAGGGTGACCGGCGCGCCGACGCGCAGTCCGAGCGCGCGGTCCACGACCACCTCGCCGGCCGTGCGGGGTGGCGCGCCGGCCGTGAGGCGCAGTCCACCGAGCTGGGCGCTGGACCAGCCGTGCCCCTGGTGGGCGTCCTCCCGCCGGCTGTCGACCGCCGAGGGCCGACCGTCGACGAGTGGCTGGGCGTAGAAGGTCCGGTCCGGCACCGCCGCCGCGACACCGGGCAGGGCGGCCAGCCGGCCGACGAGTCCCGCCGTCGCGGTGGCGGACCAGGGGCGGGTCGGCATGAACGAGTCGGCCGACGCGCCCGCTTCGGGGCTCTGCACCACGACCGCCGCCCGCGCGAGCCGGTCCGGCACCTGTGGGCGCCCGGAGGCGAGGAGCAGGGTGGCCGCCGCGACCAGCGTGACCCCGATGGCGACGGCCACGAACGCGCTGGCCGACCGCCGGACGCTCACCACGACGACTCCGCGGCCGTCTCCGCAGGAGCCGTCTCCCGTTCGGCGATCCGGGCGGCGACCACCGCCGCGGTGATCCCACCCTCCAGCTCGTCGACGACGCGGCCGTCGGCGAGCAGCAGGACCCGATCGGCGTACGCGGCGGCGGCGGGATCGTGGGTCACCATCACGACGGTCTGCCCGTGGTCGTCGACGAGCGCGCGCAGCAGTCGGAGCACCTGTCGGGACGCCGCGCTGTCCAGCGCCCCGGTCGGCTCGTCGGCGAAGACCACCGCCGGTCGGGTGATCAACGCGCGGGCGACGGCGACGCGCTGCTGCTCGCCGCCGGACAGCTCACTCGGCCGGTGCCCGGCCCGGTCGGCCAATCCCACCGCGTCGAGGGCGGAGACGACGTCCCGAGCCGGTGGGCGGCGGCCGGCCAGGCGCAACGGCAACTCGACGTTCTGCGCGGCGGTCAGCGTGGACACCAGGTTGAACGCCTGGAACACGAAGCCGATCCGGTCGCGCCGCAGCCGGGTCAGCTCGTCCTCGCCGAGGTCGTCGAGGCGGGTGCCGTCGATGGTGACGGTCCCCTCGGTGGGGCGGTCCAACCCCGCCGCGCAGTGCAGCAGAGTGGACTTCCCCGAGCCCGAGGGGCCCATCACCGCCGTGAACGTGCCGGTCGCGAAGCCGGTCGTCACGCCGTCGAGCGCCGTCACCCGCCGGGTTCCGGTGCCGTACACCGCGCGCAGCCCCGTCAGGCTCACCGTGTGTGTGGTCATGACCGCCACGGTGCCCGTTGAGCGGGGTGTCGCGCGTCGTGCCGGCGCGGACACTTTCCGGCCCTCCCCCGGGTGGAGGCGAAGGCCGCAATCGCCGGTACGTCGTCCTCGGGGATGACCGCCCGCGGGTGGACGCGGTCGACCCGGCCGGCCGATACCGTCGGACGGGTGATCGCTCCCCTGCTGACCCGACGGCTGCGGCCGGTGGACCTGTACATCGTGGACGCCGTGCTCGCCGTGGCGGTCGGTGGGCTGCTCTGCCCGTACGCGGCGCTGGAGTCGCCGCTGCACGGTGGCGTACGCGAGCCGCTCTGGGTGTCCGTGCTCGTCGGGATGGTCCTCGGGCTGCCGTTGGCCGTTCGCCGCCGGTGGCCGATCCCCGTCGCCGTCGTGATCAGCGGTAGCACCGCCGCGACCCTGGTCACCGGCGTGATCCCCAACTTCGCCGCAGCCGCGCCGGCGGTCGCCATCGGGCTGTCCTTCTACACGGTGGCCGTGTCGACGACCACGCGCCGGTCCCTGCTCAGTGCCGCCGGTTGTCTCGCGCTGGTCAGCGTCGCGCTGGTGCTGACCGCGGGCGATCTGTGGTCACGGACCGGCGCCGTCGTCTACGCCACTGTCATGATCGCGCCCGCCTGGGTGATCGGCTGGCTGCTGCGCGAGCGACGTGCCCTCGCCACCCGGCAGAGTGACCACCTGGTCCGGCAGGCCGCCACCGAGGAGCGCCTGCGGGTGGCCCGCGAGCTGCACGACGTGGTCGCGCACACGCTGAGCCTCATCGTGGTGAAGGCGGCCGTCGCCAACCACGTCGCCGAGGCCGACCCCCGGGAGGCGGGGGCCGCCCTGCGGGTGATCGAGGAGACCGGCCGCAACGCGCTGACCGACGTCCGTCGGGTGCTCGGCGTCCTGCGGGAGGGCACCCCGTATTCTCCGACGCCCGGGCTGGACGAGTTGCCCGTGCTCGCGAAGCAGGCGGCGATGGGTGGTGTGGACGTCCGGCTCGACGTCCGGCGGGAGGAACCTTCCGGCGCGGTCCCGGAGTCGGTGGGCCTCGCGGTGTACCGGATCGTGCAGGAGGCGGTGACCAACGTGGTGAAGCACGCGGCGCCGGCCGCCTGTCGGGCTACCGTGACCGTCACCCCCGGCGTGGTGCGGGTGGAGGTGACCGACGACGGTCGGCGTCCGGTGCTGACCGGCGGGGAGGGGCACGGGTTGATCGGCATGCGGGAACGGGTGGCGTTGCACGGCGGGGAGTTCCAGGCCGGGCCACGCGCCGACGGTGGCTTCGCGGTGACGGCCAGCCTGCCCTACCGGGTGGTCGTGTGATCCGGGTGCTGATCGCCGACGACCAGGCGCTGCTGCGCGGCAGCTTCCGGCTGCTGGTCGACCTCGCCGGGGACTGCACCACGGTCGGCGAGGCGGGCACCGGCATGGAGGCCGTCGCGTTGACCGAGCAGTACCGTCCGGACGTGGTGCTGATGGACGTCCGGATGCCGGAGATGGACGGCATCGAGGCGACCCGCCGGATCTGCGCCGATCCGGCGACGGCCGGCACCCGGGTCATCATCCTGACCACGTTCGACCTGGACGAGTACGTCTACGGGGCGCTGCGCGCCGGTGCCAGTGGCTTCCTGCTCAAGGACACCCCACCAGCGGATCTGCTGACCGGCATCCGGGTGGTCGCCTCCGGTGAGGGACTGCTCGCGCCGACGGTGACCCGCCGGCTGATCGACGAGTTCGCCCGGCGGCCGGAGCCGACCCGGCCGTTGCCCCGGCAGCTCGACGGGGTGACCGAGCGGGAACGGGAGGTGCTCGCGTTGATCGCCCGCGGCCTGTCCAACGCGGAGCTGGCCACGCACCTCAACCTCAGCCAGGCCACGGTCAAGACCCACGTGGGGCGGCTGTTGACCAAGCTGGCCGTGCGCGACCGCGCGCAACTGGTCATCGTCGCGTACGAGACGGGCCTGGTGGGGCCGGGCGGCCTACGCTGAGCCGGTCGGCCCGCGAAGCCAGGAGGAGCCATGACCCGGTACGTCGCCCTGCTGCGCGGGGTCAACGTCGGCACCACCCGGCTGGCGATGGCCGACCTGCGCCGCATCGTCACCGACCTCGGGCACGAGGACGTCAGGACGTACCTGCAGAGCGGCAACGTGACGTTCGGCAGCACCGTGCGCGACGCGGAGAAGCTGGCCGCCGGGATCGAGCGGGCGCTCACTGACGAGCTGGGGTTGACGGTGCCGGTGCTGGTGCGCAGCGGCCGGGAGCTGGCGGCGGTGGCCGGCGGCAACCCGTACGCCGACCGGGAGGACGACCCGACGAGGCTGCTGGTGGCCTTCCTCGCGACCCCGCCGAAGAAGTCCACGGTGGACGCCCTTGCCGTGCCCGGTGGGGAGAACGTGTCGTTCACGGTGACCGGCCGGGAGGTCTTCCTGCACTTCGTCGACGGCGGTTACGGGCGGTCGAAGTTCACCAACGCGTACCTGGAGAAGAAGCTCGGCGTGGTGTCGACCAGCCGCAACTGGAAGTCGGTGCGGGCCCTGGCGGAGATGACCGCCGCCTGACCCCGGCGGGGGTCGCGGCCCTGCGACCCCCCACCGGCGCTGCTCAGAAGTGGTACGCGGTCTCGTACTCGGGCACCAGCACCCGGCTGCGCGGCGAGATCCGCCGCACGGCCGTGATCATGTCGTTCAGCCGGGTGCGGTCGGTCGGGGCGACCGGCGGCGGGTTCTGCAACGCCGTCTCGAAGTTGTCGAAGTGCACCGGCACCACGACCTTCGGGTAGTCGAGGCCGGCCAGCAGGCGGGGCAGGTAGTCGCCGGTGGTGGTGGCGTTCTGGAGGGCCACCATCGCCACGTCGGGCGCCAGGCCGGTGAGGTTCCGCTCGGCGACGTCGCTGGCCCCGGTGAAGTAGACCGACGGGCCGCCGTCGACCCGCAGCAGGTAGCCCAGCGTGTCACCCTCCGGCAGGTCCGCGATGGTCGCCGGCTGCGGCGGCTGGGTCACCCGCACCCCCGGAAAGGCCAGGGAGTACGACGGGTTGCGGCTGTGCAGCGAGCCGACCACCTCGACGGTGTGGTCCCCGAAGTCCAGCACCTCCCCACCCTTGACCGGGCTGAGCTGCGCCGCCGGCACCCCGTAGGCCAACCCCAGGTGGTACGCGGTCAGCGTGCCGAACACCCGCGCGCCGGTGCGCTTGGCGATGTACGGCACGTCCATGAAGTGGTCCCAGTGGGTGTGCGTGACCAGCACCGTCGTGGCCTTCTCGACGCGCGGGTCGATCACGTCGGCGCGCACGGTCAACGCGGTATCGGTCTTGAACGCCCCGGTGAACAGCCCGGTGTCGATCCGGCTGAGGAACGGGTCGACGAGAACGGTGCGGTCGGCGATGTCGACGCGCCAGCCGGCCGTGCCCCACCAGCGGAAGCTGACCGCGCCCTTGCGACGGGCGGTCGGGGTGGGTGCGGCGGCCGGCGTCGCGGCGTGGGCCGGGGTGGTGGCGCCGACGGCAAGCCCGCCGGTGGTGACCAGGGCGGTGGTGGCGGCGGTGTCGCGCAGGAAGCGGCGGCGGTCGAGACTGGGCATGTGGTTCTACTCCCCGTGGTCGGGCGGTTGGTCGACCACGAGCCAACCAGCGCCACCGGGGTCCGGTCCAAGATCGAACGCGACAGCCTCCGATACGTCTCTGGATATCGGGCCAGCTCAGGGGCCGCGCGCCGAGGCTGCGGCGGGTGCGGAATCAGTCTCCGCGCAGCGCCTCGACGGCCGTCCGGGCGGCCTCCCCCATCGCCAGGTCCACGTCGATGCGGCGCGAGGCCAACTGGTCGGCACGGGCGAAGACGGCGATCGCGTACCGGCCGCCGTCGGGATACTCGGCGACCCCGGCCTCCAGGTGCAGACCGGGCAGGGTGCCGGTCTTTCCGGAGACCCGGACACCGGGCGGGAACCCGGCGGCCAGCCGGGTCCAGAAGATCTGCCGGGCCATCCAGGTGCGGACCATCGCGCAGGCAGCCGCCGGCCCGGCCTCGTCCCGCCAGATGAGGGTGAGCAGCCGGGTGATCTCCCGGGCGGTGCTGGAGGTGGTGTGCTCGGGGTCGAAGACCCGCATCGCCCGGACCCGGTCCGCCGGCAACGTGGGGAAGATCCGGGCGAACTCCGCCTCGGTGCGTGCGCCCACGTCGGCGAGCATCAGCTCGACCAGCTCCCGAGGGCCGCCGAGGACGCGGGTACGGCTCAGCCCCAGCTCGGCGGCGAGCATCGGCAGCAGGTCCGGGCCGACCCGGCGCAGCAGCAGGTCGGCGGCGGTGTTGTCGGTGACCGACATGGCGAAGTACGCGAGGTCACGCAGCGACACCTCGGCGTCGTCGGTGCAGCCGGCCAGACCCCACCCGCCGAGCCGGTCGCCGGCGGTGACCAGGACCCGTTCGGTCGGGTCCAGTTGACCGGCCTCGACCTGCCGGGCGAACTCCAGCACCAGCAGGACCTTGAAGATCGAGGCGATCACCACCTGGTCGTCGGCCCGCACCCCGACCTCCGGGACACCACCGGTGGTGCCGCCGGGGGTCAGGTCGGTGGCGTCCACGTCCACCGCATGCAGGCTGGCCGTCACCCCCACCCCGGCGAAGATGGCCTCGATGCGCTCGCTGACGTCCACGCCTGCACCGTAACCAGCGGCCTGGCGTCGGCGCTGGCGTAGGGTCCGGCCGTGGATCTGCTCCGGCACCTGCGGCACTTCGTGGTGGTCGCCCACGAGCTGCACTTCGGGCGGGCCGCCGAGCTGCTCGGGATGGCCCAGCCGCCCCTGAGCCAGTCGATCCAGCGGCTGGAACGGGAGCTGACGGTCGAGTTGTTCGACCGGTCCCGCCGCCAGGTACGCCTCACCACCGCCGGTGAGCTGCTACTCGGCGAGGCGGAGGAGTTGCTGGCCGGTGAGGGGCGACTCCGCAACCTGATGGGGCAGGTCCGCGCCGGTGAGCTGGGCGTAATCCGGGCCGGGGTGCCACCGGAGACGCCCGCGGTGACGCTGCGCGCGCTGCTGGACGGGCTCACCACCCGGGCAGCCGGCCTGGACGTGGAGTTGCACGAGCTGACCACCGCCGAGCAGGTGCGGATGCTCGCCGACCGGACCCTGGACGTGGGGCTCGTGCACCACCCGGTGGCGGCGGACGGTCTGCGCTTCGGCGCCCCGGTCGACGTACCCCTGGGGGTGGTGCTGCCCCGCACCTCGCCGCTGGCCCGCGGCCGTGACGTGGCGCTCGCGTCGCTGGCCGGCCTGGATCTGGTGGCCGCGCCCCGGGCCACCGCGCCCGGCTGGCACGACCACCTGCTGGCGGTGTGCCGACAGCAGGGTTGGCGACCGGCCCGGGTGCGGCCCGCCCGCAACCCCGAGTTCCTCTTCGGGCTGGTGCTGGCCGGCGGCGGGGTGGCCGTGGAACCGGCGACGGTGGCGCGACGGGAACCCCGCGTCGCGTGGCGGCCGATCGCCAGCGCGTCGCTGACGAAGCGCACCTCGGCGGCCTGGCCGGACCGGTCGGCACACCCGGCGGCGGCGATGTTCGGGCAGCTCGCCGCCGAGGTGCTGGCAGACGCCGAGCCCGCGCCACCCGCGCCGGCCGGGACGTCGCCGCCGGCGGCCCGGCCCTGGCCGGTGCTCTTCGACACGACCGGGTGAACCGTCCCGGCGTTGCGCTCGTCACCCCGGTCTGGGCGGTGCATCGGCCGCCCATCCGGGTAGGGATGACAGGAGACGAAGACGACGCGAAGGAGCCGCAGTGGCCAACACCATTCCCGACATCAGCCTGAACGACGGCACCACCATTCCGCAGCTCGGCTTCGGGGTGTTCCAGATCGAGCCGAAGGACACCGTCGCGGCGGTGACGACGGCCTTCGAGGCGGGCTACCGGCACATCGACACCGCCGAGATGTACGGCAACGAGGCCGAGGTCGGCGAGGCGGTCCGCGTGTCCGGCCTCGACCGGGGCTCGGTGTACGTGACCAGCAAGCTGAGCAACGCCTTCCACCGCCCCGACGACGCCCGCCGGGCGTTCGACTCGACGCTGGCGGCGCTGAAGATGGACTACATCGACCTGTTCCTGATCCACTGGCCGCTGCCGACCCTGTACGACGGCGACTACGTCTCCACCTGGAAGGTGCTGGAGGAGTTCCAGCGCGACGGCCGCGCCCGCTCGATCGGCGTGTCGAACTTCCAGGTGCCGCACCTGGAGCGGTTGGCCACCGAGGCGGACACCGTGCCGGCGGTCAACCAGGTCGAGGCGCACCCGTACTTCGGCAACGACGAGGTCCGCGCCTACGGCCGCGAGCACAACATCCTCACCGAGGCGTGGTCACCCATCGCGCAGGGCAAGGTGCTGGACGACCCCACGGTGGTCGACATCGCCGAGCAGACCGACCGGACCCCGGCGCAGGTGGTGCTCCGCTGGCACGTGCAGCGCGGCGACATCATCTTCCCGAAGTCGACCACCCCGAAGCGCATCGAGGAGAACGCCCGGATCTTCGACTTCGAGCTGGACGACACGGCGATGGAGCGGATCACCGCGCTGAACAAGGGCGAGGCCGGGCGGCAGGGCGCGCACCCGGACACGTTCGACTACGTACCCCGCTGATCTGAGCCCGCCGACCGGCGGGGCAGGCCCCCAGTGAGCGTGATGCCTCAGGGTCATCGTGATGACCCTGAGGCATCACGCTGTCGGCCTCGGGGCGGGCGCCACCGCGGTGGTGCCCGCCCCTCAGGTGTGCACCGCCCCGGCGACCTCAGCCCCCGGTCGGCGGGGCGGTCAGGTCGAGCTGCCAGTCGTTGGCGCGCATCAGCTGCCCCGGCGGGTATTCGAAGTCCGTCTCGCCGAGCAGGGTGAAACCGGCCTTGCGGCAGACCGCGTTCGAGGCGGGATTGTCGACCGAGGGGTAGGCGTGGGCGTAGCGCCGGTCCCGCCGGGCGCGGACCACGTCGATGACCGCCCGCACCGCGCTGGTGGCCAGCCCCTGCCCCCGGTACGCGGGCAGCACCGCCCAGCCCAGCTCGTACACCGGTTGGTCGCGCCACTCGCGGCCCCAGTAGCCGACACTGCCGGCCCGCGCGCCGTCCGGCAGCACCAGCGTGAACATCGCGCCCTGCCCGGTGCCGGCGAAGTGCACGTACCGGTCGTGCCGGGCCAGCACCTGCTCGTCGGTCTCCGGGCCGCCGGTGTGCTGGCGCGTGTCCGGTGAGTTGAGCTGTCGCAGCAGGTCGAGGTCGTCCTCGTGCCACGGTGCGATGCGTACCTGTGCCATGCCCACTCCCCTGTCCGTCGACCCCAGTCAAGCCGACCCCACCGACAACCCGCCCGGAAACGCCGCCCGCTAGATCCGATCTAGCGGGCGGCGTGCTGCGTTCTCGCGCCCAAGAGGTGGCACCGACAACTCGGGAGGGGGAATGATGACACCGCTCAGGATCGCCGTGATCATCGGCAGCACCCGGGAGGGTCGGGCCGGCGACCGGGTCACCAGCTGGTTCACCGAGCAGGCCGCTCGGCACGACGACCTGACGGTGACCGTCGTTGACCTGACCGAGTACGACTTCCCGGCCAGCTACCCCGCCGAACCGACCGCGTCGATCCGGGCGTTCGTCCGCGAGGTGGGTCGAGCGGACGCGTTCGTCGTGGTCACCCCCGAGTACAACCACAGCTTCCCCGCACCTCTGAAACAAGCCATCGACTACGCGTACGACGAGTGGCAGGCCAAACCGGTCGGCTTCGTGTCGTACGGCTGTCGGTCCACCGGCCTGCACGCGGTCGACCAGCTCCGCACCGTCTTCACGGCGCTGCACGCCATGACGGTGCGTGACGTCGTCGGGATCGACCTGCTCGCCGGCGAACCGACACCGCAGTGCACCGACGAGCTGCGCCGGGACGCCAGTGTCCTGCTCGACCAGCTCCGCTGGTGGGGCCTGGCTCTGCGCGACGCCCGGGCGGCTCGACCGTACGTCTCCTGAACACGTCCAAGATTGAAGGGTAAGGATCATGAGTAGACGCACCACCGGCCTGGCCATCGAGGCGGAAGGGCTCACCCGCTCGTTCGGGGACACCAAGGCGCTGGCCGGCATCGACCTTCAGGTGCCCGCCGGCACCGTCTACGGCCTGCTCGGCCCGAACGGGGCGGGCAAGACCACCGCGGTTCGGGTGCTCGCGACGTTGCTACGCCCCGACGGCGGTTCGGCCCGGGTCTTCGGCCACGACGTCGTCACCGAGGCCGACAAGGTCCGTTCCCGGGTCAGCCTCACCGGTCAGTACGCCTCGGTGGACGAGGACCTGACCGGTTCGGAGAACCTGGTGCTCCTCGGTCGGCTGCTCGGCCTGCGCAAGCCGGCCGCCCGGGACCGCGCGGCGGCCCTGCTGGCCGCGTTCGGTCTGACCGAGGCCAGCGACCGCCAGGTCAAGAAGTACTCGGGTGGGATGCGGCGGCGCATCGACATCGCCGCCAGCATCCTGAACACGCCCGACCTGCTCTTCCTGGACGAGCCGACCACCGGTCTCGACCCGCGCAGCCGCAACCAGGTGTGGGAGATCATCCGGGCGGTGGTGTCGCACGGCACCACGGTGCTGCTGACCACCCAGTACCTCGACGAGGCCGACCAGCTCGCCGGGCGGATCGCGGTCGTCGACCACGGCCGGGTGATCGCGGAGGGCACCCCGGGTGAGTTGAAGTCGTCAATCGGCTCCGGCACGGTCCACCTGCGACTACGCGATCCGGGTCAGCGCCCGGAGGCGGAGAAGGTGCTCCGGGAGGCGCTCGGCGTGCCGGTGCAGCTCGCCGCCGATCCGGTGGCGTTGACCGCCCGGGTCGGTGAGGCCGGCACCGACCTCGATGCCAGCGCCCAGGCTTCTCGCGCGCTCGGCGAGCTGGCCCGCGCCGGCATCGTCGTGGACAACTTCTCCCTCGGCCAGCCGAGCCTGGACGAGGTCTTCCTGGCCCTGACCGATCACCCCGCCGTGCCGGCCGACGAGCGCGACAACGAGCTGGAGGCAGCCCGATGAGCGACACCACGACCACCACGACCGAACGGGCGCCGTCGGTCTACGTCCCGTCCGCCGAGGCGCTGGCGACCGTGCTCGCGCCCGGTGCCCGACCGCCCCGACCCAGCGCGCTGAGCGCGTCGCTCACCTTCGGCTGGCGGGCCATGCTGAAGATCAAGCACGTGCCGGAGCAGCTCTTCGACGTCACCGCGTTCCCGATCATCATGGTGCTGATGTTCACGTACCTGTTCGGTGGCGCCCTCGCCGGCAGCCCGCGCGAATACCTCCAGTTCTTCCTGCCCGGCATCATGGTGACCAGCGTCGTGATGATCACCATGTACACCGGCATCGGCCTCAACACCGACATCGAGAAGGGGATCTTCGACCGGTTCCGGACGCTGCCCGTCTGGCGTCCGTCCGCCCTGGTCGGCATGATCTTCGGCGACGTGCTGCGCTACATCCTCGCCGCCCTGGTGATCCTGGGCCTGGGGCTGGTGCTCGGCTTCCGGCCCGCCGGCGGAGTCGTCGGGGCGGCCGTCGGGATCGGGCTGCTGGTGGTCTTCTCGTTCGCCTTCTCCTGGGTGTGGACGTTCTTCGGGCTGATCCTGCGCAGCGAGAAGTCGGTGATGGGGGTCAGCATGATGGTGCTGTTCCCGCTGACGTTCCTGAGCAACGTCTTCGTCGACCCGAGCACCATGCCCGGTTGGCTCCAGGCGTTCGTGAAGGTCAACCCGGTGACGCAGCTGGTGGCCGCGATCCGCGGGGCGATGAGCGGCGACGCGGACCCGTCGGCCACCATGTGGCTGCTGCTCTGGAGCGCCGGCTTCCTGGTCGTCTTCGGCACCCTGACCATGTACAGGTACAACCGCCGCTGACCCTGTCTCGGCCTGACCGACGGGTGCCGCCACGGCTGTGGTGGCACCCGTCGTGCGGTGTCAGAGCCGCCAGCTCAGCGGCTCGGGCGGCAGGTAGCGGCAGGTGCTGCCGGTCGAGACGGACTCGCGCAGGTGGCCGGCGAGGGCCGGGTGCCGCCCGTCGAGCTTGCGCAGCGTGTCCCGGATCCGCGCGGTCACCGTCTTGCGGGCCCGCTCGGCCTCGTCGCCCAGGCGGCGGCTCCGACCGGCGAGCCCCGCGGCCGCACGCAGCTCGTCCAGCAACGCACCCCGCTCCGCGTCCAACGCGGCCACCTTCCGGTCGTCGTCCCGGGCGGCGGCCCGGTCGATCTCCTCGTCGAGGCGTGCCAGGTGCCGCCGGTAGCGGGCCTTCGCCTCGTCGTCGAGGACCGGGTCGGCGCCCATCCGCCGGGCGGCGACCAGCTCCGCCCCCGCGGCCGGGTCGAGCAGCTCCACGGCGGGCACGTCGCTCCCCGGCCGCCCGAGCAGCAGGTGCAGGTCGTGCAGGCCCTTGGCGTCGGGCAGGTGCACCACCACACCGGCGTACGCGAGTTGCCAGACCGGCCCGTCGCGTCGGAACTCGTACCCCTCGCCCGCTGGCGCGACCGCCGTGGCCTGGCCGGACGCGAAAACCTGGCCTGCCCCGGCATTGACCGGCCCGACACGCTCGCCCGGCGCGGCACCTTCGCCCGGCGCGGCACCCTGGCCTGGCGCGGCGCCCTGGCCTGGCCCGGCGGTTGCGGCCGGCCCGGCGGCCTGACCCGGCGCGGCAAGCTGGCTGGTGGTGACGACGTGGGCGGCCACGTCGGTGGAGGTTGGTTCGCCCAGCCGGTGCAGCAGCTGCGTCATGCCGAGAGCCGCTGCCTGCTGGGCGGTGGTGGCACGCAGCGCGGCCAGTGCCTCGGCGTCGCCCGGGTTGCCCCGGCCGGCGAGGGCGTTCACGAGGCCGGTGCGGACGATCAGTGACCAGGTGCGGGCGCCCAGCCGGTCGGCGGACTCACGGGCGGCCGTGAAGCCGGCGATGGCGTCGTCCCAGCGTTGCTGGGCGACGTCGATCAGTGCCAGCCAGTGGTCGACCGGGCCGCTGACGTCGCAGCCGAAGAGCGCCACCATCCACTCTCCCCGGTGCGGGGCGAGTGCGGCCCGTGCGTCGTCGCAGCGCTGCGGGTCGGCGGACGCGGCGGCGGCCTGCGCGCGTAGTCGTAGCCAGATCGGCGACACCGGGCGCGGGTAGCGGATGTTGGCGGCCTCGATGCCGGCGGTCAGCCGGACCGCCGTCTCGACGTCGCCCCGCTCCGCTGCGGTGATCGCCCGCAGCAGCTCCTGGTAGGGGTAGTCGACCGGGGCCAGCGCGTCCAGCAGGGTGTCGGCCTCGGCGAACCGACCCTGGAGCAGCAACCGCGACCAGCGCAGGTGATGGCCCATGAACCCGAACTCGGCGTGGCTCGGGTCGGAGAAGTCGCCGAGGACGGAGAACCGCTCGTCGGCCTCGGCGAAGTCACCCCGGAAGGCCGCGATGATCCCGGCGTCGATGGTCGCTGCGATGCGGTGCCGGGTGGCGTCGCCGTGCCGGTCCACGCTGACGAAGGTGGTGAACTCCTCGTTGAAGTGCGGGTCGCCCAACTCCAGCAGCGCCACCCAGCGCAGCGAGGTGGCCCACAGCTCGGTTTCCCGGTCTCCGGTGCGGCGGGCCACGTCCCGGATCTCGGCGGTCAGCGCGGCGCGGGCCGCCGCGGTGCCCAGCCCCCAGGTGGTGTCGTGGCGGGCCCAGAGGCTGAACGTGAGCGCCTCGTCGTCCTGCCCGCGCCGGGCGATCGTCTCGGTGGCGGTGATCAGGTCGGCGACCAGCGCGCCGACCGACGCCTCGGCGTCCGGTTCGCCGATCAACTTTCGATACGCGTCGCGCACCAACTCCGCCGCGTCGATCGACTGAACGGCCTCCACCTGGCGGGCCCGGTTGACGATCAGGGCGACGCGGGCCAGCAACACCGGATCATCGAGTGTGCGAGCCAGCACCCCCGCCTCGGCGAGCAGTGCGGCGGACTCCTCCCGGTCGGCGTGGTGATATTGCGCCTCGCCGAACTCGACCAGGATGCGGACCCGTTGCTCCCGGTCCTCGACAACCTCCAGCGCTCGGCGGAAGTGCACCGACGCCTCATCAGCGGCCAGCCGGACGAACGCGTCCCGCCCGGCGGCGACCAGCAGCGTGGCCACCCGCGCGCGGTCCAGCGCGGGCCCGGCGAGGTAGGCGTGGCGGGCGAGGTCGGCCGGGATCAGCTGATCGGTCAGCTCCCGCAGGTCATCGACCGCACGAACGACCGCGCCGTGCCGCGCCTGCCGCTCGTCCGGGGACAGCCCGTCGTAGAGGGTCTCCCGGACCAGGTCGTGAGCGAAGGCGAACCGGCCGCCACCCCGGGCGACCACCAGCCGGGCCGTCACCGCACGGTCGAGCAGCCGGTCGACCTGCGCCACCGGGGCGGCGCCGCAGGCCGCCAGGACCTGACGGTGGAACTCGCGGCCCAGCACGGCCGCGACGGTGAGCGCCTCGACCACGGCCGGCGGCAACTGGGCCAGGCGGCGGCGCACGGCTTCCCGTACGCCGGGTGCGATCGTGCCGGCCGCGTCGTCGGCGTGCCACAGCCGGGCGGTCTGCTCGATGAAGAACGGGTTGCCCCCGGTGCGCCGGTGCACCTCGTCGACGAGGTCCGCGTCGGGTTCCCGCCCGGCGGTGCGTGCCATCAGCGCGCCCACCTCGTCGCGGGCGAGGCCGGTGAGGGTGATCGTGGTGGCCTTCGCGACCAGCGGCATCAGCAGGGGACGCAACGGGTGCTCGCCCGACTCGACCTCGGCGTCGCGGTAGGTGCCGACCAGCAACAACCGCTCGAACCAGGTGTGCTGGGCGGCGAAGCTCAGCAGCCGTAGGGAGGCCGGGTCGGCCCAGTGCAGGTCGTCGAGGACGACC
>NZ_JAKKFI010000059.1 GCF_022230955.1 Micromonospora cabrerizensis
GCGGACCAGCGTGGTGAACAACCGCACGTCGGCCTCGGTGATGGTGTCACCGACCAGGTAACGCTGGTCGGTCAGCCGTTCGGTCAACCAGTCCAGTCGGTCGAAGAGCTGGTGGTACGCCTTGTCGTACGACTCCTGGCTGCCGGCGAAGCCGCACCGGTAGACGCCGTTGTTGACGTCCCGGAACACCACCGCGTTGACCTCGTCGATCTGCGCCCGCAGGTGCTCGGGGTAGAGCTGCGGTGCGCCCTCGCGGTGGTACGCGCCCCACTGCGTCGACAGGTCGAGGCTCATCTGCGCGTAGTCGTTGGTCACCACCTGCCCGGTCGGCACGTCCACGATCGCCGGCACGGTGATGCCGCGCTCGTAGCCGGGGAAGCGCTTGAAGTACGCCTCCTGGATGCGCTCGATGCCGAGCACCGGGTCCCGGCCGTCCGGGTCGAGGTCGAAGGTCCAGCTCCGGGCGTCGTGGGTCGGGCCGGCCACCGCCATCGAGATGGCGTCCTCCAGACCGAGCAACCGCCGCACGATGATCAGTCGGTTGGCCCACGGGCAGGCTCGGCTGACCGCCAGCCGGTACCGGCCCGGCTCCACCGGGTACCCGTCCCGCCCGTCCTCGGTGATCCGAGTGGCGATGTACCGCTGGTCGCGGGTGAACTCGCCGCCCGGCTCGACGTACTTGCCGCCTGTTTCCTCGCCCACGTCACCCTCCCGGTCAGGTCAGTGTCTCTACCCAATCCTCGCGGATCTACGGCGCACAGTGGTCCCGGATAACCTGCCGGCATGACGGATGTGGAGGCGGCGGCCCGGCGGTTCATTGCCGACGTGTGGAATGCCCGCCAGGAGGAGTCGGCGTACGAGCTGGTCGCCGAGGAGTGCCCGGGGCTGGGCGGCACCGGGCCGGAGGCGACGTTGGCCTGGCACCGCGAGCGCCGCGCGGCCTTCCCGGACCTGCGCTACAAGATCGTGGACGTGGTGGCGGCCGGCGAACGGGTGGCCGTGCACTGGCGGGCGGCCGGCACGCACGCCGGGCAGTTCGGGCCGGTGCCACCGACCGGGCAGGTGGTCAGCTACTCCGGGGCGACGTTCCTGCGCTTCGACGCGGCGGGCCGGATCGTCGAGGTGTGGAGCTGCAACGAGCTGTTCCAACTGCTCCAACAA
Organism: Micromonospora cabrerizensis; assembly: GCF_022230955.1. Lineage (GTDB taxonomy): Bacteria > Actinomycetota > Actinomycetes > Mycobacteriales > Micromonosporaceae > Micromonospora > Micromonospora cabrerizensis. The sequence continues at coordinate 1,162 of NZ_JAKKFI010000059.1, forward strand.
CTCGGCGTCGAGATGCTGCCCCCGACCGGCGTCAGCGGACCCGGGGCGTGATCCGACTGATCGCCAGGTTGATCGGGAAGGGCTCGCCGGTGTCGACGAACTTCGTCCACCGCCCGGTCTCGCTGTAGACCTCGTTCACCGCGTCGATCCGGTAGGTCACGACCTCCAGCGCGCCACCCTCCGTCTCGATCCGCCAGTAGTAGGGGATGCCCGCCTGGGCGTACAGCGCCGGCTTCAACACCCGATCGATCGAGCGGGTGCTCGGCGAGACGATCTCGATGGCGAGCACCACCTCGTGCGGTTCGTACTTCGACGGCTCGCGGGCGGCGGCGACCGACGTGGTCACCAGAACGTCGGGGATGAAGGACCGGGTGCGGTTGATCCGCACCTCGACGCCCTGAGTGACGTCGTAGTCGTCGGGGCAGTCAGCGTGCAGCTCGGCCATCAGTAGCCCAGCGATGATTTGATGCTTGCGGGTGGGGGAGGGGGACATCAGCAGCACTCCATCGAGCAGTTCCCGGCGGCGACCATCCTCGGGCAGCGCATCCAGGTCGTCAGTCGTCCACTCGCTCTCGGGCGGGTAGTCGCTCTGCAGCGCGGCGGTCATGGCAGGTCCTTCCAGGTGCGTTCGTTCTCCCCGCGACCACGGTACCGCCCTGGACCTGTGGGTGGTGGTCGCGCGCGCCGGGGCCACAGGGCAGGATGGTCGACATGAGCGACCCCAGCGAGCACGGCGACCCGGCCAGCGCCACCGGCGCACGCGGCCTGCCCGGCGCGGGCCTGGTGAAGGGGTTGGCGGTCACCCTCAAGACGATGACCAGCCGGTCGACCACCCAGCAGTACCCGGACGTCGCCCCTGACCTGCCGCCCCGCTCGCGCGGCGTGATCGCGTTGTCCGAGGAGAACTGCACGGTCTGCATGCTCTGCGCCCGCGAGTGTCCGGACTGGTGCATCTACATCGACTCGCACAAGGAGGAGGTGGCGGTGCCCGGCGCCGCCCGCCCCCGCCAGCGCAACGTGCTCGACAAGTTCGACATCGACTTCTCGCTCTGCATGTACTGCGGCATCTGCATCGAGGTCTGCCCGTTCGACGCGCTCTACTGGTCGCCGGAGTTCGAGTACGCCGAGTACGACATCAAGGACCTGCTGCACGACAAGGACCACCTGGGTCAGTGGATGGCCACGGTCCCGCCGCCGCCCGCGCATGACCCACACGGTGAGCCGGCCAAGGAGGAGACCGCCGCCGCGCGCAAGGCGGCCGCCGCCCGTCCGGCCCCTCCATCGGTACGCCCCGACGCCGATCAGGACCCCGCGTCGTGACCGCCCGAGCCGGAGGGGCGGCCCGGTGACCGGAGCGGATGTGCTGCTGCTCGCCCTCGGCGCGGTGGCGGTGGGTGCCGGCGTGCTGGTGGTGACCACGAAACACCTGGTCCGGGCCGGGCTCTACCTGGTGGTGTGCCTGGGCGCGCTGGCCGGTGACTTCCTGGTGCTCAGCGCCGAGTTGGTGGCCTGGGTGCAGGTGCTGATCTACGTGGGCGCGGTGGTGGTCCTGCTGCTGTTCGCGGTGATGCTGACCCGGGCCCCGATCGGGGCCTCCGACGACCTGGACCGCCCGGGCTGGCCGGCCGCCCTGATCGGCGGCGGCGCCGGGCTGGGGCTGACCGTCCTGCTCGTCGACGCGTACCGCTGGAGCAGCGTCGCGCTGCCCGCCGCGGGCACCGCCGAGCGGTTGGGGGAGCAGATCTTCCAGTCCTGGGTGCTGCCGTTCGAGGTGCTGTCCGTGCTGCTGCTCTCCGCCCTGGTGGGCGCGATCGTGCTGTCCCGGCCGGACATCGGCCGACCCGCCCCGCAACGCCCGGCAGCACCTGCTGCCAGGGTCGACGTCGAGCCCGGGGGGCGCCGGTGAGGCCGGTCATCCCGTACGTCACCGCCGCGTTGCTGTTCGGCCTCGGCGTCTACGGCGTGCTGCGCCGCCGCAACGCGGTGCTGGTGCTGATGTCGGTCGAGTTGATGCTCAACGCCGTCAACCTGATCCTGGTCACCGCGGACACCACCGCCCGCGCCGTGCTCCCGCACTCGGGGCAGGTCTTCGCGCTGTTCGTCATCGTCCTCGCCGCCGCCGAGATCGGCGTGGGGCTGGCGATCGTCCTCCAGCTCTACCGGTTGCGGGCCACCGTCGCGGTGGACGACGTGCCGCTGACCGAGCCGACGCAACCCGTCGACGAGCGGGAGCCGGCCGTCCTGGACGCGGAGGCTCGCCGGTGACCGGGCTGCTCGGGGCGTTGCTGCCCGCCGTACCGCTGGTCGCCGGCCTGCTCGGCCTGCTGCTGCCGCCGGCCCCCCGGCGGGACGGCGCGACCGGCGGCGATCGGGCCCGGACCGTGGCCGTCGCGCTCGGGGTCACCGGTGCGGCCGGCGCGCTGGCGTTGGCCGTCGCGCTGCTCGTCACCGTCGACGGGCCGACGGAGGCGTCGACCACCTGGGTCGACGTCGGCGGGCTGATGGTGACCCTCGGCGTACGGCTGGACGGCGCCGCCGCGCTGGTCGCGGTGGCGGTCACCGCGGTCGCCCTGGCGGTGCAGGTCTACTCGATCGGCTACCTACGGCGCGGTCCGCACGACGACATCGACGTCGACCACCGCTACCCGCCGTACGCCGCCCAGATCAGCCTCTTCACCGGTGCCATGCTGCTGGTGGTGGTCGCCGGCGACCTGATCATGCTGCTGGTCGGCTGGGAGGTGATGGGCCTCTGTTCGTACCTGCTCATCGCCCACGACCGCCGACTGCCCGGCGCGCCGGCCGCCGCGATGAAGGCGTTCCTGGTGACCCGGGTCGGTGACGTCGGGTTCCTGCTCGGCATCGCGCTGCTGGGCGTGTCGACGGGCAGCTTCCGGATCGCCGACGTGCTCGCCCACGACCACTCCGGCGCGACGTTGACCGCTGCCGGCCTGCTGCTGCTCGCCGGTGTCGCCGGTAAGAGCGCCCAGTTCCCGCTGCACACGTGGCTGCCGGACGCGATGGCCGGCCCGACGCCGATCTCCGCGCTGATCCACGCCGCCACGATGGTCGCCGCCGGCGTGTACGCCGTGGCCCGCCTCTACCCGCTGTTCACGGCCGCGCCGGTGACGCTGACGGTGCTCGGGGTGGTCGGCGCGATCACCCTGTTGCTCGGCGCGCTCGCCGCCACCGCGCAGGACGACATCAAGCGCGTGCTGGCCTGGTCGACGGTGTCCCAGTTGGGCTACATGACCGGTGCGCTGGCGGTCGGCTCCCCGTCTGCGGCGCTGTTCCACCTGCTCACCCACGCCGCGTTCAAGGCGCTGCTGTTCCTCGCCGCCGGCGTGGTCATCCACGCGGTCGGCACCACCCTGATGTCGGAGATGGGCGGGCTGCGGCGCACCATGCCGGTGACGTTCTGGTGCACCGTGGTGGGCCTGGGCGCGCTGGCCGGGGTGCCGCCGCTCGCCGGTTTCTGGAGCAAGGACGGCGTGTTGACGGTCGCCGAGTCCGCCGCGCTGGAGGGCACCGGCCCGGCACCGTCCTGGGTGGGCTGGCTGGTCTGGATCGCCGGGCTGCTCGGCGTGGCGATCACCGCCTGGTACGCCGGCCGGCTGCTGCTGCGCGCGTTCTTCGGCACACCACGCCTGCCGCTGGTCCGGCCGCACGACCCGCCGGCGGTGCTGCGCTGGCCGGTGCTGCTGCTGACCGTGCCGGCCGCGTTGCTCGGTCTGGCCGGGTTCGTCGGGGCGTTCGCCGACCGCCTGCGCTTCCCGACGGTGCCGGTGGCGGGCTCCGAGGACGGCCTGGTCCACCTGGCGCCGGGGGTGCTGTTGCCGCTCGCGTTGCTGCTGGTCGGCGCGGTGCTGGTCACGCTGGGCTGGCGTCGGGACCCGACCGCCGACCCGGCGGTCGCGCTGGGCCCGCTGCGGCCGATCTTCGCCCGCGCGTTCCGGCTCGACGACGTCCAGCACACCCTTGTCGTACGCCCCGTCCGCGCGCTGGCCCGCGTCGCGCGCACCGGTGACGAGGTGGTGGTGGACGGCGCTGTCGAGGGCAGTGGCCGGGCCGTGTCCGGTCTGGGCGCGGGGCTGGCCACGCTGCACCGGGCGGCGTTGCCCCGGGCCGCCGCCGGTGTGCTGGCCGGCGCGCTGCTGATCGGGCTGGCCGCCGCCGTGATCGGAGTGAACCAGTGAGCGCGAGGAGTGAGCCGAGTTTGCGAGCCCCGCAGTCGCGATCGAAGGCGATCCAGTGAGCGCGAGGAGTGAGCCGGGTTTGCGAGCCCCGCAGTCGCGATCGAAGGCGATCCAATGACGTTCGGGCAGGTGTTGCTGGTCGCTGTCCTGGCGGTGCCGGCGCTCGGCGCGGTCGCGGTGGCGGCGACCCCCCGGGACCGGGCGGCCCGGCTGGTCGGCACGGTCGCCGCGGCGCTGACCCTGCTGGCCGCGGTGCCGCTGGTGTTCGGGGGCCGGGGCTGGGTCGCCTGGTCGGCCGGCGCGCCGGCGGTGCGTCCGTGGCACCAACTGGACCTGCCCTGGGTGCCCGGCCTGGAGTTGCGCTTCCACCTCGGCGTCGACGGCATCTCCTGGCCGCTGGTGGTGTTGACCGCGCTGCTCACCCTGCTCTGCTGCGCGTACACGATGTGGCGGGTCCCGGACGGCGGCAGTGGCCGGGCGCTGGTCGCGTTGCTGCTGGTGGTCGAGGTGGGCATCCTGGGCACCTTCCTCGCCCTGGACCTGGTGCTGTTCTTCCTGTTCTTCGAGGTCGTCCTGCTGCCGATGTACGCGATCATCGCCGGTTGGGGTGGCACCGACCGGCGTCGGGCGGCCCGCAAGTTCGCGCTCTACACCCTGTTCGGCTCGGTGTTGCTGCTGGTCGGCGTGTACGTGGTGGTCGCCGCCGCCGGCACCGCCGACGTGGTGGCCCTGACCGGTGGGGCGGGGATGTCGCGCGGCACCCAGTTGGCCGCGTTCACCCTGCTGGCGTTGGCGTTCGCGGTGAAGAGCCCGCTGTGGCCGCTGCACTCCTGGCTGCCCGACGCGCACACCCAGGCCCCGACGGTGGGCAGCGTGGTGTTGGCCGGCGTGCTGTTGAAGATGGGCACCTACGGCCTGATCCGGGTGGCGGTGGGGGTTGCGCCGGAGGGCGCCCGGTGGGCGGCGCCGGTGCTCGGGGTGCTGGCCGTGGCCGCGATCCTGGTCGGCTCGCTGGTCTGCCTGGCCCAGTCCGACGTGAAGCGGCTGATCGCGTACTCCAGCGTGGGGCACATGGGCTTCGTGCTGCTGGGCGTCGCCACGCTGACCACCATCGGCATCCAGGCGGCGCTGATCGGCAACATCGCGCACGGGGTGATCACCGGTCTGCTGTTCTTCCTGGCCGGTGCGGTGAAGGACCGCACCGGCACGGGCACTCTCGCCGAGTTGTCCGGGCTGCGGGAGACCTCGCCCCGGTTGGCCGGTCTGCTGGCGTTCGCGGCTGTCGCGTCGCTCGGTCTGCCCGGGCTGGCCGGTTTCTGGGGTGAGGCGTTCGCGGTGATCGCGGCCGTCCAGGTGGGCGGCCCGCTCTGGATCACCCTCGGGGTGCTGGCCGCAGTCGGTGGTGCGCTCACCGCCGCGTACTTCCTGCGGCTGCTGCGCCAGGTCACCCACAACCGTCCGAGCCCCGCCGTCGGTCGGGTCGGCCCGGGTCTGGCCGGTGCGGAGCTGACCGCCTGGGTGCCGCTGGTGCTGCTCGCGTTGGCCATCGGGTTGGCACCGGCGCTGGTCCTCGGCGTCGCCGAGGCCCCCGTCGACGCCCTGATCGGGGTGGTCAAACCATGAACGTCGTGCAGAGCGTGGACAGCGTCGCGCTGCTGCCGGCCTACCTGGCCGCCGGCACCGCCGTGCTCGTGCTCCTCACCGACCTGCTGCTGGCCCGGCCACGGGCCACGATCGTGGTGGCCGCGCTGGGCGCGCTCGGCACCGCCGTCGGCGCCGCCCTGGTCGGCGCGGGTGGGGAGCGGCGCACGTTCTGTGTCGGCGCGGACTGCTCCTGGATCTTCGGCGGTCGGGCGGCCCTGGTCGGCGCGGTGGTGGCCCTGCTGACCCTGGGTGTGCTCGGGCTGTCCGTGCCCGCGCTGCGGGCGGGGCGGTCGCCGGTGGGGGAGTACTGCTTCCTGCTGGCCTGCTCGATGACCGGCGGCGTCGTGCTCGGTGCGGCCGGCGACCTGATCACCCTGATCGTCGCCCTGGAGACGCTGACCCTGCCGCTGTACGTGCTGGTGGGCCTGCGCCGGGGAAGCCTCGCCAGCGCCGAGGCGGCGGTGACGTTCTTCGTGGTCAGCGTGGTGGCGACCACGCTGACCCTGCTCGGAGCGGCGCTGCTGTACGCGGTGACCGGTGGGCTGCACCTGGAGCGGCTCAGCGCGTTGCTGGCCGACCGGCCGGAGCTGCGGGACCTGCCGCTGACCACGGCCGCGGTGGCGGTGCTGCTGGTCGGGCTGGCCTTCAAGGTGGCGGCGGTGCCGTTCCACGCCTGGGCGCCGGCCACCTACGACGGCGCGCCGCTGCCGGTGGCCGCGTACCTGTCGACGGCGTCGAAACTGGGCGGCCTGGTCGCTCTGCTCGCCGTCGTGCAGCGGGCGCTCCCGCCGGACCAGACCGGCCCGGTGCTCGCCCTGCTCGCCGTGCTCACCATGACCGTCGGCAACCTCGTCGCGCTGCGCCAGCGGCGTACCGTCCGGCTGCTCGCCTGGTCGTCCGTCGCGCAGGCCGGTTACATCCTCGCCCCGCTGGGAGCGTTGGCGCTGGCCGCCGGTCGCACCGACGAGGCACGCTCCGCCGCGTACGCCGCCGCGATGGCGTACGCCGTCTTCTTCGTGGTGTTGGAGCTGGCCGCGTTCGCCGGGGTGACCGCGCTGCGGCCGGCCGGTGCGGACGGCGGCACGCTGGACGACCTCCGTGGGGCGGCCCGCCGGCACCCCTGGCGCGCCGCGGCGCTCGGCCTGGCGCTGGTGGGCCTGGCCGGCCTGCCGCCGGGGCTCGCCGGCCTCTTCGCGAAGGTGACAGTGGTCCGGGCCCTGCTGGACGGTGGGGCGGCCTGGCTGGCGCTCGTGGTGGCGCTGAACGCGGTAATCGGGCTCGCCTACTACCTGCGGGTGACCGCCGCGCTCTGGGCACCGGCGACGACGCCGCCCGGCCCGGCCGCGGCGCAAGCCGGCGGCGGAGCGGCTGCCGTACCCGTGGTGGGTGTGGTGGCCGTGGTGCTGGCGGTGGCGACGGTGGCCGCCGTGGTGCTCGGCGTTGCCCCACAACTGGTGCTCGACCTGGCCGGCCGCTGACCCTGACCAGGCACTTCGGTCTCAGTGAACTCTCAGCGTTGAGACGGATGGTTGGCGGGTACGGGGTTGTTGAACCGGTCAGCGGATCCCGGCGATCCGTGCACCGAAGGAGACATCGTGCACCACAACCGTCTGAAGACCGCAGCGCTGCTTGGCCTGCTCAGCGCCCTGATCCTCGCGGTGGGCTACTGGTTCGGCGGCAGTGGCGGCCTCGTCATCGCTGTCGTCGTCTCTCTGGTCATGAACGGCGTCACCTACTTCTACTCCGACAAGCTCGCGCTGCGCTCGATGGGGGCGCAACCGGTCACCGAGGCACAGTTCCCCGAGCTGTACCGGATGGTGCGCGAGTTGGCCACCGACGCCCGGCAGCCGATGCCGCGCCTCTACGTGAGCCCGACCTCGCAGCCCAACGCGTTCGCCACGGGTCGTAACCCGCAGCACGCGGCCGTCTGCGTGACCCAGGGCATCACCGAGATCCTCGACTACCGCGAGCTGCGCGGTGTGATCGGGCACGAGCTGTCACACGTCTACAACCGGGACATCCTCATCTCCAGCGTGGCGGCGGGTCTGGCCAGCATCATCACCCTGCTGGCGAACCTCGCCTTCTTCATCCCGCTGGGCGGCGGGGACGACGAGGACCGGCCGAACCCGGCCGTGCTGCTGCTCACCCTGATCCTCGGCCCGATCGCGGCCACGGTGATCCAGCTGGCGATCAGCCGGAGCCGTGAGTTCCAGGCCGACGCCTCGGGTGCCGAGTTGAGCCGCGACCCGCTGGCCCTGGCCAGCGCGCTCCGCAAGATCGATGCGGTGGCCCGCCGCCGGCCGTTGCCGGCCCAGGGCCAGCTCACCAGCACCGCGCACCTCATGATCGCCAACCCGTTCCGGGGCGGCGGCATGGCGGCGCTCTTCTCCACCCACCCGAAGATGGAGGACCGGGTCGCCCGGCTGGAGCAGATGGCCGCCAACGCGGGGCCGGTGCAGTTCCAGCGCTGACCCGCTGATCCACGCCTCCGCCCGTACCTGGTCGCACCGGGTACGGGCGGAGCGCTGTTATCCGTTGTCCTTCCGCCCGGCGGCAGCGTTAGGGTCGTAACGGCTCACGCTCATTACATCTTCGGGAGGTTCCGGTGGCCGCGCTGCGTCAGTACCTGGGTGTGTGGCGGATCCCCGGCGCGCCGATGCTGCTGATCACCGGCATCATCGGGCGACTCGGGATCGGCATGACCCCGCTGGCGCTGCTGCTGGTGGTCGAGAATGTCACCGGGCGCTACGCGCTGGCCGCCATCGCGGGCGGGATCTACGCCGTCGCCGGCGCCGCGCTCAGCCCCGTGGCCGGGCGGGTCGCCGACCGCGTCGGCCCCACCCCCGTCCTGCTGGTGACCGCCGTGGCCCACCCCGTGGCACTCATCGCGCTGCTGCTGGCCAGCCGCTCGGGCGACGACGCCCTACCCACCATCTACCTCGCCAGCGCCGTGGCCGGTGCCACGTACCCGCCGCTCACCGCCGCCATCCGTAACGCCTGGAACGACCTGACCGGCCCCAACTCCGGCCGGTACCACCTGCGCAACACCGCGCTCGCCGCCGAGACGTCGCTGTTCGAGATCGTCTTCGTGCTCGGCCCACTGCTCGTCGCCGGCTTCGTGCTGGTCGCCGACGCGGCGGCCGCGCTGATCGGTGCGGCCGTGGTCACCCTGGTCGGCACGACCGCCGTGGCCCTCGGCCAGGTGATGCGCGGCTGGCGTCCGCACCCGAAGGAGCACCACGCCAGGGGGCTCGGGCCACTGCGGGTCGGTGGATTCCCGGCCCTGCTGGTGTGCGTCGCCGGTCTCGGCATCGCGTTCGGCGCCGCCGGGGTGATCGTCCCCGCGTACGCGAGCGGCCACACCACCGACGACCCGGAGAGCCTCGCCGGCCTCCTGCTGGCGGTCTGGGGGATCGGCAGCGCCATCGGCGGGTTCTGGTTCGGCGTCCGCAAGCCGGCACCGAACATGACCCGCCAGTTCGCCCTGCTGCTGGCCGCGCTGGCCGGCACCTTCGTGGTGTTCGCGGTGATGCCCACCCCGCTGGCGCTCGGTGTCGCGTTGGTCGTCGGCGGGGCCACCATCGCGCCCGCGCTCACCCTGGAGAACACCCTGGTCGGCCGGATCGCCCCGGCCGGCATGCTGAACGAGGCGTACACCTGGGTGGTCACCGTGGCGGTGGCGGCGAGCGCGGCCGGCGGCTCGGTGGCCGGCCTGATCGTGGACCACGCCGGCGGCGTCAGCTGGGCTTTCCTCTTCGCCGGAGCGGCGGTCGCCGTCGGGGCCGCCGTCGCCGCGCTGCCCGCCGGGCCCATCGCCCGTGCGGAAAACGCAGCGGTACGCGCCGAACAGCCCGTCACCGTCTGACCCGCCGTCCTCCGTGCGGGCGTGCGTGCCGTGCGGCTTGATCGACTCGGGGTCGTTGCGGGCTTGATCGACTCGGGGTCGTTGCGGGCTTGATCGACTCGGGTTCCTTGAAATCGGGGTGTCCCTGCGCGGCGGACACCCCGATTTCAAGGAACTCGGGTTCCGCCGCCTACCCTGGGCTCATGGCCAAGCTTCTATATTCGGCGACGGCGTCGCTCGACGGCTACATCGCCGGCCCCGGCGGCGACATGTCCTGGCTGACCGACCACCTCGGGGGTGAGAATCCGACGGCGGAGCGCCTGCTCCACAGCGTCGGCGCGATCCTGGCCGGCAACGGCACGTTCGGCGGCGACGACCCGAACCGCGGCACCGACAACGAAGGCGCGTTCGGCGGCCAGTACCACGGGCCGGTGTTCGTCCTCACCCACCGTCCACCGGCCGAGCCACCCGCCGACGTGACGTTCGTCGGTGACCTGCACGCCGCCGTGGCCCAGGCCAAGGAGGCAGCCGGGGACAGGTACGTCAACATCCTGGGCGCGAACGTCGCCAAGCAGTGCATCGAGGCCGGGCTGCTCGACGAGGTCCTCATGTTCTTCGCCCCGGTGCTGCTCGGCGACGGGGTGCGCATGTTCGACCACCCGGGCGGCACCAAGGTGCGATTGGTGCCACTGCCCGGCGAGACCGAGCACTGGTACACCGTCGTCTACTGAACCCGCGTCGTCGGTGGTGAGTCCCGTGGAGCACCTCGATGAGACCCGGAGCGAGCAGTCAGCCTACGAATGACCACGCGGCAGTGACGCCACCTGGATGACGCGCTCGACAGCGAGGCCAGCTCAGCGGCAGAGACCGGTGATCCCCGCCAGATCGTGGGTCGACGCCGCCGGACCGCCCAGTGGGCCGGGCCCGACCTACCGGTAGTTGTTGAACTGGAGAGCGACGCCGAAGTCCTCGCCCTTGAGCAGCGAGATGACCGCCTGGAGGTCGTCCCTCTTCTTGCCGGTGACCCGCAACTGGTCGCCCTGGATCTGCGCCTGCACGCCCTTGGGGCCTTCCTCGCGGATCTTCTTGCTGATCGCCTTGGCCTTGTCCGTCTCGATGCCCTGGATCACCTTGCAGTCGATCTTGAAGATCTTGCCGGACCCGCGCGGCTCGCCGGCGTCCAGCGACTTCAGCGAGATGTTCCGCTTGACCAGCTTCTCCTTGAACACGTCCAGTGCGGCGAGGACCCGCTCCTCAGTCTCCGCCTGAAGACCGATCGCCTCCTCACCGGACCAGGAGATCTCCGCACCGGTGCCGCGGAAGTCGAACCGCGTCGCGAGCTCCTTTTCCGCCTGCCGAAGGGCGTTGTCGACCTCCTGGCGGTCAACCTTGCTCACGATGTCGAACGACGGGTTCGCTGCCATGTTTCTGCTCCTGCTGTCCGGCGGTCTGGGCTTGCCGTCGGCCACCGACCAGCGGCACGACCCCCTGACCGTACCCGGTTGCGTAGGTGCCGGGGGGAGCCGCTATCCTTGCTTCCGCCGCCGCGTTACGACGCGGTGGGGTGCCCTGGCGGGTTGCCCGAGCGGCCAATGGGAGCGGACTGTAAATCCGTCGCGAAAGCTTCAGAGGTTCGAATCCTCTACCCGCCACCAGGGAGCGGCAAGGCCCTTGACCTGCGGAAACGCTTGGTTGAGGGCCTTCGCCGTCTGCGGCTCGTTTGACGCTGGTCGACCCTCCTAGACCCTCTGATCGGGCACGTAGCGGGCACATCCTGGACAGGAGATGAGATGCCAGAAGGTAGGCCCTCGGTCCCGATGGCGATTCAGCGCGACGTCCTGGTCGAGGCTGGTCATCGCTGCGCGATCCCGACCTGTCGTCAGGTTCCGACTGAGTTGGCTCACATTGATCCCTGGAGCAAGGTCCAAGAGCACACGTTCGCAAACATCATCGCCCTCTGCCCGACGTGCCACTCCCGATACGACCAGGGGCAGATCGACCGGCAGTCGATGTTGCAGTACAAGGCCAACCTGTCGGTGCTGAACCACCGCTACGGTGACCTTGAACGAAGGTTGCTGGAGCTTTTCGCGGCAGAGCCGAAGACGGCCGTGATTCAACTGCCAGGCGGCTTCGGGATCATGCTCAGCTACCTGATTCAGGATGCCCTCCTGGTGCCGGTGGACATGGGCGGGAACCGGGGCTACATCATGGGGATGCCTGCGGCGGAGTGTTTCGGCCTCACCGAGAAAGGTCGAGAGTTCGTCACGCGCTGGGCGCAAGCTCGTCCGGTGGACTAGCGGATCTCCTCGTCGGGCAGTCGTCAGACCGTCCGGCCTCCCCAAACGGGGCCAAGGTGGAGCGCCCTACCGTACGAACGGCCTTGACCCCGTTTGGGGAGGCTGGTAGCCGACATCCGGGCGCTGGCCACCGAGTACCCGGCACCTGCCGACGCGGCGGACATCCTCGCCCAGGTCGACCGGGAAACCGCCACCGAGCCAACCCGGCCGCCTCTGCCCCGGCAACGTCGCGGACCACTGCTGCCGGATTCGCTGCTGAACATCCTCGACCGGGACACCGACGGGGGTGAGCCGCGGTGACCGCCCCGACCGACGGCCGAACCTTCTACCGGCTCCGCGCCCCCGGGCACCGACGGCGCCAGACCGGCAAGGGACCACGGGTGATCAAGCTCCCGAATGGGCAGCTTCGGGTCCGCCGGTCGGCGCTCGGTCGGTGGCTTGGCGACCTGGGGCAGGACGCGGCATGAAGAGCTACGAGGTCCAGATCTGGGAGATCGCTAAGCGCGCTGACCGGAAGGCTCGGCCGTGGCGGGTCCGCTGGGCGGTTAGCGGCCAACGCTTCGAGGACATGTTCCGTACCAAAGCCCTGGCGCACTCGTTCCGCGCCGAGCTGGTCCAGGCGGCCAACGCGGGGGAGCCCTTCGACCCGGCCACCGGCCGCCCGGTCTCCGAGGCCAGAACCAAGAACCCCACCACCTGGTACGCGCACAGCCGGGCGTACGTCGAGATGAAGTGGCCCCGGGCAGCGGCCAAGACCCGGCGCTCGATCGTCGAAGCGCTGACCTCGATCACGGTGACCCTGACCCGGCCGGCGAAGCGGGGCCGACCGACTGACGCCCTGCTCCGTGAGGCGCTGTACCTCTACGGCCTCAACCCCCGCCGCTGGTCCGATGAGATCCCCGCCGACCACGCGGCGGCGCTCGCCTGGCTGGAAACCGCGTCCCTCCCGGTAGTCGAACTCGATTCACCGGCGATGGTCCGCCCGGGTCCTCGACAGCCTGTGCGTACGCCTCGACGGCAAGCCGGCGGCGGCCTCCACCGTCCAGCGGAAGCGAGCCACCTTCCACAACGTGCTCGGGTACGCCGTCGAGCTGGAGCTGATCGCCTCCAACCCGGTCGACCGGGTTCAGTGGACTGCTCCCGAGGTCGCGCAATCGATCGACCGGCGGGTGGTGGCGAACCCGGCCCAGGTCGCCACGCTGCTGGAGGCGGTGAAATCTCTCGGCAAACGCGCCGACAAGGTCACGGCCTTCTTCGGCTGCCTCTACTACGCGGGCATGCGTCCCTCGGAAGCCGCGGACCTACGGCGGGAGGACTGCGACCTTGCCGGCCGGTGCGCCGACTGCGGGGCCGACTTCGACGACCTGGCGGCGGTGAAGCCTTCCCGGTCCTGCGACCACGAGAAGATCGAATATCGCTGGGGCCGCCTGGTGCTCCCCGGCACCTCGCCGCGTGCCGGATCGCACTGGACCGATGACGGCGGCTCCCACGAGCGACGCGGACTCAAGCACCGGGGAGGGCTGAGACTCGGACGGTCCCGATCCCGCCCGGCTCGTCGAGCTGCTGTGCGCGCATGTCGAGAATCACGGAGTCGGTCCGGACGGCCGGTTCTTCCGGGGTCTGCACGGTGGGCCGCTGTCGGAGTCGGTCTACGACCGGTGGTGGAAGCTCGCCCGCGAAAAGGCCCTGACCGAATCGCAGGTCGCCTCGCCGCTCGTCCGCCGGCCCTACGACCTGCGGCACGCGGCGGCCTCGCTCTGGCTGAATGCCGGCGTCCCGCCGACCGAGGTCGCCCGGCGCCTGGGCCACGGCGTCGCCGTCCTGCTCCGCGTCTACGCCAACTGCATCGACGGCGGCGACGAGACCATGAACGACAAGATCGGCGACGCCCTCGGATGAGCGGTCGAGTGGACGAGATGCGCTAGATGTTGAGGAGTGGAGTTGCCTGTATCGCCAGCATCACCCCGGCCTGATGTTCACGTCGAGGTCCGTTCGATCACGACCAACGAAAGCCCGGTGCCGGCGTTGCGGCTCTGGGGCATCCGCCGGTCAATAACTCTGGCTGTCGCAGCCGCGTTGACGGTGGTCGTCGCCTTGATCGTCGCAGCGTCGTGGTACGCGGGTTGGCCTGGTATTCGGCGGGATGCAACCGTCACGACGGCTACTCTCTTCGACCTCCTGAAGCTCGTTTTTGCCGTTGTGGCGGGCGTTGGTGGCGTCGCGGCTCTGGTGGTCGCATATCGTCGGCAGCGAGTCGCAGAGCACACGAACGAGCTGGCCGAGTTCGCTCACCAACTGGCATTCGCAGCTGACCTGCGCGCCGAGGTTGCCAAAGCTCTCGCTGAGGCCGCAGACGAACGGGCCAAGGTGGAGACAGAACGTAACGGTGTCCGCCTGTTCAACGAACGCTTCGCCAAGGCGTCCGAGCAGATTGGTTCGGACAAGGCGGCCATTCGACTGGCTGGGGTGTACGCCACGGCCGGTCTTGCAGATGACTGGCGGGAGGGGCGACAGACCTGCATTGACGTCCTCTGCGCCTACCTCCGTATGCCCTACACGTCGCCGGAGACTCCCAGCGGAGCTTCGGCACGGCAAGCTGATGGCCAAGCGCCGATCGTGGACGCGGAGACGAACCGGGCCGCTCACGAGGAGCGGGAGGTGCGTCATACCGTCATCCGACTGATCGGTAGGCATCTACGCCTAGTCGATGAGGATCTGACATCATGGCGCGGCCTCGACTTCGATTTCACCGGTGCAGTTTTCGACGGTGGTGACTTCTCGGACGCGACGTTCAGTGGTGGGCGGGTGTCCTTCGATGAGGCGTCGTTCAACGGTGGGAAGGTGAACTTTCGCAGGACGTCGTTCAGTGGTGGTCGGGTGTCCTTTGCCGGGGCGTCGTTCAGTGCCGGATATGTGGCCTTCGATGGGGCTTCGTTCAGTGGCGGGCTAGTGAACTTTCGCCGGGCGTCTTTCACTGGCGGGGATGTGTCCTTTAGTGAAGCCTCGTTCAGTGGCGGCGATGTGTCATTTGGTGGGGCGTCGTTCAGTGGTGGCGGGGGGAACTTTGGTGGGGCGTCGTTCAGCGGCGGGGATGTGTCATTTGGTGGGGCGTCGTTCAGTGGTGGCCGGGTGAACTTTGGTGGGGCGTCGTTCAGTGGTGGGCGCGTGAACTTCGTTGGAGCCTCGTTCAGTGCCGGGTGGGTGAGCTTCGGCGTGGCGTCGTTCACTGCCGGGTGGGTGAACTTTGGCGTGGCGTCGTTCGATGGTGGGCGGGTGTACTTCGACGGGGCGTCGTTTAGTGGGGGGCAGGTGCGGCTTGACAAGGCGCTCATCGAAGTGCCACCTGAGTTCGACGCTTGGCCTGGCGGGTCGCCTCCAGAGGGACTTCTACTGCCGCCGAAGGCGCGAGCGTGGGCGGATGGTGGGCACTGGGATGCGAGCGCGGCGGTCGACGCAGAGAAACAGCAGGTCAACGCCGCTGACTCGGCCAAGATCTCTGACGCCCTGTAAATCCGTCGCGAAAGCTTCAGAGGTTCGAATCCTCTACCCGCCACCAGGTGCAGACACGGCCCCTGACCAGCAGAGATGCTGATCGGGGGCCGTTGTCGTTGATCTGGCCGAGTCTGGCTGAGCCCAGCCGGAGGCGACTGGGTGTGGGCAGATCGGTCTTGCATCTGCCGGTCGACGTCGAGTGGCCGAGCATGGATTCCTTGGACTCGGGCAAACCGGCCCCTCACGTGGACGGAAACGTCGACGGACCGGCAGGATGGCCCGGTGGAGCGAGACACCCTGATCGCCCTTCTCTGCGCGGAGGACGGTGACGTCTACGAGTCATGTCGTGACGCTCTGCAAGCGGGCTACGACTTCGAGGTCTTCGACGGGGCCGTACCGGTTGAGGCCCTGCTCACCACCTACCGGCGTCGAGAGCGTCACACCCGTACGCGCGGCATTCGGACGCTCGGGTTCGTTCAGGCGGTGGATCGGCTGGTCTCGGCCGAAAGACTGGGAGAATTGCTGATCGGTCAGGTTGGCGGCGCCGGGACAACGTGGTTCTACCAACTCTTCCTCACACCTGACGGCTCCCGCCTCGTCGCCTGCCTCGCGGTCAGTCAGGACAGGGAAGACGCTGCACGACGGTAGCCGGCGGATCGACTGCCCCCACCTCGGCGTGGGGCGGCTGCCCGGCGGTATCCGGTGGCTTTCCGCCCCGGCTGGACCAAACCCTGCACCTTGGCGCCAATACCACCGGTAGTCGTTGCGCAGGGTGATCCGCGATCCCTGTCTCGGCCGGGCGGTCGCTGGGCCGTTGCCAGGCTGGGCGAGTGCCAGCGGCGCCAGCGCTCCGGCGCCGGCCGAGTCGATGCGGTAGGTGAGACGTCCCGGTCCCGGTCGTCTTCACCACCTTCCCGGGCGAGATCTGGGCTGCCCCGCGCAGTCGGGTCGAGGCGGTCTACCCCGGAGTCGCGTACTTCGACGAGGCTGACAGTGGCGGCCACTTCGCGGCCTGGGAGGAGCAGGACCTCTTCTCGGCCGAGATTCGAGCCGCGTTCCGGCCGCTACGGAAAGCCTGAACCGCAGCCGGTCCAAGCAAGAACCTGCTGGTCAGTGAGCCGCAATAGCCACTAATACCGGTGCCGCTCGTCGGATGCTCCAGTTAATTCGTCGGTACGGGTCTACCGCCCGGCACTAAGTGGTGAATCCCGGTCGGCGTCCGCGGCGAAAACATTCCGCCTGCGAATGCCGTACGCGGAAATGCGCGACCCGCCTGATTGTTGCGGAAGGCCGCCGGCCGGGAATGGGAACGGGCTGGCCGTCTGTGCGACGGCCTGTGCCAGGGCGACACCGATGTCGGCCACTGACGACACCGCAGGCGCGTGTCCCGGGGACGGCGAGGCTGCGACGCTGGCGTCGGCCGGACCGGTCGCAAGGGGTCGACGTCTTGGATCTCCGGTGCCACCGGAGCTGGTGCGCTCGGCTGCCGGCATCACCGGTAGGTCTGTGCTCGGAGAGCGCCCGCGCCGGGGCCAGTTCCCTGATCACCGCATCGACAAACATCCTCCCGCGTGTTCGACCCCACCCCCCGGAAGTTTCCCGCTACTCTCAGCCTTCGGTGGTACGTGGAGAGTGAGCTGCACCTGGGCGTCCTCGATGCACTGGGCGCACGACGTCAGCCGAAAGCTCACCCCGAGCACCTCCGGTCGGCGCTACCCCGGGTCCGATGAGCCAGGGAATAGCGCGATTTGTCGCCTCTGGGTCAGCAAGGGCAAAGTTCCGAATCGCCGCCTTAGCTGGAAGCCGCACTATGTGCTGATGGGTGGTCCGGGATCGCGTTCCGTAGACGCTCCGTCTGCCACTTATTACCAAGCGGTCACCTCAACCGGCCGGCTTGCCCGGTCGGCCATGCCGATCGGCCGTACGTGGGCTTTGCGGGTCGTTTCGACTGTGGCACGATCAGGGGCACTGATTCTTGTTCTGACCCCCCGACAGGAGCACGCTGATGTTTGGACGGTCGCCGCGCCGCCTTCGCGCCGCCCTCGCGTTCGCGGCCGTGGTCGCGTTCGCGGGCGCCTTCTCTGGTCAAGCCAGTGATCTTCAGCTGTTCGACTACTCGTGGGGCGCGCCGGTCCTCGACAAGGGCGCCACCGTCGCCCGATAGGCCCGGTTCCGCAACACCCAGCGAGGGAGCGGAATGAAGGCTGGCACGCCCTCAGCCCGTAGATCCAATGAGCAGGCCTGGCTGATCACTGGACCTTTGGCTGTGCTGGCCATCGTCTGCTCGTTCGTCCTCGCGTTGGCTGGGCCGCCGCCTCCGGGCAACCTCTTCGGAGCGGTGGCCATCTTCGGTGTGATGGTGGCGACCAGCACCCAGGTGCTGCAAGTTGTCGTACGTCGGCAGGCGCTCGAAGTCATCGTCACCGAGATCCCGCTGGTCCTTGCCTTCTTCTACCTGCCGCCGTTGACGGTCGTCCTGATCGCCGTCATGGCTGCGCTGGTCGGCCAGCTTCGTCGGCGCCTCAGCGCTCCGAAGGTCTGGTTCAATCTCGCCAGAACGGCCGGAGCCGCCTCGGCCGCGGGCGTTGTCCTCCTGGCGCTTCCTCCCGTCGAGGGCGTGGGCCCGAAGACGTGGGCCGTCCTCTTCGCCGTGGTCAGTGTCAACAGCTTGATCTCGTTGGCGGCGATCAGCGCTGTCATCACCCTGCTGCACGGGTGGCAGGCAGGGTGGGAGTTGATCCGTAACGCCCCTGCCCCGCAGGTGATCTGCGCAATCAATGCCGTCATCGGGCTGGTGATCCTGATGGCGATCGAATCCAACGTGTGGTCCGTGCTCCTGATCGCGGTGTTGGCGATCGCGGTCGTTCTGGTCTATCGCTCGTACGCTCAGTTCCTCCGCCAGCACCGCACGCTCGGCAGCATGTACGAGCTGACCCGGGCGATCAGCGAGAGTGGTCAGGAGGGCGGCCTGGTCGACGCGCTGCTGGACCGGGTCCGCGCGCTGATGCAGGCCGAGTACGCCACGCTCTGGCTGCCGGCCCAGGGACGCCACCCCGAGGTCCTGCTGAGTGCCCGCCTCGATGACCGTGGCCTGCTCGATGTCGCTCTAACTCCCTCCATCGTCCGCGAACGCGTCCGGCAGTCCGGCCGCACACTGGCCGCCGGACGAGCCTTCGACGATGACGATGACGTCCGTAGGGCGCTCGGCAAGCACCAGGTCAAAGACGTCATCGTGGTCCCACTGCGGTCCGGCCAGGCGGTGATCGGCACCCTCGAAGTGGTCAACCGGCTCAGTGACGTCGGCCATTTCACGGCCGCTGACATCCCGGTCTTCGAAACCGTGGCCGCCCACGTCGCCGTTGCGTTGGAGAACTCGCGGCTGGTCGACCGGTTGCGGCACGACGCGTATCACGACACGTTGACGGGGCTGCCCAATCGGCGGCGGATCATCGGTGCGCTGGACGAGTCGGTCAAGATCCGCCTTCCCGGCGAGGTCGTGGCACTGCTGCTCTTCGATGTCGACGGGCTGCGCCAGGTCAACGAGTCTCTCGGTCACGCGGCCGGGGACAAGGTCCTCACCGAGGTCGCGAGCCGATTGCGGGCCAGCGCGCCCTCGTCGGCCCTTGTCGGCCGGGCGGGTGGGGACGAGTTCCTGGTGACGCTGCGGTTGGAGAGCGCGGAGGCGGCACTCGAGTTGGCCGCGCAACTACGCGACCAGATCCGCGACGAGATGGTCTTCGACGCGCTCACCCTGGACGTCAACACCGCTGTCGGGGTTGCCGTACACCCCGATCACGGCAGCGATGCGGCGACCCTGCTGCTGCGGGTCGACCTGGCGGCAACGGCGGCCAAGTCGGTGCCGGGCAGTGTGCAGCTGTTCAACCCCGCGCTGGAGTCCCGATCGCTGCGCCGGCTTGGTCTGGCCGGCGATCTGCGCCGAGCACTGGACGACGACGAGCTGGAGGTCTACTTCCAGCCGAAGGTGACTCTGGGGGACCGGCGCCTGGTGGGTGTCGAGTGCCTGGCGCGGTGGGAGCACCCGACGCACGGCACTGTCGCTCCCGAGGACTTCGTGGCGGTGGCCGAGCACACCGGCCAGTTGAGCCGCCTCACGGAGGTGGTGCTCCGCGAAGGGCTGCGCCGCAGCCGGGACTGGGCGCTGGCCGATCAGCCGCTGCCCATCGCGGTCAACCTCGCCGCCCGTACGCTCACCGACCAGCACTTCCCGGATCGGGTCCAGGAGCTGCTGACCGAGTACGGGGTGCCGGCACAGCGGCTCACCCTGGAGATCACCGAGGCGGGCGTGCTGGACGGCACGGACCGGCCCATCCCGACGCTGCGGCGGCTGCGCGACCTCGGTGTGCGGTTGTCGGTGGACGACTTCGGCACCGGTGACTCGTCCCTGGCGCACCTGCGTCGGCTGCCGGTGCACGAGGTGAAGGTGGACCGGTCCTTCGTGCAGGGCATGGCGACCGACCCGGGGGACCTCGCGATCGTCAACGCCGTGGTGACCCTCTCGCAGCAGTTCGGCCTGGCGGTGGTCGCCGAGGGCGTGGAGAGCGAGTTGACCCTGGAGCTTCTCCAGGACATCGGCTGTGAGATCGGGCAGGGCTTCCTGTTCAGCAGGCCGCTGCCGTACGAGCGGTTGGCCGCCTGGTTCGGTGCCCAGGTCGAGCCGGAGACGGTCGCCAACGGGGAGCTTCCGCGCCTGCGTGTCGTGCCCTGAGCAGGGCCCGGACGATCACCGGGGATCCGATTTCACCTGTCGAGCCGGGCCGTGTACTCTTACTCCTGCGCGCCCCACGGGGAGATCGCGCAGGCCCCCTTAGCTCAGTCGGCAGAGCGTCTCCATGGTAAGGAGAAGGTCTACGGTTCGATTCCGTAAGGGGGCTCGAGGGTTCAGCTGGACCCATCGCAGCGGTGTAGCTCAGATGGTAGAGCAAGCGGCTCATAATCGCTGTGTCGCCGGTTCAAGTCCGGCCACCGCTACTCTCGTCTTCCGGGCTCGTTGCCGGTGGTCGTAAGAAAATGGGCGCTTCTGGCGCCCACTTTGCATGTCCGCGCTGTCAGCGTCTAGGCTGGCGCGTCGTAGTTGTTTCCGTTAGCGAGGAAGGCACTCCGCCGTGGCGAAGGCTACCGATGTCCGGCCGAAGATCACTTTGGCGTGTGTGGAGTGCAAGGAGCGCAACTACATCACGCGCAAGAACCGGCGCAACGACCCCGACCGCATCGAGCTGAAGAAGTTCTGCCCGCGCGACGGTCGGCACACGGTCCACCGCGAGACCCGCTGACCTGTGGCCGGCCTCGCGCCGGCCGCTGTCGAAGCTTTTCAATCGCCGATCTGACCGGTCTGGCGCGGCTCCGCCGCCGCCTGCCGACCAGATCGGCGATTGTGCTTTCCGTGTAGGTTCGCGGCATGTCTCTGGACCCTTCCTTCGTCGGCCGGACCTATCCGCCGACCGCCCCCTACCAGGTGGGCCGAGAAAAGATCCGTGAGTTCGCCGGTGCCATCGGCGCCACCGACCCGGCTCACCACGACCCGGAGGCCGCTCGGGCGCTGGGCCACTCCGACGTGGTGGCCCCGCCGACCTTTCCGGTGATCATCACGATGGCCGCGAGCAGCCAGATCATCGAGGACCCGGCCCTGGGCGTGGACTACAGCCGCGTGGTGCACGGCGACCAGCGGTTCGCGTACACCCGGCCGGTCGTCGCCGGCGACGAGCTGGTCTGCACGAACACCATCGAGGATGTCAGCACCCGGGGCGGGCACGGCTTCCTGACCACCCGCACCGACGTGAGCACCGTCGGCGGGGATCCGGTCGTCTCCGTCTGGGCCAAGTACGTCGTACGCGGGGAGGCCTGAGATGGAGCTGCCAGCACAGACGTTCCGGGTGACCCGCGCGGACCTGGTCCGCTATGCCGGTGCCTCGGGCGACTTCAACCCGATCCACTGGAGTGACCGGGTCGCGACCAAGGTCGGTCTGCCCGGGGTGATCGCCCACGGCATGTTCACCATGGCGTTGGTCGGCCGGGCGATCACCGAGTGGGCCGGGGCACCGGACGCGGTGGTCGAGTACGGGGTCCGTTTCACCCGGCCCGTGGTCGTCCCCGACGACGACCAGGGGACCGAGATCGAGGTCACCGCGCGGGTCCGTGAGGTGACCGAGGACGGCCTGACCCGAATCGATGTGACCGCGGTCTGCGGGGGCGAGAAGGTGCTCTCACAGGCCCGGGCGACCATCCGTTCGACCCGCTGACCGCTCCCCGCCACGCGTGGCGGGGAGACCGGTTGGGAAAGTCGGGTGGCTACCCGTACACTGGTCCGCCGTGGGGCAAGTGACCCCTGCTCGGTCGTCTGTGACCGCGTGGGGCGAGTGTTGCCGCATAGGGGTGTAGCTCAATTGGCAGAGCAGCGGTCTCCAAAACCGCAGGCTGCAGGTTCAAGTCCTGTCACCCCTGCGCCTCAGGCCTGACCGTTCCCGTGGGTCGCGCCGCCAGCATGGCGGCGTCCGGCCCGTGGTGGTGGCATCGGCGGGGTGGTCCGAGGCAATCGGGCCCTCCGGGTGATCCACCGGCCGCGGCCCGTCGCGGGACGGTTGGGTTCGGCCGGCGTGACCAGCGCCGCGTACGCCGCTCGGCGTGCGACCCCAGATTCCGCGACGGAGGGCGAAGTGGCCGACAACAAGCGGCGCGACGACGACGGCGACGATCGTCTTGACGACGAGATCGTCGACGACGTGGCCGACGACGACGCCTCCGGCGCGGACGAGCCGGTTTCCCGGGGAGGCACCGCCACGCGGTCCCGTGCCCGGGCGGAGTCGGCGGACAGTCGGCCGACCACCCGGTCGGAAACGGGTCGGGTGGGCGTGTTCGGCCGCATCGCCCGTTTCTTCCGCGAGGTCGTAGCCGAACTGCGTAAGGTCATCTGGCCGACCCGCAAGGAGTTGCTGACCTATACCGCCGTGGTGGTGGCGTTCGTCGCGGTGATGCTGACGATCGTCGGCGTGCTGGACTTCGGCTTCGCCAAGGTCGTGCTGTTTGTCTTTGGCAACTCGGACTGACCGGCTGCCTTCAGCCGATAGTGACGGAAGTGAGCGAGCGTGCCTGAGTACGACGAGACCGCCGGACCGGTGGACGAGCAGTCCACGGTCGCGACGGCGGCTGGTGACGAGTCGGTTGAGGCCGCCAGCGAGCCGGAGTTCCCAACGACCGAGCCCGCACCGGACGAGGAGTACGACGCAGTCGCCGAGCTGCGGCAGAAGCTGCGCTACGCACCGGGTGACTGGTACGTGGTGCACTCCTACGCCGGCTACGAGAACAAGGTCAAGACCAACCTCGAGACCCGGATCACGAGCCTCGACATGGAGGACTTCATCTACCAGGTCGAGGTGCCGACCCGGGAAGAGGTCGAGGTCAAGAACGGTAAGCGTTCCCAGATCCAGGCGAAGGTCTTCCCGGGCTACATCCTGGTCCGGATGGAGCTGACCGCCGAGTCGTACTCCTGTGTCCGTAACACCCCGGGCGTGACCGGCTTCGTCGGCGCGACCGACCGGGCCGACCGGCCCGCCCCGCTCTCCCTCGACGAGGTGCTGAAGTGGCTGGCGCCGGCCGTCGAGACCGAGCAGAAGAAGTCGAAGCCGGAGATCAAGGTCCTCGACTTCGAGGTGGGCGACTCCGTCACCGTCACCGACGGCGCGTTCGCATCGCTGCCGGCCACCATCAGCGAGATCAACGCCGACCAGCAGAAGCTCAAGGTGCTGGTGTCGATCTTCGGTCGCGAGACCCCGGTGGAGCTCAACTTCAACCAGGTCGCCAAGATCTGACTGGTCGTCGGCGGCGGGCCCGGCCCGCCGCCGACGTCGCGTTAGCCCTCCCGCTCGACCTCGGCGGACGAGTGGGCTGCGGCCTGCGCTACTCTTGAATGTCGCCGCTGTCGCACCGCGCTGACCGTGCGCGCTCCGAGGGCGGCGACAGCCGCATTTTCCCAGCTCCAAGCCCCAGGAAGTGACATGCCTCCGAAGAAGAAGCTCGTCAAGACGTTCACGCTTCAGCTGCCGGCGGGCCAGGCCACGCCGGCGCCGCCGGTCGGCCCCGCGCTCGGCCAGCACGGCGTCAACATCATGGAGTTCTGCAAGTCCTACAACTCGCAGACCGAGTCCCAGCGGGGCGACATCGTCCCCGCCGAGATCAGCGTCTACGAGGACCGGTCCTTCACCTTCGTGCTGAAGACCCCGCCCGCTGCCCGGCTGCTGATCAAGGCCGCCGGTGTGCAGAAGGGCTCGGGTGTTCCGCAGGCCGAGAAGGTCGGCTCGGTCAGCCGCGCCCAGCTGCGTGAGATCGCCGAGAAGAAGATGGCCGACCTCAACGCCAACGACCTGGCCCAGGCCGAGAAGATCATCGCCGGCACCGCCCGGTCGATGGGCATCACCGTCAACGACTGACGTCGGCCCCGGCCTTCGACCCAAACCGTGGGAGGGCTCGCGCCGAGCGGCCCGCCAGAGACCACAGGAGTAATCAGCAATGCAGCGCAGCAAGAGCTACCGCAAGGCCGCCGATGTCATCGACCGGTCGAAGCTCTACACCCCCACCGAGGCCGTGAAGCTGGCCAAGGAGACCACCAACGTCAAGTTCGACGCCACGGTCGAGGTCGCCATGCGCCTCGGCGTCGACCCCCGCAAGGCGGACCAGATGGTCCGCGGCGTGGTCAACCTGCCGCACGGCACCGGTAAGACCGCCCGCGTGATCGTGTTCGCCAGCGGCGCGAAGGCCGAAGAGGCCGCCGCCGCGGGTGCCGACGAGGTGGGCACCGACGAGCTGGTCGCCCGGATCCAGGGTGGTTGGCTGGACTTCGACGCGGCGATCGCCACGCCGGACCAGATGGCCAAGATCGGCCGGATCGCGCGGATCCTGGGCCCGCGCGGTCTCATGCCGAACCCGAAGACCGGCACGGTGACCATGGACGTCACCAAGGCGGTGCAGGACATCAAGGGCGGCAAGATCACCTTCCGGGTGGACAAGCACTCCAACCTGCACCTGATCATCGGCAAGGCCTCCTTCACGGAGACCCAGCTGGTGGACAACTACGCCGCGGTGCTCGACGAGGTGCTGCGCGCCAAGCCGTCCGCCGCCAAGGGCAAGTACCTCCGCAAGGTCATCCTGACCACCACGATGGGCCCGGGCGTCCCGGTCGACCCGAACCTGGTGAAGAACCTCCGGGAGGACCAGGCCGAGGCCTGAGCCGACAGTTCCGCTCCGCCGGGGCGCCGCCACGACTGTGGCGGCGCCCCGGCGCGTCTGCGATGTGGCAGGCTCGGCCCATGCGGCTGGAGGACGTCTGGTTGCGGTACCACCGGCGAGGGCCGTGGGTGCTGCGAGGCATCAACGTGCACCTCGGTCCGGGTGAGGTGGCGGTCGTGCTGGGCCGCAACGGGGCGGGCAAGTCGACAGTGCTCCAGGTGGCCGCGGGGGTGCTCCGGCCGGGCCGGGGCCGGGTCACCGGCCGGCCGACGCGGGTGGGCTGGGTGCCGGAGCGTTTCCCGGCCGACCAGCCGTTCACCGTGGCCCGCTACCTGACCGGGATGGCCCGGATGGCGGGGTTGGGCGGCGCAGCGGCCGACGAGGCGGTGACCACCTGGACGGACCGGCTCGGGTTGTCCGCCTTCCGCTCGGTGCGCCTGCCGGAGCTGTCCAAGGGCACCGCCCAGAAGGTGGGTCTCGCCCAGGCGATGCTGCGCCCGCCGGGCCTGCTGGTCCTCGACGAGCCGTGGGAGGGGCTGGACGCCGCCACCCGCGAGCTGGTGCCCGAGCTGATCGCCGAGGTGCTCGCCGCCGACGGCGCCGTCCTGGTGAGCGACCACCGCGGGGAGACGGTCCGGCTGCCGGCCGCGCGCCGCTGGCTGGTGGCCGACGGCTCGCTGACCGAGGAGACGTCGTCGGCGGACGAGACGTTCGCGGTGGTCGAGGTCGCGGTGCCGGCCGCGCGGGTCGCCGGCACCGTCGCCCGGTTGCGCGCCGAGGGCCACCAGGTGCTGGGGGTACGCGCCGACGCCTCCACCGCCACCGCGCGGGCGCGACCCGCCGCACCGCAGGTCCGACCGGCGGCCGCTGAGCCGACGCGTGCGCAGTCCGGGGCCGACCAGGGCGCCGACCCGGTGATCGAGCCGGCAGCGGGGGAGGCCCGGTGAACGCCCTGGTGCGGATGCGGTTGGCCGGTTTCCTGCGGACCGGGCGTGCACTGGCCCCGTTGCTCGCCGGCCTGGTCGTTCTCGGCACCCTCTACGGAGGGGGCCGCGCCCAGCCGGCGGAGGCGTACGGCGTCTCGGCCGTGGTCCTCTTCCCGGTGATCGCCTGGCAGACCAAGATCCTTCTGGACGTGGAGCCGGACGTGCAGCGCCGGCTGGCGCAGGTGGCGGTCGGGGTTGCCCGGGAGCGGCTGGCCGGGCTCCTCGCGGCCGGTGTGGCGGCCCTGGTGACGGTGGCCGTGGCGCTGCTCTTTCCGTGGCTCGTCGGCGGGGTCACCGGCCCGGTCGACCCGGGGGACCGGTCGATCCCGGTCGGGCTCGCGCTGGGAGTGTGGGCGCACCTGCTCGCCGTACCCGCTGCGGTTGCCCTCGGCGCGCTGGCCAGCCGGGCGTCGGTGGGCGGTGCCGGGTACGGCGTCGCGGTGCTGACCCTCGGCGGGGTCGGGGCGGTGGTGCTCGGCCTGAGTGGGTCGGTGGCCCCCTGGCTGGCCCCGCCGATCATGGCCGCCGCCCGCACCACCGGCGGCGACGCGGCCGCGCTCACCCTGTTGGGGCTGAGCGGGTGGGCGCTGGCCTGGAGCGCCGCGGTGGTCGGCGGCTATCTGTGGCGGCGGCGGGCCCAGGGCTGACCCTGCGGCTGCCGGTGGCGCGGCTCACCGGCCGCGATTTGGTGCTGGTGGCCGGGGCGCGTACTCTTCAACCGTCATCCGTGTTCTCACGGTTGAGGAACCACCCAAAGACCGCTGGTCACCGTGCTTCGGCACGGTCGAAGGTCCCGCGACGACGGGCGACCCGCGTAGGGCGGCAAGCGTAACTCGGCAGTGTTCATGGTCCGCCGACCGTGATGATCTACCGGCCCTCGCCCCGTGCGCCCTGCGCCGGGGCTTTTTCGTTGTCGTGCTGCCTCCGCCCCCGTTCTCGGTTTCGGCCGTGACGGGGACCAGCCTCGAGTAACGAGAGAGGAGGGACATGGCGGACAAGCCGATCCGGGCCGACAAGGCCACGGCCGTTGCTGAGCTGACCGAGAGCTTCCGCAGTTCGGGCGCCACCGTGCTGACCGAGTACCGCGGTCTGACGGTTTCCCAGCTCACCCAGCTTCGGCGCTCGCTCGGCGCCGAGACCAGCTACACGGTCGCGAAGAACACGCTCGCGAAGCGTGCAGCGACGGACGCGGGCATCACCGGCCTCGACGAGCTGTTCACCGGTCCTACCGCGCTGACTTTCGTTTCGGGCGACGTCGTCGAGGCGGCGAAGGGGCTTCGCGACTTCGCGAAGGCCAACCCGAAGCTCGTCATCAAGGGCGGTGTCTTCGAGGGCAAGGCCATTTCCGCGGCCGAGGTCACGAAGCTTGCCGACCTGGAGTCCCGCGAGGTGCTGCTGGCCAAGCTGGCCGGCGCGATGAAGGGCAACCTGAGCAAGGCCGCGGCCCTGTTCCAGGCCCCGCTGTCGAAGACCGCCCGCCTGGCGGCAGCTCTGCAGGACAAGCGCGAGAAGGAGGGCGCCGAGGCGGCCTGATGGCTCCCACGGCGCACCAGTTCTTACTTAACAGAATCAGGAAAGGACGCCAGATATGGCGAAGCTCAGCACCGACGAGCTGCTCGACGCGTTCAAGGAGATGACGCTGATCGAGCTCTCTGAGTTCGTGAAGCAGTTCGAGGAGACCTTCGAGGTCACCGCCGCGGCTCCGGTCGCCATCGCGGGCCCGGGCGGGGGCGGCGGCACTGCTGCTCCGGTCGAGGAGGAGAAGGACGAGTTCGACGTCATCCTCGAGGCTGACGGCGGCAAGAAGATCCAGGTCATCAAGGTCGTGCGTGAGCTGACCGGCCTGGGCCTCAAGGAGGCCAAGGACGCGGTCGAGTCCGCGCCGAAGGCCATCCTGGAGAAGGTCAACAAGGAGACCGCCGACAAGGCGAAGGCCAAGCTCGAGGGCGAAGGCGCCAAGGTCACCCTCAAGTGACCTGAGTTCCACCAGCGCGTATCCCGGCTCGTGAGCCGGGACACGATCGCGTCGCGGCGGGCGGTGATCCGACACGGATCGCCGCCCGCCGTGTTGGTGGATCCGGTGCCGACCGCTCCTGAGCTGGGCTCGGACCACCGGCACGGGCGACCCGAACGAGCGCGGAGGGTCGCCCGCCAGGAGGAAAGAAGCGGCGACCCGGATACCGGCCCTTGACGCGGCCCCGGGCTGCCAGGCACGCTGACACCAGCAAGACACCGCGCTTGCGACGGCCACGACGTGGGTATGACAGCGGCGGCACCATCGGCCGCTTCGACCCGAGCGGCCCAGTGGGGACGTTGCGTTCTGAGCGGCCCGGCAGACCCCGGTTGACGGGGGCCGAGGCACGTTCCGCAAACGACCTGCGGGGTGGGCTGGACAGCGGTTAGCCTCTCGGCTACACTGCTAGTTTGCGCTGCCTTCCGACTTGACCCCTGCTCGGAAATGTCCGTTTACGGATATTTCTGGTGGGGTCATTGGAGTGCACGCGTACCAGCCGTTCTGCAGCACCGGTCCTCGGAAGGACGCATCTTGGCAGCTTCCCGCCCTGCGAAGACCAGTCGTACGTCGAGCGCATTCGCTCCCCGCCGAGTTTCATTCGGCAGGATCACCGAACACCTCGAGGTCCCCAACCTCCTTGCCATCCAGAACGAGTCCTTCGACTGGCTCGTCGGCAACGAGGCTTGGCAGGGCCGGTCGGCGGACGACCCGCACGCACGCTCGGGTCTCGCGGAGATCCTTGAAGAGATCAGTCCCATTGAGGACTTCTCCGGCACCATGTCACTTTCCTTCTCGGCGCCGCGCTTCGACGAGGTCAAGGCCTCGATCGAGGAGTGCAAGGAGAAGGACCTGACCTACTGCGCTCCGCTCTTCGTGACCGCGGAGTTCACCAACAACACCACTGGCGAGATCAAGAGCCAGACGGTGTTCATGGGTGACTTCCCGATGATGACGCCCAAGGGCACCTTCGTCATCAACGGCACCGAGCGCGTCGTGGTCAGCCAGCTCGTCCGGTCCCCGGGCGTGTATTTCGACAAGCAGCCGGACAAGACCTCCGACCGCGACCTCTCCAGCGTCAAGGTCATCCCGAGTCGGGGTGCCTGGCTGGAGTTTGACATCGACAAGCGCGACACGGTCGGCGTACGTATCGACCGGAAGCGTCGGCAGGCCGTCACGGTCCTGCTCAAGGCCGTCGGATGGTCGGCTGAGCGGATCCGTGAGAAGTTCGGCTGGTCCGAGCTGATGATGACCACGCTCGAGAAGGACCACATCGCCGGCGCCGACGAGGCTCTGCTCGACATCTACCGCAAGCTGCGCCCTGGCGAGCCGCCGACGCGCGAGAACGCCCAGACCCTGCTCGACAACCTCTTCTTCAACCCGAAGCGGTACGACGTCGCCAAGGTCGGGCGCTACAAGTTCAACAAGAAGCTCGAAGTGAACGTGCCGATCACCACGGGCACGCTCACCGAGGACGACATCGTCGCCACCGTGGAGTACCTGTGCCGGCTGCACGCCGGTGAGGACGGCTACGAGGCCGACGACATCGACCACTTCGGCAACCGTCGCCTGCGCACCGTGGGTGAGCTGATCCAGAACCAGGTTCGGGTCGGCCTGTCCCGCATGGAGCGGGTCGTCCGGGAGCGGATGACCACGCAGGACGTCGAGGCGATCACGCCGCAGACCCTGATCAACATCCGCCCGGTGGTGGCGGCGATCAAGGAGTTCTTCGGTACGTCGCAGCTGTCCCAGTTCATGGACCAGACCAACCCGCTGGCGGGCCTGACCCACCGGCGCCGGCTGAGCGCGCTCGGCCCTGGTGGTCTGTCCCGTGAGCGGGCCGGCTTCGAGGTCCGCGACGTGCACCCGTCCCACTACGGCCGGATGTGCCCGATCGAGACGCCGGAAGGCCCGAACATCGGCCTGATCGGCGCGCTGTCCACCTTCGCCCGGGTCAACCCGTTCGGCTTCATCGAGACGCCGTACCGGAAGGTCGTCGAGGGTCGGGTCACCGACCAGATCGACTACCTGACCGCGGACGAGGAGGACCGGTTCGTCAAGGCCCAGGCCAACGCGCGCCTGAAGGCTGACGGCACGTTCGCCGAGGACCGGGTGCTCTGCCGTCGTAAGGGTGGCGAGACCGAGGACGTCGTCCCCGGTGCCGTCGACTACATGGACGTCTCGCCCCGGCAGATGACCTCGGTCGCGACCGCCATGATCCCGTTCCTCGAGCACGACGACGCCAACCGGGCACTGATGGGCGCGAACATGCAGCGCCAGGCGGTGCCGCTGGTCAAGGCCGAGGCGCCGCTCGTGGGCACGGGCATGGAATACCGGGCCGCGGTCGACGCTGGCGACGTGGTGGTCGCCGAGGTCGGCGGTGTGATCGAGGATCTCTGCGCCGACTACGTCACCATCCACCAGGATGACGGCCACCGCCGGACGTACCTGCTGCACAAGTTCCGCCGCTCCAACGCCGGCTCCTGCGTCAACCAGAAGCCGGTCGTCTTCGAGGGCGACCGCGTCGAGGCCGGTCAGGTCATCGCCGACGGTCCGTGCACCGACGAGGGCGAGATGGCACTCGGACGCAACCTGCTGGTGGCGTTCATGTGCTGGGAGGGCCACAACTACGAGGACGCGATCATCCTGTCGCAGCGCCTCGTGCAGCAGGACGTGCTCACCTCGATCCACATCGAGGAGCACGAGGTCGACGCTCGGGACACCAAGCTCGGCCCGGAGGAGATCACCCGCGACATCCCGAACGTCAGCGAGGAAATGCTCGCTGACCTCGACGAGCGCGGCATCATCCGGATCGGTGCCGAGGTCGTCCCCGGTGACATCCTGGTCGGCAAGGTCACGCCCAAGGGTGAGACCGAGCTGACCCCGGAGGAGCGGCTGCTCCGCGCGATCTTCGGTGAGAAGGCGCGTGAGGTTCGGGACACCTCGCTGAAGGTGCCGCACGGCGAGACCGGCACGGTCATCGGTGTGCGCACGTTCTCCCGCGAGGACGGCGACGAGCTGCCGCCGGGTGTCAACGAGCTGGTCCGGGTCTACGTCGCCCAGAAGCGCAAGATCCAGGACGGCGACAAGCTCGCCGGCCGGCACGGCAACAAGGGCGTCATCTCGAAGATCCTCCCGATCGAGGACATGCCGTTCCTCGAGGACGGCACCCCGGTCGACATCGTGCTCAACCCGCTCGGTGTGCCGAGCCGGATGAACATCGGCCAGGTTCTGGAGACCCACCTCGGTTGGGTCGCCAAGACCGGTTGGAAGGTCGAGGGTGACGACGCCGACTGGAAGCGCCAGCTCCGCTCGATCGACGCGCACGAGTCCGAGGGGGACACCAACGTGGCCACCCCGGTCTTCGACGGTGCCCGCGAGGAGGAGATCTCCGGTCTGCTCGAGTCGACCCTGCCCAACCGGGACGGCAAGCAGCTGATCGGGCGTACCGGCAAGGCGCAGCTGTTCGACGGTCGTTCCGGTGAGCCGCTGCCGGACCCGATCGCGGTCGGTTACGTCTACATCCTGAAGCTCAACCACCTGGTCGACGACAAGATCCACGCTCGTTCGACCGGCCCGTACTCGATGATCACGCAGCAGCCGCTGGGTGGTAAGGCGCAGTTCGGTGGTCAGCGTTTCGGTGAGATGGAGTGCTGGGCGATGCAGGCGTACGGCGCCGCGTACGCCCTGCAGGAGCTGCTCACGATCAAGTCCGACGACGTGCTCGGCCGAGTGAAGGTCTACGAGGCCATCGTCAAGGGCGAGAACATCCCGGAGCCGGGCATCCCGGAGTCGTTCAAGGTGCTGCTCAAGGAGCTGCAGTCGCTGTGCCTCAACGTCGAGGTGCTCTCCAGCGACGGTGTGGCCCTGGAAATGCGCGAGACCGACGACGAGGTGTTCCGGGCCGCTGAGGAGCTGGGCATCGACCTGTCCCGGCGCGAGCCGAGCTCGGTCGAAGAGGTCTGAGGTGAGCGGTCGGGGGCCGGTTCGCCGGCCCCCGACCCCGCCCGAGAATTAGCAGTACAGACGACGACATAGGGGACATAGTGCTCGACGTCAACTTCTTCGACGAGCTGCGCATTGGTCTCGCCACCGCCGACGACATCCGTCAGTGGTCGCACGGCGAGGTCAAGAAGCCTGAGACGATCAACTACCGCACCCTGAAGCCGGAGAAGGACGGGCTCTTCTGCGAGAAGATCTTCGGTCCGCAGCGCGACTGGGAGTGCTACTGCGGTAAGTACAAGCGCGTTCGGTTCAAGGGCATCATCTGTGAGCGCTGCGGCGTCGAGGTGACTCGCTCCAAG
Source organism: Micromonospora cabrerizensis (assembly GCF_022230955.1). Taxonomy (GTDB): domain Bacteria; phylum Actinomycetota; class Actinomycetes; order Mycobacteriales; family Micromonosporaceae; genus Micromonospora; species Micromonospora cabrerizensis. The sequence goes on from NZ_JAKKFI010000059.1 coordinate 33,170, forward strand.
GTCCGTCGTGAGCGGATGGGGCACATCGAGCTCGCTGCTCCGGTGACCCACATCTGGTACTTCAAGGGCGTTCCGAGCCGGCTGGGCTACCTGCTGGACCTCGCCCCCAAGGACCTCGAAAAGATCATCTACTTCGCCTCGTACGTCGTGACGAGCGTGGACGCGGAGTCGCGTCACCGTGACCTCTCGACGATCGAGAACGAGATCCTGGCCGAGAAGCGGCAGTCCGAGAACAGCCGCGACTCGGAGATCGAGAAGCGGGCCGCCAAGCTCGAGGCCGACCTGGCCGAGCTGGAGGCCGAGGGTGCCAAGGCGGACGTCCGGCGCAAGGTCAAGGAGGGCGGAGAGCGCGAGATGCGCCAGATCCGCGACCGGGCCCAGCGCGAGATCGACCGCCTGGACGAGGTGCTGGACACCTTCCGCAAGCTGGAGCCGAAGCAGCTGGTCACCGACGAGCTGCTCTACCGCGAGCTGCGCGACCGGTTCGGTGAGTACTTCACCGGTTCCATGGGCGCGGAGGCGATCAAGGCGCTGGTCCAGAACATGGACCTCGACGCCGAGGCCGAGAGCCTGCGGGAGACCATCCGGTCCGGCAAGGGCCAGCGGAAGATCCGTGCGCTCAAGCGGCTCAAGGTCGTGGCGGCGTTCCTGAACACCCGCAACTCGCCGCTCGGCATGGTGCTGGACTGCGTCCCGGTCATCCCGCCGGACCTGCGCCCGATGGTGCAGCTCGACGGTGGTCGGTTCGCGACCTCGGACCTCAACGACCTGTACCGCCGCGTGATCAACCGGAACAACCGCCTCAAGCGGCTGATCGACCTCGGTGCTCCCGAGATCATCGTCAACAACGAGAAGCGGATGCTCCAGGAGGCCGTCGACGCGCTGTTCGACAACGGTCGTCGCGGCCGGCCGGTCACCGGCCCGGGTAACCGCCCGCTCAAGTCGCTGTCCGACATGCTCAAGGGCAAGCAGGGCCGGTTCCGCCAGAACCTGCTGGGCAAGCGCGTCGACTACTCCGGCCGTTCGGTCATCGTGGTCGGCCCCAAGCTCAAGCTGCACCAGTGCGGTCTGCCCAAGCAGATGGCCCTGGAGCTGTTCAAGCCGTTCGTCATGAAGCGGCTGGTGGACCTCAACCACGCGCAGAACATCAAGTCCGCCAAGCGGATGGTCGAGCGTCAGCGCCCGGTCGTGTGGGACGTGCTGGAAGAGGTCATCGGCGAGCACCCGGTGCTGCTCAACCGGGCGCCGACCCTGCACCGCCTGGGCATCCAGGCCTTCGAGCCGCAGCTGGTCGAGGGCAAGGCCATCCAGATCCACCCGCTGGTCTGCACGGCGTTCAACGCCGACTTCGACGGTGACCAGATGGCGGTGCACGTGCCGCTGTCCGCCGAGGCTCAGGCCGAGGCCCGGATCCTGATGCTGTCGTCGAACAACATCCTCAAGCCGGCCGACGGCAAGCCGGTCACCATGCCCACCCAGGACATGGTCATCGGTCTCTACCACCTCACCCACCTCACCGCCGGTGAGAAGGGCGAGGGCCGGGCGTTCAGCTCGGACGCCGAGGCGCGGATGGCCTTCGACAACGGTGAGCTGCACCTGCAGGCGCCCGTGAAGATCCGCCTTCGTGGTGTGACCGAGGTCGACAACGGTGCTGGCGCCGAGACGTGGTCCGCCCCGGAGGGCTTCGTCGAGGGTGACGCGCTGACCGTGGAGACCACCCTGGGTCGGGTGCTGTTCAACGAGACGCTGCCGCAGGGCTACCGCTTCGTGAACTACGAGATCCGCAAGGGTCAGCTCTCCGCGATCGTCAACGACCTCGCCGAGCGCTTCCCCAAGGTGGCGCTGGCCGCCACCCTGGACGGGCTCAAGGAGGCCGGTTTCCACTGGGCCACCTGGTCCGGCGTGACGATCGGCATGGAGGACGTCATCGCTCCGCCGCGCAAGGCGGAGATCCTGGCGAAGTACGAGAAGGAAGCCGACCGGATCGACAAGCAGTACCAGCGTGGTCTGATGACCGCCGAGGAGCGTCGCGGCGAACTCATCGAGATCTGGACCAAGGCGACCAACGAGGTCGCCAAGGAGATGGACACCGCGCTGCCGCAGGAGAACCCACTGTGGAAGATGATCCACTCGGGTGCCCGCGGTAACCTGCTCCAGCTCCGGCAGATCGCGGCGATCCGTGGTCTGGTGGCCAACCCGAAGGGCGAGATCATCCCGCGGCCGATCAAGGCCAGCTACCGGGAGGGTCTGTCCGTGCTGGAGTACTTCATCTCCACGCACGGTGCCCGTAAGGGTCTCGCTGACACCGCGCTGCGGACCGCCGACTCGGGTTACCTGACCCGTCGTCTGGTGGACGTCTCGCAGGACGTCATCATCCGCGAGGAAGACTGCGGCACCGACCGGGCGATCCCGATGCAGATCGGCGAGAAGCTGGACGGCAAGCTCGTCGTCCACACCCACGCCGAGACCAGCGTGCACGCCCGGACGCTGGCCGACGACATCAAGGGGCCGGACGGCACCGTGGTGGCCGAGCGCGGTCAGGACATCAACTCCATCGGGGTCGACAAGATCGTCGCCGCCGGCGTGGAGACGGTCCGGGTGCGCAGCGTGCTCACCTGCGAGTCCAAGCTGGGTGTCTGCGCGGCCTGCTACGGCCGGTCGCTGCCGACCGGTAAGTCGGTCGACATCGGCGAGGCGGTCGGCATCATCGCCGCCCAGTCCATCGGTGAGCCGGGTACGCAGCTGACGATGCGTACCTTCCACACCGGTGGTGTCGCGGGTGAGGACATCACCCAGGGTCTGCCGCGTGTTCAGGAAATCTTCGAGGCTCGGGTCCCGAAGGGTAAGGCGCCCATCGCCGACACCCCCGGCCGGATCCGGATCGAGGACGGCGAGCGCTCGCGCAAGATCATCGTGGTGCCGGACGACGGCAGCGAAGAGATCGTCTACGACAAGATCTCGAAGCGCGTCAAGCTCCGTACCCACGACGGCGGTCACGTCGCGGTCGGCGAGAAGCTGACCGAGGGCACCATCGACCCGCACGAGCTTCTGCGGATCATGGGTCCGCGGGCGGTCCAGGTCCACCTGACCAGTGAGGTCCAGGAGGTCTACCGCTCGCAGGGTGTGCTCATCCACGACAAGCACATCGAGATCATCATCCGCCAGATGCTCAAGCGGGTGACGGTCATCGACTCCGGCTCGACCGAGTTCCTGCCGGGTGTGCTGGTCGACCGGGCGCTGTTCGAGTCGGAGAACCGCCGACTCGTCTCGGAGGGCGGCGAGCCCGCCGCCGGTCGTCCGGTGCTGATGGGTATCACCAAGGCCTCGCTGGCCACCGACTCCTGGCTCTCGGCGGCCTCCTTCCAGGAGACCACCCGGGTGCTGACCGACGCTGCGATCAACTCGCGCAGCGACTCGCTGGTCGGCCTCAAGGAGAACGTGATCATCGGAAAGCTCATCCCGGCCGGTACGGGCATCAGCAAGTACCGCAACGTCCGGGTGGAGCCGACCGAGGAGGCCAAGGCCAAGGTCTACTCGATGACCGGTTACCCGGAGACCGACTACGGGTTCGGGCCGGCCAGCGGGCAGGCTGTGCCGCTGGACGACTTCGACTTCGGGTCGTACCGCTAAGCACCAATCGCACGACGAGGCCCCCGGTTTCCGCCGGGGGCCTCGTCGTGTCCGGACCCACCCACCCCCGGTCCGAGTTCGGCATGATGGGGGTATGACGACCGCACCCGGGCAGGTGCCCGTCGCGCAGCAGGGCCTGCGCCACCCGCTCGACCCGGACCCGGCCCGCGCCACGAAGGCGCGGGCGGTCTTCGCGCTGGGGCTGATCGGCATGCTGACCGGTCTCTTCATCGGCGGGGTGGTGCCGGCGACGGTGGCACTGCAACTGGCCCGCCAGGCGCGCCGTGAGGCGTACACCTCGGGGGGTTTCCTGACCGGCGGGGCCTGGCTGCGACGGGGGGAGCGGATGGCCTGGACCGGCCTCGTGCTGGTCGCGGTCACCGTGGTCGTCGCCGTGGTGATCGGGGTGGTGCGGTTGGCCGGCGCGCCGTTCGGCCACGACTACCCGACGAACATGGACTGAGCCGCCCGTGGCCGCGCCGGGCGCGGGCGGCGGCACCCTCGGCGGTAGCCTGGCCGGTGTCCGCCGTGCGGCGGCGGTGCCCTTTCGACAGGAGGACCTCGTGACGGAACCGGCGCGGCCCCCTGCGGACGAACCGGCCGGTCATCCGGACGCGCCGACCCCGCCCGAGCCGAGTGACTGGGCGCGACCGGGCCCGAGCAGCGCGCCGCACCCACCCGCGGCCGCGCCGTCGTCTTCCGCGCCGTCATCTGTCGCGCCGTCGTCTCCCGCGCCGCACCCCGGTTGGGGCCCGACCACGCCGACCGGCTCCGGCCAGCCGTACCCGGTCTCCGGTGCGCCGACCCCGCCACCACCTGGTTGGGGTGCGCCGTCGTCGGGGCCTGGTGTGCCTCCTGGTTGGGGTCCGCCGTCGTCGGGGCCTGGCGCACCTGGGGGTTGGGGTGCGCCGTCGTCGGGGCCTGGTGTGCCTCCTGGTTGGGGTCCGCCGTCGTCGGGGCCCGGCGCACCCGCGGGTTGGGGTCCGCCGCCACCGGGTCGCGCACCCGGTTGGGGTGGCATGGCCGGGCATCCGGTGCCGCCTCCCACCGATGACCAGCGCCGGCCGCCGAAGCGGGTGGAGGCGGTGCCCGGTACGCCGTTCGGCGTCGTGCACCTGGACGTGGCGCCGGTCACCTCCGGGCTGGCCATCGGGGCGCTGGTGGCCGGGGTGGCCTCGGTCCTGGTCTCGCTGCTGGTGATCTGCTTCGGGGTGAGCTTCAGGGACGACGGCGGGGCCTGGGCCTCCGGAGCGTTCGCCGTGCTCGGGGTGCTGGCCGGTGTGGCGGCGATCGTCACCGGCCTGCTCGGCCAGCGGCAGATCCGCCGGCCGGCGGCGCCTCCCGCGGTCCGGTTCACCGGCCGGGGGCTCGCGGTGGCCGGAATCAGCTGTGGCGTGGCGGGAGGGGTGCTCAGCCTCCTGGGCCTGGGCCTGGCGTTGCTCCTCACCCTGGCCTGAGGTCGGTCGCCGTCCGGTCCACGATGTCGGGGCCGAGTGGTGACTCCCCGGTGCCGGCCCGGGGCCGACGGGTGGTCCCGCGGGGAAGCCGGTACACTTGTGTTCGTAGGTGCCCATCGCGGGCGACGGGGCAGAACGAGTTCGGGCCGGCGGATGTGAGACAGTCGCCGGGCCATTCCGTTTTGACCTGGGCGGTTGTGGTAGGTACTCTTTCCCCTTGTGCCCGGGCATGCCCGGGCAACTCGTGCGTGCGCTGTGCCCGGAGCCCGGGCGGCGGCACGACAAGCCAAAGATCCGGGGCGGGGCGACCCGCGCACCGGTGAACAAACCCGGTACGCAACGCGAAAGCGTCGCAACGGGGCCGTGACGAGGGCGACACGCCCGACCGCGGGTGCCGGGGTCTCCGCAAGGTGACCCTGGTCGGAATGTAGGAGAGCCGGTCATCAGGCCGGCTAACGAGCGACGGCGCGGCCGCGAATGCGGCCGAAGGGAGCGGAGAAACCCGGTGCCCACGATCCAGCAGCTGGTCCGAAAGGGCCGCCAGGCGAAGACGACCAAGACCAAGACCCCGGCGCTGAAGGGTTCCCCTCAGCGGCGCGGCGTGTGCACCCGCGTGTACACCACCACCCCGAAGAAGCCGAACTCGGCGCTGCGCAAGGTCGCTCGCGTGAAGCTCAGCAGCCAGATCGAGGTGACCGCCTACATCCCGGGCGTCGGTCACAACCTCCAGGAGCACTCGATCGTGCTCGTGCGCGGTGGCCGGGTGAAGGACCTCCCCGGCGTGCGTTACAAGATCGTTCGCGGCTCGCTGGACACCCAGGGTGTCCGCAACCGCAAGCAGGCGCGCAGCCGTTACGGCGCGAAGAAGGAGAAGAGCTGACATGCCGCGTAAGGGACCCGCTCCGCGGCGGCCACTGGTCGCTGACCCGGTGTACAACTCGCCGCTGGTCACCCAGCTGGTGAACAAGATCCTGCTCCGCGGCAAGCGTCAGCTCGCCGAGTCGATCGTGTACGCGGCCCTCGAGGGCTGCCGCGAGAAGTCCGGCACCGACCCGGTCGTCACCCTCAAGCGGGCGATGGACAACGTCAAGCCGACCCTCGAGGTGCGCAGCCGTCGTGTCGGTGGCGCCACCTACCAGGTGCCGGTCGAGGTCCGCCCGACCCGGGCGACCACCCTGGGCCTGCGCTGGCTGGTCACCTACTCCCGCGCTCGTCGCGAGAAGACCATGGTCGAGCGGCTGATGAACGAGCTGCTCGACGCGAGCAACGGTCTCGGTGCCGCCGTCAAGCGGCGCGAGGACACGCACAAGATGGCCGAGTCGAACAAGGCCTTCGCGCACTACCGCTGGTAACACCCTGGTTCCGGCGCCCTCGGGCGCCGGAACCGCCACCAGTTGAGTCGAGACGACGATAAGTAGGGATTGAAGTGGCCGCCGCAGACGCGCTCGCCAACGTACGCAACATCGGCATCATGGCGCACATCGATGCCGGTAAGACCACGACCACCGAGCGGATCCTGTTCTACACCGGCATCACGTACAAGATCGGTGAGGTCCACGAGGGCGCTGCCGTCATGGACTGGATGGAGCAGGAGCAGGAGCGTGGCATCACCATCACCTCCGCTGCTACCAAGTGTGAGTGGAAGGGCCACACGATCCAGATCATCGACACGCCGGGCCACGTCGACTTCACGGTCGAGGTCGAGCGGTCGCTGCGGGTTCTGGATGGTGCGGTCGCGGTCTACGACGGTGTCGCCGGCGTGGAGCCGCAGACGGAGAACGTCTGGCGGCAGGCCGACAAGTACAACGTCCCGCGTATGTGCTTCGTCAACAAGCTCGACCGGACCGGCGCCGACTTCTTCCGCTGCGTGCAGATGATGATCGACCGGCTGAACGCCACCCCGCTGGTGCTCCAGATCCCGATCGGGCTCGAGGGCGACCACATCGGTGTCGTCGACCTGATCGGTATGCGCGCTCTCACCTGGCGTGGGGAGACCCAGAAGGGTGACGACTACGCGATCGAGGAGATCCCGGCCGAGCTGGCCGACTCCGCGGCCGAGTGGCGCGAGAAGCTGATGGAGACCCTGGCCGACGTCGACGACTCGGTGATGGAGAAGTACCTGGAAGGCGAGGAGGTCTCCACCGAGGAGATCAAGGCCGCCATCCGGCGTGCCACCATCGCCGGCAAGGCCAACCCGGTGCTGTGCGGCTCGGCGTTCAAGAACAAGGGCGTCCAGCCCATGCTCGACGCCGTGGTCGACTTCCTGCCGTCGCCGCTGGACGTTCCCGCCATCGAGGGCACGGCGACCGACGGCGAGACGCCGATCGTTCGCAAGCCCTCCAAGACGGAGCCGTTCGCCGGCCTGGCCTTCAAGATCCAGACGGACAAGCACCTCGGCAAGCTCACCTACGTCCGGGTCTACTCCGGTCTGCTCGAATCCGGCTCCCAGGTGGTCAACTCCACCAAGGACCGCAAGGAGCGGATCGGCAAGATCTACCAGATGCACGCCAACAAGCGCGAAGAGCGTCCGACGGCGCAGGCCGGCGACATCATCGCCGTGCAGGGTCTCAAGCAGACCACCACCGGCGACACGCTCTCCGACCCGGCGAACCCGGTGATCCTGGAGTCGATGACCTTCCCGGAGCCGGTCATCTCGGTGGCGATCGAGCCGAAGACCAAGTCCGACCAGGAGAAGCTCGGCACCGCCATCCAGCGGCTGGCCGAAGAGGACCCGACCTTCCGCGTCCGGTTGGACGAGGAGACCGGTCAGACGGTCATCTCCGGCATGGGCGAGCTGCACCTGGACATCCTGGTCGACCGGATGCGGCGTGAGTTCAACGTCGAGGCCAACGTCGGCAAGCCGCAGGTGGCGTACCGCGAGACCATCCGCCGCAAGGTGGACAAGGTCGAGTACACCCACAAGAAGCAGACCGGTGGTTCCGGCCAGTACGCCCGCGTCATCGTGAGCGTCGAGCCGCTGCCGCTGGACAACGAATCGCCGACCTACGAGTTCGCCAACGCCGTCAGCGGTGGCCGCATCCCCCGGGAGTTCATCCCGTCGGTGGACGCCGGTGCGCAGGACGCGCTTCAGTACGGCATCCTGGCGGGCTTCCCGCTGGTCGGTGTGAAGCTGACGCTGCTGGACGGTCAGTACCACGAGGTCGACTCGTCGGAAATGGCATTCAAGATCGCCGGCTCGATGGTGATGAAGGACGCGGCCCGCAAGGCCGATCCCGCGCTGCTCGAGCCGATGATGGCCGTTGAAGTCACCACTCCTGAGGAGAACATGGGTGACGTCATCGGTGACCTCAACTCCCGCCGCGGCATCATCCAGGCGATGGAGGAGCGCAGTGGCGCCCGCATCGTCCGGGCTCTGGTGCCGTTGTCGGAGATGTTCGGCTACGTCGGCGACCTGCGGTCGAAGACCCAGGGCCGGGCTAGCTACAGCATGCAGTTCGACTCCTACGCCGAGGTTCCGCAGAGCGTCGCGAAGGAGATCATCGCCAAGGCAACGGGCGAGTAACGCCCTGAGCAGGTGATTCGTGGTTGGTCGCGGGAGGTTTTACCCGCCCGCGGCCACCACGATCGGATCGCGTGAGACCGGGCCTGTAGGCTTCATCGCCGCAGAACCCACAATGGCTTCCCGGCCTTCTGGCCGGAAAGGCTGTCGACAGAGTCCTAAGCGCCGACCGGCGCGCCGGGCGTACGAACCAAGAAGTCCACAGGAGGACACCAGTGGCGAAGGCTAAGTTCGAGCGGACTAAGCCGCACGTCAACATCGGCACCATTGGTCACATCGACCACGGTAAGACGACGCTGACGGCGGCCATCACCAAGGTCCTGCACGACCAGTTCCCGGACCTGAACCCCTACACGCCGTTCGACGAGATCGACAAGGCGCCGGAGGAGAAGGCCCGCGGCATCACGATCTCGATCGCGCACGTCGAGTACCAGACCGAGGCGCGGCACTACGCGCACGTGGACTGCCCCGGCCACGCGGACTACATCAAGAACATGATCACCGGTGCCGCGCAGATGGACGGCGCGATCCTGGTGGTCGCGGCGACCGACGGCCCGATGCCGCAGACCCGCGAGCACGTGCTGCTGGCCCGTCAGGTTGGTGTGCCGTACATCGTCGTGGCGCTCAACAAGAGCGACATGGTCGATGACGAGGAGCTCCTGGAGCTCGTCGAGCTCGAGGTCCGTGAGCTGCTCTCGTCGCAGGAGTACCCGGGCGACGACCTGCCGGTGGTTCGGGTTTCGGCGCTGAAGGCCCTCGAGGGTGACCCCGAGTGGACCGGCAAGCTGCTGGACCTGATGACCGCGGTCGACACCTCGATCCCGCAGCCGGAGCGCGAGGTCGACATGCCGTTCCTGATGCCGGTCGAGGACGTCTTCACGATCACCGGTCGTGGCACCGTCGTCACCGGTCGCGTGGAGCGCGGCGTTCTCCTGCCGAACGAGGATGTTGAGCTCGTCGGTATCAAGGAGAAGAGCTTCAAGACCAAGGTCACCGCGATCGAGATGTTCCGGAAGACCCTGGACGACGCCCGCGCAGGCGAGAACGTCGGCCTGCTGCTGCGTGGTACCAAGCGCGACGAGGTCGAGCGCGGCATGGTCGTCGTGAAGCCGGGCTCGAACACCCCGCACACGGAGTTCGAGGCGACGGTCTACATCCTCTCCAAGGAGGAGGGCGGCCGCCACACCCCGTTCTTCCAGAACTACCGCCCGCAGTTCTACTTCCGGACCACGGACGTCACCGGTGTCGTCACCCTCCCCGAGGGCACCGAGATGGTCATGCCGGGCGACAACACCACCATGTCGGTGAAGCTGATCCAGCCCATCGCCATGGAGGAGAACCTCAAGTTCGCGATCCGCGAGGGTGGCCGCACCGTCGGCGCCGGGTTCGTCACCAAGATCATCAAGTGAACTAGGTAACCCCGATTAGACCCGCCGCCGGTCGTGCGGCATACTAGTCAGGTTGCGTAACGACAGTTCGTCGCCTGTGTTCGGCTTTCGCTGAACCTCCGGGTGGCGAGGCAGTCGAGCGTGGGGTGGTTGGCGGCCCAGTCGCCAACCACCCTCGCACGGCGTTCAGGTCGCGGTAATGCGATCGGCGCCTTGACCCACCGCGCGGTCAGCACCGCTCCGGAACCACGGGGCGGAGCCCGATCCGAGGGCGCGACACGCCCGACCGCGGGGGTCGGCGAAGTGGGCCTGTGCCAGCCGGTACAGGCGCCCGCAACACAGCGGCATCGAGAGAAGGAACAGAAGCCACCATGGCGGGACAGAAGATCCGCATCCGGCTCAAGGCCTATGACCACGAGGTCGTCGACTCCTCGGCTCGGAAGATCGTCGAGACGGTGACGCGCACCGGGGCGCAGGTCGCGGGCCCGGTGCCGCTGCCCACGGAGATCAACCGTTTCTGCGTTATCCGCTCGCCGCACAAGTACAAGGACTCGCGCGAGCACTTCGAGATGCGCACGCACAAGCGGCTGATCGACATCATCGACCCGACCCCGAAGACGGTCGACTCGCTCATGCGCCTCGACCTGCCGGCTGGCGTCGACATCGAGATCAAGCTGTAGGGACCGGACAAATGGACAGGCAAGTCAAGGGGATCCTGGGCGCCAAGCTCGGCATGACCCAGGTCTGGGACAACAACCGTGTTGTTCCCGTGACCGTGGTCGAGGCCGGCCCGTGCGTCATCAGCCAGGTTCGTAGCGCCGAGAAGGACGGTTACTCCGCGGTCCAGCTGGCGTACGGCATCATCGACCCGCGCAAGGTCAAGAAGCCGATCAGCGGCCACTACGCCAAGGCGGACGTGGCGCCGCGCCGGCACATCGTCGAGCTGCGCACCACGGACGCTGGGGAATACTCGCTCGGCCAGGAAGTCACGGTCGAGGAGTTCCCGGCTGGCGTCACCATCGACGTCACCGGCAAGACCAAGGGCAAGGGCTACGCCGGCCCGATGAAGCGGCACGGCTTCCACGGCCTGGGTGCTGGCCACGGTGTCGAGCGCAAGCACCGCTCGCCCGGTTCCATCGGCGCCTGCGCCACTCCGGGTCGTGTCTTCAAGGGCACCCGGATGGCCGGCCGCATGGGTGGCGTGCGCTACACCGTGCAGAACCTCACCGTCCAGGCGGTCGACACCGAGAACAACCTGCTGCTCGTCCGGGGTGCCATTCCTGGTCCCAAGGGCGCGCTTGTTCTGGTCCGTACCGCGGCCAAGAGCAAGGTGAAGAAGGGCGGTGCGGCCAAGTGACCACCGTTGACGTGCGCACCGTCGAAGGCACCACCAGCAGCTCCGTCGAGCTGCCGGCGGACATCTTCGACGTGCAGGCCAACGTCGCGCTGATGCACCAGGTCGTGGTGGCCCAGCTCGCGGCGGCCCGACAGGGCACGCACAAGGCCAAGACCCGCGGCGAGGTCGCCGGTGGCGGCAAGAAGCCGTACAAGCAGAAGGGCACCGGTCGCGCCCGGCAGGGCTCGATCCGCGCGCCGCAGTTCGCCGGCGGTGGCGTCGTGCACGGTCCCGTGCCGCGTGACTACAGCCAGCGGACCCCGAAGAAGATGAAGGCAGCCGCTCTGCGGGGTGCCCTCTCCGACCGGGCCCGCGCCGGGCAGGTGCACGTCGTCGAGGCGTTCGTCTCGGGCGAGAAGCCGTCGACCAAGGCGGCCCTGGCCACGCTGACCAAGCTCACCGAGGCCCGTCGGGTCCTGGTCGTGCTGAGCAGCACCGACGAACTGAACTGGGTGTCGCTGCGCAACGAGCCGCGCGTGCACCTGATCGAGTCCGGCCAGCTGAACACGTACGACGTGCTGGTGGCCGACGACGTGGTCTTCACCAAGGACGCCCTGGACGAGTTCCTGGGCGTGCCCGCCGAGACCACCGAGGAGGGTGGCAAGTGAGCACCATCGCCGACCCGCGCGACATCATCGTCGCGCCGGTCGTCTCGGAGAAGAGCTACAGCGAGCTGAACCGGAACTGGTACACCTTCCTGGTGCACCCGGACGCGAACAAGACCGAGATCAAGATCGCTATCCAGCAGATCTTCAACGTCCGCGTCCTGACGGTCAACACGCTCAACCGCCAGGGTAAGCGCAAGCGCACCAAGACCGGCTTCGGTCAGCGCAAGGCGACCAAGCGGGCGATCGTGAAGCTGGCTGACGGTGACCGCATCGAGGCCTTCGGCGGCCCGGTCAGCTGAGGGGTGTAGACAATGGCTATCCGTAAGTACAAGCCGACGACGCCGGGCCGACGAGGCTCCAGCGTCGCTGACTTCGCCGAGATCACCCGGTCCACGCCGGAGAAGTCGCTGCTGGCTCCGTTGCCGAAGAAGGGCGGGCGTAACGCCCACGGCCGGATCACCACGCGTCACCACGGCGGCGGTCACAAGCGCCAGTACCGTCTGATCGACTTCAAGCGGGTCGACAAGGACGGCGTGCCGGCGAAGGTCGCTCACATCGAGTACGACCCGAACCGCACGGCGCGCATCGCGCTGCTGCACTACGCCGACGGCGAGAAGCGGTACATCATCGCGCCGAAGGACATGAAGCAGGGCGACCGCGTCGAGTCCGGTCCGGGCGCCGACATCAAGCCCGGCAACAACCTGCCGCTGCGCAACATCCCGGTCGGTACCACGATCCACAACGTGGAGCTGCGTCCGGGTGGCGGGGCCAAGCTGGCCCGTTCCGCCGGCGTCGGCATCCAGCTGCTCGGCCGCGAGGGCGCGTACGCGACCCTGCGTATGCCGTCCGGCGAGATCCGGCGGGTGGACGTGCGCTGCCGCGCCAGCGTCGGCGAGATCGGCAACGCCGACCAGTCGAACATCAACTGGGGCAAGGCCGGCCGGATGCGGTGGAAGGGCAAGCGCCCGACCGTCCGTGGTGTCGCCATGAACCCGGTCGACCACCCGCACGGTGGTGGTGAGGGTAAGACCTCCGGTGGTCGCCACCCGGTCAACCCGCAGGGTAAGCCCGAGGGCCGCACCCGCCGTAAGGGCCAGCCGAGTGACCGGCTGATCGTCCGCCGCCGCTACGCCACGCGTAAGCGCGGCTGAGGGAGATAAGACATGCCTCGCAGCCTGAAGAAGGGCCCGTTCGTCGACGACCACCTGCTCAAGAAGGTGGAAGTCCAGAACGACAAGGGCTCCAAGAACGTGATCAAGACCTGGTCGCGGCGCTCGACGATCATCCCCGAGATGCTGGGGCACACGATCGCCGTGCACGACGGACGCAAGCACGTCCCGGTGTTCGTGACCGAGGCGATGGTCGGGCACAAGCTCGGCGAGTTCGCGCTGACCCGCACGTTCAAGGGTCACGAGAAGGACGACCGGAAGAGCCGTCGGCGCTGACGCCGCGGGCATACGGATAGAGGGAACAAGGGGTTACAGCGATGCCAGGAAAGGGCGACGCTCCGGTGCTTCCGGGCGCGCGGGCGGTTGCGCGGCACGTGCGCATCTCGCCGATGAAGGCGCGCCGGGTGGTCAACCTCGTCCGCGGCCTGCCCGCGAAGGAGGCGCTAACGGTGCTGCAGTTCGCGCCACAGGCTGCGAGCGAGCAGGTGTACAAGGTGCTCGCTAGCGCGATCGCCAACGCGGAGAACAACGAGCGGCTGGACCCCGACGCGCTGCTCGTCAGCGAGGCCTTCGTTGACGAGGGCCCGACGATGAAGCGGTTCCAGCCGCGGGCGCAGGGTCGGGCGTACCGAATCCGCAAGCGCACCTGCCACATCACTGTGGCGGTCGAAGCGGTCGCGCCGGCAGCGCCGAGGAAGGCCGCGGCGAAGAAGGCCGCCCCGGCCACGGAGGCCGCACCGGCCGAAGCGCAGAGCAAGACGGAGGACGCCGAGTAATGGGTCAGAAGGTTCACCCCACTGGGTTCCGGCTCGGCATCTCGACCGACTGGAAGTCCCGCTGGTTCGCGGACAAGCTCTACAAGGACTACATCGGCGAGGATGTCAAGATCCGCCGCATGATGTCCAAGGGCCTCGAGCGCGCCGGGATTTCCAAGGTCGACATCGAGCGCACCCGCGACCGTGTCCGCGTCGACATCCACACCGCCCGGCCGGGCATTGTCATCGGCCGTAAGGGTGCGGAGGCCGACCGGATCCGCGGCGAGCTGGAGAAGCTCACCGGCAAGCAGGTTCAGCTGAACATCATCGAGGTGAAGAACCCCGAGTCGGACGCCCAGCTGGTTGCGCAGGGCGTGGCCGAGCAGCTGTCCAGCCGGGTCAGCTTCCGTCGGGCGATGCGCAAGGCCATGCAGTCGGCGATGAAGAACCCGGTCTGCAAGGGCATTCGGGTTCAGGTCTCGGGTCGCCTCGGCGGCGCCGAGATGAGCCGGACCGAGTTCTACCGTGAGGGCCGGGTTCCGCTGCACACGCTGCGGGCCAACATCGAGTACGGCTTCTTCGAGGCCCGTACGACGTTCGGTCGGATCGGTGTCAAGGTCTGGATCTACAAGGGCGACGCCGTTCCGGGCCGGGAGGCTCCGGCCGAGGCCGGTCCGTCCCGCCCGCGTCGTGGTGAGCGTGGCGACCGTCCCGAGCGTCCGCGTCGTGGCCGGTCGGGTTCGTCCGGCACCACGGCTGGTGGCACCGAGGCCGGCCGGGCTGCTGCGACCACCATCGCGCAGCAGGCCGAGACGCCGAGTGGCGAGCCGGTCGACAGCGCAGCTGTCGCCGCAACGGCTTCCGCTCCGGCCGCGACTCAGCCGGCAGAAACGCAGCAGGAGGGCTGACAGATGCTGATGCCGCGCAAGCCTCCGAAGGGCTTCCGCAAGCCGCACCACCCGGACCGCAGTGGCGCGTCCAAGGGTGGTAACCGGGTGGTGTTCGGCGAGTTCGGGATTCAGGCTCTCGAGCCGGCGTACGTGACGAACCGGCAGATCGAGTCGGCACGTATCGCGATGACTCGCCACATCAAGCGTGGTGGCAAGGTCTGGATCACGATCTTCCCGGACCAGGCCCTCACCAAGAAGCCTGCCGAGACCCGGATGGGTTCCGGTAAGGGTTCGCCCGAGTGGTGGGTCGCCAACGTCAAGCCGGGGCGGGTTCTCTTCGAGATGTCCTTCCCCAACGAGCAGATCGCGCGAGAGGCCATGCGTCGCGCGATCCACAAGCTCCCGATGAAGTGCCGCATTGTTACGCGCGAAGTGGGTGAATCCTGATGGCAGCGGGCGTTAAGGCGACCGAGCTGCGTGAGCTCTCCGAAGAGGAGCTGGTCACGAAGCTGCGGGAGGCCAAGGCGGAGCTGTTCAACCTCCGCGTGCAGGCCGCAACCGGGCAGCTGGACAACAACCGGCGGTTGCAGGTCATCCGTCGGGAGATCGCCCGGATCTACACGATCATGCGTGAGCGCGAGCTGGGGCTCTCGGCCGCGCCGACTGAGGTGACTGCATCATGACCGAAGAGACCGCCACCGCCGCCGCGCGGTCGCGCCGCAAGGTCCGCGAGGGCCTGGTGATCAGCGACAAGATGGACAAGACCGTCGTGGTCGAGGTCGAGGACCGGGTTCGGCACGCGCTGTACGGCAAGATCATGCGCCGTACGGCCAAGCTGAAGGTGCACGACGAGCAGAACGCCGCTGGCACCGGCGACCGGGTTCTCATCATGGAGACCCGGCCGCTGAGCGCCACCAAGCGTTGGCGGATCGTGGAGATCCTGGAAAAGGCCAAGTAGCGAAGGCTCGAGCCCGGCGTTGCGTCGGGCGTAGGTTCCGCCAGGCTCCGGCCGGCCGCTGCGGCGGCCGGAGAACCGGCAGACATAGGAGATAGACGTGATTCAGCAGGAGTCGCGACTGCGCGTCGCCGACAACACGGGTGCTCGGGAGATCCTGTGCATCCGGGTTCTCGGCGGCTCGGGTCGGCGCTACGCGAGCATCGGCGACGTCATCGTGGCCACGGTCAAGGACGCGATCCCGGGTGCCGGTGTGAAGAAGGGCGACGTCGTCAAGGCGGTCGTCGTTCGCACGGCCAAGGAGAGGCGTCGTCCGGACGGCTCGTACATCCGCTTCGACGAGAACGCCGCCGTCATCATCAAGGACGGCGGGGACCCGCGTGGTACCCGCATCTTCGGCCCGGTGGGCCGGGAGCTGCGGGACAAGCGGTTCATGAAGATTATCTCCCTCGCGCCGGAGGTGTTGTGACCGTGAAGGTCAAGAAGGGCGACACGGTCGTCATCATCGCCGGCAAGGACAAGGGTGCCAAGGGCAAGGTCATTCAGGCCTACCCGCGGCAGGACAAGGTCCTGGTCGAGGGCGTGAACCGGGTCAAGAAGCACACCCGTATCAGCACCACCCAGCGTGGCGCCAAGACCGGCGGCATCGTCACTCAGGAGGCCCCGATCCACGTCTCGAACGTGCAGGTCCTGGACTCCGACGGCAAGCCGACCCGCGTCGGTTACCGGATCGACGACAACGGCCAGAAGGTCCGCATCGCGCGTAGCACCGGTAAGGACCTGTGATGACCACGGCTACCGAAAAGACCCTGCCGCGCCTCAAGGAGCGGTACCGCAACGAGATCGTGGCCCAGCTGCGCGAGCAGCACAGCTACGGCAACCCCATGCAGGTGCCGCGGCTGGTCAAGGTCGTCGTCAACATGGGTGTCGGCGAGGCTGCTCGCGACGCCAAGCTGATCGACGGCGCGGTCCGCGACCTCGCCACGATCACCGGCCAGAAGCCGCAGGTGCGGCGGGCGACCAAGTCCATCGCGCAGTTCAAGCTCCGCGAGGGCATGCCGATCGGCGCGAAGGTCACCCTTCGTGGCGACCGGATGTGGGAGTTCCTGGACCGGCTGCTCTCCATCGCGCTTCCGCGTATCCGCGACTTCCGCGGCCTGGACGGGCGCAAGCTGGACGGGCACGGCAACTACACGTTCGGTCTGACCGAGCAGTCGGTGTTCCACGAGATCGACCAGGACCGGATCGATCGCCAGCGGGGCATGGACATCACGGTGGTCACGACCGCCACGACCGACGACGAGGGCCGGGCGCTGCTCAAGCTCCTGGGCTTCCCGTTCAAGGAGAACTGAGATGGCCAAGAAGGCGCTGATCATCAAGGCGGCCGCGAAGCCGAAGTTCTCGGTTCGCGCGTACACCCGCTGCCAGCGGTGCGGGCGTCCGAAGGCGGTCTACCGCAAGTTCGGGCTCTGCCGGGTCTGCATCCGGGAGATGGCTCACCGTGGTGAGCTGCCGGGCGTGTCCAAGGCTTCCTGGTAAGGGCGACCGCGTCCCGGCCGTCGGCCGGGAACTCCTGCACCGATTAGGTATTGCTCTTCGCCGTAGGCCCGGGGCTGATGCCCGGGGAACCCCGGCGAGAAAGGCTGACGAAATCCATGACGATGACCGACCCGATCGCAGACATGCTCACGCGTCTGCGTAACGCCAACCAGGCGTACCACGATCAGGTGAAGATGCCCTACTCCAAGATCAAGGCGAACATCGCCGAGGTCCTGAAGGCCGAGGGTTACATCGCCACCTGGTCGGTCGAGGAGCCCGAGGAGGGCGCCGTCGGCAAGCGACTGGTCGTCGAGCTGAAGTACGGCCAGAACCGCGAGCGGAGCCTGGCCGGCATCAAGCGCGTGTCCAAGCCCGGTCTCCGGGTGTACGCCAAGTCGGACGGGCTCCCGCGGGTGCTCGGTGGGCTGGGCGTGGCGATCATTTCGACGTCCCAGGGGCTGCTGACCGACCGGCAGGCCCGCAAGCGGAGTGTTGGCGGGGAAGTCCTCGCCTTCGTCTGGTAACGGGAGACTGGTAGAAATGTCGCGAATTGGACGTAAGTCGATCCCGGTGCCAGCCGGCGTCGACATCACGATCGACGGGCAGACCGTCAAGGTCAAGGGCCCCAAGGGCCAGCTTGAGCACACCCTCGCCGAGCCGATCACGGTCGAGCGGGCCGAGGATGGGCAGCTGAGCGTCAACCGGCCGAACGACGAGCGCAAGGCCAAGGAACTCCACGGCCTGAGCCGTACGCTGGTTGCCAACATGATCGTCGGGGTCACCGAGGGCTACCGCAAGAGCCTGGAGATCGCCGGCACCGGTTACCGGGTCACCGCCAAGGGTTCGGACCTCGAGTTCGCGCTCGGGTTCTCGCACCCGGTGGTCGTCCCCGCCCCGGCGGGCATCACCTTCACGGTGGAGCGGCCGACCCTGTTCCACGTTGCTGGCATCGACAAGCAGCAGGTCGGTGAGGTCGCCGCCAACATCCGGAAGATCCGCCCGCCGGAGCCCTACAAGGGCAAGGGCGTGAAGTACCAGGGCGAGGTCATCCGCCGCAAGGCTGGAAAGGCAGGTAAGAAGTGAGCGCCACGCTGCTCAAGCGCCGCCGCGGCGTTGCCGCCAAGCGCGCCGTCGGGCGTGCGCGTCGGCACTTCCGCGTCCGCAAGAACGTCAGTGGTACGGCCGAGCGTCCGCGCCTGGTCGTCACCCGCTCGCTGCGGCACATGGTCGCCCAGGTCGTCGACGACACCAAGGGTCACACCCTGGCGTCGGCGTCGAGCCTGGACGCCTCGCTGCGTGGCACGGAGGGCGACAAGAGCGCCCTGGCTGGCAAGGTGGGCGCGCTGCTCGCCGAGCGGGCCAAGGCCGCCGGCGTCTCCAAGGTCGTCTTCGACCGCGGTGGCAACCGGTACGCGGGGCGAGTCGCCGCGCTTGCCGACGCCGCCCGCGAAGCCGGGCTCGAGTTCTAACAACCCCGTCACGAGAGATAAGGAAGGCTGCTGATGCCAGGTCAACAGCGCCGTGGCGGCGGGTCCGGTGGCAACGAGGGTGGTCGCCGCGACAACCGCCGTGAGGGCGGCCGCGGAAACGCGCCCGTCGAGAAGACCCCGCACCTTGAGCGGGTCGTCGCGATCAACCGCGTCGCCAAGGTCGTGAAGGGTGGTCGTCGCTTCAGCTTCACCGCCCTGGTGATCGTGGGCGACGGCGACGGCACGGTCGGCGTGGGCTACGGAAAGGCCAAGGAGGTGCCCGCGGCCATCGCCAAGGGTGTCGAGGAGGCCAAGAAGCACTTCTTCAAGGTTCCGAGGATCGGCCAGTCGATCCCGCACCCGGTCACGGGTGAGGACGCCGCTGGCGTCGTGCTGCTCAAGCCGGCCTCGGCCGGTACGGGTGTCATCGCCGGTGGTCCGGTGCGCGCCGTGCTGGAGTGCGCCGGGATCCACGACGTGCTCTCGAAGAGCCTCGGCTCCTCGAACCCGATCAACATCGTGCACGCCACCGTGGCGGCCCTGAAGGGGCTTGAGTCCCCCGAGCAGGTCGCGGCGCGTCGTGGCCTGCCGGTGGAGGACGTCGCGCCGGCCGCCATGCTGGCGTCTCGTGCGGGGGTGGCGCGCTGATGGCACGCCTGAAGGTCACCCAGCTCCGGTCCGGTATCGGGACCAAGCACAACCAGCGTGAGTCGCTGCGTTCGCTCGGTCTCAAGCGGATCAACGACGTGGTGGTCAAGGAGGACCGGCCCGAGATCCGCGGCATGATCTTCACTGTGAGCCACCTCGTGAAGGTCGAGGAGGTCGAGTAATGACGATCAAGGTTCACCACCTGCGCCCGGCGCCCGGTTCCAAGACCGCGAAGACCCGTGTGGGTCGCGGTGAGGGTTCCAAGGGCAAGACGGCTGGTCGCGGTACCAAGGGTTCCAAGGCCCGTAAGAACATCTCGGCGGCGTTCGAGGGTGGGCAGATGCCCATCCACATGCGCCTTCCGAAGATGAAGGGCTTCAAGAACAAGTTCAAGGTGGTCTTCCAGGTGGTCAACCTGGACCGACTCGCTGAGCTGTTCCCGAATGGTGGTCAGGTCGGCCCGCTGGAGCTCGTCGAGTCCGGCGCGGTCCGCAAGGGTCACCCGGTCAAGGTCCTCGGCACCGGGGATCTCGGCGGTGTGGCGCTCCAGGTGTCTGCGCACGCGTTCAGTGCGTCGGCCAAGGAGAAGATCGCTGCCGCCGGTGGCTCCGTCACCGAGCTGTAAGGCGTAAGACCCATGGCGCCCGTCCAGTTGTGAGCAACTGGCGGGCGCCATGGTCTACCTGGGGCCTGAGCGCCCGGTAATATCGGAATCGATTTATGTAGTCGGGCGCATCTGCCCGGACCGGGGTGGGGCTGTTAGAGTCCCATCCCAGCCATGGATTGCGGGCACTCGCCCGTGATCCACCCCGACCCGCCAGGGATCACCGGCGGCCCGCCTCGCGCAGGAGGAAGAAGTTGCTGTCCGCCTTTCTC
This sequence comes from Micromonospora cabrerizensis, assembly GCF_022230955.1. GTDB lineage: Bacteria > Actinomycetota > Actinomycetes > Mycobacteriales > Micromonosporaceae > Micromonospora > Micromonospora cabrerizensis. The sequence goes on from NZ_JAKKFI010000059.1 coordinate 53,470, forward strand.
AGTGCGTTCCGTACGCCTGACCTGCGCAAGAAGCTGCTGTTCACAGTAGGCATCATTGCGGTCTACCGGCTGGGCGCGACGCTCCCCAGCCCGGGCGTCTCGTACGGCAACGTGCAGAAGTGCCTCGACACCATCCAGGGGGACACCACCGGGGTGGTGAACCTGCTCAACCTCTTCTCCGGCGGAGCGCTGCTACAGCTCTCGGTCTTCGCGCTGGGCATCATGCCCTACATCACCGCGTCGATCATCCTGCAGCTGCTGACCGTCGTGATCCCGCGTCTGGAGCAGCTCCGCAAGGAGGGCCAGGCCGGTCAGGCGAAGATCACGCAGTACACGCGCTACCTGACCCTGGGCCTCGGCGTGCTCCAGGCTTCGGCCTTCGTGGCCCTGGCCCGCTCCGGTCAGCTGTTCCAGAACCGCTGCGACCAGTTCCCGATCATCCCCACCGGCACCGGCATCCCGGACTGGCTGACCCTGACCATCCTGGTGATGACGATGACCGCCGGTACCGGCATGGTCATGTGGCTCGGCGAGCTGATCACGGACCGCGGCGTCGGCAACGGCATGTCCGTCCTGATCTTCACCTCGATCGCGGCGCGGCTCCCCAGCGAGGGCTGGCAGATCAAGACCAGCAAGGGCTGGGACATGTTCGCCCTGGTCATCGCGCTGGTCCTGGTGGTCATCACCGCGGTCACCTTCATCGAGCAGGCGCAGCGCCGCATCCCGGTGCAGTACGCCAAGCGGATGATCGGCCGGCGGATGTACGGCGGCACCTCGACCTACATCCCGCTGAAGGTCAACCAGGCGGGTGTCATCCCGGTCATCTTCGGCTCGTCGCTGCTCTACCTGCCGCAGCTCGCCCTTCAGTTCTTCGACCAGAACGACCCGGGCAAGACCCAGGCGTGGATCCAGAACAACCTGGTCAACCCGAGCAGCCCGATCTACATCGCGGTCTACTTCCTGTTGATCATCTTCTTCACGTACTTCTACGTCTCGATCACGTTCAACCCGACCGAGGTCGCGGACAACATGAAGAAGTACGGCGGGTTCGTGCCGGGCATCCGCCCGGGCAAGCCGACCGCCGACTACCTGGACTTCATCCTCAGCCGGATCACCCTGCCGGGTGCGCTCTACCTGGGCGTGATCTCGATCCTGCCGAACTTCTTCTTCATCTGGCTGGACAACCAGCAGTACCAGAACTTCCCGTTCGGCGGCACCGCTGTGCTCATCATGGTCGGCGTCGGTCTGGAGACCGTGAAGCAGATCGAGAGCCAACTCATGCAGCGGAACTACGAAGGGTTCCTGCGGTAGATGAGACTCGTTCTGGTTGGCCCGCCGGGGGCGGGCAAGGGCACACAGGCCGAGTTCATCGCCGCGCACCTCTCGGTGCCGAAGATTTCGACCGGAGACATCTTCCGGTCGAACGTCACCCAGGGCACTCCGCTCGGGGTCGAGGCGAAGCGCTACATGGACGCGGGCGAGCTGGTTCCGGACGAGGTCACCATCAACATGGTCCGGGACCGGCTGGCCGAGCCCGACGCCAGCGAGGGTTTTCTTCTCGACGGTTTCCCGCGGACCACTCCGCAGGCGGCCGCTCTGGACAAGCTCCTCGCCGACCTGGGCACCGCGCTCGATCTGGTCCTGGAGCTGGTGGTCGACGACGACGAGGTGATCCGGCGGCTCTCCGGTCGGCGTACCTGCCGGGGCTGCGGCAAGATCTGGCACGTCGAGTTCGACGCCACCACCCGGCCCGGCATCTGTGACCGGTGCGGCGCCGAGCTGTTCCAGCGCGACGACGACAAGCCGGAGACGATCGCGACCCGGCTCCGCGAATACAGCGAGAAGACCGCGCCCCTGGTCGACTACTACGGCGCTCAGGGCAAGCTGGTCGGGATCGACGCCACCGGGCCGGTGGAGGACGTGACCACCCGGGCCATCGACGCCCTGCGGTCGTACGGCGGCTGAGGTCCGGCCGGGCCACGGCGGATAGAGTGCGAACAGCGGGGTACGCGTGACGTGCCCCGCTGTTCGGCAACGAAAGGTAATCGCTCCATGCGTCGTCCCCAGCTGGACATCCAGCTGAAGACCCCTGACCAGATCGAGAAGATGCGGGCCGCCGGGCTGGTGGTCGCCGAGGCGCTTCGCCGGATGAGGGATGCTGTCGCCCCCGGCGTGAGCACCGCCGACCTGGACGCCATCGCCGAGTCGACCATCCGCGAGGCGGGTGGCGTTCCGTCGTTCAAGGGCTACCACGGTTTTCCGGCGTCGATCTGCTCCTCGGTCAACGAGCAGATCGTGCACGCCATCCCGTCGCCGAAGCAGGTGCTCCAGGCCGGTGACCTGATCTCGATCGACTGCGGTGCGGTCCTGGACGGGTGGCACGGCGACTCGGCGATCACCGTCGGGGTCGGCGAGGTCGACCCGGCTCTGCTGAAGATGGCCACGGTCGCGGAGGACGCGATGTGGGCCGGCATCGCCGCCGCCGCCCGTGGTGCGGCCAGCGGCAAGGGCCGGCTCACCGACATCTCGCACGCGGTGGAGACCGCCGTCCGCAAGGGTGGCCGGTACGGCATCGTCGACGGCTACGGCGGGCACGGCATCGGCACCGAGATGCACCAGGACCCGCACGTGCTCAACCATGGCCGGCCGGGCAAGGGTCCGCGTCTGGTCCCCGGCATGGCGTTGGCCATCGAGCCGATGATCACGATGGCGTCCCCGCGTACGGTCGAGTTGTCCGACGGCTGGACGGTGGTCACCCGTGACGGCTCGGTGGCGGCGCACGTCGAGCATTCGATGGCGCTGCTGCCGGACGGGGTCTGGGTGCTCACGGCCTTCGACGGTGGCCGGGCCCGCCTGGGCGACCTGGTAACGGCCCGCCAACCCGCAGCCTCCAAAACCCCCTAAAGACCCCCCAGCCACACCCCGGCACAGCCCGTTGATCATGAGGTTATGGTCACGACACGCCGGTGACGGTGGCGATAACCTCATGATCGACTGAGCTTCGGGGTGGGGCGTGACTGGCGCGACGGTGGCATGCTTGCCGTCATGGACGGGCGCGACGGGATGCGAGCTTCGGACTCGGACCGTACGGCGGTGGCCGACCGGTTGCGGGTCGCCCTCAACGAGGGTCGACTGGATCTGCACGAGTACGACGAGCGGTTGCAGCGGGCCTACGCCGCGCGCACGTACGCCGAGTTGGACGGGCTGCTGACCGACCTGCCGCCGGTGACGCCCGTGGAGCATTCGGCGCTGTCGCCGGTCACGTCGGCGGCCCCGCCGAGCGTCGGCGACCAGGCTGCCCCGATGGCGGGTGTCACGGCCCGCTGGCTGGCCGAGGTGTGGTTGCCGTACCTGAAGGTGATCGCCGTCGTGGTGACCATCTGGGCGGTGACGTCGCTGCTCAGCAAGGACCTGCTCTACTTCTGGCCGGCCTGGGTGGCGGGGCCGTGGGGTGCGGTGCTGGCGGTCCAGACGATCACCGGGCTGGCCGGCGGGGAGCCGAAGCGTCAAGCGGTGAAGCGGCAGCGCAAGCAGGCAAAGCGGAAACTACGCGCCCCCAACCCAGAAAACCCCCCACCAGCACCCTGAGATCCCCCCCCCGGGGCCGACCACCCGCCCGTCGATCATGAGGTTATTGCCGCCGGCTCCGGCGTGTCGTGACACTAACTTCATGATCAACGGGGTTCAGTCGGGGTTCAGCCGGGGACCGGCTTGGGGTCGGTGGGTCGGTTTTGGGGTGGGGTGGGAACTGGGTGGGTGGCCGGTTTGGTGTCGGACTGCAGGCCGGCGTACACTTTCAGATCGGCGCACAGCGTCCACTCCTTCATGCCCACCCTGCGCTTCGGTGGGACCTGGAGCCGCGGCTGGCGCGGTCTTCTGATTCTGGTCAGATTTCCGTGTAAGACGTTGTGGGCCGCCCGGAGCAATCGACGTCAGGACAGCGGAGGACATGCCGAAAAAAGACGGAGCCATTGAGATCGAGGGTCGGGTCATCGAGCCCCTGCCGAACGCCATGTTCCGGGTGGAGCTCGCGAACGGCCACAAGGTGTTGGCTCACATCAGCGGCAAGATGCGGCAGCACTACATCCGCATCCTTCCGGAGGACCGGGTCGTCGTCGAACTTTCGCCGTACGACCTGACCCGCGGGCGCATCGTCTACCGCTACAAGTAGTCCTGACGGCGGCCGGGAAGTCCCGTGTCCGTCTTCGACGTCTGGTGTCGTGCAACGCGCGTCCCCGGGCCAGATGGGAAGTAAGGCAACCGTGAAGGTCAAGCCGAGCGTCAAGAGGATCTGCCAGAAGTGCCGGGTTATCCGCCGGCACGGCCGGGTCATGGTCATCTGCAGCGACCCGCGCCACAAGCAGCGCCAGGGCTGACTCAGCCCGTCCGGCAGTAACACCGCCGGGTGGCGTTGGTCCAGGCAGATCCCCTGCGACACGCACATCACACATGCTCGTCCCAGCCACGAGCGGTACGCGAGACGTACTTCTGCGTGGCTGACCCCCGGTCGGAGGCCGGGGCCCGCTCGGGCAGCGACCGTTCCCGGTCGCCGGCGCTCACCGCGTCGGAAAGACGGGACGGCCGGTAGCGGGATGGGACGGGTCCACACCTCCGCCACACATCACGAGGAGTACGCCCGCACATGGCACGTCTAGTCGGCGTGGATCTCCCCCGCGAGAAGCGGATGGAAATCGCGCTCACCTACATCTTCGGGCTCGGTCGCACCCGCGCCCAGGAGACACTCGCCGCTACCGGCATCTCGCCGGACAAGCGCGCTCGGGACCTCACGGACGAGGAGCTCGTGCAGCTCCGCGACCACATTGAGGGCAACTACAAGGTTGAAGGCGACCTGCGCCGCGAGGTCGCCGCTGACATCCGCCGCAAGGTTGAGATCGGCTGCTACGCCGGCATCCGGCACCGCCGGGGCCTGCCCGTGCGTGGCCAGCGGACCAAGACCAACGCACGGACCCGCAAGGGCCCGAAGCGGACCGTCGCCGGCAAGAAGAAGCCCGGCAAGAAGTAGTTCTTGACCGGATGACGGGGTCGGCCGCCGCCGAGGTGGGTCAGGCCGCAACCCAATCCGGAAAGTCAACTAGGAGCGCACAGACTTATGCCACCGAAGGCTCGTGCCGGAGCCGCTGTCAAGAAGGTCCGGCGCAAGGAACGCAAGAACGTCGCCCACGGGCAGGCGCACATCAAGAGCACGTTCAACAACACCATCGTGTCCATCACGGACCCGACCGGTGCGGTCATCTCCTGGGCCTCCGCTGGCCAGGTGGGCTTCAAGGGCTCCCGCAAGTCGACTCCGTTCGCCGCGCAGCTGGCCGCCGAGGCTGCCGCGCGTCGCGCCATGGAGCACGGGATGCGCAAGGTCGACGTGTTCGTCAAGGGCCCCGGCTCCGGCCGGGAAACCGCCATCCGTTCGCTGCAGGCCGTGGGCCTCGAGGTCGGGCAGATCGCCGACGTCACCCCGCAGCCGCACAACGGGTGCCGTCCGCCGAAGCGTCGCCGGGTCTGAGAGGTAGAGAGAGATGGCTCGTTACACCGGTGCAGACTGCCGCCGTTGCCGGCGGGAGAAGATGAAGCTGTTCCTCAAGGGCAGCAAGTGCGATGGTCCGAAGTGCCCGTTCGAGTCCCGGCCGTTCCCGCCCGGGCAGCACGGCCGCGGCCGCACGAAGGAGACGGAGTACCTGCTCCAGCTCCGTGAGAAGCAGAAGGCCCGTCGTGTCTACGGCGTGCTGGAGAAGCAGTTCCGCGGTTACTACGAGGAAGCCGTTGGCAAGCAGGCCAAGACCGGTGAGGTCCTCCTGCAGATCCTCGAGTCGCGGCTGGACAACGTCGTTTACCGGGCCGGCTACGCCCACTCGCGGGACATGGCCCGCCAGCTGGTCAAGCACGGTCACTTCACGGTGAACGGCAAGAAGGTCGACATCCCGTCGTACCGCGTCAAGGAGCACGACATCATCGAGGTTCGGGGCAAGAGCAAGGAGCTCACCCCGTTCATCGTCGCGCAGGCCCAGGCCGGCTCGAAGACGGTTCCGGCGTGGCTTGAGGCCATCCCGAGCCAGATGAAGGTGCTCGTGCACTCCCTCCCGGCCCGGCAGGTCATCGACACGCAGGTCCAGGAACAGCTGATCGTCGAGCTCTACTCCAAGTAGTCCGAGCTCGTTCGGTGGCCCGCCCTCCCGGGGGCGGGCCACCGGAACAGTTTGTGTCGTGGGCGTCAAATAGCGGGCGCCCCGGAAGAGAAGAGAAAAGATGCTCATCAGCCAGCGACCCTCCCTGTCCGAGGAGTCGATCAACGAGACCCGGTCCCGGTTCGCCATCGAGCCGCTGGAGCCGGGCTTCGGCTACACCCTGGGCAACTCGCTGCGGCGCACGCTGCTGTCGTCGATCCCGGGCGCGGCCGTCACCTCGATCAAGATCGACGGCGTGCTGCACGAGTTCACCACGATCCCCGGTGTCAAGGAGGACGTGGTCGAGCTCGTCATGAACATCAAGGAGCTGTGCGTCAGCTCCGAGCACGACGAGCCGGTCAGCATGTACCTGCGCAAGCAGGGCCCGGGCGACGTGACCGCGGGGGACATCCAGCCGCCGGCCGGCGTCTCGGTGCACAACCCGGACCTCAAGCTCGCCACCCTCAACGGCAAGGGCCGGCTCGACATGGAGCTGACCGTCGAGCGGGGCCGGGGCTACGTGACGGCCGCGCAGAACAAGCAGTCCGGCGCCGAGATCGGCCGCATCCCGGTCGACTCGATCTACTCGCCGGTGCTGAAGGTGACCTACCGCGTCGAGGCGACCCGTGTCGAGCAGCGCACCGACTTCGACCGGCTGATCATCGACGTCGAGACCAAGCCGTCGATGGGTCCGCGTACCGCGCTGGCCTCCGCCGGTTCGACGCTCGTCGAGCTGTTCGGGCTGGCCCGGGAGCTGGACGAGACCGCCGAGGGCATCGACATCGGGCCGTCCCCGCAGGACGCCCAGCTGGCGGCGGACCTCGCCCTGCCGATCGAGGAGCTGGACCTCACCGTCCGCTCCTACAACTGCCTCAAGCGCGAGGGCATCAACTCCGTTGGTGAGCTCATCGGGCGTACCGAGGCCGACCTCCTCGACATCCGGAACTTCGGGCAGAAGTCGATCGACGAGGTCAAGATGAAGCTCGCCGGGATGGGTCTCGGGCTGAAGGACTCGGCTCCGAACTTCGACCCGGCGCACGTCGTGGACACCTTCGGCGAGGCCGACTACGACACCGACGACTACCGCGAGACCGAGCAGCTCTAGTCCGCGCTGCCGCCACAACTGAGGAGCACCAAAAATGCCCACGCCCACCAAGGGCCCCCGCCTCGGCGGCAGCCCCTCGCACGAGCGGCTGATGCTCGCCAACCTGGCGACCGCGCTGTTCCAGCACGGCAAGATCCAGACCACCGAGACGAAGGCCCGGCGGCTGCGTCCGCTGGCCGAGCAGCTCATCACCAAGGCCAAGCGCGGTGACCTCGCCTCGCGGCGGCGGGTGCTGGGTGTCGTCAAGGACAAGGACGTCGTCTACGCCCTGTTCGACCAGATCGCGCCCCGGTACTCCAACCGCCCCGGCGGTTACACCCGGATCGTGAAGACCGGTCCGCGCAAGGGTGACAACGCGCCGATGGCCATCATCGAGCTGGTGGAGGAGCTTCAGGTCGCCGAGCCGAAGGCGAACAAGAAGACCGCCGCCCGCAAGGCCGCGCAGCAGGACAAGGTCGAGGCGCTCGCCCCGGCCGACGAGACCCCGAAGTCGGCCCCGGCCGACCAGGACTCCGAGGCCCCGGTGTCGGCGTCCGGTGACACCGACGCCGCCCGCGAGGACAGCGACGAGGCCACCGAGAACAAGGCCTGATCAAGGGCAACGTCGGGCCCGGCACCCCTCACGGGGTGTCGGGCCCGTTCCGTTACAGGAGGTACGAGGTGGACGAGCGGATCCGGCTGCGGCTGGACGTCTCGTACGACGGCACGGGCTTCTCCGGCTGGGCCGCCCAGCCGACGCGGCGCACCGTCGCGGGGGTGCTGGTCGAGACCCTGGGCCTCGTCCTCGGCGCCGGCACGGTCACCGGGCTGACCGTGGCCGGGCGGACCGACGCGGGGGTGCACGCCACCGGGCAGGTGTGCCACCTGGACCTTCCCGTCGACGTGTGGCGGGAGCACGAGGGGCGACTGCTGCGTCGGCTGGCCCGCCTGCTCCCCACCGACGTACGCGTACGGGCGATGACCGAGGTGCCGGCCGACTTCGACGCCCGGTTCTCGGCCACCTTCCGGCGCTACGAGTACCGGGTCACCGACGCGCCCTTCGGTGCGGAGCCGCTGCGTCGGCACGAGGTGCTGGCCTGGCCGAAGCCCCTGGACCTGGCCGCGTTGAACGCCGCGGCGAGTGGTCTGGTCGGTGAACACGACTTCGCCGCGTACTGCCGGCGCAAGGAGAACGCGACCACGTTGCGCGAGGTGACCCGGCTGGACTGGCGTCGCGACCCGGACGGCATCCTGGTGGCCACCGTGCAGGCCGACGCGTTCTGCCAGGCGATGGTGCGCAGCCTGGTGGGGGCGATGCTGGTGGCGGGCGACGGCCGCCGCCCGGTCGAGTGGCCCGGCAGCCTGCTCACCAGCGAGGCTCGCTCCAGTGAGGTGACCGTGGCCCCGGCGCGCGGGTTGACCCTGGTCGCGGTCGGCTACCCGGCCGACCCGGCCGACTATGCCCGCCGTGCCGATCTGACCCGCCGGCTGCGGGTCCCGATCGAGGGCTGACCGTCGACGGCGGGCCGGTCAGTTGCCCGGCAGGTCGCCGTCGTCGGTGCTGCCGCCCTGGGTCCCGCTGCTGCCGGTCGGTGCCGCCGTCGGCTGTGCGGCGCTGCCGCCGTCGGCCCGCTGTTGCAGCACGCCCCGGCTGAGGTGCAGCTCGATCATGTCGAACAGGATCTCGCCGACCTTGGCGTCGCCCGCCTTGATCGCCGCTCCGTCCTTCTGGACCACCAGCGCGTACGCCAGGTAGTGGCCCCGCACCTGCCAGCCCACCCGCGCCGGGGCGCTGGCCAGCACGTCGGTGCCGTCGCCCTCGCCACCGGTGAGGCCACGGAACCGGCCCTGGCGCTCGTCGAGCAGCGGCCGGATCCGGTCCCGGGCCCGTTCCGCGCTGACCTTGTCGGTGAGGTTGAACAGGCCGGCGGTGACCAGGTGCTCCCCGTCGGGTGTGCGCAGCGTGGCCCGGACGATCTGGTTGCAGCCGAGTCGGACCAGCAGGTCGGCGACCTCGCCGGTGGCGGCGACGGCACAACTGGCGCTGGACTGGGTCTTGAGGACCTGGTAGCTCGGCTGGCCGCCGTTGAGCCTCAACTCCTTGCCGGGGAAGAGTTCCTTGGCGGTGAGCGGGGCCTGGTCGGTGTCCCGGGAGTCCAGGGTCAGCCGTTCCGGTGCGGCGGACGTCGGGGCGGCGTTCGGTTGGAACGTCGGGGTGGCCTGCGGTTGCTGGTCGCGGTTGTCGAGCAGCGCGGCGGCGCCCAGGCCGCACAGGGCGAGCAGCACCAGGACGGCTGCGCCGCCGATCAGCACCTGCCACAGTCGGCCGCCCCCGCGTCGGGCTGGTGGCTCTATCGGTGACGCCGACGTGTAGACCTGGCCGCGGGGCGTGGCGGGCGGCATCTCGGCACGGGTCGGCGGCGCCTCGGCACGAGTCGGCAGCGGCGGTGGCGGCGGCGACGACGGGAGCGAGAGTTGGTTCGCCCGGGGCAGCGACGGGGTGGGGAAGCGCGACGGGGAGGGCCCGGCGGGCGGGGGCGGACCGGCGCCGAGCACCGACAGGTCGGACCCGGGCTCCGGGTACTCCTCGAAAGCGTCCTCATCGGACTCGTACCGATACACCATGTCGCCCAGAGTAAGAGCCATTGTCCCTTTTGGGGATAATATCGGGGAAATGTGCGCGTAGCCCGTGTCAGGGCCGGCCCGGGCCGGTGCGAGAATTGCGGCGTGACCGGCGACCACTACTTCACCGCGCAGCCCGCCAGCGACGCCCCGGCGCGCGAGATCGAGTTCTCCGTCGCCGACCGCGACTACCAGCTCGCCTCGGCCGGCGGGGTCTTCTCCGCCAGCCGGCTCGACCCGGGCACGGCCGTGCTCCTGCGCAAGGCCGAGCTGCCCGCCCCCGACACCAGCGGCGACCTGCTCGACCTGGGCTGCGGATTCGGGCCGATCAGCTGCGTGCTGGCCGACCTCGCGCCGACGAGCACCGTCTGGGCCGTCGACGTCAACGCCCGCGCCCGTGAGCTGACCGCCGCCAACGCGATCCGGATCGGCGCCGGCGACCGGGTTCGGGTCAGCGCCCCGGACGACGTGCCGGCGGACGTCTCGTTCGCCCAGATCTGGTCCAACCCGCCCATCCGGATCGGTAAGGACGGCCTGCACGACCTGCTGCTGCGGTGGCTGCCCCGGCTCGCGCCGGACGGTGTCGGCTGGCTGGTCGTCGCCCGGCACCTCGGCGGCGACTCCCTGCAACGCTGGCTCACCGAGCAGAGCTGGCAGGTGGAGCGGCACGCCAGCCAGAAGGGCTTCCGGGTGCTGCGGGTCACCCGGTAATTGGATATACCCTGCGCCCCTCGCTGGGGCAGGATCCCCGCGTGGGATACGTGGACGTGGCAGGGGTCGGGCACATCCTGCCCGACGGCAGGGAACTCTTCGCCGACGTGTCGTTCCGGGTCGGGGAGGGCGCCAAGGTCGCCCTGGTCGGCCCGAACGGCGCGGGGAAGACGACGCTGTTGCGGATGGTCGCCGGTGACCTTCCCGTGCGCAGCGGGGTCGTCGCGCGGGCCGGCGGGCTGGGCGTGATGCGCCAGTTCATCGGCATGATCGGGGATGAGTCGACGCTCGCCGACCTGGCGTTGTCACTGGCCCCGCCCGCGCTGCGCGACGCCGGCCGCCGGCTCGGTGAGACCGAGGCGGCCATGCGGGCGGCCGAGGCCCACGGCAAGTTCAGCAACGCCGCGGGCAAGGCCCAGTTGGCGTACGCCGACGCGCTCGGCGCCTGGGGCGAGGCCGGCGGGTACGACGCCGAGGTGCTCTTCGACACCGTCGCGACGATCGTGCTCGGCCTGCCGTGGGAAACCGTGCGGGACCGGCCGGTGCGCACCCTCTCCGGTGGGCAGCAGAAGCGCTTCGCGTTGGAGCTGCTGCTGCGGGGCCCCGACGAGGTGCTGCTGCTCGACGAGCCGGACAACTTCCTCGACGTGCCCGGCAAGCGCTGGCTGGAGGCGCGGCTGCGCGAGTCGACCAAGTCGGTGCTCTACGTCTCGCACGACCGCGAGTTGCTGGCGCAGAGCGCCGACCGGGTGGTCGCCGTCGAGGGCGGCAGCGCCTGGGTGCACCCGGGTGGCTTCGCCAGTTGGCACTCGGCCCGGGTGGCCCGGCACGCCCGCCTCGACGAGCTGCGTCGTCGCTGGGACGAGGAGCACCAGAAGCTGCGCGAGCTGATGCTGATGTACAAGCAGAAGGCCGCGTACAACGACGGGTTGGCCTCGCGCTACCAGGCCGCGCAGACCCGGCTGCGCAAGTTCGAGGAGGCCGGGCCGCCGCCCGTACCGCCGAAGGACCAGGACATCCGGATGCGGCTCAGCGGCGGGCGGACCGGCAAGCGTGCGGTCATCTGCGAGCAGCTTGAGCTCGACGGCCTGACCTTCCCCTTCGACCTGGAGATCTGGTACGGCGACCGGGTGGCGGTGCTCGGTGCCAACGGCAGCGGCAAGTCGCACTTCCTGCGGTTGCTGGCCCGGGGCGGCACCGACCCCGACCCGGCGAACGGGCCGGTCGACGGGGCGGGCGCGCTCGCACCGGTGGCGCACGACGGCACGGCACGGCTGGGCGCCCGGGTTCGTCCCGGTCACTTCTCCCAGACCCACGACCGGCCGGAGCTGATGTCGAAGACGCTGGTCGAGATCCTCTGGCGGGGTGACGAGCACCGCACCGGGATGGACCGGCACACGGCGATGGGGGTGCTCAGCCGCTACGAGTTGGCCGCACAGGGCGACCAGCGCTTCGGCACGCTGTCCGGCGGGCAGCAGGCCCGTTTCCTGGTGCTGCTGCTGGAGCTGTCCGGGGCGACCCTGCTGCTGCTCGACGAACCGACCGACAACCTCGACCTGGCCAGCGCGGAGGCGCTGGAGGCGGGCCTGAACGCGTTCGACGGGACGGTGATCGCCGTGACCCACGACCGTTGGTTCACCCGGTCCTTCGACCGGTTCGTGCTGTTCCGGGGCGACAACGAGGTGGTGGAGACCCCGGAGCCGGTCTGGGACGTGGGCTGAGCGGTCCCCGGGCCCGCTGCGCCCGGCCGGCATAGGGTGGATCTCGTGACTGAGATGACCTATCGCCGGCTGGGCGACTCCGGGCTCGTGGTGTCCGTGGTCGGCATCGGCTGCAACAACTTCGGCCGAAAGCTCGACCTCGACGGCACGCGCGCGGTGGTGGATGCCGCCCTGGACGCCGGGATCACCCTCTTCGACACCGCCGACATCTACGGCGAGCCGCAGGGCGCCTCCGAGGAACTGCTCGGGCAGGCGCTCAAGGGGCGCCGGGACGACGTGGTGGTAGCCACCAAGTTCGGCATGGACATGTTCGGCCTCAACGGGCCGGACTTCGGTGCCCGGGGTTCGCGGCGCTACATCGCCCGCGCCGTGGAGGCGTCGCTGCGCCGGCTCGGCACGGACCACATCGACCTCTACCAGATGCACGAGCCCGACCCGGGCACCCCGATCGACGAGACCCTCGCCGCGCTGGACGACCTGGTCCGCGACGGCAAGGTGCGTTACCTGGGCAACTCCAACTTCGCCGGCTGGCAGATCGCCGACGCGGACTGGGTCGCGTCGTCCAACGGTCGGGCCCGCTTCGTCAGCGCGCAGAACCACTACAGCCTGCTGGAGCGCTCGGTGGAGACCGAGGTGATCCCGGCCTGCGAGCGGTTCGGCCTCGGCATGCTGCCGTTCTTCCCGCTCGCCAACGGCCTGCTCACGGGCAAGTACAAGCGGGAGGCCCAGCCGCCGGCCGGCAGCCGGCTCTCCGGTGGTGGCCGGTACGCGGAGCGGCTCGCCGCAGCCGACTGGGACACCATCGAGGCGATCGAGGCGTACGCGGCCGAGCGGGGTCTGAGCGTGCTCCAGGTGGCGATCGGCGGGCTGGCCGCCCAGCCAGCGGTGACCTCGGTGATCGCCGGTGCCACCACGCCCGAGCAGGTGGCGGCCAACGCCGCCGCCGGCACCTGGGAGCCCAGCGACGAGGATCTGGCGGCGCTGCGCGCCATCCTCTGAGCGGCTCGGCGCCAGCCGGCCCGTGATCCACTCGCGTTCCCTGAAGTCGGGGTGTCCCGGTTGCCACGACACCCCGACTTCAGGAACGTCGAGTCGGTCAGTCGTTCTGCGTGTCGCTGCGGCGGCGGCCGAACAGCATGGCCACCCCCATCGCCGCGGCGACGAGCACGAGGCCGGCCGCCGCGAACGGCCACCAGCCGGCACCCGCCCCGCGCTCTCCGTCGGTGGACCTGGTCACCGCGACCGGTGCGGGCACCGGCGGGGACTGCGCCGCCCGGGCCTGCACCGTGGCGGTGGCCTTGCCCGGCAGCGGAGCGGGGGAGTCCACCGCCACCTTCCACGTGCCGGTGGAGAGCACCGGGCCGCTGCTGTAGAAGCCCTGCCCCTCGGGTTGTGGCTCCAGCTGGACCGGCCCGACCTTCTGCCCGTCCGGGCCGGTCGCGGTGAGGACCAACCGCACCACCCGGTCCAGTCGGCGGCCGTCGGCGTAGAGGGCCTGGATGGTGACTCCCTGAGCCCCGTCACCGGCCACCGTCAGTTTGAGTTTGTCGGCCTGAGCGGCCGCCGGGGCAGCGGAGAACAGGCTCAGGGCCAGCCCGACGAGAACGGCGGCCACCACCTTGCGGATACCCGTCACGGACATCTCCTCACTACCTACGAGGGAGGCCCCTCCCCGACGCCGTGACGTCGGGGAGGGGCCTCGTCGGATCAGAGCTGGCGACCGGGTGCGAGCCGGGTGGCATCCTCACCCAGGCGTCCGGTGCCCTTGACCGGAGCGCCGTCGTTCGCCTTCACCCCGGCCTTGCTGGCCGCGCCGCCGAGCCGGACGATCATGGCGTCGGCGTCCCGGATCAGGACGTCCCGGATCTCCGCCTCGGCCACCAGGGTGGCGTCGGCGGCCAGGGTACGGAAGGCGGTCAACTGCTTGATCGCCTTGCTGTCGTTGCCGGCTGCCTCGGCCTGACGGGCCGCGTCCAACTTCGCCGTCAACTGCTTGTGCGCCTTGGCCGAGAGCCGACCCGTCGCCTTGAACCGGTCCAGCAGGCCCTGCATGTCCCGGAACGAGGTGGTGACGAAGAACCGGACCGCCGAGGTGGTCTGGTTGCCCGCCTTGTCGGTCGCGGTCACGGTCAGCTCGTGCAGGCCGAGCGGCAGCTCGTACATGGCCTGGAGAGTGCCGCTGGCGTACGCCTTGCCGTCCAACTGGCCGACCACGGTCGCGATGCCCGAGGTCGGGTCGACGGCCTGCCAGGACACCCGAACGTCCTGGCTGTCACCGTAGAGCTGGCCGTCCGCGATACCGGACACCAGCAGCGTCGGCTTCGTGCCGTCGATGCGCAGCACCGCCGACTTGAGCGTCTCGGCGTTGCCCGCCTTGTCGGTCGAGCGGAACAGCAGCTCGTGCTGCCCGTCACCGGTCACCTCGACCGGCGTCGTGTACGGCGTCCACGCGCCACCGTCCAGGGACCACTCCACCGTCTTGACGCCGGAACCGGCGTCGGTCGAGGCCAGCACGACCGGGATCGTCCCGTTGTGCCAGCCGGCGTCGTTCGCCGGAGCGAACGTCGCCGAGGTCACCGGCGCGGTGGCGTCGATCTTGACCGAGACGGTCTTCGTCGACTCCACGTTGCCGGCCTTGTCGGTCGAGCGGAACCGCAGCTCGTGCTCGCCGTCGCCGCTGACCGCCACCGGTGCGGTGTAGGCCGTCCAGGTGGTGGCCCCGTCCAACTGGTACTCGGTGCTGGCGAGCCCGCTACCGCCGGTCTCGTCGGCGCCGGTGAGCGTGACCGTCACCGGCTCGGTGTACCACCCGTCGGTCGGGGTGCCGGAAACCGCCGCCGTGGTGACCGGAGCGGTCTCGTCGGCGACCTTCGTGCTCAACCGGAAGTAGTCGAACGAGGCGGTCTTCGACGCCGTCTGTGCGGCGCCGAGGGTGAACAGCCCGACCTTCGGGGTGGCGCCCACCGCGCTGTTGGTCAGCGTGGTCAAGGCCGTCCAGGTCGTTCCGTCCGCCGAGTACGACGCGGTGAACGTGTCGCCCGTGCGGGCCAGCCGCAGGTGCCACACCGCCGAGGTCAGGCTGGCCGCCTCGGGCTGCGGGTTCTGGACCGCCCCGGCGATCTCGCTGCGGAACTCGATCCGCCGCGTCACCGCCTGGCCGGCCTGGTTGTCCGCGATGAAGTCGAACTTCACATAGTTGTCGTCGTCGGCCTGCACGAGCAGACCGGCCTGCTGGTACTGCTCGTTCAGCAGACTGCCGTCGACCTTCGTCTCCAGGGTCCAGTCGCCGGACGGCGCGGTCTGGAGGATGAAGTTCTTCGGCCCGGTGTTGTCGGTGCCGTAGATGTCACCGTTGGGCACGTCGATCCGCAGTGCGCCCTCGGTGACCCGGTAACCGCTCGGGTCCTCCCGCGTGATGGCGTCCCACCGGCACTTGTCCAACGTGGAACCGGTGAACTCGTCCGACGGGTCGACCGGGCCGGCCGGGGCGTCCGGCGTGACCTGGAACGAGTCGAACGCGGCGTCGACAACCGGCGCCTCGGTGCCTCCGTTGAGCGCGAAGACCCCGATCCGCGGGTTGGTGATGCCCTCGAGCGCGGCCGAACGACCGACCGGGGTGAAGGTCTGCCCGTCGCCCGAGGCGGACGCGGTCAGGTTCGTCCCGTCGCTGGTGATCCGCAGGTACACGGTGTCACCCGCCGGTGCGTTGGTGGCGTCGGCGGCCTCGTTGCGAGGCGTGGCCGCAGCCTCCCGGATGAACTCCACCCGCCGGCTGCCGTTGTACAGCAGGTCCACCTTGGCGTAGTTGTCGTCGTCGCCGTACACCAGAAGGCCGGCCTGCTGGTAGTTGGCCGTCACCGGCAGGGTGACCTTGGTGGTCATCTCCCACGCGCCGGTCGGGGCCGCCTGGAGCACCAGGTTGGTGGCGTCGTTGCGAGCACCGTAGAGGTCACCCACGCCGGTGGGCAGCCGCAGTGCGCCGCCACTCTGCGAGTAGAGCTGGTTCTCCCGGATCACGCTGGTCCAGCGGGCCTTGTCGAGGCTGTTGCCGTTGAAGTCGTCCGAACGCGCCCCGAAGCAGGACGTGTCCGGAGCGTCGACCCGCACCGGCACCGTGGCGTACGACTTGGCGCCCTTGCTGTCGGTCACCGTGAGGGTGGCCGTGAAGGTGCCCGCGCTGGTGTAGGTGTGGCTGGCGTCCAGGGTGGTCGCCGAGCCTCCGTCACCGAAGTCCCAGGCGTACGTCAGCGGGGTGTCGCCCTCGGCGTCGGTGGCCGTGCCGTCGAAGGCGACGGTGACCGGTGCGGTGCCGGTGGCCGGGGTGGCCGTGGCACTGACCTGCGGCGGCGCGTTCTCCGTGACGCCGCGGCCGACGAAGTCCATCCAGTTGACGTTGAACAGCGAGCCGCTGCCGCCGTTCGGGTCGCGGGCCAGGAAGTACAGCGAGCCGCTCGCGGCACCGGTGACCGGCGCGCTCAC
Source organism: Micromonospora cabrerizensis (assembly GCF_022230955.1). GTDB lineage: Bacteria > Actinomycetota > Actinomycetes > Mycobacteriales > Micromonosporaceae > Micromonospora > Micromonospora cabrerizensis. The sequence continues at coordinate 70,263 of NZ_JAKKFI010000059.1, forward strand.
GTCCGTGTACGTCTGCCAACCACCGGTCGACGGCACGACGGCCGTGGCGACCACCGGCCCGTCAACCGCACCCGCACGGACCTCGATCCGACCGCCGGCGCCTGCCGAGGCGGCCCGGAACCGGATCTCGGTGATGTTGGTCAGGTCCGCCGGAGCGACCGACCACCAGTCACCGTCCTCGATGAACGCGACGCTCTGGCCGCCACCGGCGGTGTCGGCGCCGGCCTCCCGCTGCACGCCGGCGTCGCCGCCGCCGGTGCTCACCGGGGCGCGCCCGGTGGCGGTGAAGAACTCGGCCTGCTTGCGCTTGGGCTGGAGCACCTCGATCGCGCGGCCGGTGAGCGGGCTAGCCCCGCCGGTCCCGCCACCGTCGGTGTAGGTGGCCTCGAAGACCGCGAAGACGTTCGCTTCGGCGCCGTGCCCGGAGGCGAGCGACGTCTGCACGGTGCCGGTGCAGCCGGTGTGCTGCTCCAGCGGGTGGGCGTGCTCGTCGTGGCCGAGCAGTACCTGGAGGTTCACCTTGGCGCAGTCGATCTGCCCGTCCTCCGGGTCGGTCACCTTGATCGAGTAGCGGACCTGGTCGCCCCACTCGAAGAACCCACCGTCCGGTGGGAACTCGATGGTCACCGTCGGGGACGTGTTGCCCACCGTGACCGGCACGTTGGCCACCGCGGTACGACCCTTGGGGTTGGTGACGGTGAGCTGGGCGGTGTAGTTGCCCGCCGTGGCGTACGTGTGGGTCGGGTTCGCCTCGGTGGAGGTCTGCCCGTCGCCGAAGGTCCAGGCGTAGGTGAGCGCGCCACCGTCCGGGTCCCGGGAGCCGGCGCTGGAAAAGGTGACCGTCAACGGTGCCGGTCCCGAGGTCGGGTTGGCGGACGCCGCCGCGATCGGTGCCCGGTCACCGGCGGTGTAGTCGATCCGGTAGACGCCGGAGTTGTCGTTGTTGCCGCCGAAGCCGCTGCCCCACTCGATCAGGTACAGCGCGCCGTCCGGGCCGAACTCGAAGTCCATCGGCCGCACCATGCTCATGCCGGTGAGCAGCTGGTTGATGTCCACCAACGACTTGCCGTCGGGGGTCACCTGCATGGTGTACATCTTGTTCTGGTTCCACTCGCCGAGCAGAGCCTTGCCGTCGTAGTACGCCGGCCACTTGCGGTTGGAGTTGAGGTCGGCGTCGTACCGGTAGACCGGGCCGCCCATCGGGGCGCCGCCGCCACCGATCTCCGGGTAACGCGCGTCACCGGCGTACCCGTAGTCGACGGTCGCGGGGACCACCGGCGGGAGGTTGGTCAGGCCGGTGTTGTTGGGCGAGTTGTTCACCGGCGCGGCGCAGTCGAACTTCGCGCCGCTCGGGCCGGACGGGAACGTGTAGTCGTTGTACGCCTCGTTCGTGCCCGTGCAGTACGGCCACCCGTAGTTGCCCGGGGTGACGATGTTCCACTCGACCAGACCGCGCGGGCCCCGGGTCGGGTTGTCCGCGTTGGCGTCCGGCCCGTAGTCCGCGACGTACAGCGTGTCGGTCTTCGGGTCGGTGCCGATCCGGAACGGGTTGCGGAAGCCCATCGCGAAGATCTCGGGACGGGTCTTCTCGGTGCCCGGCGCGAAGAGGTTGCCCGCCGGAACGGTGTACGTCCCGTCGTCCTCCGGGTGGATCCGGAGCACCTTGCCGCGCAGGTCGTTGGTGTTGCCGGAGCTGCGCTGGGCGTCGTAGTCCTGACGCCCGGCCCGCTCGTCGATCGGCGTGTACGAGTTCGACTCGAACGGGTTGGTGTTGTCACCGGTGGCCAGGTAGAGGTTGCCGTCGCCGTCGAAGGTCATGCTGCCGCCGGCGTGGCAGCAGGTGTTGCGCTGGGTGTCGACCCGCAGCACCTGCTTCTCGCTGGCCGGGTCGATGGTGTCGCCGGTCACGGTGAAGCGGGACAGCGAGTTGCGGGTGACGCCGTCGTTCGGGGCGTAGTAGAGATACACCCACTTGTTCGTGGCGAAGTCCGGGTCGAGCCGGATGCCGATCAGGCCGTCCTCGTTACCGGTGAAGACGTCCAGGTCGACGGCGGTGACGGTGCTGCCGGTGTCCGGCTTGACGATCTGCACGCGACCGTCGCGCTCGATGTAGAAGACCCGCCCGTCCGGGGCGATGTCCAGCTCCATCGGGTTGCTGGTGTTGCTGTCCAGCGCGACCTTCTCGAAGTTCGAGGTCTTCGTCGCACCGCAGTCGGCGTTCTCGACACCGGCCGCGGTCCGGATGCCACCGAGCAGGTGGGACAGGAACTCGGGCTCGGCGTACGACTCCCGGGTGTGGCCACCTCCGGTGTACCAGGACCGGCCACCGTCGAAGTCCTGACACCAGGCGATCGGGTGGTCGGCACCCATCGCGCCGGCACCGGCGGTGTAGCTCTTCTCGTCCAGGCTGGCCAGCACGTGCACGTCAGGCCGGGGGTTGGTCTGGTAGTTGTACCACTCGTCGAACCGGGACCAGCGGTCTGGCAGGCCGGTCGTGGACGGGTGGGCGTGGTCCTCCACCTTGACCGTGGCCTGCTGGTTCTGCGGGTGGTTGGCGAAGTACGCGCCGACCAGGTCGCCGTACCAGGCCCAGCTGTACTCGGTGTCCGACGCGGCGTGGATGCCGACGTAGCCGCCACCAGCCTTCACGTAGCGCTCGAACGCCGCCTGCTGCTCGGCGTCGAGCACGTCACCGGTGGTGGAGAGCCAGATCACGGCCTTGTACTTCGCCAGGTTGGCGTCGTTGAATGCGGCGCCGTCCTCGGAGTTGTCCACGGTGAATCCGTTGGTGGCACCGAGCTGCTGGATGGCGGCGACGCCGGTGGGGATGGAGTCGTGCCGGAAGCCGGCGGTCTTGGAGAAGACGAGGACGGAGAAGGGATCGGCCGCGGCCTTTGGTGCCTTCGGCACCACCTGGTTGACCGGGGCTGCGGCTTTCGCGTCCCGTGGGGGGACCTGGCCGGCCGCCTGCGCGGACGTGCCGAACAGGGTGGTCGAGGCCATGGCCAGGGAGATCAGGGTTGCGGTGATGGGTACGCGGGCACGACGAGAACGGGACACGCCGCCTCCTGTGTCGTAGTGACGGAGATCGCGGGAGTCGGCTCGCCGAAGGCCGTCCCTGATGGAGCCGGTGGTCACACCCTGCCGAGGTGCCCCCACCAACATTTTGTCGAATCGCTGAACAAATTAATTCGGCTGGCTCGATGTCGGGCAAGATGCGGACGGGTAACGGTTCTGCAACGGGAGGCGACATTCCGAACAGGACCGTATGAAGTGCCCCATTGGATCTCGCTCGGTTTGGAGCGGCCCACCCTGCCGGCCACCGCCGACACCCGCCTTGGCAGACCGGCGGATCTGTCGTACGGTGACACGCAAGTAACCCACGGGAGCCCGGTGTACCGGGCTGAGAGGGGGGCTGAAAGCCCCCGACCGTCGAACCTGATCCGGATAATGCCGGCGCAGGGAGGAGCGTTGCCGTGCCGTCCCTGGGGCGACTGCATCTCATCACCGACACCCGACCCGGGCGAGACCCGCTCACCGTGGTCCGGGCCGCCCTCGCGGTGGCCCGAGCCGACCTGGTGGTGCAGGTCCGGGTCGAGGATTCCGCCACCGACCGTGAGGCGTACGAGCTGGCCCAGCGGGTGCTGGCGCTCTGTGTGCCGTACGGGGCGACCTGCCTGGTCAACGACCGGCTGCACGTGGCGCTGGCGGTCGGTGCCGCCGGTGGGCACGTGGGGGCCGACGACCTGCCGGTCGCCGCCGCCCGCCGGGTGCTCGGCCCGGCCGGCGTGCTGGGCGCCACCGCCCGCGCGCCGGGAACGGCGGCCGTGGCGGTCGCGGCGGGAGCCAGCTACCTGGGCGTCGGCCCGTGCCACACCACCAGCACCAAGTCCGGCCTGCCGGATCCCATCGGGCCAGCGGGCGTACGTGCCGTTGTCGACTCGGTCGACGTGCCGGTCATCGCGATCGGCGGCGTGACCGCCGAGCGGGTGCCGCAGCTACGGGCTGCCGGGGCGTACGGGGTGGCGGTCGTCGGGGCGGTCTCCGCTGCCGCCGACCCGGCGCGGGCGACCGCCGAGCTGATCGAGGCCCTGACGTGCTGACCGGCCGGTCGGAGTCGGCGCGATCGAGCGACCGGGCCCGGCCGGACGTCGCGGTGGTGGGGGCGGGGCCGATCGGGCTGGCGATCGCCTGGCGCTGCGCCGCCCGAGGGCTGCGCGTGGTGGTGCACGACCCGGCGTCCGGCTCGGGGGCGTCGGCCGTGGCCGCCGGCATGCTCTCGCCGGTCGCCGAGGCGTACTTCGGTGAGCGGCAGCTGACCAAGCTGCTGCTGGCGTCCGCCGCCCGCTGGCCGGCGTTCGCCGCCGAGCTGACCGCGGCGACCGGCACCGGGATCGGCTACCGGACCGAGGGCACCCTGATGGTGGGGCTGACCGGCGACGACCTGGCCGAGGCGCGCCGGCTCTGGGCGTACCAGCAGGGGTTGGGTCTGCCGGTGACCCCACTGCGCCCCAGCGAGCTGCGCGACCGCGAGCCGGCGCTCGCCCCCCGGGTACGTGGCGGCGCGCTCGCGCCCACCGACCACCAGGTCGACCCCCGGATGCTGGTGCCGGCGCTGCGCACGGCCGCGCAGCGGGCCGGCGCGGTGCTGGTGCCGCAGGCGGTCGCGCACCTGTCCGATGTGGATGCATCGGTCACCGTGGTCGCCGCCGGCTGCGGGGCCGCCGCACTCACCGGCCTGCCCGTCCGGCCGGTGAAGGGCCAGATCCTCCGGCTCCGCGCGCCCGACGGCGTCGCGCCTGGCTTCCGGCACGTGATCCGGGGGTACGCCGACGGCGAACCCGTCTACCTGGTGCCCCGCGCCGACGGCGAGGTCGTGCTCGGCGCGACGGTCGAGGAACGGGCGGACACCACGGTCACCGCCGGTGCCGTGCAGCGACTGCTCCGTGCCGGAGTCGACCTGCTGCCCGAGCTTGCCGAGTACGACCTGGTCGAGGCGGTCGCCGGCCTGCGCCCGGGCACCCCGGACAACGCGCCGATCCTCGGGCCGCTGCCCGGTCGGGGAGACGTGCTGGCCGCCACCGGGCACCACCGGCACGGCATCGTGCTCACCCCGATCACCGCCGACCTGATCACCGACCTGGTGCTCGGCGGCGTACCCGATCCGCTGCTTGCGCCCTTCGGACCCGAACGGTTCGTCGGCACCGGCTCGACGGATCCCGCGCCGGCCGCGACGGGCGGACCTGAACCGACGATGGAGGGGGACCGGTGGAGTTGACGGTGAACGGGGCCGGACGCAGCGTCCCCGGCGGCGCGTCGGTGGCCGACCTGGTGCGCGACCTCGTGCCCGAACAGCGGGGGGTGGCGGTCGCGGTCAACGGTGAGGTCGTGCCCCGGGCCGGATGGCCGGCCACGGCGCTGCGCGACGGCGACCGGGTCGAGGTGCTCACCGCGGCGCAGGGCGGGTGAGCGGCATGACGTTCGAGCTGGGTGGGGCGACGTTCACCTCGCGGTTGATCCTCGGCACCGGCGGTGCCGCGAACCTGCACGTGCTGGAACAGGCGATCCGGGCGTCCGGCACCGAGCTGGTCACCCTGGCGCTGCGCCGGGTGGGCACCGCGCCGGGCTCCACCGGCGGGTTGTTGGAGCTGCTGGACCGGTGCGGGGTACGGCTGCTGCCCAACACCGCCGGCTGCCACACCGCCACCGAGGCGGTCAAGGTGGCCCGGCTGGCCCGGGACGCGTTCGACACCGACTGGGTCAAGCTGGAGGTGATCGGCGACGAGCGGACGCTGCTGCCCGACGGGGTGGAGCTGCTCCGCGCCGCCGAGGAGCTGGTCGCCGACGGCTTCACCGTGCTGCCGTACACCAGCGACGACCCGGTGCTCGCCCGCCGGCTTGCCGACGTGGGCTGTGCCGCGGTGATGCCGGCCGGCTCCCCGATCGGTTCGGGGCTCGGCATCGGCAACCCGCACCACATCCGGCTCATCCGGCAGGGGGTGGACGTGCCGGTGATCCTCGACGCGGGCATCGGCACCGCCTCCGACGCGGCCCTGGCCATGGAGCTGGGCTGCGACGGGGTGCTGCTGGCCAGCGCGGTGACCCGGGCCGAGGACCCGGTGGCGATGGCGACCGCGATGCGGTACGCGGTGGAGGCGGGCCGGCTGGCGGCCGGGGCCGGCCGGATCGCCCGGCGCTTCCACGCGCTCGCCTCCACACCCGACGAGGGAAGACCGGACCTGTGACCCCGCCGTCGGGTGTTGTCCTGCTGACCGACCGGCTCGTCGCACGGGTCGGGCTCGACCGGGTCGTGGCGGGAGCCGTGGCCGGGGGAGTGCGCTGGGTGGTCTTGCGGGAGAAGGACCTGCCCCGCGCCGAGCGCGCCGCCCTCGCCGCCGACCTGCGGGCGATCCTCGCCGACGTCGGTGGGACCCTCGTCGTGGCCGGCCCCGACCCGCTCGGCGGCGACGCCGTGCACCTGCCCGCCGCCGGCCCGTACCCGCCGCCGACCCACAGTCTGGTCGGCCGCTCCTGCCACACCGAGACCGAGCTGAACCGCCTGACCACCGAGCACTACGCCACCGTCTCCCCGATCTGGCCCACAAGGACAAAACCGGGCTACGGCCCACCCCTGGGACCGGGCGGCCTGCGAAAGCTGGTCGAGACCAGCCCCGTGCCCCTGCTGGCCCTCGGCGGAGTGGAAACCCCAGAACAGGTAACCGCCTGCGTCAAGGCGGGAGCCGTCGGGGTGGCGGTACTAGGCGCGATCATGCGAGCCGAAGACCCCACCGAAACAGCCACCACCCTCACCAGCGCCTATGTGGAGGCGGTCACCCCCAAGCTCACAAAACCCGGCGCGGAGTCAGCCAGGTCCCCACGACGGGGGCTGCGGCCGACCGTGCCCACGCAGGGATCAAGCCTGACCGCCCGGAGTGGGCACGGTCGGCCGCAGCCCCAAACCGCAACAAGCAACGGCCCGCCGCAGCCCCAAACCGCAACCAAAAGCGAGGGAAGATGACCCCGCACACCATCCTCACCATCGCCGGCTCAGACTCCGGCGGCGGTGCGGGCATCCAGGCCGACCTGAAGGTCTTCGCCGCGCTGGGCGCGTACGGCACCAGCGTCCTCACGGCGGTCACCGCCCAGAACACCCGAGGCGTCGACGCCGTCCTGCCGTTGCCTCCGCGCACCGTCACCGAGCAGTTGGACAGCGTGCTCGCCGACTTCACCGTCGCGGCGGTCAAGACGGGGATGCTCGGCACGCCGGCGGTCGCCGACGTGGTGGCCGAGGCCGCACGTGCCGGCCGGCTGCCCCAGCTCGTCGTAGACCCGGTGCTCGTCGCCACCAGCGGCCACCGGCTCGGCGTGGTGGGCGCGGTCGAGCGGCTGCTCCCGTACGCCAGGGTGGCGACGCCGAACTGCGCGGAGGCCGCGGCCATCACCGGACGCCCGGTGGACGACGTGGCCGGGATGGTCGTGGCCGCCGAGGCGCTCGCGGCCGGCGGCCCCGAGTACGTCGTGGTCACCGGGGGTGACCTGGACGGCGGCGAGGCGGTCGACGTGCTGCACGGCGACGGCGTCACCACGCTGCTGCGCGCCCCCCGGGTGACGACCCGGCACACCCACGGCACCGGGTGCTCGTTCTCGGCGGCGATCGCCGTGCGGCTCGCGTTGGGCGACCCGGTGCCGGCGGCGGTGGGTGCCGCCAAGGAGTACGTGCTCCGCGCGCTGACCGGCGCACGGGGCTGGGAGCTGGGCGCGGGGCGTGGACCGCTGAACCACTTCGGCTGGTCCGCTTGATCACCAGGGAGGCTGTCATGCACGCACGAGGCAAGGTGTACGTCGAGGGTTCGCGGCCGGACGTCCGGGTGCCGTTCGCGGAGGTGGGGCTGACCGGGGATCTTCCGCCGGTGCGGCTGTACGACACGTCCGGTCCCGGTTCCGACCCCGAGGTCGGGCTTCCGCCGCTGCGCGGACCGTGGATCGCCGAGCGTGGTGACGTGGCGCCGGTACGGGGTGCGGGCACACCACTGGCCGGGGTGGACGGTCGCCGGCCCACGCAGCTCGCGTACGCGCGGGCCGGTGTGGTGACGCCGGAGATGGAGTTCGTGGCGATCAGGGAGAACGTCGACCCGGAACTCGTGCGGGCCGAGATCGCCGCCGGCCGGGCGGTGCTGCCGCTCAACGTGAACCACCCGGAGTGTGAGCCGGCGATCATCGGCAAGGCGTTCCTGGTCAAGGTGAACGCCAACATCGGCACCTCGGCGGTCAGCTCGTCGGTCGCCGAGGAGGTGGAGAAGCTCACCTGGGCCACCCGCTGGGGTGCGGACACCGTGATGGACCTGTCCACCGGGAAGCGGATCCACGAGACCCGCGAGGCGATCGTGCGCAACTCGCCGGTGCCGATCGGGACGGTGCCGATCTACCAGGCGTTGGAGAAGGTCGGCGGTGACCCGGTGAAGCTGAGCTGGGAGGTGTTCCGGGACACCGTGATCGAGCAGGCCGAGCAGGGCGTGGACTACATGACGGTGCACGCCGGGGTGCTGCTACCGTACGTGCCGCTGGCCGTGGATCGGGTCACCGGGATCGTCTCCCGGGGCGGCTCGATCATGGCGGCCTGGTGCCTGGCGCACCACGAGGAGAATTTCCTCTACACCAACTTCGCCGAGCTGTGTTCACTGCTCGCGAAGTACGACGTGACGTTCTCTCTCGGCGACGGGCTGCGGCCCGGCTCGATCGCGGACGCCAACGACGAGGCGCAGTTCGCCGAGCTGCGCACCCTCGGCGAGCTGACGAAGGTCGCCTGGGAGTACGACGTCCAGGTGATGATCGAGGGCCCCGGCCACGTGCCGATGCACAAGATCAAGGAGAACGTGGACCTCCAGCAGGAGTGGTGCCACGAGGCGCCGTTCTACACGCTCGGTCCGCTGACCACCGACATCGCGCCGGCGTACGACCACATCACCTCGGCGATCGGCGCCGCCATGATCGGCATGTTCGGCACCGCGATGCTCTGCTACGTGACCCCGAAGGAGCACCTCGGCCTGCCGGACCGGGACGACGTAAAGGCGGGCGTGATCGCGTACAAGATCGCGGCCCACGCGGCAGACCTGGCCAAGGGCCACCCCGGCGCGCAGGAGTGGGACGACGCGCTGTCGAAGGCGCGGTTCGAGTTCCGCTGGGAGGACCAGTTCAACCTCTCGCTGGACCCGGAGACCGCGCGGTCGTACCACGACGCGACCCTGCCCGCCGAGCCGGCGAAGACGGCACACTTCTGCTCGATGTGCGGCCCGAAGTTCTGCTCCATGAAGATCACCCAGGAGCTGAAGGAGTACGCGGCCCGCGGCATGAAGGACAAGTCGGAGGAGTTCGTGACCGGCGGCGGACGGGTGTACCTACCGCTGGCCTGACCCTGTGCCCTGGGTGATCGCTTCCCGGGGGTGATCGACTCGGGTTCACTGATGCCGTGGTGTCCGGGCGGGCCGGACAGGCCGACATCGGTGAACCCGAGTCGATCAAGCAGGTGGGCCGGGCTCCTGACGTGCCTGCGGGTGGAGTCACTCGCGGTGGTGCCGACCGGTGGAGCGCAGCGACCGGCGACCGTTCTCCTGCTCCGGCTCGTTGTCCGACACCGGCTTGCTCAGCCCGGCGACCCAGTCGACGAACTCCTCGTCCTGGGCAGGCAGCGGCTCCACGTCGTCCGCCGACTCCGGGCTCTCCTCGTCGGCCCGGGACCGGTTGCGGCGGAAGAGGCCACCGAGGCGTCCTCGGCGGGAAGGCTGTTCAGCAACCTTGCCCGGCTTCGACGCGGCCGGTGTGGCGTCGGTGCTCGCCGACTCGTCGGTGCCGGTTTTCGCCGACTCGTCGGTGCCGGTGCCGGTGGCGGTGGCGGTGGCGGCTTCGGTGGGCGTGCCAGCCGTTCCCGGCATGACCGGCGCGTCCGTCCGGCTCGGGCTTCCAGGGCGGGCGGCTGTCTCGCCGGCCGCAGCCGGACTGGTGGGCGTCGTCCGAGCCGCCGAACTGTCCGCGGACTCCGCCTGCCCGGCGCGACGGGTGGTGTCGAAGGCGTTCCAGGTGCTGGCCCTGCTGAGGTCCGGCAACGGTGCCCGGTGCCGGGGTCTCGGCGTCGGCCCGGTCGGCTTGTCCGACCCGGTCGGCGTCTCCGGTGTCGCTGGCCCCGGAGCAGTGGCCTGCGGCGGTACCGTCCAGGCCGCGCTGACCGGCCAGGCCGAAGGCGCCGGCGTCCACCGGTCGGTGTCCGGTTCGCCGGCGGCCGTGCTGCCGAACAACCCGGCACCGTCCTCGGTGGCGGCCGGTGCGGCGTCGTCGGCTCCGCCCGCCCGCTCGGTCGCGGACGCACTGGCCGGATCACCCTTCCTGGCCTTCGGGCTGGCTGCCGTGGCCGGGGTACGTGGCGGGTTGGCCGGGGTGCGCGGCGGGTTGGCCGGGGTGCGCGGCGGGTCGGCCGGGGTGCGCGGCGGGTCGGCCGGGGTGCGCGGCGGGTTGGCCGCTTCGGCCTTCGAGCTGGTTGCGGTGGCCTCGCTGCGCGGCAGGTCGGCGGCCTTCGCCTCTGCGCTGCTGGCGGCGGCCGTGGCCCGGGGAGGCTTGGTCGCGTCCGCCTTCGGGTCGGGTGTTTCCGCCTCTGGGCTGGCTGCTCCTGTCTTCGGGTCGGGTCCTCCCGCCTTCGGGCTGGGTGCGGCGGCCGGCACGCGGGAGGACGGGACTGCTTCCGCCGTCGGGTTGGCCGCTTCCGTTCCGGCGGTGGCAGCCCGGGTGCGGGGTGGGTTGACCGACTCGGCCTTCGCGGCGGCCGGGGCTCCCGTCGAACCGACCACGGCGGCCGGGGCTGCCTTCGAGCCGGTTGCGGCGGTCGGGGCGGCCTCGGTGGTCCGCTCGGAGCCGGTGTCCTGGCTCTCCCTGCTCCGCACGGGGGTGTCGGTGGTCGTGCCGGAACCGGTGCTGTCGGCGGGCCTGCCCGCTCGGGTGACCTTCCTGCCGCGGCCGGTGGCCGCGTCGTCGGCGACATCCGACTCCGACGGCGAGGCGTCATCGGCCGAGTCAGAGATGGCGGCACCCGGGCTGACCTTCGGCTTACGGACCCGGCGCGGCTTGGGTGGCGCCGCTGCGTCGCCCGTACCGGCGTCGGTCGTGCCCGTGCTGGTCGCGCCCGTGCTGGCCGCGTCCGTGGCGGTCGTACCCGTGCTGGTCGTACCCGTGCTGGCCGCGCCGGCGTCGGTCGTGCCCGTGCTGATCGTGCCCGTGCTGGTCGCGCCCGTGGCGGTCGTGCCCGTGCTGATCGTGCCGGCCGCGCTCGTACTGGTCGTGTCAGCACCGGCCTTGCCAGCACCGGTCGTAGCCGTGCTGGTTGCGCTCGTGGGTGTTGCGGAGTCGGTCGGGCCGGCTGTCGGGGCGGCGGCACCGGCGCGGCCGGCCCTGGCGCTGGCCGGGGCGGCGTCGGTGGGGCTGCTGACGCCGGTGGCGGCCGAGCGCTCGGTCCCGGCCACGGAGGTGACGTCGTCCGGGACCGGCCGGCGTGTCTGCGCTCCGGCCGTGAACTCACCGGTCGGGTCGGTCAGCCAGGCTGCGGGCTTCGCCGGAACGGCGGGGGCCGGACCATCGTGGCCGCCCGTGGTGGAGGCCGGCCAGTCCCAGTGGGCCGGTGCGGTGCGTACGCCATCGGAGCCGGCTGCGGCCCACGGGCCTGCGACGACACCACCGGCGGGCGTGGCGTCGGCGGGCGGCTGCGCGTCGCTGCGGTCGGTGGTGTCCGGGTCGTTCGTCGGGTTCGCCGACGCGGAGCCCGGCAGGGCCGGGCCGGGGGGCAGTGGGCGCAGGATGTCGGACGGCTCGATCGCCTGCGGGTCCGCGTTGCGAGCGCCCACGGGCCAGCGGAGCAGCGCCGCGGCAGCCGCACCGAGCGCACCGGCGAGGATCGCGATCAACGAGCCGTAATAAGGAGTGGCCTGGTAGCGATCGACGGCGTCACCCGGGCCGGCGGTCAGGTACGCGAACGCCACCAGCACCGGACCGGCAACACCGGTGGCCCCGCTGATCAGGGGCGCCTGGCCCCGCCAGCGAGCCAGCCCGGCGGTCGCCACACCGGCCAGCAGCGCCACGATGGGAAGCAGGAGCAGCGACAGCCGTTGCGCGGCGTCGTCGGCCAGCCAGCTCGGCTCCAGGACGCCGAGCCGCACGGTCGGCAGGGGGCCGGTCGTGCCGAGCGACGGCAGGACCGAGATCAGCGCCAGCAGCCAGACCACGCCGGCCACCGCGGCCATGTTCCAGCCCAGCTCGGGCCGGAGCAGCACGGCGATCGCCGCGCCCGCCCCGATCACCGCACCGAGTACGGCGCAGATGCCCACCGCCCACACCGGGTCGACGGAGATCAACTCGGCGGCGCGGGCGGGCTGCATGCAGAGCGGAGCGATGACGGTGGCACCGAGCGCTGCCGCGCCACCGATAGCCAACTGGCGGCCGGTGCTGACCGCCGGTGCGTCGCGGCGAGCGAGGCGTCCGGTCAGGACGGCGCCGGCGACGGCGGCGTTCGCGGCGAACCAACCCACCCAGACGAGCTGGGTCGGCCACTGGTTGACGGTCGTACCGGTGAAGGCGCCGGTCAGCCGGACGATGCCGAAACCGTACGCGACGCCGAGCTGGCCGGCTCCGGCCAACACGCTCACCCCGAGCGCCGTGAGCAGCAGTCTGCCCCAGGTCCGAAAGGCCATGTCGGGCACGTTACGCACCCGGTACACCGAATCGCCACCGGCACGCCGCGCAACGCGCAGGCGCGCGCTCGGCGGGTCTACTTGAGTTCGACCAGCCGAGCCAGGTAAGTCGTGTCTCCGACATTGGTGAGCATATGTACCGCACCCGGGTCCCGGTAGACGACGCCACCGGCGGGCTCGTCGGCGTCGATCAGGGTGCCGTCGATGGTCTGCACGACGTTCTTCGCGCCCTCGATCGCCACCACCAGATAGGGGTGGTCATGCCGGTGCAGCGGCTGCCGCTCGCCCGGTTCGAGGCGGATGTGCCAGACCCGGACCCGGTCGTTCTCGAACACGATCTCCTGGCCGACCGGCCCGAGTTCGGTTCCGTCGATCACGTCGGTCATCGTTCTCCGTCCAGTTGGGGGAGCACCTCGGCGGCGATCAGTTCGAGGTGGTCGAGGTCGTCGAAGTCGATCAGACGCAGGTGCACCCGGGTGGCGCCGATCGCGGCGAACTCGCCGATCCGCTGCGCGAGCTGATCGGGGGAACCGACCACCGGGTCCTCCGGCGGCAGCGCGCTCTTCTCGTGCAGGGGCGCGGCCCGCCGCTGGGCCTCCGCGTCGGTCCGGCCGATGGCCACGACGAGCCCGGCGGAGAGCACCAGCGGGTCGCGCCCGGACTCCGCCCGCCCGGTGCGCTCGCAGGCCTCAAGCACCCGGTCGAACGCCTCGGCGGTGGCCGCCACGGACTTGAACGGCATGTTGAACTCGTCGCCGTACCGGGCGGCCAGCTCCGGGGTGCGCTTGGGGCCGCGTCCGCCCACGATGATCGGGGGGCCGGGCACCTGCACCGGTTTGGGCAGGGCCGGGGCCTCCACCAGCCGGTAGTGGTCGCCGGTGTAGCTGTAGGTCTCGCCGGCCGGGGTCCGCCACAGCCCGGTGATCACCTCAAGCTGCTCGGCCAGCCGGTCGAAGCGCTCGCCGACCGGCGGGAACGGGATGCCGTACGAGGTGTGCTCGCGCTCGTACCAGCCGGCACCGATGCCCAGGTCGACCCGGCCGCCGCTCATCTGGTCGACCTGCGCGACCATCACCGCGAGCGGGCCCGGGAGACGGAAGGTGGCCGACGTCACCAGGGTGCCGAGCCGGATCCGCTCGGTCTCCCGGGCCAGCGCGGCGAGGGTCAGCCAGGCGTCCGTCGGGCCGGGCAGGCCCGGGTCGGCGCCCATCGACTGGTAGTGGTCGGCGCGGAGGAAACCCTCGTAGCCGCAGGCCTCGACCAGCCGGGCGAACCGGAGCTGGGTGTCGTAGGTGGCGCCCCGGTTGGGTTCGGTGAAGACCGACACCCGCATGCTCATCGTCCTTCCGTGCCGGCCGTGGCCGGTTCGTCGCGTTCCATCAACAGCTCGTGCAGGTCGGCGCTGACTCGCGCGACATCGGCCAGGTGGGCGTTGCGGCCCAGGGTGCGGGGCCGGGGGATGTCGACGTCGAGCACCTTGCGGATCCGGCCGGGGCGGGGGCTCAGCACGACCACCCGGTCGGCGAGCAGCACCGCCTCGTCGATGGAGTGGGTGACGAAGACGATGGTCGGCTTGTTCTCCATGTGCACCCGCTGGAGTTCGCCGGAGAGTTCCTCGCGGGTGAGCGCGTCCAGCGCCGAGAACGGCTCGTCCATCAGCATCACCCGGGGCTCACCGATCAACGACCGGCACAGCGAGACCCGCTGCTGCATGCCGCCGGAGAGTTCGTGCGGCAGCCGCTTCTCGAAACCGGCAAGACCGGCCACGTCGAGCAGTCGCCGGGCGCGCTCGCGGTGCTTGGCGCGGCTCCAGCCGAAGATCTCCACCGGCAACAGGACGTTGTCCAGCACGGTGCGCCAGGGCAGCAGCGCCGGCTTCTGGAACAGCATGGCGATGTCCTGGCGAGGACGGGCGATCGGCGTACCGGCCACGGTGATCTCGCCGGCGGTCAGCGGGAGCAGCCCGGCGATCAGCCGCAGCAGGGTGGACTTGCCGCAGCCGGAGCGGCCGAGCACCGCGACGAACTCGCCCTCGGCGACGTCGAGGTCGATGCCGCGCAGCGCCTCCACCCGGCCGGATCGGCCCTCGAAGGTACGGGACACCCCGGACAGTCGGATCATCTCCGGTGGCCTCCGCTGAGTGGACGGTCAGGAATCCGACAAAGGCTAGCCCGCCCGTCGACGTATCGCACCGTCCGGGGTGGTCGTCAGGTTGTTTCCGTTCCGCAACCCGATACGCCTGGCGTCGCAAAGGTGGGTTTCTCGTACGCTGTGCCCGCGAAGAGTCCCCCCACGACGGCGGCGCCCGGCTTCCACCCCTCCCGCCGGCCCGTCACGACAACCCCCTCCGGCGGCCCGTCGGCCCCGGTAGGAAAGGACATGGTGCTACTGATGAGAAGGCTGACCCGTACGGTCGCTACGGCCGCGCTGGCCACTGCCCTCGCTCTCGTTTCCGCCTGCAGCAGCGGGTCGGACTCGTCAGACGACGCCAAGGGCGGCAACGGCGGGGCGCTGGAGAAGGTGACCTACCTCACCTCCTTCGGTAACTTCGGCCGTGACTCCTACGCCTGGGTGGCCAAGGAGAAGGGCTTCTTCAAGGACGCCGGCTTCGACGTCGAGATCAAGGCCGGCCAGGGCACGGGCGGTGTGATCCAGACCATCGTCGGTGGCCAGGCCGACTTCGGCCCGATCGACCTCACCGGCGGTCTGCTCCAGGTCGGCAACGGCCAGGCGAAGGACTTCACCGTGGTGGCCGCGATCCAGCAGCGCACCATGGCCGGCATCGCCTCGGTCGAGGGCAAGAACATCGCCTCCCCGAAGGACCTGGAGGGCAAGAAGCTCGCCGACACCCCCGGGTCCGTGGTCCGCAACCTGTTCCCGACGTACGCCCGGCTCGCCGGCGTGGACGCGAGCAAGGTGACCTGGGTCAACGGTGAGGCGCAGAACCTGATCGGCACGCTGGCCTCCGGCTCGGTGGACGGCATCGGCCAGTTCGTCGTCGGTCAGCCGACGATCGAGGCGGTCGCCAAGAAGAAGGCCGTCATGCTGCCGTACAGCAACGTGATGCAGGACCTCTACGGCAACGTGCTGATCACCTCCACGAAGATCGCCAAGGAGAAGCCCGAGATGGTGAAGAAGTTCACCGGGGCGCTGCTCAAGGGCCTGGAGTACAGCCTGGCCAACTCCAAGGAGGCCGGCGAGATCCTGAAGAAGAACGTCGACGCCGCCAACCCGGTCGCCGCCGCCGCCGAGCTGGAGCTGATGGCCGCGTACGTCCGTTCCGGCAACACCGGCACCGCGATCGGCACCCTGGACAGCGGTCGGGTTGCCAAGAGCATCGCCATCCTGCAGGGCGCTGGCGCGCTGAAGCAGAACATCACCCCCGAGCAGATCATCGACTTCAGCCTCGCGCCGAAGGCCTGATCGTCCGGTCGTGACCTGGGGGTACGTTCCGCCGCTCCGGTGGGACGTACCCCCGTCGCTCGTCGGCCCCCGGGGCCGTGGGATTTCGAGGAGGACAAGATGACCGACATCCGGTCAGCGGATCCGGTGGTGGGAACCCCACCCGCGGGCGCCGGCCCCGAGGCGGGGCGCGCGGGTCGAGGTGCCGGCCTCCGGGCCGGGGCCGGGGCGGTGCTGCCCGCGGCCGGCCTCCTGATCGCCCTGGCGGCGTGGTGGCTGATCGCCCGGCTGGAGCTGATCCATCCCGCCGCCCTGCCGCCGCCCGGCGAGGTGCTCACCGCGTTCGTCGACAAGCCCGCCCAGATGCTGGAACACACCTGGGCCACCCTGCTGGAGATCCTGATCGGCTTCGCGCTCTCGGCGGTCGCCGGTGTCCTGATCGGACTATCCCTGGCCAGCTCCCGCACGGTGGAGCGGATGTTCACCCCTCTGCTGGTCGCGGTGAACGCGGTGCCGAAGATCACGCTGGGCCCGTTGCTGGTGGTGGCGCTCGGCTGGGGTCAGAAGCCGATCCTGACCATGGTGTTCCTGCTCTGCTTCTTTCCGATCGTGCTCTCGACGGCGACCGGGCTGACCACCACGCCGGCCGACCTGGCCGAACTGGTGCGCTCCTGGAACGCCTCCCGCTGGCAGGCATTCCGCAAGGTGCGCTTCCCGGCCGCGTTGCCGCAGATCTTCGTCGGGCTCAAGGTGGCAATGCCACTGGCCGCGATCGGCGCGGTGATCGGTGAGTTCCAGGCCGGCGAGAGTGGCCTCGGCTACGTGATCACGCAGTACGCCGGTATCGGCGACACCGCCACCGCGTGGGCGGCGATCATGTTGGTGGCGCTGGTGAGCATTCTGCTCTACTCGGCGCTCGTGCTGAGCGAACGGATCGCCCTGCCCTGGGTCCGCGAAACCACCAGCAGCCGCTGATCCGCCGCAGGAATGTGTCGGGCCGGCCTCCCCATCGGGAGGCCGGCCCTTTTGGTCGACTCGGTTTCCATGAAGTTGGGGTGTCGGACCGTCTTGGTTACCGCGATATCGGTAAAGCCGAGTCGATCACGCGTGGCCGGGGAGCGTTACCCCGCCAGGCGCCAGCGGCCGTTACGAGCGACCAACGTGGTGAGGGCCTGCGGCATCAGGCCGCTGTGATTGTCCGGCGTCATGCGGATCGGGCCCGACAGGCCATCCATCTGGGACGTTTCGAGCACGTCCCGAATGCCGTCGCGGTCCACCGCGCCGATCTCACCACCGGCGCGCAGTTCCGCGTCGGCGATCAACTGGACCGCGTCCGCGGCGAAGGACGACGACCCGTTGTATCCGCCGAAGCGTGCCGTGTAGTCCTGGAACCACTGCCGTCGCGCCGCCTTGGCCGGGGTGGTCGCGATTACGTCGTCGATCACCATGGTCTGGGTGAAGATCAGCGTGGCCCGCTCGGTGGCCTTGGCCGCCGCGCCGAGGAAGAGGTCACCGGCCGCCCCCGCGTCGAAGAACAGCGACCCGCGGAAGGTGGTCTGCTGGGCGGTGGTGGCGGCCAGCGTCGCCTGCTCCGGCGGCGTCCAGAAGACGAGCGCGTCGGGCTTGCCCGAGGCCAGCTGCCGAACCTGCTGGCTGACGTCGGTGTCGGTGGTCTTGACCTTCTGCTCGCGCAGCGTGATCCTGGCCTTGTCCAGCTCGCTCTTGAGTGCGGTCATGCCCTCCCGGCCGTAGTCGTCGTCGCTGACGAGCGCCCCCACCTTGCGGATGTTGTTGCGACGCAGTTCGGTGGTGAGTGCGGCGGCGCTGTCGGCGGCGTTGGGGCCGAGCTTGAACACGTAGCGCCGGTCGGCGACCGGGCTGGCGATCGCGCCGGAAGCGGCGAGCGCAATGGTGGGAATCCGCTTCTCGTTGATGGTGCCGACCGCGCCGACAGCGCATTCGTTGCAGCCGCCCATGATGATGGCGCTGACCCGCGAATCGCTGCTGAAGTCGACGATGTTGCGAAGTGACTCGGCGGAGTCGGAACGGTTGTCCTTGATGTCCAGCTTGATCTCCCGGCCGTTCAGTGCTCCGGACGAGTTCAACTGATCGACCTTGAGTTTGAGGGCCCGCTGGTATGTCTGACCGACGGTGGCTGCGGCGCCGGAGAGTTCGAGATCTGCGGCGATCACGATCGGACTCGTGTCCTTCTCCGCTCCGCCAAACTGGCAGCCGGTGAGCGTGGTGGCCACTACGGCCGATGCGAGCGCCGCGATGGTCGCGGAGCGGATGGGGCTCAACTCAGTCCTCCAGGTGCGGGCGCGGGCGCTGCCCGGTCACCGCCGCTAATCCGTCCTCAGTGGAGGACGGTATCTCCTCTGCCGTACGGTGTGCGCGAAGCCTGCAAAACCTTGCCAATGGCCGGCGCTGTGGTCAAGCGCGGACCCCGGCAGCATTTTCGGGACGGCCATCCCACATGCTGGGGTAACGCAATGTTTGCAAAAGCTCACTTTGCATACACGCGTGACCACTCTGGAGTTACATGCCCTGTTCAGGGGCTTGCGGAAATGAAGGTATCAGTTGCCCGGATCACGGGATGCGCTCCGTCCGACCGTTTCCTACCTCACTGCGGCTTCCCAAACCCGATCTTCTCTGATGAAATCGCGGCCGTGCCGCGCGTGGTCCCCTCCGCTTTCGGCATGGCTCGGCGGGTCAGGCGGGGAAGAAACGACGGAGGCGATGTCGTGAGCACCGGACCGACGACCCTGCCCGCGCTCGGCGACAGTGCCCGGCGTTCGCGCCGACGGCTGCCGAGACTGCGGGACGCCCGGATCCGGTCCAAGCTGGCCCTGATCCTGGTTGTCCCGGTGGCGGCGGTGATCGCGCTGGCGACGGTCCGCCTGATCTCCGTCGGCGAGGGTGCCTTCGACGCCACCCGGGCCCGATCGCTGACGGCCCTCTCCATCGACGTCAGCGCCCTCACCCAGGACCTTCAGGCCGAGCGGATGGCCGCCGCGGCCTACCTGGCCACGCCCCAGCAGCCGGCCGACGCGTACAACCTGCGGGTCCGTCAGACCCAGCAGCAGGTGGACGAGTACCGCGCCGAGCGGGACCGGATCGGCGAGGTGCCGACCGCCCTGCGGGAGCGGCTGGCCGCCATCGACGACCACCTGGCCACCCTGAACGGCACCCGCCAGGAGGTGCTGGACCGCCGGCAGATGGCAGTCGCCGAGGCGGTGCTCCGCTACGGCGTGATCCTCACCGACCTGGTCTCCTACGGCGACGGCCTGGCCCAGTTGCCCGGCGACGAGAGCCTGGCGGACAGCCGCCGGGCGGTCGCCGCCTTCGCCCGCGCCAAGGCCGCGGTGGCCGAGGAGGAGGCGGTCGCCTTCACGGCGCTGACGGCGGGTCAGCTCGACTCGGAGCAGTTCTCCTCCTTCGTCGCGACGCTGACCGGTCAGCAGGAGGCCCTGGTCGCGTTCTCGCTGGCCGCAGACCCGGTGCAGCGTTCCCTGGTCGACAGCACCGTCTCCGGTGACGCGGTCGGCCTGGCCGACCGGGTGGCCACCGACATCACCCGCTCGGTCGGGCAGCGCCCGCTGGTCACCGCACAGGACGCCACCGCCGCCATCGGCGCGGTCAACGACCTGATGCGCTGGGCCGAGATCCAACTGCAGGACCGCCTGCTCCAGCAGGCCGACGAGGCGCGCTCGGACGTCATCCGGCAGGCCGTGGTCGAGTCGGTCCTGGTGCTGCTGACCCTGATCATCGCCGTGTCGCTGGCCGTGGTGCTGGCCCGCTCGCTCAACCACTCGCTGCGCCGGCTGCGTGAGGGCGCCCTCTCGGTGGCCAACCACGACCTGCCGGACGCGGTGCAGCGGCTGCAGACCATGGGCAGCGTGGGCGACGGCGGGGTGGAGGAGATCGTCCGCCAGGTCCGGGACCCGATCCAGCTCAACACCCGCGACGAGGTCGGTCAGGTGGCGTTGGCCTTCAACGTCGTCCACCGCGAGGCGGTACGGGTCGCCGCCGAGCAGGCGGCGCTTCGTACCAGCGTCTCGGCGATGTTCCTCAACCTGGCCCGCCGTAGTCAGACCCTGGTCGACCGGATGATCGGTGAGCTGGACGCGATCGAGCGCGGCGAGGAGGACCCGAAGCGGCTCGCGCAGCTCTTCGAGCTGGACCACCTGGCCACCCGAATGCGCCGCAACGACGAGAACCTGCTGGTCCTGGCCGGTGCCGACTCGGCCGCACCGCGGCACGACAACGCGCTGGTCGTGGACGTGCTGCGCGCCGCCCAGTCCGAGGTCGAGCTGTACAACCGCATCGAGTTCGGCGTACTCTGCGTCGCAATCCATGTCGCCGCGCACCCGGCCACGTACCGGGTTACACTCGTCGCCTTGCTGTTCTACCAGCCCACTCCGATATCCCCGCCCGACGCACCTGTGACGTCC